>CAYTTA010000001.1:0-83993 GCA_964440655.1 uncultured Balneolaceae bacterium
CAGAACCTGACGAAGAAATTCTTCCAGAACAGAGCGGTGGATCAGGGGAAAGAGCACCACCGATCCACCCTCCTCCTGCCGCTCTCCGTACCCTGCGCTCTCGGCCAGGATGGAGGCATATCCGAACGGCTGCCTCACGACTCCTTCCACAATCCGCACTGCCTGGATCCGGTTATAGGGAAGAGTGATGCTTTTTTTTTCCAGAATCCCCCGGCGGACGACCAGCTCATTTTCGCCCCGGATCAGGACAAAATCCCCGTACTGAACAAGAGTGCCAAAGAATGAGAGCAGCCAGGCGGACAGAGCCAGAAATCCGGCAAAGGAGAGAATGAGAAGGGCATCGGCCTCTCCGGGCAGATACTCCAGAAACGTTTCATAGAGGCCGGTGTCGGAGATCAGCGGCTCGATCTGGGAGAAGAGAGTGGCAAGGAGCGAGAGAGCGATGCCGAAGCTGCCCGATGTGGAGGCGGCTATCACCAATTTTCTCCACCCCGGACGAAACTCCCGTTGTTGCAGCTCCCCCGGATGGGGAAAGAGGCCGGTGCTCTTCTTTTCACCGGGCAGGGTCTCTTCCGAACCATCCCTCTCTCCCGGACCGGTTCCCCCGGAGCGACCCTTTTCCTCTTCCGTAATCAGAAGATCCCGGTCTCCGGAATCCACCGCCCGGAGATCCCCCGTTTCCGAATCGGGAAATGGGGGATACGGTCCGGCGGAGGCATCGGAAGAGTCCTTCTTCAAAAGGGAGACGAGCTGGCGGGCCTCCTCACCGTTGACAGCGCTGAGCGACGCCTCCCGGGAAGAAGCGCCCGCCGTCTTGAACTCCATCTTGACCAGGCCGAAGACCCGCTGGACAGGCCCGGCTGTCACATCGATCACCTGAACCCGTTCCCTGGTCAGATAGATATTTTTCTGTACCAGGATCCCGTGACGGATATGCAGCTCTCCATCCTCAACCCGGTAGTGGAACCTCCACCATCCCGCTGTCCCGGCCAGAAGCAGAAAAAAAAACATGGCCAGGAGCAACCATAAAAAGGAGAGCCCCTCCCCTCCCGATCCGAACAGGAGAACTACCAGAATGGTTACCAGATTTCCACGGATCAGATCGAACGCGCGGGCGATGGCTGCGGCCGGGTGCTGGCGCCTGAACTCAGACATCCTCTTCTGCCAGTCGGGCGTAGGTGGAGATGATATCCCGGACCCGGTCGGCTCTCTCCTCATCAAGAGCCGGGATCTCATGGGTGGTCGCGGCCGTGGAGATGGTGACCGATGCCAGCCGCCAGTAGCGCAAGAGCGGCCCTTGCCGGGTATCGACGTGCTGGACCCGGCTTAACGGGATCAGGGTCCGGCGCACAATCCAGATCCCCCGCTTCAGATCGATCTCGTTGCGGTCTATCGAGTAGCGCCACCGTTTCCAGCGCAGACCGGGCAGACAGAAGACGCCGGCAATCCAGAAGAGTAGTGCGACGGCGAACAGGAGGAGTACCATAAACCGGGAGAGAGTGGTATCCAGATCGTAAGCCGTGACCCATGCGGCCGGCAGCAGAAACCAGAGGAGATTGCGCAGAGCCGCAGACCATTTCCATGCCTTGACGGCACGGGGAGTGATTCTATGAATCGGATCGTTTTTCATCCAATTAAAAAAAAAAGCCACCCCATCGGGCGGCTTTCATCTCGTTGAAAAACCGTATCAGCCGTTGTTTTTCATCTCCTGGATCTCAACCCGGATCTCCTGAGCGAGTTTCTTCAGTTCCTGGAGTTGCTTTCGAGCTCTCGTTCCGGCTGCCTTGTTGCCTTTATCGTAAAACTTCACCATGTCGGATTCCAGCTCGTTCATCAGCGATTTTACCTGTTCCAATCTGCTCATCGTTCTTCAATCGGTTAGTTAAAAGGTAAGTGTATCCCCATTCTGGCATCCCGCAAAGTCAGGCTCCATCACCAGTCTGGCCCTGCAGAATGCGTCAAATTTAACATTCTTTAACTAAAAGTCATCCTTAATTTGAGGAAAATGAGCCGCCTGCTCCCCTCGTTTCTGATCTACAAAGAGACAGACCAGGATGGCGAGCAGAAACAGCAGGGCGCAGAAGAGGACCGAACTTTTCAGACCGAACTGGGTCTGAAGAAGACCGAGGCCGATGATGCCGAATACTCCCGCCAGTTTGGTGAAAAGTCCCCAGAATCCGAAGAATTCGGCCGCTTTCTCCTCCGGAGTGAACAGTCCGACAAGGGTCCTGCCGGCCGATTGGCTTGAACCGAGACTTACGCCTGTGATCACTCCGATAAGGAGAAACATGTGCTGAACCTCCATCGAGAGACCCAGCCAGCCGTTGGCCCTCTGAGTGAGTCCTTCCACACCCCAGATCCCGAGCACCCCGAAAAACCAGAGTGCGAGTGTGGCGATGTAGGTGGCCATTGCCCCCCTGCGGTCCTGGATATGGCCGAAGAGCCAGGCCCCCGCTGCTGCGGTGATCTGCACGATGATGAACATCAGGATCCGTACATTCTCGTCCCATCCCACCACCTGATCCCCGTAGATGAATGCAAAGGCGACAACAATATAGATGGCGGCCATGGAGAAAAAGATCGAGAGCATGAAGAGGGCCAGATCCCGGTACCTGCCCAGCTCACTCAGTGTTCTGCCCAGACGGTAGAACCCCATGGAGGTGTAGCTCATGGAGGCAGGCAGACGCCGGGGGTTTCCGGGCTCCTGGAGCCAGGCAAAGGTCGGCAGTGCGGACAGCAGAAAAAAGGCAGCGGCAAACGGACCCACCCAGCGGGCGCGTTCATAGTTTTCGGCCGATGCATCGCCCAGAAAGAGAATGACAAACCCTGCAGCGACGAGCCCCCCGAGATACCCCATCGCCCAGCCGAAACCGGAGATCCTGCCGAGCTCTCCCGGCGGCCCGAGATGGGGCAGGAATGATGCGATGATGTTTTCGCCGCTCGAATAGGCGAAATTGGAGAGAATCAGAAAAGTCATCGCCAGCATGATCATCCCGGGTTCAACAAACCAGAGTGAGGCGGCCGGAAGGATGGTGGCCACCCAGCTGTAGAAGAGGAACCGTTTCTTGCTCGCCGAATAGTCCATGATCGCCCCGATCACCGGACCTGTAAAGACCACCATCAGATAGCTGGTCGCAAGCCCCAGACTCCAGAGAAGGTTTCCGAGCCGGTAATCCCCCTCCTCACCTCCCACAATCACTGTGGTGAAAAGCACCGGAAAGATGACCGTAATGATGAGCAGGGTGTAGGCCTGATTGGCAAAATCAAACATCGCCCACCCGAAAATCTCTCTTCGGGGAGCCCGGGTCCGGGTGTCTGTCTGCTGGGAATTTTTCATCGTGCCGTCGAAGATACTTAAAGACGCATATAAACGAGACTGGACCCGGCACTGTCTCTCTACTCTATTTTCACTATCTTTTGAAAGATGCATCCCAACGATATGTCCCGCATCACACTTTAGAACGGATACAGAGCCCCTAACAAGAAACTGACCATGCACAATATTGTTCTGATCCCGGGAGATGGAATAGGCCCGGAAATCACGAATTCTGTAACGCGGATTCTGGATGCCGCCGGAGCCAATATCAACTGGATCGAGTGCGAGGCCGGCGAGGAAGCCTTTAACAAACACGGCACGCCCCTTCCCGAGGAGACGATCAAGGCACTTGAAAAACATCGGGTCGCCCTGAAAGGCCCCCTCTCCACACCGGTGGGATCGGGTTTCCGGTCCGTCAATGTGGCGCTGCGACAGAAATTCGATCTCTACAGCAATATCCGCCCCGCAAAATCCCTCCCCAACATCGACTCCCCCTTCCGGAATGTCGATATGGTGACCTTCCGTGAAAACACACAGGGTCTCTACATCGGAAAGGAGGCATGGGTCAAGGAGGGGGAGCATGCGGAGAGCATCGCGGTCGTCACCCGGGAGGCGAGCAAACGGATCGTCCGGGCCGCCTTCAACTACGCGCGTGAGCATGAGCGCCGGAAGGTGACTCTCGTTCACAAGGCCAACATTCTCAAGCTGACAACCGGACTCTTCCTCGAGAGCGGACGGGAAGTGGCCGGCGAGTTTCCCGACATTGAGTTCGAAGATCTGATCGTTGACAACATGGCGATGCAGATGGTCCTCAACCCGCAGAAGTTTGATGTGATTGTCACGACCAACCTGTTCGGGGATATTCTCTCCGACCTGGCCTCCGGTATTGTCGGGGGGCTCGGCGTAACCGGTTCGGCCAACATCGGGGATGATGCCGCCATGTTCGAGGCGGTGCACGGGTCGGCTCCGGATATTGCGGGAAAAAACCTTGCAAATCCGACCGCCCTTCTCTTCTCCTCTCTGATGATGCTCGATTATCTGGGAGAGACCAACATCCGCAATCGCATCACCTCTGCCCTCTACCGTGTTCTGCAGGATCAGAAATATGTCTGCACCCCCGATATCGGCGGAAAAGGGAATACAGAAACCTATACCGAAGCGATTCTGGCGGCTTTGAGAAATCTGTAGAATCGCACGGAACACTCTCACAATCGCACGGAATGTCCTGAAAAAAAGAGATTGCCTATGGCTGTATCAGATGAAGATGTAAAGTATGTGGCAGAGCTGGCGCGCCTTCAGCTCTCCGACGAGGAGGTGAACCGGCTCAAGGAGGATATGAACAAGATCCTCCACTATATGGAAACGCTGAACGAGGTGGATACCGACGGGGTGGAGCCTCTGGAGCATGTCACCGAAACCGGCGCACGCTTCCGGAAAGATGAGGCACGGGATCCGCTTCCACACGAAGAGGCGCTGAAAAACGCCCCCGATGCCGACAGCGACTATTTCCGGGTCCCGCGCGTCATCGAATAATCGAGCAACTCCACCTGCCGGAACCCTTCTGCGGGATTCACCATGAGTTCCGGCAGTGAATCCAACCCGCCGAAATGGCCCGAAAAGAAGAAAACCGACACGTCCGGGATCCGCTCTCCACGCTCGACATCCGGAAGCAGCACCTGGTCTGCGGATTCATTCTTCTTATACTTCCGGTCCTCCTCTTCTTCCCGACTGTACTGGGGGACAAACAGTTCATGGGCCATGACACCATCCAGTGGCGCGCCGGGGCCACGTCGATCTTCGACTACCGCGATGCCAACCAGGGGGAGGAGCCGCTCTGGGCCCCCAACATGTTCGGCGGCATGCCCGCCTACACCGTTCATGTCTACAAGGCGGTCCCCCATCTGGACAGCCACCTCTTCGACCAGCTCCGGATCATCTGGCCGGCCATCCCCTACTGGGTACTGCTGTTCGGCTCCTATTTCTACTTTCTGCTGCTGGGGGCCCGACCGCTCACGGCAACATTCGGCGCGGTCCTGATCGCCTTTACCAGCTACATCCCGATCATCATCGGTGCGGGTCACAACATCAAGTTCATCGCCTACTCCTGGATCCCCTGGATGCTGGCGGGATACCATCTCATCACCCGGACAGAGCGGCAGTGGGGCGGACTCTTTCTTCTTGCCGTCTCGACCACCCTCCACCTTCGGGCCGCGCACCCCCAGGTGACCTACTATTTCTTTTTTCTCTTCCTCGCTCTCTTCCTATATGAGGCATGGAGCCGGGTCAGAAAGGGGGACCGCACGGCACCGCTTGCGCATCTGCTCTGGCTGGCGGCTGCCGCCCTGCTTGCCCTCTTTGGAACCGCCGATCAGCTCCTCCGGCTGCTCGAATACTCCCCTCACAGCATCCGCGGAGGCTCCCCTGTCGCGGAGATCGCCTCTACAGGCGGGCTTTCGATGGAGTATGCATTTTCCTGGTCCCAGGGGATCGCAGAAACGCTGACCCTCATCATCCCTGATCTGTTCGGCGGCAGCAGCACCATGGCTTATTGGGGAGACAAGCCGGGCACAGCCGGACCCCACTACTTCGGGGCGGTCGCCTTTCTTCTTTTTCTGATCGGAGTGGTGAGAAGCCGGCGCAGGATCCGTTTTCTTTTTCTCGGTGTGGGGGTGCTGGCCATCACCTTTGCATGGGGACACCACTTCCCCATCAACAGACTCTGGTTTCATCTGCTGCCCGGGTTTGACAAATTCCGCACACCGGAGATGTGGCTCATTCTCACCGTGGTCTGTTTCTCCGTCATAGCCGTTTTCGGTGCCGAAGCACTCCTGCAGCTTGCTGCCGGGGGGAAAAAAGAGATGAGACGCCTCTGGCTTCCGGCCGGTATCGCCCTCGGAACAGGTCTTGTTCTCTTTGCCGGCACCCCGCTTCTCTCTTTTGAGAGTGAGAGGGAGCGGGATTTCATCGTCACGCAGCTCGCCGAGCAGAACCAGCTCTCCCCGGAGAACCGTCTGGTCCAGCAGAGAGCGAGCCAGATCATTGAAGCGCAGCTGAAACCTGAACGGAGAGAGATGGCCCGAAGGGATATTTTGCGCTATCTCTTCTACACCAGCTTCGCCTGTCTGCTCATCGCCGGCTGCTTTTACCGGAAGATCGGTCCCGGCACCCTGATGCTCTTCCTGGTGCTTCTTGCATCGGCGGACCTTCTTACCGCTTCCGCTCGCTATGTAAGCGATCGCTCACTGGTGGACAGGAATCTTGATCTCGTGGAGGTCATCGAACGGAGCGGATCGCCGGCCGACCGCTATATCCGTGATCACCACCGTTCTGCCGAAGGTTTCCCCTGGCGGGCGCTCCCTCTGGATGACAACCCCTTTAACAACGCCATTCCTTCCGCCTTCTATCCCTCGCTGGGGGGATATTCAGGAGCCAAGCTCTCCCTGATTCAGGATGTGATCGAGGGGGCGCTCTTCACCGGTCCGGCCGGGATCAACATGGCGGTTCTCAACATGATGAATGTGAAGTTCATCTCGGCGCGCCGTCCGCTCCCCCTGCCGGGACTTCAGGAACTCTTCCGGGAGGAACCGTTCCATGTCTATGAGAATCTCTCCGTCCTGCCCAAGGCGTGGTTTGTAAACCGGGTGACGGGCGTCTCCTCTTCGCGTGAGGCATTCGGGCAGATTCTGCCGGAGAGTGGTTTCCGTCCCTCGGAATCGGCCGTTGTGGAAGGCCTCTCCTCCGCCGACTACCTTCCTGACGAAGAGGAAGAGGTGGAAGTGGCCGCTTACAGCGAACGGAGAATTGAACTTCTGATAAACCGCTCGGTACCCGGTTTCCTTGTGCTGAGTGAGATCTGGTATCCGCCGGGTTGGAGCGCCCGCCTGAACGGAGAACCGGTGCCGATCTGGAAAACCAACTATCTGCTCCGCGGATTTGAAATTCCTCCGGGACAACACCGGCTTGAGCTCACCTTCGACCCGGCTTCCCACCGATGGGGAACCCGGATCAGCTGGGGGGCCAACCTTTTGCAGTGGCTTATCGGAGCGGGCCTTCTCCTCTCGCTGAGAGGAAACCAAAAACGTACCGGTTCCGGACGCCCGGACTCACCCTCCGGAGCGGGAACGAAAAGCCCAGATGCACCTGCCTCCCGTAACCGCTCAGTATCCCAATCCGGGAGCCGGCGATGAACAAGCCAGCGATGGGAGGTGATGCGATGAGTGAGCGGGCGCTGATCATCACCTACTACTGGCCCCCCAGTGGAGGGCCTGGCGTACAGCGCTACCTCAAATTTGCCAAATACCTGCCCCGGTTCGGGGTCGAGCCGATCATCCTGACCGTCCAGAACCCGACCTATCCCATCCTCGACCCCTCTCTTGAAAAAGAGGTCCCACCCGGACTCAGGGTTTACCGGACACGGACCGTGGAACCCTTCGGGCTCTATGCAGGACTGCTCGGACAGAAAGCTGCCAGCATCAAACCGACGATTGAACTGGAAGGGGAGAGCGCCCGAACAGCCATGGCCAGCTGGATCCGTGCCAATCTTTTTGTCCCCGATGCCCGGACCGGATGGTACCTTACTGCCCGAAAGAAAGCCGCCGAGCTGATCGAGACCTTCCGCATCGGAACCGTGATCACCACAGGCCCGCCCCACTCTGTTCATCTGATCGGGCGGAAGCTGCACCAGACCACACACGTCCGGTGGTTGGCCGATCTACGTGATCCCTGGACCCGGGTCTATTACAACCAGCTCCTTCCCCGCTCCGCTCTGGCACGTCAGCTGGATGAACGGCTTGAACAGGGGGTTCTCCGTCAGGCCGATGAGGTGATTGTGGTCACTCCATCCCAGGCTGAGCTTTGCCGGACACTCCATGAACGAGCCTATCGGGTCATTACGAACGGGTTCGATCCGGCCGACTTCCGGGATCTGGAGATCCACCCACCACCACAGGACCGGCTGCTTCTGCGCCATATAGGGACCATCGGCGAGGCGGCGGTTCCCGATGTTCTCCTGGAAACCCTTGCCGCTCTGACCCGCGGGGAGGAGTCTGTTTCTCCGCGGCCTCTGATCGAATTTATCGGGGAGGTTCACAACCGCCTCCCGCAACGGGTGGAAGAGCTGGGCCTGGAAGGGGTGGTCCGCTTCCGCAGCTATCTCCCCCACCGGGAAGCCCTGGAGGCGATGTGCGGCAGTGATGCCCTTCTGCTCTCCATTCCGGACGTGGAGGAGATCCGACATCACATACCTGGCAAGCTTTTTGAATATATTGGCAGTGGCCGCCCCATTCTTCTGCTGGGACCGCCGGATGGCGATGCGGCCCGTATCGTGACCCGCGAAAGTGCGGGAATGGTCTCGGGTTTCCGCGATGTCAATGCGATCCGGTCGGCGCTGGAGAATCTGATCCATCAGAAAATGGAAGGGGGAGTGCCGGGTACCGGAGCAATCACCGCGAGCGATCACCCCTTTTCCCGCATCACCCTGACAGAAAAACTGGCCAGACTGATCCGTTGTGAGGAAGAGTAGGAACACCGACCCTGCCGCAGGCAACATCCCGTGGGGGCTCCAGCGCCGCTACCGCCTGACGCTGCGGTTCATGGAGAGAACTCTTCCGCCCCCCGCCGACATTCTCGATCTGGGCGAACCCAATCCGCTCGGAATGCAGTTGGAGCAACGAGGGTACAGGGTGCGGAACACCGACTTTGACCTGGACAGGACTCCGGAAAAGCTCTCCGGTCTCCATGCGGAGGTGGCCACGGCTTTCGAGATCCTCGAACATCTCCTCAACCCCCTCGGAGTTCTCGAACAGCTCCGGTCCGAGCGGCTCTTTGCGTCGGTTCCTCTACGCCTCTGGTTCTCCTCTGCCTACCGGAATCCGAACGATCCCCGGGACCGCCATTTTCATGAATTCGAGGAGTGGCAATTTGACTGGCTTCTCGATCACGCCGGATGGGAGATCATCAGGCGGGAAAGGTGGACCAACCCGGTACGGAAGGCAGGGATCCGTCCATTGCTCCGGCTCTTCACTCCCCGATGGTATGTGGTCGAAGCGGTCCGGCGCCGGTAAGGCGCTCCCGTTCCACCGCTCTATAGAGATGCACCAGACGGGATCCGGTGACCGACCAGTTCCACCGCTTCAGAACAGCCTGGCGTCCGTTCCTCCCCATCTCCTCCCTGCGCTGCGGCTGGCGCCAAAGCCACCGGATCCGTTCCGCCAGATCCTCCGCATCGCCCGCACGGTGGACAAGACCACAATGCTCTTCCCGGACCAGGCGGGCCTGCGCCGGACAATTACTGACCACCAGAGCCCTGCCCGCCGCCATATATTGAAAGAGCTTGTTGGCAAACGTGGTGTCATGATGAGGATTCCGGAGCAGGGGTGACAGACAGAGATCGGCATTCCTCGCATAGACCGGCAGCCGCTCGGGAGGCTGCCATCCCTCAAACTTCACCTGCCCTTCCAGCCCCTTCTCCCGGACCAGCCGGTGAAGCCACCGGTCCTGACTGCTGCTTCCCACCAGTCGCAACTCCAATCCGGGAATCTCTCCCGCCAGCAGCCCCACTGCTTCGATAGCTGTTGCCGTACCCCGGCGAAGTGAGGTGTCCCCGATGTATAGAAGAGTGAACCGATGCATTCCACCTGCATCTGCATCCGCATCCGCATCCGCCATTTGTCGATTCACTGACCCGCCAGGTGAAACCCCTTCCCGCCCGGTCTCACTCCCGGGTGGTGCGGCTTCTTCTCCGCCCGACTGTTCCGGTTTCCCCCAGCCCGTTCCCTCCAGCCGGACCACATTGGGCAGATCGATCATCTTGCCTGCCGGAATCCCATCTTCTTCAGCGGCACGGCATGCCTCTTCCGTGACCAGTACAATCCGGTCGGCCTGCTCCATCAGCCGATGCTGCACCCTTTTCCACCGCTCCGGATAGATCAGCCACTTGCCGGGAATGCGGTTCACATGATGATAGTGCTTCAGGATCTCCGGACGGTTCTCATGAAGATCGAGAATCACCGGCAGGCCAAAACGCCTGTTCTCACGGAAAACCGCATCGGCAATGACCATATCGTGAACATGGAGAATTTCCACCCCCGTGGATCGGATGAACCTGCGCAGATGCGGCCCGACACTCCACCGGAAGAAGGGAACGGTGTAAACGAGCGCCGAGAGCTTGTAGAGCAGCCGTCCGGCCGGCATCCTGAAAATGGTGACTCCGTTGTGTTCGGAACGCAGCTCCTCCCCCCGATAGGCAATGGTGAAAAGAAAAAGCTTATGTCCGGCCTCCTGAAGGGCACGGGCCTCGTTCTCCACCCGGGCATCGGGCGGGAATGGAGCATCCATGATCATTCCAATCCGCATGGGACCAATATATCTCTTCCCGCCGGTTTTCTCCCATCTGTGATCCGAACGGCCGATTCCCTATTATTCCCTCTTCATCACCCTCATGATCATCCCCTCTCCTCCGGGGCACGGAGCACCTGAAACACCAACCACCGCGATCGTTGGGTATCATCGCCAGACAGAGTCTGCAGAACGCTGCCATCACCTACCTGGGGATTGCACTCGGGGCTCTTCTCACCCTGATCCTCTACCCGCGCATTCTCAGCCCGGAACAGTACGGACTCACGCGGATCCTTATCTCCGCCTCTCTTCTGGGAGCCCAGTTCTCCCACCTGGGAATGAGAAATACCATTATCCGCTTTTTCCCGCTCTTCCGTCGGATCTCCGCCTCACAGAACGGGCTCTTCTTTCTGGCCGTGGCCGTTCCCCTGGCCGGTTTCCTTCTCTTCACCCTGCTTTTCCTGCTGCTCCGGAATCCCGTTGCAGACTACTACAGCGATCGTTCCCCCCTGTTTATCGATTACATCTACTACCTGCTTCCGATAACCTTCTCCATCCTCTACAGCGAGATCCTGAACAGCTGGCTGCGATCGCTCCGCGACTCCATATCCGGCGCATTTGTATCGGACCTGCTTCACCGTATCCTTCTCATCACTCTTCTGCTCTTCCATGCCTTCAGCGGCATGCCCTTCAGAATCTTCATCCTTCTCTTCACCCTGACCTACCTTCTCCAGCCCATTCTGCTTTTTCTGCTCCTGGCCAGGCGGGAAGAAATTGATCTCAGACCCCGGTTCGACATCCTGCGCAGATCCCTCTCCAGGCGAATGGCCAGCTACGGACTCTTCACCCTGATGGGAGGGTTCACGACCGTCATGGTGGGGAATATCGATGTGATGATGCTAGGTGCGCTGAGCGGACTGGACCAGACCGCGGTCTATGCCGTTGCCTTCTACATCGGAATCGTGATCGCAGTCCCCCAGCGGGCGGTCGAACGGATCGCCACCCCCCTGGTCTCGGACTGGATACGAAAAAAAAACTGGGACCGGATTCGCACTCTCTACCACAAGACCTCCCTGGTACAGACCATCACAGGTTGTGCGATCCTGCTGATGGTCGCCATGAACAGCAGGCCCCTGCTGGACCTCCTGCCGGAGATCTATGGCGCCGGAAACCATGCGATTCTGCTCATCGGTCTTGGAAAACTGTTCGGAATGGCGGCCGGCATCAACGGAAGCATCATCCTCACTTCGCGTCACTACCGCTTTGACCTCTACACCAACCTTTTTCTGATTGTTCTTGCTGCCGCCCTCAATCTGCTTCTCATACCCCCTCTCGGAGTGACTGGCGCAGCACTCGCCACCATGATCTCGATCTTCATCTATAACCTGGCCAAACTTCTCTTTGTCTGGAAAGCCTTCTCCATGCAACCCTTCACTCACGATCACCTGCTGGTGGCGCTGTTCGCGCTCTTGACAGCCGGAGCCGGGTGGCTTCTGCCCGAGATGCACCTGGCAGCCTCCATTCCGGCAACTTCTCTTGTTCTGCTGATGCTGTTTCTTCTTCCGATCCGTGCCCTGGATCTCTCGCCCGATCTTAACCGTCTGGCAGACAGACTCTTTGGATCTCGGAAAAAGATGTTTTAATTAAAAGGATTCCGCCGTACCTGACTCTGATGCAGATGCGGCATCTGCCGTATGGTGATCAGGCCGTGCCGGTTCCGCAGCTCCGGTGAGCCGTGAAGATCCGACCTGCCGCATCAACCGGACTTCCGATCATTGAATCAAACAGGAAAGAGACCACCACCAGAAAGAGAATAATTCCACAAAAGGAGAACCACGATGAGACCGATCCCGATATACACTACCATCCTGCTTGCCCTTACTCTTCTCACTCTCTCCTGCGCCGGAGAGGAGACGGTAACAATCGTAGAGCCGGGAGCCGAACCGGAAGAGATCTCAACCGGCCACCGATTCACCGAGGGACCTTACTGGCACCCGGAAGGGACTCTCTACTTCAGCGATATTCCGGCGGACCGGATCTACCGATGGACCCCGCAATCGGGGAGCGAGGTCTGGGTGGAACCGTCCGGAAACGCCAACGGCATTGCAGGCGACCTTACCGAAAACATGGTGGTGGCACAGCACGCAGGGCGGGTCTCCCGCCTGAGCCGGAATGGCAACCTGGAGGTGATCGTCGACCAGTATGAAGGGAAGAGACTGAACAGCCCGAACGACCTTACGGTCCACTCCAGCGGCACGATCTTTTTTACCGACCCGCCCTTCGGAGTTACAGAGGAGGAGCGCCAGCTGGAGATCAGCGGGGTGTTCCGCTACACCCCTTCCGGGGAGCTGGTCCTGATCTATGACGGCTTTGACAGGCCAAACGGAGCAGTCCTGAGCCCGGACGAATCGCTTCTCTATGTAAACGACAGCGCCACCGGCAATATCATTGTGCTGGATGTTGATGCAGCGGGCAATGCCACCAATCCGAGGCAATTTGCCACGGTCGGGCCTTCTTCCTCCGGAGGTGCTGCCGATGGCATGGTGGTCGACAGCGACGGGCGTCTCTACAGCACGGGCCCTGCCGGGATCTCGGTGTTCAATCCGGACGGCGAGCATCTGGAGGATATCTCCTTCCCCCAGCGGGTGACCAATATGGATTGGGGCGGGCCGGAAAACCGGACTCTCTTCGTGACATCCGTCGACAAGGTCTACAGCCTGCAGACAGCGGTTCAGGGGCACAAGGCCCGATAGTTCACGTTTTACCCTCAGGAGAGGCGAGCCGGTAGAGCGAGATACCGACCGCAACTGCCGCATTCAGGCTCTCCACCCGGTCCGGATATCCTTCTATCCGGACCCGCTCCCGGCGGGAACCGAACAATTCCGGCCTGATCCCGTTCGCCTCGTTCCCGACCACCACCACCGTGCGACCCGCTCTTTTCACACTCTGAAGAGGTTTCGACTCCGGCGATCCGTCCAGCAGGATCACCCGCCACCCATGCGATTCAAACCGGGGCAGAATCTCTTCCAGTGCACCCACGGTATAAGGGAGGAGACCGGTCGATCCCGCTGTACTGCGAACCACTTTCGGGTTCCAGAGATCGACGGTCCCGGAACCGCATATCACTCCTTTAACCCCGAACCAGACGGCTGTACGGATCATGGTTCCAAGATTTCCAGGATCCTGGATGGCATCGGTGGCCAGCAAGGCCCCATGCCCCACCGACAGATCATCCGGGGAAGCCGCATCGGGGATGCGGCAGATCGCCGCGATACCCTGCGGATTCTCCGTCCCGGATACCGATTCAAACTCCCGGTCGCTCAGCCGGTAGAGCGGTGTGCCCGGATGCACCTCCACCGGAGGTTTACTTTCGGTAAAAAGAATCGACTCCACATGCAGGTGGCCGCTGCGGAGAAGCGCATCCACACTCCGAACCCCTTCCGCCAGAAAAAGCCCGCGCTTTTCCCGATGCTTCCGTTGCCTGATCTTTCGCCATGTTGCAAGAAGGGATGCCGACGGAGTCCTGTAGGATCTGTTCATGAACCTTGTGGTTGAAAATCAGGATTGTTCTTTCCGGTCCGATTCAACGGCGCCCCGCACTGGACGGAAGGCGGAACCGGTCGGTGATCTTCCAGCTCTCCGGCCCGAACTGGAAAAGAAGGTCATAGAGGGAACACCATGGCTGGAACCCCTCAAAATGCTGCCGATAAACCGTATGTACAAATTCGGGCTCAGATCTGCGGGATGCCTGCCTCTGATAGTGTCGGGAGGCGTGCTCCTGAAAAACCTGCACCGCTCCGAGATTCTCCGCCAGCCGGTCGGGATCGGCGTGATACTCCGGCATCTCACTCGCAAGCTCCTCCCCGACCGGGAGATCGAGTTCCATAAAACGGAAGAGACGATTCCGGAGATGGAGGACAAAGGGCAACAGGTACTCCTGCTCTCGGCCCGTTTCAAAATCCGCCCGGATTTCCGGCACATAGTGATCAAAATAGAGACTGTTCCGGTAGTTGTGGATCATGGCTTCCAGTATCGGCCGGATCCACTCCTGCCGCTGATCGATCCGGACTTCCCGGATCGGTTTCCTCCTGTCCTCCGTGCGGACAGGTATGTGAATGTAGTGGGTCCCCTGCGGCGTACGGATCCGGGCCCTGTGCACTCTCCCCTTCCGCGACCAGAGAGCCAGATCGTCAAGGATGATGCGATCCGACTGCAGCATGACGGCCAGATCGTACAGATTCGGAGCAAAATGCGGTTGTAACAGTGCCAGTTTCATCGGGTGTAAAGGTACGATCATTGCGGCAGATTGTTTATAATGGCTCTTAGGTCAATTGATTCAATGGGAGGCTCTTCTGTAGCCCCCGAAAGGGAAAAGTGCGTTGCAAGAAACCGCATCCAACCGGAAGTTCATCTACAGAAGAAGAAAACTCGTAGAGGGACTCCGGGAAAAGGGAATCCAGAGTGAAACAGTGCTGTCGGCCATGGAGAAAGTGCCGCGGCATCTGTTTGTAGATACCGCACTGGAGGAACGAGCCTACGAGGATACCGCACTTCCGATCGGTAAAGGTCAAACCATCTCCCAGCCCTATACGGTAGCCGCCCAAAGTGAACTGCTTGGAGCCGGGCCCGGCAACAAGGTGCTGGAGATCGGAACCGGATCGGGATACCAGGCGGCTGTACTCTGTGAGATGGGGGCGGACGTCTACAGTGTGGAGCGTCACGAAGAGCTCTACCTGAAAGCACGCTCCATCCTCCGGAGACTCGGTTACCGGGTCCGGATCAAGCTGGGGGACGGATCCCTGGGCTGGTCCGCCTATTCCCCCTATGATGGTATTGTGGTGACCGCCGGAGCGCCAGTCGTCCCCCAGGAGCTGATCAGGCAACTACGGATTGGCGGTCGTCTTGTCGTCCCGGTTGGAGACCAGGAGAAACAGATGATGATCCGGATCACCCACATCTCCGAAGATGCCTACGAGGAAGAGCACTTCAGCAGTTTCAAGTTTGTCCCGCTCATCGGGGAGAAAGGGTGGAAAACAGAGTGGTGACCGCCACCTGCAGAGTGAGATCCCCCGGTCTGCTCTGTCCGCTTCTGTTCTGTCTGATGGCGATCTCCTCCCATGTCGCCTTTGCAAGCCCTTCAGGCACTCTTCAGACAGCAGAAGCTATCCATACCGCCGGCAGAGCCTGCACTTCCGGCACGTTCCTCTCTGACGACCCTGGTTTGAAGGAACAGACCGTTTCCTCCTGCACAAAGAGCCCTTGCGATGCTCCGTTCCAGTTCTTCCGGATCGCACTTGAAATGGCTGCCACATATGCGGATCACCGTCTCTCCTCCTGGTGGACTCCCGGGCAGGGGGTAAGTCTTCTCTGGAACACTCCCTTCTATCTTGGCGAACTCGAACTGAGAGGGGAACTGCTTCCGCTGGATTCACGGCAGAGCGGAGTTCCCTCCCTGAACACGGTACTCACAACGGCCGGATGGTATCACCCCCTGCTGAATAAAAGTCCCCTCACCGTTTCGGCCGGTCTGTCGATCGGCAACCTCTTCATGTACAGGCAGGGGGAAGGACCCTTTGAAGGGCCTGAAAGCGAATTTTCGGCCGAAGCAGGTGCATTTTTCCGTTACCGTCTTACGCAGTCTCTCTCGATCCGGGTCACTGTCCGGCAGACCCGGGTCTACACCTGGCACCGGATCGATATGACCCGGATCGGAGCGGGTCTTGAGGTCCGTTTCCCGAATCCTCCAACCATGGTCCGGTTTCTGAAATGAAAGGTTCGACGCGGATCCGGTCATTTCTGATGTCGTGGTTCATTCTGCTGCCTCTCCTTCTTCCCCGGAATGCCCGGGGTGAGTGGTTGACCTTTCCTCCTGTTATCGATTCTGCTTCAGGCTCTGTGACGCTCTTTTCTACGGACTCTCCCGGTATTGCCATGGTGAACAGGCAGTGCGATGAAACGGAGACGGAGGATCCGGGCGGCATCAGCCGAAACATCCGGGATGCGGAGAAAAAGAGAGATACCGATTCCTTCCACAATCAGAGCGGCAGCCGGATCATCACCAGGGAGATGATCCGCACCGCCGGCATCACGCGCCTTGCGGACCTCCATCTTCTCTTGGATGGATGGAACCGGGTGTCGGTGAATGGGTACGGCTCCCGTGTGGCTCCTGCCGCCGTTCCGATGCAGAACAGCACATGGAAGGTAGTGATCGACCATCTTCCGGCAACACCATCCTTTCTGGATCCAGGATCGCTTCACCAGCTGCCCCTCTCCCTGCAGGAGATTGAGAAGGTGATCATTCTCGACACACCACAGTTTTATGAAGGTCACTATGCCGGCAGCGGTCTAATCCACTTCATAACAGACAGAGAGCAGCAGGGCTTGAGGGCGGACGCCCGGTTTGCCGCCGGAAACGAGATCAATGATCCCGGTCCCTATGAGTTCACCCCGCTTGTCACACCGAATCAGGAACGGACCGGCCCGGACGGGGATCTTCTGCTTGGTTACCGTTCCGGGAGATGGTTTATCAGCGGGAGCGGTTCCATGCAGCGCAACCGGAGCAGCGACATGCGGATCGAGCAGCGGATCAAGGAGATGCTTTATACAGGAAGCCGGTTTGAATCACATACCGTGGGCGACCACTCCCTTCGATTTCGCGGGGGATACCATGGCAGCCGGGCCGGCATCGCCTTGCAGGGTGCCCTCCTGCGAGGGCGGGACCTCCCCTTTTTCCCCTCCTGGGGCCGCGAAATCCCGGTCGAAAACCGGAACCGGTCCCTGGGGGCGGATCTCTTTCTGGCCCCTCGCCCATCGGTCATGATCCGGCTTCGAACTGCGATGGAAAGATTGGAGACACCCTACGCACCCAATCGCCTGGAGCATCATTTTGATTTCGATCGGATCGCCTCTTCCCACCAGCTCGGTATGGAGTGGGCCACCGGACCGGCAGAACTTTCCGCCTGGATCGGGTGGCAGCGCTCGGAGGTGCTCTCTGCAGGAAGTGGTCCCGCTACCGGCTACACAACCTTCCTGCTGCAAGGCAGGCATAAGGCAGGCAGCCGCGCTGATTTGTCTGCCGGAGTGCGTATGGCGACAGGTGAAGATCGTCTTGGTGCCACCCTCGTCACCCGGCTCGACTGGAAAGCCGGCCGCCATCACTCCCTCCACCCCTGGCTCTCCTGGCACGAAGCACTGCCCGCCGAAAACGCGGACATCTGGTTCTGGAACCGAAGGGGATACGACCACTGGATGAATCCGGAGATTGTCTACGGGACGCTGCCTTCCGAAAGAGGAGCCAGGATCCGCTCGGCCGGTCTTGCGTGGAAAGCGGGAAGAGCGGAGGGCATGCGGATCGGGGTGACCGGAACCATCGAGAGGCGGGATCGTGTTCTTCTCTCGGGAACCGAATGGGACATGGTGCACCCCTGGCAGTGGTTCCAGGCAGAAGAGTTCCGTTTTTATCCGGACGAGAGGGCTACTCTGACACGGTTCGACGCCTCTTTCCGGTTTCGCTCTCATGAACGAATGGAGCATGACATTCATCTCTCCACCCATCAGGTGATAACAAGCAGTGAAGAGCTTGGAAGAGCACTGCGGGAACTCCCGGCACGAACCGTCCGATTGTCGAGCTGCTGGACTCCGGTGGAGGGAGTGCAGCTTCAGGGACACCTCCGGATCCGGTCATCCTCCATCTGGCGAGAGTTTGAACTCGTGGACGGAGCACAGTGGAGGGACCAGAGAGACCTCGTCTCAGGAACCTACAGTAACCGCACAGGGGCGGCAACCCTGCTCGATGTGGGAGGGACCAAGTCATTGGCGGGGCGACGGCTCTTCCTGAGTCTGATGATCCGCAATCTGCTGAATCAACCGGAAATCACCCATCCTGTCGGTGCAGTTGGCTCTCTTCAGTTGTATCTTCAACTGGAGATGGCAATCTGATTACCCGACCCCAGCTGACAATCCCGAAAACCCAATCGGAAAGGAGAGGTCCCCCGCACCGTGCAACTCCGGGCGATTCAATTCACACGACTGTTTCTGCTGTTCCTTCTGCTACCACTCCGGTCTGCAGTGGCCGAACAGCCGGCCGGACACGCTCCATCCGCTGCCAAGGGGCACACCTCCCGGTCTGCCGCTCATCCGTTCATCTTCATTCACCTCGACGGGGTCTCGTCCCGCCATTTTCTGGCCGAACTGGAAGCGGGGCGGCTGCCCCATCTGCAAAAGGCATTCGCCGGACATGGAATCATTGAACATGCCCTCACCTATCTCCCGAGCAAGACCCCGACCGTAATATCCAGTCTCTCCCGGGGCATTCCTGTGAACGAAAGCAGACTGGTGAGCTGGGTCGGCGTCGACCGGGAGACCGACAAGGTCTATACGCTTCTGCAGACCTTCCGCTGGATGGTGGCGAGCAAACCCCGGATTGCCGCAACGAACCTGATCTACGGGATTCCCCGCCTGGACGGTCTGGCAGGTCCGGCACTTGTAAACCTGCCCGATCTTCTGGACGACTACCCTGTCCTCGAGTTTTACTGGTATCCGGTCGATACGGCGGGGCATTTTTTCGGCGAGGAGACCTACCTGCGGAAACTACGCAATTTCGATCGCTCCTTCGGCAAGCTGATGAAACGCCTGGAAGAGGAGTACGGCAAAGAGGTGAACATCGTCATCTACTCCGACCACGGCATGACCTTCGGGGAGGGATTCCGGATTGAACGGGATCTGGAGTGGCTTAATGATAATGTACGGGCGATCTCCTACCCCAATCTCTTTGTGCAGGATCCGGAATCGATCCCGGACCTGGCCCGGGAGATCGTCGAACGCTCCCCCGTCGACTACACCTTCTACCGCTCCGGAGAGAACCAGATCACCGGAATTCATGAAACAGGGATGGTACGAATAGAATCGGACGGGGAATCGGGGCTGCGCTATCTGTTTGAAGGTGAGGACCTGTTCGGCTACTACCAGTCCGGGTACCGGGGGGAATATTGGAACAGTGACGAGTGGCTGGAGTTCTCCTGGGACAAACCCTACCCCGCCGCACCGGTGAACCTCTACAATTTTCTGCTCAACCCGGGGGTGGGTGATATTCTCCTTTTTCTGGACAAGGACCGATACAGCCAGACCGGCTACAGTCGTGAGGGGAACCACGGCGGAATCACTTCCCAGGATATCCACATCCCGATTCTGCTCCGAGGTCCCGATCTGGAGCACCTTTACGGGCGCAAAACTCTCTGGCTTCAGGATCTGGTCCCTGAGATCGGGGAGGTTCCCTTCCGCACCACGCCTGCAAGGGACCGGCACACCCTGAGCGGCTGGACCGGGACAGGAGGATCCTCCATCCGTCTTACAGCCTCACCGCATTACCGCTGGCTGGTGGGTGCACAGACCACCTTCGAACCGGACAGGGAGCTGAACTTTTTCAGAGGATGGGTCCAGTTCGATCTGATCCGGGGTTATCTTGCCCGTTTCTGGATCGGTGGAGGTGTGGAGGCGGACCGGGACCGACTCCGGCCGATGGTGCTCTTTCATCACGAGGTACGCTACCGGAAAGTGAGCGCACGGAACATTCTCTCCACAACGGGGAACCATGAGTTCGCCCTGGAATTCCGACTTACCGATCTGCTTTCCCTCCAGTTCGTCAACTTCCGGTCAGCCGGACTCCGCTTCGATTTCTGAGAGCGGAAGGTGCCGGCACTTACCATACAGCCATCTCCACCGCCGGCATCTCCAGGTGGAAGACGGTTCCCTCCCCTTCACGGCTTTCAAACCAGAGCCTGGAATTCTGCCGGAGTGCGAACTCCTGGCAGATCGAGAGTCCCAGGCCGGTTCCCCGCTCGTTGAATGTCCCTTCCTGCGTGGTTTCGAACGCCCGGAAAAGACGCTTGTGCATCTCCTCCGGAATACCGATCCCCTGATCCTCTACGGAGAGCCTGAGGCCGTCGGTGGTCTCTTCCGCACGGATCTGAACGCATCCGCCCGGCAGACTGTACTTTATTGCATTGGAGATCAGATTCTGAAGGATGATCCGGAGCATGTTCTCATCGGCCAGAGCCAGAGCTCCGGCATCGGTCTTGTTGCAAATTCTGACCCGCTTCTTCCTGGCATTGCTCCTGAGCATGGTCAGAACCTCCTCGATCATCTCATGAAGTGAAACAGGGACGATGTCGGGCTCGAGCCCATCCATCTGACTCCGGGCCCAGTTCAGGTAGTTCTCCAGCGTTGCGATGCTGTCTCTCACCTGCTGATCCACCTGCTGGAGCACCTCATCCATCTCCACCTCCTTCATCGCACCCCGCCGGATCAGATAGACCAGTGACTGCAGCTGGGAGATGGGACTCCGCAGATCGTGCGCAAGGATGGAGAAGAGCTTGTCCTTGGTCTTGTTGAGCTCAACAAGCTCCTCCTTCTGCGCATCCACCCGTGTGTAGAGCTCCTCCAGCTTCTCCTTCTGGAGACTGAGCTCCCTGAGAGTTGATTTCTGTCTTCTGTAGAGCAGCAACAGTGCCGCGGCGGCTGCCGCAACCAGACCCAACGAGATCATGGTGATGATAAACGCTCCCCTCTGCGTCTGCAGCTTCTCTTCCAGAAGCTCCCTCTCCTGCCGCTCGCTTCGCAGATCAAACAATGTCTGGTAGCGTGCCAGCGCCTGATTCTGGTTCAGGGTGGCAAGACTGTCTGTCACGGCCTGGTACTCCTTCAGATAACGGTAGGCGGATGAGTAGTCACCCCTTTCTTCATAGGCCCGGATCAGTTTGTCCAGCACCAGTTTCTGCATCTCTCCCGATTCAAATTGTCCGGCCAGCTCCAGTGCCTTCAGATAGTGGCCGATCGCCTCTTCATACTCATTGTGGGCAAGCCGCACATTCCCGATCCCCAGATTGTTGTAGAACTGACCATGTCCGGAGCGCAGTTCATCGCTCATTTCAAGCGAGGCTCGATAAGCATCCTCTGCCAGGTCAAATCGCTCCTGTTCAAGATAGACGTTCCCCATGTTGTAGTAGATCTGAAGCGGACTGTGCTCATTACCCAGTTCCTCCGACAGCTCCAGAGCCTGCTGAAAAAGTTCGAGTGCCTGGTCATGCGCACCTGTCTGATAGCGGACAATCCCCAGATTGAGCAGGCTCCGCCCTTCATCACTCCTGGATCCGATCCTGCGGCTCAAATCCAGGGATTCCGACAGATACTGTCTGGCACGATGGTAATTTCCCTCTTCCCGGTAGAGCTCCCCGATGTTGTTCAGGATCACCACCTTTAGCGCGTCATCCTCCAGCTCCTCAGCCAGTTCCAGACTCCTGAAGTAGTGCTCGGCTGCCTGGGAGGTCTCTCCCAGATAGACATAGACAACGGCGAGGTTCTGCTGTATTCCCGACTCGAACCGCAGATTGCCCTCACCCCTTGCTATCTCCAGCATCTGAAGATAGAGAGAGAGGGATTCGGTGAAGTTCCCGGTAAAACGGTAGGCGGTGGCAAGAAGATTTCCTGTCATCAGCTCCCGTTCATGCCCCTGCAGACTCATCCATGCCAGCTCAAGCTGTTCCCTGGCCTCCTGATACCTTCCCCTTTCCAGATAGAGCTGCCCCCGCAACATCCTCGAGAGGGCTGCCCCTGAATCATAGCCGATTCTCTCCGCCAGCTTTTCACTCTCCATCAGAAGTTCCTCCGTCCTGCCCTGATCTCCGGACTCCGCAGTCTGCTCGGCCTCTTCAAGAAGCCGGTCCACCTCCATTCGGAGAGTCCGGGCGGAAACCGAGTCGTCGGCGCTGATCATGGATGAGCCCGGCTCACGCGGAAAGAGTACGGAGCCGAGGGTCAGAAAAGTGGTATTGATCCGCAGGTGGAGGTGATCCATGGCGGCCGAACCGGAAGCCACGGGGGAGGATGCGCCGGAGAGGAAAGATGACAGGTTCGTCGGTCGGACAGATGGGCCGGGGAGGGGAGCCGACAGGGAGGTATTGGCAGCCAACGTGATGATGGAAGCAGCGGGCGGAGCGGCATGTATAGTATAACCGGTGGTGGCGGGGGTTGGAACGGACGCGGGAAATGTATACCCCGCGTCCGGCATACAGATCCCGATCATCAGCAAACCGACGGACAGAATGGTTCGGCTATTCATGATACCCCACGGTTCCACCGGGTGCAGCAGCCCGGTCTTGATACGGAGTGGAAAGAGAATGCAACAACCACCACCCTCTCAACCCCCGCCGTTCCTTCCGCACCTGCCGACTTGTTTGAAACAGCCCGGGTATGGGAGAAGAAATTCCTTCCTGGCACAACGGATCGGACCCCTTCCCCCAACTTCCACTCAGATCATGCTTTACAGTAGTTTAACTTATTTTCGTTCAAAATTAAAATCGATGATTTTTTACAACCCCTGTCGGTATAGGAGAGAAATAAGTCTTATTTTTACTCTCCTTTAAATCGTTTTGATATCATGGACAGACAGGGACAGATTCGTGACGAAGTCACCATCCGTTTTGCCGGAGATTCCGGTGACGGGATGCAGCTGACCGGTTCACTCTTTACGAATACAACCGCGTTGCAGGGAAATGACCTTCGGACCCTTCCGGAGTTCCCTGCAGAAATCCGTGCTCCTGCCGGGACCGTTCCCGGCGTCTCCTCATTCCAGCTCCATTTCGGCAGCAAGGAGATTCTTACACCGGGCGATGCCTGTGACGTGCTGGTGGCGATGAACGCCGCTGCGCTGAAAGCGAATCTTTCTCAGCTTTACCGTGGCGGTACCATTATCGCCAACACCTCCGGATTTGACAAGCGGAACCTGAATCTCTCCGGATACGGCGAGATCAACCCGCTTACCGACGGTACTGTGGAAAACTACCGGGTCATCGAGGTGGATATCACCAAACTTACCCACGAGAGCCTGGCCGACTCCGGCCTTGCTCACAAAGAGATCGAGCGCAGCAAGAACATGTTTGTTCTGGGGCTGCTTTTCTGGATGTACAACCGTCCTCTCGAACCGACCATTACCTTTCTTGAAAGAAAGTTTGAAAAAAAACCGGAGATCGCCCGGGCCAACATCAAGGTCCTTCGGGACGGCTACCATTTCGGCGAGACCGCCGAGCTTTTCAGCGACCGCTATGTGGTGCGGGAAGCGGAGCTGGGCGCCGGCACCTACCGGAACATCACAGGCAATGACGCCACAGTCATCGGGCTGGTGGCGGCGGCACAGAAGAGCGAACTGCCTCTCTTTTTCGGATCCTACCCCATAACGCCGGCATCAGACATCCTGCACGGGCTCTCCCGTCACAAAAATTTCGGCGTCTATACCTTCCAGGCAGAGGATGAAATTGCCGCGGTCTCTTCGGCCATCGGTGCCTCCTTTGGAGGGAGTCTGGGGGTGACCAGCTCCTCCGGGCCCGGAATCGCCCTGAAAGGTGAGGCGATCGGACTGGCAGTGATGCTGGAACTTCCCCTGGTGGTGCTCAATATCCAGCGGGCAGGCCCCTCTACCGGGATGCCGACCAAAACAGAACAGGCCGACCTGATGCAGGCGATCTACGGGCGCAACGGAGAGAGCCCGGTTGTGGTTGTGGCTCCCCGTTCACCGGCCGATTGCTTTGAAACGGTCTATGAAGCGTGCCGTATCGCCCTGGAACACATGACGCCGGTCTTTTTCATGTCGGACGGCTATCTGGCAAACGGATCTGAACCCTGGAGGTTTCCCAAGGCGGCCGACCTGCAGCCGATCGATGTCTCTTTTGAGCCGGCACGAAACGAGGAAGATCCTGACTACCAGCCATATCGCAGGGATGAGCGTCTGGTCCGCTCCTGGGCCATTCCCGGCACCCCCGGTCTGGAGCACCGGGTGGGAGGACTGGAAAAAGAGGATGAGACCGGCAATGTCTCCTACGATCCGGAAAACCACCAGAAGATGGTTCATCTGCGCAGGGACAAGGTAGAAGCCGTGGCGGACCATATCCCCCTTCAGGATGTGGAACTGGGGGGCGCCAGGGGGGAAGCTGTACTCGTCGGGTGGGGTTCCACCTACGGCTCCATCCGGACCGCTGTTAAGGAGCTGCGTGAAGAAGGGGTTGATGTGGCCCATGTCCACCTTCGATATCTCAATCCCTTCCCGAAAAATCTTGAAGAGCTTCTGCGCGGATACCGACATGTTTTTGTACCGGAGATCAACGACGGACAGCTGGTCCGGATTCTGAGAGACCGGTTCCTGATCCCGGCCAAAGGAATCAACCAGATTACGGGGCGCCCCTTCCGGGTGCGGGATCTTAAAGAGCAGGTAATGAAAAACCTGCAGAGCCCCGAGGCTGCAGCCTCCCATTTAAACGGACGTTAGGAGAAGAGCCATGCCACTGGATACCAAAATCAGCAGACACCTGAATGGCGACGGGACACACCTCGAATATTCCGCCCGGGATTTTTCCTCGGACCAGGAGGTACGGTGGTGCCCCGGGTGCGGTGATTATACCATTCTGAAACAGGTTCAGACGGTGATGCCCGATCTGGGGATCCCCCGTGAAAAAATTGTCTTCATCTCGGGAATCGGTTGTGCGTCCCGGTTCCCCTACTACATGAACACCTTCGGGATGCACTCGATTCACGGCCGGGCGCCAGCCATCGCCACCGGCCTGAAGCTGAGCCGCCCGGATCTGAGCGTCTGGATCATCACCGGAGACGGAGACTCCCTCTCCATCGGAGCCAACCACTTTGTCCAGCTGCTCCGGCGAAATGTGGATGTCAATCTCCTGCTCTTCAACAACCAGATCTACGGATTGACAAAGGGACAGTACTCCCCGACCGCACCCGCAGGATCGGTCACTAAATCGACCCCCTTCGGATCGATCGACCATCCCATCAATCCGCTGGCGCTCAGTCTCGGAGCGGACGGTTCTTTCGTTGCTCGGGCCATGGACAGGGATCCCAAACACCTGAACAGGATGCTGCTCCGTGCTCATCAGCACCGCGGCACCTCCATGCTGGAGATCTATCAGAACTGTATTGTCTTCAATGACGGTGCATTCGAACTCTTCACCGATAAGAAGAGCCGTCCCCGGGAGACGATCTATCTGGAGCATGGGGAACCTCTCACGTTCAGCAACGGAGAGAAGGGAATCCGGCTTGACGGACTTCGTCCTGAAGTGGTTGATCTGACGGATAGCGGTTTCAGCCCGGAAGATCTCTGGATCCATGACGAGCAGGACCCGATCAAGGCCCATCTTCTCTCCCGCTTCTTTGACTCTCCCTATGAGGGAGAGGACCCGCACCTTCCTCGTCCGTTCGGTGTTCTCTTTGCAAGAGAGCGGAGAAACTATGATGAAGATGTCAATCTTCAGATCGCAGCAGCGATCGAACAGAAAGGTGCAGGGGACCTGGACCGACTGATTCAGGGGACCGAAACCTGGGAGATCGGCTGACGCGGACGACTGGACGACTGGAAATAAAAAAAGCGCAGATGCCATCTGCGCTTTTTTATCACGTCGGTTGCACATTGTCACAAAATCGGTTCCCCTCATGACCCCTTTCGGAATCTCTCTCCTGAATCGATTGTTTTCATAAAAGCCGGTTGAAGAACGATCTCTGACAGCGGGCTGAAAACTTTTCAACTCAACTGTCTGAGAAAAAGGTAGGCTCAAAAGTACCGAAGGGAAATAGAATGAAATGTGAACTTTTTGTAGAAAATCCGATATTTCTCTTGTACAAGGTTTTCTAACCTCCACTCCCGGTAACCAGACGCACCGCAGTTCTTTACCTCCCCTTAACCCGCCTTATCCCGTTTTGTTCAGATGGAGAAACCCGTAATTACCACCCACCATTCCGCACCGGAGAATACCGGCACAACTGTCTATCTGAATGGATCGTTTCTCAGGCTGGAAGAGGCCGCCATCCCGGTCTATGACCGCGGATTCATCTTTGGGGATGGGATCTACGAGGTGATCCGGGTGGTGGAGGGCAGGCTCTTCCGTGAAGAGGAGCATTACATGCGGATGAGGGAGGGTCTGGAAGGGCTGCAAATCAACCTCCCGCCGCAGGAACTGGAGAGGATGCAGGAAGCAAGCCGTGAATTGCTGAGCAAAAACGGACACCTTTCGGGAGAAGCCAGTCTCTATATCCAGGTCACCCGCGGAGCGGCCTGGCCAAGAACCCATCAATTCCCCGAACCCGCGGTTCCTCCCACTCTCTACCTCTCCACCTCTCCTTTTCAACCCCACAACGATCTGCATGAAACAGGTGTGGATGCCATCACCCTGGAGGATGTTCGCTGGCACCGATGCAATCTGAAGACCGTCAACCTGCTGCCCAACGTTCTGGCACGTCAGAAAGCGCTCGAAGCAGGGGTGAACAGTGCCTTGATGGTTCGGGACGGAGTCATCACCGAAAGCCCCAACGCCAATATATTTGGCGTGCGGGATCAGGTACTCTACACGTTTCCTCTCTCAAATCTGATCCTGAGCGGGATCACCCGCCGGGTGGTGATTGAACTTGCCGGCGAGCTTGGCATACCTGTTCGCGAAGAGGGGATCCGGGAAACAGAGCTGGACAGGATGGATGAGCTCTTTTTTACAGGAACGACAACCGATATCCAGCCGGTGGTCAAGGTAAACGGCCGTCCGATCGGAACCGGTGAACCGGGACCGATGGCACGCAAGCTTCAGACTGCCTACCGCGAACTCCTCTACGACTGAAATTTCCCGACCCTTACCCGTCTGTCCATTCGGATCGGGTGATTCCGATTGCATGTGATACGAATTCACGACTGCATCACCGCAACGGTTCGACCTGATCTCATCCGAGGGCCGTTGCTGCCCGGACGCCCCGATTGCATAACCGGACCATCTTCCGTAACCTCATCCGCATCACCATAAAATCGAACGTAATCAAACGGTTATGAAAAAAATCAGAGTGGGTTTTATCGGTTCCGGATTCATCGCCCGTTTCCTGGCCACCGCGATGATTCAGGTCAGGCACTGCGAATTGAGCGCCATCTACAATCGGGGCGGAGCGGATGAGCTGGCCGAATTTGCCAGAAAAAATGGCCTTGGTGATCCGAAAGTGGTGGATTCGGTGACCGAGATGGCGAAACAGGTCGATGCGATCGCCATCTTCAGTCCCAACTATACCCGCATCGCCATCATGGAAGAGATTGCCGATGCCGTGAAAGCGGGAGCACAATGCATGGGTGTGATCTGCGAAAAACCTCTGGGACGCACGATGGCTGAATCGAGGCGAATGGTGGAGCTGGCCAGAGAGGCAAACCTGAAGACCTCCTACTTTGAGAACCAGCTCTACATGAGGGTGATCAACAAGGCGATCGAACAGCTCCGGCCCCAGCAGGAGGCGATGGGTCCCTTCATGCTTGCACGAAGCACCGAGGAACACGCCGGCCCGCACAACAGCTGGTTCTGGGATCCGGTGAAACAGGGAGGTGGAGTGCTCTCTGATATGGGATGCCACAGTATTGCCATCTGCCGTCACATCCTCACTCCTCCCGACAAGGATCCGCTCTTCCTGGAGCCGGTAGCGATCCAGGCGGACACCTCCCTGCTCAAGTGGGGGCAGCCCCGGTTCCGCGAACAGCTTAAGGCACGCTACGGTGTCGACTACGAGAAAACCCCGGCCGAAGATTTCTCCACCGGCATAGTCACATTCCGGAATCCGGAGACCGGACAGCTTCTGAAAGGTCAGTTCACCGATTCCTGGATGTTCGACAAACAGGGGCTGCGTCTCTCGATGGACGGGCTCGGTCCCGGTTACGCCATGGAAGTGAATACCCTCTTCTCTCCTCTTGAGATCTTTATCGGGGATGAGGCGGCTGAAGGTGCGGCCGATGCAGAGACCGCTCTGGAAAAAGCGACCTCTTCGCGCGGACTGCTCACCGTTCAACCCAACGAGGCCGATCTTTACGGATATGTGGAGGAGCTGCGTGATGCGGTAGACTCCTTCTCGGCGGGAAAGGATGCCCTCTATACATTTGAGTATGGCTTGGAGATAACACGACTGGTCCAGGCGGCCTATATGTCCGCTGAACAGAAGCGGACCCTTGACCTGACCGATCCGGCCGTCCTCCAGGAACTGGAGACCTATCAGTCCCTCATCTCACAAGGGCGGGGGGCCGAGATCCTCTACCCCTGACCGTCCCGGAAAGGGGCCTGGCAATCCTGATCTTCCCCCTCCGATAGTGGGAGGATCCGGGCCTCTCCGGCACCTGACGGAGGGCCCGTCCGGAATTCCACCCATAAATGATCTGCAGACACCCCATTTGGACAAGCGAAAGATGAGCCACGATTCGAAACGTGAAGAGACCGGATCAACCGACGAAACCAGCTGGAGTGAAGCCCCCTGGCTCTTTCTGAAAGGATGCCTGGTCGGCACAGCCGATGTCATCCCCGGTGTCAGCGGAGGCACCATGGCCCTCATCACGGGAATCTATGACCGTCTGATCCACGCCATGAGCAGCCTGAACAGGGAGTCTTTTCTCTCCCTGCTCACACTCCGTTTCGGTCGCTTCTTCAGAACATTCCACTGGAGATTTCTCCTGATCCTACTTGGCGGCGTCGTAGGAGCCATCGCCTTCTTCACCCGGGTCATCCCGCTGCAGATCTACATGCATACAGATCCGGAACTGGTGTTCGGCCTCTTTTTCGGATTGATCCTCGGCTCGGTCGTCCTGCTCATCAGAGAGATCGGTCCGGAAAGAAAGAGATGGGACGCCCGGACAGCCCTTCTGGGCGGCACTCTGTTCGGATTGTGGATTGTCAATCTCGTTCCCGCCAATACTCCGGAACACTTCCTCTTTGTTTTTCTGAGCGGAATGATCGCTTTCTGTGCCATGATTCTCCCCGGCATCTCCGGCTCCTATATCCTTCTTATTCTTGGCAAGTATGACTACATCCTCGGGAATGTGGCTGGAATAGGCGGACCGGATACGGTTGCATCCATCGCTGCACTTCTTCCTCTTCTCCTGGGCGGAATCACCGGTCTTGTACTCTTTTCCAGAATTCTCTCCTGGCTTCTGAAACACTATCACACGGTTACCCTGATGGTGATGATCGGCATCATGATCGGCTCGCTCTCCGCCATCTGGCCATGGCAGGAGAGAACCTACCGACAGGAAGTCTCGTTGGTCGAGATGCGTCCTCTCACCGATCCGCTTGTAATCGGATTACAACAGGGAACGGCTCGTTCATCGCCTCTTTCCTGGTACCGTCTTGGAGATAGAGAAGAAGAGAGTGGAACCATAGAAGTAGAGCGAATAGAACGCAAACTGGTGAAATCGGATCCCTATATTCCCGGGATCAATCAGCCAGAGGGGTGGGAACCCGGTCTTCTGCACCACGGGATGGCGGGAATGGTGATCGGTCTTATTCTGGTTGGAGGGCTTGAATTTTTGCGGCGAAAGAGTTCAACTTAGATATAACTTAATCGGGACGGGAGAATCATGATCGCCATAAAAAAAATCCTTGTCGCCACCGACTTTTCAGAAGGGGCGGCAGCCGCCTATCCGGCTGCCCGGAAACTGGCGGAGACCTTCGGAGGCCGGGTTGATCTTCTGCACGTCATTCCCACGGCCAAATACCTGCATGAGAGCTACAAGAGAATCGGTTTGTCGGTTAACATGTCGGAAGATATCTATCCGAAAATCCAGAAGGAATCGGAGGAGCGATGTGCGGAGATCCTGGAGAGTATGTTTCCGGATTCCGCCCGTGGACGCTATGATGTAAAAATCGACCGGAAACCCTCCGAGGTGATTGTTCAGCATGCCGTCGAGAACGGTTACGACATGATTGTGATCGGAACGCGCGGAAGCCACAACAGCCGGCTACGCGGCGGAACTGCCGAACGGGTGATCCGCAATTCCACGGTTCCCGTTTTTTGTGTGGACAGAGATTTCAATGGCGAAAAACCGAAAACCATCCTGGTACCGACCGATCTCTCGACGATTTCACTCAGTGCGCTTCCGCTTGCTGCGGAGCTGGCCGCAACACTCGGATCCCGTCTCCTGCTCTATCATGTGATGGAGCTCTACGGGGCGCCCGAAGATGAGCTGCTCCGGGAATACATGCAGGGTGAGGAGAGGGGCACTTATGAAAATCTGGTTGAACGGGTCAATCAATTTCTTACCGATCACGGGCATCATCAGATCCGGATCGAGCGGGTGGAAACTGATTTCGAAGACCGCATGATTGTGGTGCGCAGAGGAAAAGAGAGCAGCGTTCCACTGGATACACGTATTGAAAGGGGAATATCGGCCCATTACGAAATTGCCCGGTTCGCCAGTGAAAATGCCGATCTGGTGGTGATGGCCACCCACGGGCATAGCGGACTCGCCCACTTCATCCTGGGCTCGACGGCCGAAAAAGTGATTCAGAATGTGAACCGGCCGGTCATCACCATCCGCCCTGTGCCGGAACTTCTTCGAAAATGACCCTCCGGCACCGGACTCATGCCGGGTACCTGACTCCTCTTCTGCCTTGAAGGAGGCTTATTCCCTGCCGTTCTGCCGGAACATCCTGATCCGATACCTGTGACCATGAAGAAGTACCTGGAATCGACCGAATACATAGACTGGAGGACGCCTGCAGTTCTGGCGAAAGCAGAAGAACTGGCTGCCGCAGGAGGAGCACCGGAAGAGATTGCCGGAAGGTGTTTTCACTTCGTCCGGGATGAAATCCGTCACAGCTGGGATTTCAAGCTGAATCCGGTAACCTGCAGGGCATCCGAAATTGCGGAGAACCTGCCGGATCTGCCCCCCGCGGAAACGTAGAATTCGTCAGTTCCTGTTTCGTATGAAGGATGATCTGAGAGATCCCCTCTGCTTTCCCCTACAGGCCACTACGAAATGCTCCGATTTGCTCTTTCAGACGTTCAATCCCGGGATTCCCGGGTGAACCAAGCTGGGTATACTGCCCGAGCAGCTCAACCGGATTGGCAATCCCTCTGCGCGCGGCTTCTCCGCTCTCCAGCTGTTCCTTCACAAGACGGTAAGCATCCCGGAAGGTGACTCCTTTCTCTTTCACAAGACGATACGCCTCCTCGGCAGCCATAAGATCCGAGGTGCATGCCTGCTCAAGGGCTTGCCGATTGAAAGACAATCCACGGACAAGGAGTCCACTCATCCGGATCAACTCCTGTGCCTTTTCAAAGGCACCGATCACCGGCTCTTTGGTCAGCTGCAGATCGCGGTGATAACCGCTCCCCAGAGGAGAGATGATTTCTCGCAGAGTGGCGGAGAATCCCGCCATCTCTCCCTGGCTGCCGCGGATCAGTTCGGCGACATCGGGGTTCCGCTTGTTCGGCATGATGCTCGATCCGGTACAAAAAACCGGATCAATATCGATGAAACCGTACGCCTCACTGCTGAACTGGATGATGTCACCGGCCAGACGGGCCAGAAGGGAGGTCAGACCCGACAGGTAGTCCACCAGCTGTAGTTCGATCCAGCCGCGGCTCAGCTGTGCGGAGGTAGCGCAGACCAGCGGCTGCTCAAAACCCAGCTGTCCGGAGACGAATTCCCGGTCCAGGTCGAGGGTTGTTCCGAATCCCGCTGCCGTTCCGAGAGGGGACCGGCCGACCAGCCGCCGGATTCCGGCGGAGGCTTCCAGCTGCATGATCAGCAGCTCGGCGTAACCACCGAGCCACTGGGCCACACTGGAGAGCATCCCTTTCCGCGTGTGGGTGTATCCCGGCATCACCCACTCCCGGTGGAGATCGGCCTGGTCGAGAAGGGCGAGCACACAATCGGCCGCCTGTTCGAGCGTCTTCCGGAGCTGATCCCGCTCATAGAGCCGGACGGCGGTCAGAACCTGGTCGTTCCGTGAACGCCCGGTGTGGATCTTCTTTCCGAGCTCCCCCAGTTTGCCGGTAAGCCAGACTTCTATGGCCGTATGTCCATCCTCATGTTCCGGCAGAATGGGAAACTCCCCCGCTTCCCAGAGTCTGCGGATCTCCGAGAGCCCGTTCCTGAGTAGCTCTTCCTCCTCTTCGGTGAGCAGGCCCCCTTTCCGGAGAGCGGAAACATGAACGGCCGATGCCTCCAGGTCATAAGGCAGAAGCACCCGATCCAGCAGATAGTCCTTGCCGACCGTGAAGGCCTCCACCTGACGGGACAGCCCGCGCTTTTCCGACTCTCCGCCGGATGATCCGGAAGCCCCGGTTTCCCACAGTTTTGCCATCAGGATCCTTTCTTCTGATTGAGAACCTGCTGCTTGAGCTGATAGGCCGTCTTCTGGGGAAGATTCCAGAGCTCGATAAACCCGGCCGATGCATTGTGATTGAAGTCGGCCGACCGGTTAAAGGTCGCCAGATTCTCATCAAACAGGGACCAGGGAGACTCCAGTGCCACAACCTCACAGTTCCCCTTGTAGAGACGAACGGTCACCTGGCCGGTCACCTTCCGGTTCTGTTCATTGATATAGGCCCGGATGTTGTCCATTACCGGCTCGAAATATTTCGCTCCGTAGCAGAGATAGGCCCACTTCTGATCAATGATGGTCTTGAGCTCGTTCTCCTCGCGGGTGGAGACCAGCTGTTCCAGATTCTTGTGCGCCTGGATCAGGATGTGGGCACCTGGGTTCTCATAGACCCCCCTCACTTTCAGCCCCACCACCCGGTCCTCGATCAGGTGGAAGTACCCCACACCGTTCTCTCCCCCGAGCCGGTTCAGGCGGTTGATCAGCTCGGCCGGCTTGACCGGCTGACCGTCCAGCGAGACCGCACGCCCCTCTTCAAATCCGATGGTTACCTGAACAGGCTGGTCGGGCGCCTGCTGAGGGGTCTTGCACCAGCGCAGGATCCGCTCAAGCGGCGGAATTTCGGACGGGTTCTCGATTTCACCCCCCTCACAGGTGTTGGCCCACATATTTTCATCGTAGGAGTAGGGACTCTCTTTGGTCTGATCGACCGGAATTCCATGTTCCTGGGCGTAGGCGATCTCCTCATCACGGCCCATTCCCCACTCCCGGACCGGCGCGATGATCTTCAGGTCGGGGTTCAGAGTGATGATGTAGCCCTCGAACCGGACCTGGTCGTTCCCTTTGCCGGTACAGCCATGAGCAATCACCTGACAATCATGTTCCCGCGCCACATCCACAGCGATTTTCGAGATCATGACCCTGCCAAGCGGACACCCCAGGGCATACCCTCCCTGGTAATCGGCATTCGCCTTGACCGCCTCCATGCAGAGTTCGGCAAACTCCTCTTTCGCATCGACGACAATCGCCTCTTTCGCTCCCAGACGGATCGCCTTCTCCTTGATCGCATCCAGATTGTCGGCCGTCTGGCCGATGTCGATGGTCAGGGCGATCACCTCGCACTCATACTCCTCCTGGATCCACTTGAGCATCACGCTGGTGTCCAGCCCGCCGGAGTAGAGCAGCAGGCACCGGTCGAATGTTCCTTTTTCCGCTTCGTGGGAAGCGACTTTTTTATAGGTTGTCTGTTCCATTTTCCGCAATTACAAGGTTCAGGAGGGAAGAGAGTTCATCGCCTTTTTCTGACCGTGAGATCAGTCGTGCGAAGACCCCTTTTGATACAATCATCCGGTTACGGGACTGTTTGTGGACCCAGGAATTGGGGTGATCCAGCACCGCGTCGGTCACCTCGATCCCCCGGTGAGCCGGCAGACAGTGCATGAATACCGCATCGGATCCGGCTTCAGCCATCAGCTCTTCGTTCACCTGATAGCCGGTAAAGTGGAGAAGCTTCTGCTCCAGTACATTCTCCTCGCCCATGGAGATGAACGAATCGGTGTAGATCACATCACTATCCCGCACCCCTTCACGGGCATCGGTGGTCGCGGCAAATGTCCCGCCGTACTCTCTCGCGAGCTCCTCGAAACGAGCGATCTCCTCCGGCGTCCAGAAATAGTTTTCCGGGCCGGCAAACCTCATGTGATGGCCGAACATCAGTCCGATCTGGATCAGAGAGCGGGCCACATTGTTGGCATCCCCCACAAAAGTGACGGTTACCTTGCGTTCGCGTCCGAAATTCTGTTGAATGGTGTAGAGGTCGGCCAGTGCCTGCATCGGGTGATGCCGGTCACAGAGGGCATTGATGATCGGGATGTCCGCCTCGGCCGCCATCTTCTCCAGCGACTCATGATGGAAGACCCGGGCAAATATCGCATCGCACCAGAGCGAAATGTTCCTGATGGTGTCGGAGAGGCTCTCCCGGCATCCGAACGGGTTGTTGTCAAACTCCAGGACAACTCTCGGGTCGGCATGAATCACACGACCCGCCAGATGGTTGATCGCGGCTTCGGTTCCGATTTTTGTCCTCAGGGAGGGTTTTTCGAAAACAAACAGGACATTCTTCCCGGCGAGGACCGACCGCGGCTCCTTCTGGAGGATACCGCTCAGGTCGATAAAGTCCTGAAGCTGGCCCGGGGTATAATCGGTGATGGTGAGAAGATCTTTCATGATATCCGTTTCAGGTAAAAGGGTTTAAAGATACAGATTTCGGATGGATGATTGGATATGGGAGGTCGAAAACTTTCGAAGGAAACCGCCGGAGTTAAAAACAAAAAAACCCGCTCGAATCAGGAGATGAGCGGGCATGCAGGTTTCCAAAAAAGAAACAGATACTCAATTCGCACGCCCTTACGGGCGACGACGGAAAGGAATGGGGGCAAACAAGATATGTATCCCTTTGATATTCATGAGTGTAAAGATCTCATTTTTCGAAATGAGATGCAACAGTTTTGTGAACCCGTCATAGCAAATTCAGGAGGAATTCCTGTTTTTGAGTATAGACCGGTAAATGAGTTTTGAATCACCGCCGGGCTTCTGGTGTGTTACTAGAGAGAGTCCTGTGAGTTAGGAAGAGAGCGGTGAGTTACCGGAGAGTAATGGCGAGGTTCTTGCGAATGGCCGCCGGTCAGGCTTTGTTACTTTTTTCGGGATGAGAGTTTTTCACAATCATTTACCCAAAAGAAGTTCGGGTTCCCTGTCCGGATGCTATCGGAATATGCGGCCCTCAGATCGTGATACGCTACACCTGAAACAAAAACCACCAGCTCCATGAATCGACATTCCGCCCTGCTCTTTTTGAACCGACAAACCCTGCCTTTTCTCTCTCTGATGTTATTGATGCTGCTCCTCTCCTGCGGCCCGCAGGAGAATGAACCCTCCACGGCCATTTCATCACTCTCTGCTCCCTCAGCTCCCGATCAGCCTGCACCGGACCGGCTGATCGCTGTTCTTCATCCGACAGAAGGAAATGAAACTGCGGGAACGGTCACATTCCAGGCATCCGGAGACGGGGTGCGCATAGAGGCCGATATCACGGGGCTCAGCCCGGATGCCCGGCATGGCTTCCATATTCACGAATATGGTGACTGCTCGGCTCCGGACGCCTCTTCAGCCGGCGGGCATTACAATCCCCTGAACAGACCTCACGGCGGGCCGGACGATACAGAGCGGCATATGGGGGATATGGGAAATCTGAACTCCGGCAGCGATGGAACGGCAGGATACGAACGCATCGACCGGATCATAGAGATTTCCGGTACCCATACCATTCTGGGTCATGCGGTGATCGTGCACTCCGGCGAAGATGATTTCACCACCCAGCCAACGGGGGATGCGGGGAGCCGCCTCGCGTGCGGGGTGATCGGAATCGCGCAGCCGGCAAACTGAGCAGGAAAGCCACGCGGAGCCCGGGGATTCTACTCCCCGGGTGTCCAGTTCCTGAGCCCTTTGCGGATCACCTCTTCCAGACGATCTGCCGAAACCCGCTCCTGGGTCATGTCGTCCCGATTACGGATCGTCACCGTCTGATCTTCAAGACCCTCATAGTCGACCGTCACACAGAAGGGAGTGCCGGCCTCATCCTGTCGCCGGTATCTCTTTCCGATCGAGCCCGACTCATCATACATCACCTGAAACTCCTCACGAAGTGACCCCTCGATCTTCCGGGCAACCTCCACCAGCTCCGGTTTGCGCATCAGCGGAAAGACCCCCACTTTGATCGGAGCCAGAGCAGGGTGCAGCTTGAGGACAACCCGTGTCTCTCCCTCCACCTCCTCCTCACGGTAGGCATCGCAGAGCACCATCAGAGAACAGCGGTCCAGTCCGATCGATGTCTCCACCACCCAGGGGATGTAGCGGGTCTGTTTGGCCGCATCGAAATATTCAAGCTTCTTGCCGGAAAACTCCTGGTGGCGCGAGAGGTCGTAATCGGTCCGGTTGTGGATTCCCTCCACCTCCTGCCAGCCGATCGGAAACTGGTACTGGATATCGGCAGCCGCCCGGGCATAGTGAGCCAGCTTGTCTTTCGGATGCGGGGCGATCCGGAGGTACTGCTTCCGGATACCGATCGTCTCATACCACCCGAGGCGCTTGGCGAGCCACTTCTCATATTCCTCCTCATCAGTACCGGGCTCCACAAAATATTGCATCTCCATCTGCTCGAACTCCCGCATTCGGAAGACGAACTGACGGGCCACCACTTCGTTGCGGAACGCTTTCCCGATCTGGGCGATACCGAAGGGAATCTGCTGGCGCGCCGTATCCATCACGTTCTTGTAGTTGACGAAGATCCCCTGGGCGGTCTCCGGTCTCAGATAGACAATATCATCCTCTCCGGCGACGGCCCCGAATCGGGTCTGGAACATGAGGTTGAACTGCCGCACCTCGGTCCAGTCGAATGCTCCGGAATCGGGGGAACGGATCTCGTAATCCATGATGATCCTGTAAAGGTCCTCACAGAGCCCTTCCCGGGTTCCCGAGGTATCCAGCAGATTCTGCACCTCGTCGGCCGTCTCCTCCTTTCCCTCCTTCCGTAGCTTTGCGATATACTGCTCGATCAGCATGTCTGCACGATAGCGCCGTTTCGACTGCCGGTCGTCGATCATCGGATCGTTGAACCCCTCCACATGGCCGCTTGCCTCCCAGACCCGCGGATGCATGAAGATCGCGGCATCCACCCCCACAATGTTGTCATGCCTGCGTGTCATCTCGGTCCACCAGGCGTCACGGAGATTCCGCTTGAGTTCGGATCCCAGCGGCCCGTAATCATAGACGGCACTCAGCCCCCCGTAAATTTCGGAGGATTGAAAAATGAATCCTCTCGATTTGGAAAGGGATACGATCTTGTCCAGGCTCTGCAAATGTGTAACAGACATTCTCTTCGAGATATTGATGGTTGATCTTCGGTTTTCAAACAGAAATGCCGGGGAGGCAATTCCTTAGCGGAACGGTCCCGAAACAGCCGCCCTTCAGAATCGGGGAAGATAGCAAAAATCTGCCCGATTCCTGAATCATTTGTCCGGCAGATTTCTTATTATGCGTTTCTGGGAAGTTTTTTCCCGCCCATACCCTCTCTCTTCAACTGTAAACTCATAGAGACCATTCTGATGCCCAACTACCGAGTAGGCATTCTGGGAGCAACCGGCGCGGTTGGCCAGAAATTCATTCGCCTTCTGGAAAATCACCCCTGGTTTGAAATCACGGCTCTCGGAGCCTCTGAACGTTCTGCCGGTCGAAAATACCGGGAAGCCGCCCGGTGGGTCGAACAGACCCCCCTGCCCGAAAGCGTTGCCGAACTGACCGTGCGGGAGTGCAAGAGCGATGATTTTAAAGATGTCGATCTCGTCTTCTCGGGGCTCGACTCCTCCGTCGCCGAGGAGATCGAATCCGATTTTGCCCGTGCGGGAATCCCCGTCGTCTCCAATGCCAGAAACTTCCGGATGGAAGATCAGGTTCCTCTACTGGTGCCGGAAGTGAACCCGGACCACACCGAACTGATCCGCAAGCAGAACTTCACTCCGGACGGCAAGGGCTGGATCGCGACCAACCCCAACTGTGTAGTGGTCCCCCTCGTGATGGCGCTCAAGCCGCTGCAGGACCGTTACGGTATCGAGTCGGTGGTCCTCACCTCCATGCAGGCAATCTCCGGTGCAGGGTACCCCGGCGTGCCGAGTCTGGATATTATGGGCAATGTCATCCCCTTCATTGGCGGAGAGGAACCCAAAATTCACTCCGAACCCCTCAAGATCCTGGGCACCCTGGACGGAGACCGGGTCAACCTGGCCGAAATTCCCATTCAGGCGACAGCAACCCGGGTTCCGGTGCGAAACGGACACCTTCTGGCGGTCTCTGTCAATCTCGTGCAGAAGCCTGCCGATGCCGATGAGGTGATCGGAACCCTTCGTGCATGGCAGAATCCACTCCGTGATCTGGATCTCCCCTCCGCACCCGAATATCCTCTCTATGTCTATGAGGAGGAGAACTACCCCCAGCCGATGCTGCATGTGGACGATGAGCGAGGCATGCGCACATCGGTCGGACGGGTCCGAAAGACCGAGGTGATGGACTACTCTTTCATCGCCATGGCGCACAACACGATTCGTGGCGCGGCAGGTGGTGCCATCCTGAGTGCGGAACTGCTTGCCGCACGGGGATTTGTGACGAACCGGAACTGACGGGTTCCGGTTCCCGTCACCATCCACTCTCTTCTCTTCTATACGTAAGGAATCCGGGTCGGTCTGTTCCTATCAACAAAAAGGAACAGACCGATGAACCGGACACCCTTCCCGCCGGCCTGCCGGCATGTCGTCACACCCCGGACACCCCGGCCACCTCTTCGAGGCGCGGTCTCCACCCTTTCCTGTCATTTCCGGACTCTTCCGCTCCTTCGGGCGGGGACGCTCTGCCTGGCAAAGCCGCTCTTCCAGACGACATTGCTCTCTCTTGCACTCTCTCTTCAGTTCTTGTCCATGGCACAGGCAAGACAACCTGCTCCAGACAGATATTCTCTCCCCGTTCTGGATGAGACCTTCGACGGAGGATTCCGGCACCCCGGATGGACAGGAGACACATCCGACTTTCTCTTTGTCCGGGAAGCAGACCGACCTCTCCTGCGTCTCTCCGCACCGGAAGGCAAACGGAGCAGTCAGCTCTCCCTGCCTCTGGAGATCCCCTACGGGCGCTGGGAGTTTTGGTTCCGGTTCGACTTTACGGCCAGCAATCTCAACAGAGTCTTTCTATTTCTTCTGGCAGACAGGGCCGATCTGGATTTTCTCTCCGGCAGCACCGTTTCGGGTTATGCCCTTCAGTTGGGTGAGAACGGAAATCACAAGAAAATCCGGCTTCTGAGGTTCGACCGGGGGCAGCGTACCGAGCTGCTTTCGACCCATACGGAGCTTCAATCAGGGAGAGGTTACCGCATCACTGTTACCCGTGATGTTGAGAGCCGATGGCAGATTTCGGTTCTTCCGGATGGCAGCGGTCTTGCAGAGACCACCCCAGAGATTACCGATGCCACCTGGAGCACCTCCGGACATTTCGGTTTTCTTCTGCGCTATACAGCGGCCAACTCAAACCGATTCTTTTTCGGAGATCTTCGCGCCGATGCGCTTCTTCCGAAATTCACCCTCGAGGAGCTGCACCAGCCAGATTCACGCTCACTGGAGCTCCGGTTCAATCTCCCCCTCGATCCACGGTCCCTGAAGGCGAATGCCTTCATGTTTCAGAAACATCCCCCGCCCCGGCAGATCCTTCCAACCGGACACCATTCGGTTCAGCTTCTTTGGGATGTCCCTCTTCAGGGCGGTCCCGACATTCTGACATTCAGGAACCTCCGTCCGCTCCTTACATCCGCCGGAGGGGATCACTCCGTCCCACAAAACGTGGAACCCCCGGAGCCTGTTCCGCTCCTTATCGCATCTCCGCCCCGTCCGGGGGATATCATCATCAATGAAATTCTTTTTGAGCCGCTGGGGGAGCTGCAGGAAGACGGCCGGGCCCAGTCTCAGTACATTGAGCTCTATAACCGCAAACCTTACGCTCTTTCTCTGAAAGGAGTTCATCTGAGGGAGCGGCAGGGTGCAGCCGGAGCCAGGATCCACCCTGCCGAGGACGATGAACTCTGGATCCCGGGCGAGGGGTTTGCGCTGCTCTATCCCGAAACCGGCAGCGGGGATTTCTCCCGGTCACGAGTTGCCCGTTTTTTCGATCTGCCCGATCCGTCCGATCCTCCCGAACCTCCCGGTTTCACCACGATCCGTTTCGACCGATCCACCCTCGGGCTGGCGGCTTCCGGAAGAACGGTACTGCTCTCGGATGAATCCGGACAGGTACTGGATCGGGTGGATTACCGTCGGGACTGGCACAATCCGAACCGGATCTCCACCCGTGGCATCTCGCTGGAGCGGATTGCTCCCGGCTCTGCATCGAACGATCCCGCAAACTGGAGCTCCAGCACCGACCTCCGGGGCGGGACACCAGGAAGGGCCAACTCCCTGCTTGCTGCACCGGACTCTACCGGGTATAAATTGGGGATTCATCTCGCTCCCAATCCTTTCTCTCCCGATAGTGACGGAGAAGAGGATCATCTGGTCATCTCCTGGAGGTTCGACCGGCCGGATTACCTGATCCGTCTCAGAATTTTCGACCGTTACGGAAGGGAGGTCCGGACCCTCGCCCGGGAGCATCCGGCCGGTCTCCGGGGACAGCTCATCTGGGATGGCCGGGGAGAGAGGGGGGAGCGCAATCGGATCGGAATCTATATCGTGCTTCTGGAAGCGTGGAACGCCATGGCCGGAACACGGCACACCTTCAGGGAGCCGGTTGTACTAGCTGCCCCGTTCTGAGCATGTCACCGATGATCAGAATTGGGTATTTTCCAGTAATCTGATATCCCCAATCCACACCCTGATCATGGACTCCAGCAACCGAACGTTTCTTGTAACCGGTGCCCTGCTGATGGCCCTCTCCGTCATGGCCGGAGCATTCGGCGCCCATCTGCTGAGAGACACCCTCTCCGCACGTGAATTCGATGTCTACCAGACTGCGGTGACCTATCAGATCTACCACTCGATCGGACTGCTTCTCGTCGGCACGATCCGTATCCGGATGCAATATTCCAGCCTGCTGAAATGGAGCGGAAGGCTCATGGCAACCGGAATCGTCATCTTCTCCGGAAGCCTCTATCTGCTTGCACTGACCGGCACCGGTTGGCTTGGAGCGATCACTCCGCTGGGCGGACTCTGTTTCATTGCCAGCTGGATCTTGCTGGCAGTGGCACTGATGCTCTATAAATAGCAGCCTGAGACCTCAGCACATTTTCTGAAGCCATGCCTGGCTTCAGGACCGACTGACTCTCCTGCCGTTCACCTTCCGTTCATCTCACACCCCTTTTATCTCACAAACCCGTTCATCACCACGAAACTCAAAACTGACTGACGTTCTCACCATGGTGAATTCGCACCGAAAACTGCCTCATGCTCTTCTCTGGCTGCTCCTTCTCATGACAGCCTGCACCACATCGGCCGGTAATGACCGAAAGGAACTCCCGAAGGCAAAGAATGTCATTCTCTTCATCGGAGACGGGATGGGACTCTCTCAGGTGACCGCCGCCTACAATGAGAACGGAAACACACTGAGGATAACCGAAGCTCCCTATACCGGTCTGATCACCACACACTCCTGGCCTGCCACAGAAGGATCCGGGATAACCGACAGCGCAGCAGGAGCCACTGCTCTGGCGACCGGGACAACCACCTATGACGGAGCCATTGGTCTGGATCCCGACCGCAATCCGGTGAAAAGCATCCTGCACCACGCCATTGAGAACGGTCTGTCGAGCGGTCTGATCGCCACCAGTTCCGTTACTCATGCCACTCCGGCAAGCTTCATCGCCCACCAGCCGGACCGTGAAATGCACGAGGAGATTGCAGCCGATTTTCTGAAAACCGATATCGATCTCTTCATTGGTGGCGGTCTGCGCTATTTCAACAACCGTTCGGATGGACGGAACCTTCTCGATGAACTCTCTGAAAAGGGGTACCGGCTCTCGGGCGATCTGGAGCAGATCAGAAAACTCCCGGAAGGGAAGGTGGCGGGTCTTCTGGCCGACAAGGATCTGCCCCGCTACTCCGCCGGCCGCGGGGAGATGCTTTCCGTAGCCACAGAGATCGCCATTGAACGACTCTCCTCAAATCCGAAAGGATTCTTTCTGATGGTGGAAGGTTCCCAGATCGACTGGGGAGGCCACTCCAACGATGCCAAATGGATCATCGAAGAGACCCTCGACTTTGACCGGGCTGTCGGAGCAGCGATCGACTTTGCCCGGAAGGAGAGCAACACCCTTGTCGTGGTCACCGCCGATCACGAAACCGGCGGGGTCTCCATCAACCGGTACGACCACTTCACCGGAGAAGTCGGGATTGAGTTCACCACCACAGACCATACCGGTACCATGGTCCCTGTCTTTGCCTTCGGTCCGGGAGCGGAACGGTTCACCGGTGTCTACCACAACACCGGAATCTTCGACCGGATGATGGAAACGTTCGGTTTCTACAGTGCGAAAAGGGTAAATTAAGCCTCCGGATTATCGCGTAAAACAATCCCCGAAGCGGTTCACCCATGATCATCCTCGGCATAGAATCCTCCTGTGATGAGACTGCGGCAGCGGTATACACTCCGGAAGGAGTTCGCTCAAACATCATCTCCTCTCAGGCCATCCATGCCAAATGGGGAGGTGTCGTTCCGGAGCTCGCATCACGAGCGCACCAGACCGCCATCTCCCCCATTGTGAGGCAGGCGCTTGAGGAGGCGGATACGTCGCTCGGGGAGATCGATGCCATCGCAGTCACCCAGGGGCCGGGGCTGATGGGATCGCTGCTTGTCGGCCTCTGCTTTGCGAAAGGTCTCGCCCTTGGCCGGCGGAAACCCCTTATCGGCGTCAACCATATCGACGCCCACATGTATGCCAATTTCATTGAAAACCCGCCGGTCTACCCGTTTGTCTGCCTTACCGTTTCGGGGGGACACACACGGCTGGTTCATGTAACCGCCCCGTTCCGGCACAGGGTGCTGGGCAAAACACGGGATGATGCGGCCGGAGAGGCGTTCGACAAGATCGGAAAGATACTGGGGCTCCCCTGGCCCGGAGGCCCCGAGATTGACCGGCTGGCACGGGAAGGAGACCCCCGGTTTCACGACTTCCCCCAGGCTCTGCCGGGAGAGAAATTCGACTTCAGCTTTTCCGGACTGAAAACCAGCGTACTCTACTACACGAGAGAGAAGGGGGAGGAGTTCGTCCGGAAACATCTGGCCGATATCTGTGCAAGCGTGTCGGAAGCGATCACCGCTGTCCTGGCTCGGAAACTGAAGAGAGCGGTAGAGGAGACAGGGGTTCCGGTGATGATGCTGGCCGGTGGTGTCTCCGCAAATAGCATGCTTCGTGAAAAAGCGGGGCAGATCGCCGATGAACTCGGAGTGGAGCTTCTGATTCCCCGTCTGGAGTACTGCACAGACAACGCGGCGATGATCGCGGTGACCGGCTATATGAAAGCTCAAAGAGGGGAGTTTGACGGTCTGGGAATCCGCCCTTTTGCCCGCTACGAACAGGCCTCTGTTGATGGGTAGCGGCACCTGAACATGAAGCCCCGGAAAGAGCCGTAAAGAGTCTTGTTGATGGATATGGGGGCCCTACCCGATCAGGATTCTCCGGAAAGAGCCGTGTTGATGGGCAGCCGACCCGATCATGAAGTTCCGGAAAGATCCGGCAGCTTCATCTCCCGGCCCGACAGTTTTTTATCGGTATTGGTGTGATGCGGCAACAGCCAGACGATCGGCCCGGTTGTTCAGTTCATCATTCGAATGCCCTTTTACCTTGATCCACTCCACCTCGTGCGGTTCGATCACACGCAGCATCTCCTGCCAGAGATCAAGATTCTCTACCGGCTTTCCATCCGCTTTCCGCCAACCTCTCTGCTGCCAGTTGCGGATCCATCCCTGTTTGAAAGCGTTGATGATCAGGGCACTGTCGCTGTGGAGACGGACACGACAGGGGCGTTTGAGCGCCCTGAACGCTTCTATGATGGCCGTCATCTCCATGCGGTTGTTGGTGGTTGCAGGAGCACCCCCCGAAATCTCCTTTTCCATTCCTTTCGAGATCAGGATCGCACCCCATCCACCCGGTCCCGGATTGCCACTGCATGCTCCGTCTGTGTAGATGATTACCTCATCTTTTCCACTCATGCAAAAAACCTCTCTCCCAGCGGCAGCAGCTCCCTGCTCAGCTCCCGGGCACTTCGTGCCACTTCCGATTTCCACTCCCTGCGGTCTCCCCCTGCATAGATCACCGAGCGGCTTGCCGAGATGAGAGGAATCCCGGGATGATTCTTGAGAACCGGTATCAGATCCTGAATGCTTCCTCCCTGCGCCCCCACTCCGGGGATGAGCAGCGAGGCATTCGGGCATGCATCAAGGACAGGCAGCAGCTCGTCGGGCCAGGTCGCTCCGACCACCATGCCGAGGTGGGTCCGGCTCTCTGAAGCTTTCTCATGCAGACGACCTGCAATGTAGGTGGCAAGCGATTTTTCCCCTTCGAACGGACGGGTCAGCAGATCCCGTGCTCCCGGATTCGTGGTGAGGACAAGGGCGTATACCGCCCGGGAAGCATCCTCCATGAACGGATCCATCGTATCGAAACCCATCAGAGGATTAAGCGTAACGGCATCGGCCCCGAGACGGTCAAAGAGGGCCATTTTGTAGTGATGTGCGGTAGACCCGATATCGCCCCGTTTGGCATCGGCAATGATCACTTTTCCCGCCGGGATCTGTTCAACCACCTGGTGCAGGACACTGAATCCGTCCGCTCCCAGAGATTCAAAAAAAGCGAGATTGGGTTTGAAGGCCGCACAGTGTTCGCTTGTTGCATCGATCACATCCAGACAGAAACGCAACACCTGCTCACACCGGTCGCTCCTTCCCGTTTTCAGGGGGGAGGGAATCCGCTCCGGATTGGGGTCCAGACCGACACAGAGCAGGGACCGGCTTTCTTGAACCGATCGAGTCAATTTATCAAGATAGGTCATCAGGCTGGGTGCTGAACTAAAGCATGGTCCCCGGAAAGACCTCTTCCACTCCGTGTGGAAAGAGATTCAGACTCCGTTTTTCGAAATAGAAATTTCTCTCTGTCCGGATTCTTTTTCCATTCATGCTGAAGAAGCGGAACTCACCGCCAAGCAGCTCTTTCAGGGGCCAGAAGAGATCCGGATAGATGTTCCTGGCTGTGAAAAGATGCAGGTCATATCCATGCTCCGCCTTCTCTTTCCGCAGAACCCTGTCACCGGCCTCGAGGATCTCCCTCAGAGCGGCTCCCTGCTCACCCCCCGGAAGTCCCGAATCGCCCTGGAGAGCTCCGGGATCCGCATCCGGAGTCTCCTTCCGGCTCCAGAGAATCGCCTCTCCGACAGCCGTCTCCTCCAGTGCTTCCCGCAGCTCCTCTTTTCGACCTGACCGGGTGAAGTAGCGCCCTTCACCCATTCCTGACTCAATCTTCTCGATCAGGAGCGGAAAGCTTTCAAGCTCACTCAGGCCAAAGTTCATTGGATCCGAAGGGGAATCCGTGAGCCGGGTTCCCGAAAAGAGAAACCGCGACCAGGTCGGGTCCGGTTTCATAAAGTCGGCGATGGAGGCTTCTTTCCGGCGAAACTCATGAACAGAACCTCCGGTCACCAGATCCTCAGTACGGAGATCGTGTTCAAACAAGAGCTTGAAGAGATCCATGCCGAATCACCGGTTTTTCACAATCACCCTTTCGGAAGATTTCAAATCGGTTTGCCGCAGCAACCGTTCGATCTGCTACGGCAATCACTGTCTCGTTGCTGTCAATGGTGTGACATAGCGGCATCCCATTCCGGGAAAGCCATCAGAGTGCCGTGGCGATCACCAGGGCAATGATCGAAATAAGTTTCAACAGAATGTTGAGTGAAGGGCCTGAGGTATCCTTGAGCGGGTCACCGACCGTATCTCCGGTCACCGCCGCCTTATGCGCCTCCGAGCCTTTTCCGTGGAGCTCACCATCAATGGTTACTCCCGCTTCAACCATTTTCTTGGCATTGTCCCAGGCACCACCGGCATTGGCCTGGAAAATGGCCATAAGAACCCCTACGACCGTCACACCAGCCAGCAGACCACCAAGAGCCTCTTTTCCAAAAAGAAAGCCGACAGCCACGGGAGCTGCAATGGCAAGAAATCCGGGCAGAAGCATTTCGCGCAGCGCGGATACGGTGGAGATCTCAACACATCTGCTGTACTCCGCCTTCCCGTGCGCAGCCTGAAACGTTTGCAGATCCCCGGCGCTCCACTCGCTCTGATCCTTTCCTTCATTTCGCCGCATCACCTCCAGCGCAGCCTTCAGAGCGGGAATGGTGGTGAACTGACGACGAACCTCCTCAATCATCGCCTTGGACGCCCGTCCCACAGCATTCATGGATAATGCGGAGAAAACAAAAGCGAGAACCCCTCCGACAAATACCCCCGAAATCACATCCGCCTTGGAGAGGTCGATGGTTGCGATTCCGGCAGACGTCATGTAAGCCCCAAAGAGCGCCAGCGCCGTGAGTGCTGCAGAACCGATCGCAAAACCTTTTCCGATCGCTGCCGTCGTATTGCCGACCGCATCCAGCCGGTCGGTACGTTCCCGGACCTCGGGCGGCAGCTCGGACATCTCTGCAATTCCGCCCGCATTGTCGGAGATCGGTCCGTAGGCATCAACAGCAAGCTGAATCCCGGTGTTGGCGAGCATCCCGACCGCAGCGATCGCAATTCCATAAAGTCCCGCCATTTTAAAAGAGATCATGATGGCAGCGGCGATAATCAGAACAGGGATGGCCGTCGACATCATCCCGACACCCAGACCGGCAATGATATTGGTGGCGTGGCCGGTCACAGATTGCTCGGCGATCTGAAGCACCGGTCTCTTTCCGAATCCGGTGTAGTATTCGGTGATGAGGCCGATCCCGACACCGGAAATGAGTCCGATAATCGTAGCCAGATAAACCTTCAGCGAGGTGTACTCGAAGACCACACCGTAAAGGGGGTCATTGTAGCTCCAGCTTGCCGGGAGCACCCAGTCAATGATAAAGTAGAAGAGAACTGCCATCAGGATGGCCGATCCGAACTGGCCAAGGTTCAGGGCTTTCTGAGGATCTCCACCTTCTTTCACACGCACAAAGAAGGTACCGATAATTGAGGTCACGATACCGGTTGCCGCCAGAAGCAGCGGAAGAAAAACAGCACTCAGGCCACCGAGTGCGGCGTCCTGCAACCCTTCAAAAATGGAGTAAAAAACAGCACCCAGCACCATGGAGCTCACCATGGATCCCACATAGGATTCAAACAGGTCGGCACCCATACCGGCAACGTCCCCAACGTTGTCCCCCACGTTGTCGGCAATGGTTGCGGGATTGAGCGGATGATCCTCGGGGATCCCTTCCTCCACTTTCCCTACAAGGTCGGCGCCCACATCGGCGGCTTTCGTGTAGATTCCTCCCCCTACCCGGGCAAAGAGAGCGATGGAAGAGGCCCCGAAGGAGAAACCGGTAACCACATTGATGACGATAAAAAGAGCGGTCTGTGTATCGTTGCTGCCGACCACTCCCAGCAGATCAAAATGCCAGAAAAGCAGCAAGAGCAGCCCCAGTCCAAAAACACCCAGGCCGACAACCGCCAGACCCATCACAGCACCACCTGAAAACGCAACTTCAAGCGCCCTTCCCAGACTGGTTCTCGCCGCCTGGGTGGTTCTCACATTCGCTTTGGTCGCGACTCTCATTCCGATCAGGCCGGCAATCCCGGAAGAAACCGCACCGAAAATGAACGAAATGGCAATCATGGAGTGAGACTCTTCGGTCACCGCTCCCTGCCAGGCGAGAAGGATGGAGACCAGAATGACAAAAATGGAGAGGGTCCTGTATTCGGCACGGAGGAACGCCATCGCTCCCTGTGCAATGTAGGTGGCGATGCGCACCATGTTCTCGTCACCGGGGTCCTGTCTGGAGACCCAGCTGGATCGTAGATAGGTAAAAAAGAGCGCGAGCAAACCTGCGGCAGGGATCAGATAGACGACTGTACTCATGTGCTTAGATGATTTATGGTCGTGTTTGATTAAATCGGTTCATGGCAGGAACAATCCCTTCACGGATAAAACAGAGCACGGCCTCCACCGCACGGTCAAGCACTTCATCCATGACAGGCCGCTCTTCCGGTGTAAAAGGTGAGAGAACATAAGTTGATTGGTGGCCTCGGGCAAACTTATTTCCGATCCCGATACGCAGGCGGGGAATCTCCCGTGTCTGAAGGGTTTCGATGATGTCCCCCAGACCATTGTGCCCGCCTGCGCTGCCGGAGCGGCGGAGACGGATCACCCCCTGATCCAGGTTGATGTCATCGTAACAGATCAGACATTTATCAGGCGGTGTCTGAAATCGAAGAAGTGCTTTTTTTACGGCCGTTCCGCTCCGGTTCATGTAGGTAAGCGGTTTGATCAACCGGACCGACTCCCCTTTAAAGCGGCCTTCCCCCATCAGAAAGGGACCCCTGCCGGGCTTGAAGCGAATGGAAAGAGTATCGGCCACCCGATCCACCAGTTCGAAACCGATATTATGTCGTGTGCCGGCATACTCTTCTCCGGGATTTCCCAGACCCACAATCAGGGACATTTCAGCAGGGGATTAAGACGGGTGTCCGACAGAACCACCCGCTTACTCGTTGGATTCCGACTCTGCCGCTTCTCCGCCTTCGGCTGATTCAGTCTCTTCGCCCTCCTCCTCCTCGGCAGAGCCCGCCACAGCGCCTTTCGGCGGGATCACCGTTGCAATCGCCTTGGAGGGATCATCCAGAATGGTCACCCCTTCCAGATCCAGATCAGAGACATGGAATACTCCCCCGATATCCAGATCGGAGATATCCACCTCGATCTGAGCGGGAATGTTTTCGGGAAGAGCCTTTATCCGAAGAATCTGCATCGGCTGGAAAAGTCTCCCACCCCCGTCGACCACGCCTTTTGCATTTCCCGTGAGCCGGATCGGAATGCGAAGAGTAACAGGACGACTCGCGTCGAGAACATAGAAATCAACGTGAAGCGGGCGGTCGGTAACGGGATGGAACTCTACCCTCTTGAGCAGGGTCTTCCAGTTTTTCCCATCGACTTTCAGATCGATGAACTGCGTTCTGCTTACCGAGAGCAGCTTCTCGATCTCCAGTTCACTCACATGGAAAAGAACATTTTCCTTGACCGTCGGTCCGTAGAGGACGGATGGAACTCGCATGTTCTTCCGGAGCTGACCGGTCGTTTTCCTGCCTGCTTCCCTAATCTCACCTTCCAGTGCGACAACTTCTGGCTTCATAATGGTATCACGTATTAAAATTAATCGTCAAATAGGGCACTGATTGTATCATTGGTGTGGATCCGCAGAATGGCTTCGGCAAAGATACCGGCCACGCTCAGCACCTTAATCTTGGAGGAAGGCCTTCGTAACGGAACCGTATCGGTCACCAGCAGCTCATCGATCGGAGAATCCTCTATACGCTGAAAAGCAGGACCCGAAAGGATCGGGTGCGTGCAGGTTGCCGTGATCGCCAGTGCGCCTCGGTTCTTCAGCTCCACCGCTGCATTGGTCAGTGTGCCGGCTGTGTCGATCAGATCATCCACAATCAGCACATTCTTTCCGGCCACCTCTCCGATGATGTTCATCACCTCAGCCACATTCTGTTTCGGACGGCGCTTGTCAATAAAAGCAAGTCCGGCTCCAAGCCGTTTTGCATAGGAGCGGGCCATTTTCAGGCTGCCGACGTCGGGTGCGACCACCACCAGATTTTCAATCGGATTTTTCCGGAAATGATCGATAAAGACGCGGCTGGCATAGAGATGATCCAGCGGGATGTCAAAAAAGCCCTGTATCTGGGCTGCATGCAAATCCATCGTCAGAATACGGTCAGCCCCGGCCTCCACGAGAATGTTGGCCATCAGCTTGGAGGCGATGGAAACCCTGGGCTGGTCTTTACGGTCCTGCCGGGCATAACCGAAATAGGGAATGACCGCGGTAACCCTTTTTACCGAAGCCCGCTTGGCAGCATCGAGAAGAAGCAGCAGTTCGATGATGTTGTCTCCGGGAGGCGGGGTCGACTGAATGACATATACGTCCTCACCACGGATGCTCTGCTCGTACTTGACGTAGAGCTCTCCATCCGAAAAAGACTTGATGGTTACCTTCCCCAGAGTAGTGCCATAACTTTCCGCAATGGCTCGTGACAGCGCCAGATTGCTCCGTCCCGAAAATATCGCAATTGGCTTATCCAAAAATCTCCGGCGTCGAGTATTGTGTCGTCAGGTTCTGCAAATCAAAAACAAAAAGGATGACCGTCAAGACATCCTTTCTGAAAAAACATCGTTGCCCGGGGAGGATTCGAACCCCCACATACTGGACCAAAACCAGCTGTCCTGCCATTAGACGACCGGGCAAACAAACTCCAATCAGGAAAGATCCAAAAGATAGGGACGTGTCCAGAAGCAATCAAGGGGGATTTCTCTTTTCATCCCCTTTCCGGCACGCCGGTGATTTAGTAAGTTCCCTCTCAATGCCGCGGGCAGCTCTTTGTGCATGGACCGGCACACTGGTGCGGTCAGGCCCCGTCTGTTGGTGGCTGTCGGCCGACCCGCAGCGCAACTTCCGCCAATATAAAAAATTTCGTCAATCGAATCGACCCGTCACTCTCTCCAGGCCACTTGGTGACACGACACCGACCGTACTGCCTTCAGGAGCGACCGAGACACCTGAGAAGCGAACGAGCCCCATAGAATCCGACTGAACCGGAACTCCGGGGATAGAACCAACGGGATTAAAACGACCGGCACATCCCGAACTCCAAACAGCAAACCTGACCAACCCTTCAGCTCCATGAACGCGAATAAAGGAAAAATCACGCTGATGGATCGCGACCGAATTGAACGCACCATCCGCAGAATCGCCTGGCAGATTGCCGAAAAAGCGGGTGAGAAGGAGATCTGTATTATCGGCCTGAATGAGCGGGGATACGCTGTCGCACAGGAGATAACTCTCTTTCTGGAGCGGGCGAGTGGCAACCGGACCACACTGCTTCCCCTGAATGCCGCCCGCGTAAAGGAGGAAGCAGGTGCCATCCGGGAAAACCACTCACTGGAGAGCTCATTCGTTGTACTGGTCGACGATGTGATCTTTTCTGGAAAAACGATGTTCACCGCCCTGCAGCATCTGGTCACCGAACCGAACCTGACGGTCGCCACCGCCGTGCTTGTAGACCGCGGCAACCGCAGGCTGCCGGTAGCTTCGGTATTCACCGGCCTCGATATCCCGACAAAACCGCGCGAACATGTGGAAGTCACCCTGAAAGGAGAGAAAGCGGACGAAGTGTTCCTCTACCGGGATTAGCGGCTCTCGGGAACAGCGCTTCCCCCAGAGAAAAGCCCCCTCCAAGGCTCTCAACCCGAACCAATCCTTCCGCCATGACACCCTGCCTCCCGACACGCAACCTGCAGACTCTCTCACTGTTTCTCCTCCTTCTGCTCCTCCTCCCGGCAAACCTGCCGGCACTGGATACGCGATCCGATGAAAATCTTCCGCAGTCCGATGAGACACTCTCGGAACTGGCTCTGCTGCCGCTCCTCCAGGAGGTACCCGACACCCTCCTCGGTTGGGGAACCAGCTGGTCTGCAAGCCTGAATGGCTCCCAGTCCAGTTACTCCAACTGGTCCAAGGGAGGTTCCAACAACCTGAGTGTGGCAGCCACCTCCGAGTTTGTGACTCTTTACAGGAATCCCGCCTTCTCCTATGGATTGAGGATTCTGACCAATTACGGCCAGTCCCGTGTTCAGGGTGAAGGGGTTCGCAAGACGGACGACCGGCTTTCAATCCGGAACCGGTTCCTCTACCGCCCCTGGGGTGGAGATCAACTGCGCCTTTTCGGCAACCTGAATCTGGAGAGCCAGTTCACCCCCGGGTATGAGTATGAGGCCGGTCCCGAAGGGGAGGATATCCGGATCTCCGACTTTTTCGCCCCGGCCTATTTCACGCAGAATGCGGGGCTTGCCTGGCTCCCTTCCGGGAATCTCTCTTTCGAAGCGGGTCTTGGTCTGAAACAGACACTGGTCTCCGACACTTCTCTCTCCACCCGTTACGGTCTCGATCCGGGAAGAAAGATCCGGGGCGAAGCGGGCTATACGACCGGCATTACCTATGAGGCGGGCATCTGGGAGAATGTGGTCTACACCGGCTACCTGGAGACCTTCACCAATTTCAGCCGGCCTCTGAAGCGGACCGACGTTGTCTTTTCCAACCGGCTGACAGGCAGAATCAACAACAACCTGAACCTCACCTTTCAGTTTGAGATGATCTATGATGACGATTTCTCCCGGAAACTTCAGCTGAGCCAGGTTCTCTCGGCGGGACTGGTATTCGTTATTTTCTGATACGACTGCAGGAATTTCTGATACAACCTGGGGGAAACAGGGAACTTGCCAGATGCTTTACCGTTGAAGTCGGGGTAAAAGTATGCGATATTTGGGACCTGGTCGTTTGTAGAAAAAGAACGCCTGTTCTTGCCCAATTTTCAGTGCAAACCCTGACGGATCAAGTGATACAAACTGGAAGGATTTTCTTCATTCTGCTGCTTTTCGGGACCCTGATCTCATTCCGTACCGCAGAGGCAAATGCCCTTGAGAAACTCCTTCCCGGTGTGACCAACCCGATCGGAGCAACCCTTTTTCCGGGTTACATCGCCTCTTCCGGCACACCCACCATTTCCGGCACACCCACGGCTTCCGGTATCTCCGGACACTCGATCTATCACGGCGGATCGGCACGCGCCGGAAAGCGCTCCTCCTCTTTCAGCAGCATAACCGCCGCAACTACCACCTCGCTGCTGGAAAGTCTGCTTCCCGCCCCCCTTCCGGTTCCCCACCCTGCCCACCGGCGGGCTGCCCTGCCCGAACCGGCAGCCACGGAATTTCAGCCCGGTCTTCTTCCGGCCGATCTAACCCCGCCCGACACCCTGGTCGGGTGGATCATGAACTGGACCGCAGGACTGAGCGGATCGCAGGCCACCTACTCCAACTGGTCCCGGGGGGGCTCCAACACCCTGAGTGTAAGCAGCAACTCTCTCATCGAGATGCTCTATCAGCGGAACCAGTTCATTTACGAATTCCGGGTACGTTCCCGTTACGGGCAGGCCCGTATCGAGGAGAAAGGAGTCCGCAAGACCGACGACCAGATCTCCATCCGGAACAGGTTTCTCTATGACATCAGCGGTGAGGAAGAGGTCTTCAAGCTTTTCGGAAACATCAATTTCGAGACGCAGTACACGGCAGGGTACGACTATGAAAAGGGAGAGAGTGGAGAGGATATCCTCATCTCCGACTTCCTCGCGCCCGCCTACTTCACTCAGAACACCGGTCTGGCCTATTATCCGGATGAGAACCTCTCCATCGAAACGGGTATGGGTCTCAAGCAGACCATTGTTGTCGACACCACCCTTGCCACCCGGTACGGAGTCCCGGAAGGAAAGAAGCTGAAGGCCGAGGCGGGATTCACCTTCGGGATGAATTACGAAAACGAGATTATGGAGAACCTGGTCTATGTGGGATATCTCGAGACCTTTACGAACCTTCTGCGGCCGGTTACCCGAACCGATATTCTCTTCTCGAACCAGCTGATCGGAAAGGTGAACAGCCACATCAACGTGACCTTCCGTTTTGACCTGCTCTATGACGACGACTTCTCCAAACGGATGCAGTTCAGCCAGGTGCTGTCGGCCGGCATGTCGATCACCATACGGGGAAAGTAGAGCTGAGGCTTCTCCCGGCCGGGACAGTACTACCCTGTTAGTATCTGCTGCCTGTAAAAAATAAAAAAGCCGTCGCCTGCCGGGGCATCTGCCCCGGCTTCGGACGGCTGTCTTGATCTCTTGAATCCCCTTGCCTGAAGAGAGAGCCTTCCGCTCTTCAGATTGCGGATTCTTACTCTTTTTTCTCTTCCTCGTCTTCGTCGACCACTTCAAAGTCTGCTTCTACGGCATCCTCCGCACCGGCATCACCACCCGCGGAACCGGAGGTCTCACCGCCGGAAGCCTGGTCGGCCTGCTGATAGATCTCCTGAGAGGCAGCTGCCCACGCTTCGTTCACCTTGTTGATGGCTTCATCCATCTTCTCGATGCTCTCCGAATTCTTCGCCTTCTCCAGCTCATCGACCGCTTCATTTATTTTGGTCTTGTTCGCTTCGGAGATCTTGTCGCCATACTCTTCAAGCTGCTTGCGCGTGGAGTAGACCAGGTTCTCAGCCTGGTTCACCTTCTCGATCCGCTCCCGGAGCTGACGGTCCTCTTCGGCATGTTCCTGCGCGGCACTCTGCATCTTCTTGATCTCCTCCTCGCTCAGACCGGAAGAAGATTCAATCCGAATGCTCTGCTCCTTGCCGGTCCCCTTGTCCCGGGCACTTACGCTGAGCACACCGTTTGCGTCAATATCGAACGTGACTTCGATCTGCGGCATGCCCCGCGGTGCCGGCGGAATGCCATCCAGATGGAAGCGCCCCAGGGTGCGGTTGTCCACCGCCCGGGCCCGTTCGCCCTGAAGCACGTGGATTTCCACACTGCTCTGGTTGTCTGCAGCCGTGGAGAAAACCTCCGTCTTGCTGGTCGGGATGGTGGTGTTGGCCTCGATAAGCGGCGTCATCACCCCTCCGAGCGTCTCGATTCCGAGTGTAAGAGGAGTAACGTCGAGAAGGACCACATCCTCCACATCGCCGGAAAGAACCCCTCCCTGAATCGCCGCACCTACGGCAACCACCTCGTCGGGATTCACCCCCTTGCCCGGTTCCCGGCCAAAGAACTCTTTCACCACCTCCTGGATCTTCGGAATCCGGGTGGATCCACCCACCAGAATGACCTGGTCGATCTCCGCCTTGGAGAGGCCGGCATCCTTGAGAGCCTTTTCACACGGATCGATCGTCCGCCGGACCAGGTCGTCCACCAGCTGCTCGAATTTCGAACGGGTCAGATCCACATTCATATGTTTCGGACCGGTGTCGGTCGCGGTGATGAAGGGAAGGTTGATGTTGGTCTTCTGGGAGCTGGAAAGCTCGATTTTCGCCTTCTCGGCCGCCTCTTTCAGGCGCTGCATCGCCATCGGATCCTTGCGGAGGTCAACGCCCTCCTCCTTCTGAAAGCTGTCTGCCAGCCAGTTGATAATCCGCTGGTCAAAGTCATCCCCTCCAAGGTGAGTGTCGCCGTTGGTCGATTTCACCTCAAAAACACCATCTCCCAATTCCAGAATGGAGACGTCGAACGTCCCTCCACCCAGGTCATAGACAACGATTGTCTGATCCTGATCCTTCTTGTCCAGACCATAGGCCAGGGCGGCTGCGGTCGGTTCGTTGATGATCCGCTTCACCTCCAGGCCCGCGATCTTTCCCGCTTCCTGGGTCGCTTTCCGCTGGGCATCGTTGAAATAGGCCGGCACGGTAATCACCGCTTCAGTCACCTTCTCGCCCAGATACTCTTCAGCCGTCTGTTTCATCTTCTGGAGGACCATGGCGGAGATCTCCTGGGGCGCATACATGCGGTCTTCCACTTCCACACGCGCCGTTCCGTCGCCCGCCTCCTTGATCTTGTAGGATACCTGATCAATCTCTCCTTTCACCTCGGAGAACATCCGCCCCATGAAGCGCTTGATGGAAGAGATGGTATTATCCGGATTGGTGATCGCCTGACGTTTCGCCGGTGCCCCGACGAGCCGCTCACCATCTTTCGTAAAGGCGACCACGGAGGGGGTTGTACGTCCTCCTTCCGCATTCTGTATCACCACCGGTTCATTGCCCTCCATCACGGCGACACATGAGTTCGTCGTTCCCAAGTCAATGCCTATAATCTTGCCCATAACTACGTTCTGATCTGTTTGTTGGTTCTAGAAAATTTTTTTTGGGTGATATCGCTCTACGCCGCATAACGTCCGCATCCCCTCTCATACATTTTTTCTTCGGGGAGGATGCCGGAGATACCGGAACCCGTATCATCAGAAGCAACGATAATGCCAAGAGGGGAAAAGCGACCACCACTCTGACGTATTGGCATATTTCACCCATCCGTCAGAGTGGGGTTGTCAGATCGCACGGAGAGAGGTGTCAGGAGGTCAACCGGTCCAGGTCGCTCCAGAAGCCGGGATAGGAGATTTCGGTCGCTTCGGCATTCAGGATGGTGGACCTGCCGCGTGAAAGAAGGGCGAGAACGGCTGCTGACATGGCGATCCTGTGATCGTGACGGCTGTGAAACTCACCGGCTCCGGGATGGTGTGCTCCGCGTCCGTGGATGACGATCCCGTCTTCATGCAGCTCGAACTTCTCCCCTGCCGCCTGCAGAACATCAGCCATCGCTGCCAGCCGGTCCGTCTCCTTGTGGCGCAGCTCCTCCGCACCGGTGATCTCCGAGCGGCCGGTCGCAAAGCTCATGGCCACCATAAGCACTGGAAGCTCGTCAATACAGTTGGGTATCAGGGAGGGATCCGGGTTGACGGCGTTGAGCTCGGAACTGCGCACCCTGATCGTACCCGACGGTTCAATCGTACCCTCATCGGATGAATCCTCGATCTCGATATCTGCCCCCATCTCCTGAAGAATCTGAAGGGCGGCGATCCGGCTTGGATTGAGTCCTACATTCTCCAGCACGATCTCTGCATCGGGGTGAATCGCACCGGCTACCAGCCAGAAAGCAGCTGCGGAAAAATCCCCCGGGATCCGCTGGGTCTGTCCCGGTACAGGAACAGCCCGGCTGCTCCGGATGACAACCCCCTCTTCCGTGGATTCGGTCGGAAGCTGCAGCATCCGTTCGGTGTGGTCGCGGCTCGGGATCGCCTCGATCACCTCGGTCTGCTCCTCACCATAGAGCCCTGCAAGCAGAATGGCCGATTTGAGCTGGGCGCTGGCAACGGGCAACGGATAGCGGATGCCCCGGATCCCTTCCCCCGGCCCGATCACCAGAGGTGCGAAATCCCCATCCCTTCCGGTGATTCGGGCACCCATGGCGGAGAGCGGTTCTAGTATGCGTTTCATGGTCCGGCTGCTCAGAGAGGCATCACCTACCAGCCGGGATGGCACTCCCGCTCCGGCCAGTATGCCCGCCAGAAGCCGCATGGTGGTTCCCGAGTTGCCGCAGTCAAGATCCACGGCCGGGGCCCTCAGACCGTCCCTTCCCACTCCCTGAATGACGACCCGGTCTCCCTGTCGCTCCACCGGGACTCCAAGCTGCTCCAGACAGTAGAGGGTGCTCAAAGGATCGGCGGCCAGCGAGTATCGGGTGATGACACTCTCCTGTTCGGCGAGGGCGGCGAAAAGAGCGGCACGGTGGGAAATTGATTTGTCGGGCGGCAGAGTGATCTGGCCCCGGAGATGTCTGCTTCCGGAAACGAGTTGATTCATCGGATTGATTCAGATTCAAAACCGGCGGGCATCTTCAGAGGCTGCAGCCGGTTTCCATACGGAAATGGCACCGCATGAAACCACACGAAGGCGGTGCCCGCCGGACAGGAAGGTCAGTTCCGGTTCAGCAGCCGGGCGGCTCTCGACGCCCCGCCCGTACCCGGATAGCGTTCCGTAACCTCATTGAGAATACGGATGGCATCCCCCCTCCGCCCCTCAAGGATATGGATCTCGGCAGAGCTGACCATCGCATCGGCGACCCGGTCAATATACGCCTCAAACAGAACATTTACTCTGGAATAGGCATCGAGCGCTTCATCATAGCGGCGCTCCATCTGCCAGCTCCGCCCCAGCATGTACTGGGCCTCGGCACCCGTTTCGGTGGAACTCTCCCCGGCGACCGCGGTGAAGATCTCCCTCGCCTCGGCGTAGCGGCCCTCGGCAAAAAGGACATTCCCCAGGCCGAGCCGGGCGGCAGGATCCCCCGGCGACTCACGCAGGATCGATTCAAAGTATTCACGTGCCTGGCCGGGATTGCCCAGAGCGAGACTCGCCTCACCCATCCCCTGACGGGCCTGCCGGCTGAAACGGCCGCCCCGTTCTTCCAGCTGTTGGAAATAGTTGAAGGAAGCGGCGTGATCCCCATCCTCGTAGGCGATCTCCCCCAGACGGACAAGGGCGGCGGCCGCACGCTCGCTTCGGGGGAACTGCTCGACAAGCGTCCGGTAGCTCTCCACAGCCTCTTCCCGGTTCCCGCTGTTCATCCATGAATCGGCCAGATTGAACCAGGCATCCGGAAGCAGGTCGGTCCGGTTTGTAATCCGGATGTACTGCCGGAACTCCTCCACCGCCGCCCGGTAGTCTCCGGACTGATACCGGTTCTCCGCCTGCCTGTAGCGAAGCTGGTCCGCCGTGGAGGAGGCGGGATTCAGATTCAGGAACTCTTCGAGGATCACGGTACTGGAATCCTCCCTGCCGGCAGAGAGCTGGGCATACTGAATTCCGTCGATCGCCTCCAGAATGTAGTTGCTGCGCGGATACTCCTCGAGTACCGCCCGATAGGCAGCGATCGCCTCTTCATAATTGCCGGCGTTGTACCAGGCATCACCGATGTTGTACTGGGCGCGTGCAGCCCACTCAGTGCCGGGGAAACGCTCGATAATTGTCCGGAACTCCTGGATCGACTGCTCGTAATTGCCCGTATTGAGATAGATGTAGGCGACGTTGTACTGGGCTTGTTCGCGCAGCGTGCTGAAAGGGTAGATACGGAGCAGACGTCGGAACTCAGATACCGCCTCAAAATTCCGGTTCATCCGGTAGTAGCTGTTCGCCACCTGGTACATCGCATAATCCCCGCCGGGTTCGGCCCCGATCGCCATGTTGTAGTACTGCATCGCCATATCATACTCGCCCAGGGCAAAATAGGAATCACCGATCCGGAGCTGCACATCCGTTTCGTAAGGATAGAGGGCGATGGAGGGGGGCTCGTAATTCTCCATGAAATCGCGGAAGGGGGGGATCGCTTTCTCGAAATCTCCCAGCATGAACCAGCTCCATCCCAGTGCGTACTTGGCCGCCCCCGTCAGCTCATGATCGGGATAGAGTTCGACAAAACGGGCGTACTGGGTGGCAGCCGGACCCCAGTTTCTCAACTCGTAATGGCTGTCGGCACTCCAGAAGAGAGCTTCGGCTCCGAAATCGGCATCGGGTGCCGCACGATGAACCTGTTCGAACTGCGGCTGAGCCTGGAGGTAGGCCTGGTTGCTGTATTGGACCCAGGCGCGCTGGAACATCGCCTGAAGTTTCAGAAGAGGATCGACCTGCGTCATGCCCGATGCCACCTCAAACGCCTCCATCGCCCGGGTGTACTCCCCGTTGCCGTAATAGGCCTCACCCAGCAGGATGATCACCTGGCCCGGATTCTCCAGCGTATCGAGCCGGCGTGCCAGTGGCTGAAGAATTTCAATCGCCTCCTCGTAAAGCCCCACCTCAACCGCAATGAGAGCCCACTCGTACCAGGCCTGTTCTACAAAGAGCCCCTCTCTGTACTTCTGGCCAAAAAGCCTCAGTGACTCGAGCGCGGACCGGATCCGTCCTGCCAGCTTCTCATTCACCGCCTTGTAGTAGAGTGCCTTGCGGGCCGTCTCATCCTCTCCCTCTGCCGCCATGGCGAAGGAGGAGGCGGCCCAATGGTAGATCCCCATCTTGTGGAATACCCAGCCCAGGCCGTAATGTGCAATACGTGCGCGATCCTCATCTTCCACACGGTTCAGATAGAACCGGTAGTACTGCTGAGCCTCCTCCAGACGATTCAGCATGTTGTAGCTCTCTGCCATCAGATAGACGGCCCGTGTCTGGCTCTCTCCGGAGATCCAGGACATCGCCTCCTGGAAGGCATCGATCGCCTCCTCATATCGTCGCTGCAGATAGTAGGATTCGCCCAGAGCCGTACCGATCCGCCGGGTCATGGGGTCGTCCGGATAACGGTTCCGGAGCACCTCGAACGCCTCCGATGCCCGGTCAAACTGCTCCTCTTCCAGCCAGAGCCGTCCTCTTGCATAGAGAGCCCTGGGAGCCCAGGGGGAATCGGGAAAGCGGTCGGCAAGAGTCAGGAACCACCCCCTGGCTTCCTCCGGGGAGCCGTCGTCCACCGCCGTCTCCGCCAGGCGGTAAAGAAGCTCCACCCGCCGGCGGTCGGTCATCGGAGTGTGAAGAGCCCGCTCATACTGATTCAGTGCAAGACGGTACTCCCCCCGCTGCCTGTAATACTCCCCCAGATCCGTGAGCAGCTCTCCAGACCTCCGGCTGTCGGGGTGCTCATGGACAAACCACTCGGTCATCTCCTCCAGCCGGGTGGAGTCGCTGCGAACAGTGGCCAGAACCAGATGATAGCCGGCCGATTCGGAAAGTGTGGAGTTGGGATCCTCTTCGATCACCTGCCGGAAAAGGGGAACGGACTGGGCATAGAGCCCTTCCTGAAACATCCTGAGGGCGGTTCGCATCGTCTCTCCGGGAGAGCGCTGAAGATCCTGGCCGTGAAGCATACCCGGGGTCGCAAGGCCGGTGCCTGCCAGCAGAAGCATCAGAATAATCAGAAACGGCAGGGATCCGCTCCCTGTCCGGCAAGTCCGTCTGTCCCCGTACCCTCTTCTATACATCCAGATATCGCAAAAGTTCATCCGCCCGTTCGGAGATATCGATGTGAAGCAGATCGCTGCGTGTCTCCGAGCTGATGTGATATCCATAACGCCGCAGGGTCTGGCTGATGGCGGAGGTTTCCATGACGTTCAGTTTGAAGGAGACCTGAAACCGGTCCGGGTCGTCCGGATAGCTTCCGACGGTGATACCCAGGATCCGGGCACCTTCCGATTCAATCAGCTGGACCGGTTCACTGAGCGAAAAGTCCATCGCCTCCAGCTCCACCGCGATCACCGACCCGGTTGTGGTGAGATTGAGGCAGGAGACAAGCTCATCGAGAACCTTCCTCTTTTCAATCACCCCCAGGAACACCCCGTCCTGACCGGCCACCGGAATGATCGGGGCTTCGCTGAAATAGAGCTTCCGCGCGATCTCGAAGAGATGATCCTGCGGCCAGACCGAAACGGCAGGTTCCGGCTCCACCAGGGAGACGGCAAGCTCGTCGCCAAGCTCCTCGAGCTGCTCGAGACGGATCTGTCCGACCAGCTTCCCCGTGGATGGCTCCACAAGTGGAAGAAGATCCGATTGCCATGATTCCATCCTCGCCAGAGCGGCTGCCACGGAATCGGATGGGGCAAGAGGTGTAAAACGGGTATTGATCAGGGTATGGAGATCCATCGGTTCAGCCGGTTACGGCAGGGTCAAAAAAAAAGATAAACAGCGAAAATAGTTGGAAGAAGTCCTAATCGGACGAATGCGGATCCCCGCATTCAGAGAGCATGGCTTCCAGCTTCTTCTGATCGGCTCTGGACATGCTACCCGAAATGACTACTCCTTCGGGCTCATATTGTTCCTTCTCAATGACAGCGACATCGTGCAGAAAGGCTGCCATTTTGTAATGATTTAACGGGATTCTGTACTCGAAATCAACATAATCCTCCGAGATCAAATTCTCCACTTTTTCTGTCAGCTTCCCGAGTCCGATGCCCCGCCAGGCAGAGACAAAGAGAGCCTCCGGCCAGGCTTGCCGAAGCTCGTGCAGTGCCTCGGAATCGAGCCTGTCGATCTTGTTGAATACGTGCAGCGTTCTCCCGTTGCGGGCGCCGATCTCCTCCAGTGTGGTTTTGACCACCTCGATGTGCTCTTCGTGGGATGATGAAGAGGCATCCACTACGTGAATCAGGATATCGGACTCCTTCACCTCATCGAGTGTCGATTTAAAGCTATCGACCAGATGGTGGGGCAGCTTTCGGATGAAACCCACCGTGTCGGAGAGCAGAACGGTATGGTTGTCGAGCTTCCACCGTCGCACCGTGGCATCGAGCGTTGCAAAGAGTTTGTCCTCGGCCAGAACATCGGTTTCGGTCAGGGCATTCATCAGGGTCGATTTGCCCGCATTGGTGTAGCCGACCAGGGATACACGCATGAGGCTTTTCCGGCCTTTCCGCTGGGTGTGGCGCTGGCGGTCCAGTTTCCGGAGCTTCTCCTTCAGCGAGGAGATCCGCCGGCCGATGATTCTCCGGTCGGTCTCGATCTGGGTCTCTCCCGGTCCTCTCGTTCCAATGCCTCCCGTTACGCCGACTCCCCCCTTCTGCCTGGAAAGGTGGGTCCAGTAGCGGGTCAGTCTCGGCAGCATGTACTGCAGCTGTGCCAGTTCCACCTGTGTCTTCGCCGCGGAGCTCTTCGCGCGCGATGCAAAGATGTCGAGGATCACGCCACTGCGGTCGAGTACCCGGACATCCACTTCTCTTTCGATATTGCGGATCTGTGTCGGGGAGAGCTCATCATCAAAAATGAGCAGATCCACGTCCATCTCCTGCACCATTCGGCGAAGCTCCTGCAATTTTCCCTTCCCCACATAGTTGGTGGGGTCGGGATGGAGACGGTTCTGCAGGATCTTTCCCGCAGTGATTCCCCCTGCCGTCCAGGTGAGCATCTCGAGCTCATCGATGTGTTCCTCCGCCTGTTTCCGGAGGAGATCTCCTCCGAAGACCCCGACAAGCAGTGCCTTCTCCTTTTCAATTTGTCCGGCTGTGACTTCTTCGATCATTCAGTGCGATAGGTTTGGCCCTTCCGGAGATTCATCAGAGGGGTTTCCTCAGACCTTTCCGGTCTCGAGTAACGAAATCCGGCCCGGGCTGATTGTTTTGCCGAGTTTGTAAGATACGATTTTGTCAAATTCGGCCCGTTTCCGGGCCGGAACGCGGAGTTCGAGTCGGACGCAATGGCCCGGACCCGTACACCTGCCGCGCGGGGTATAGATGAAAATGTATTGGGTTCCTGCTGTTTCGGGCTTCTGGACATAGTCGAGAATGCGGCACCAGGCGACGGTCTGTGACGGATTGTTGATGTTCTTGACAATTCCGTAATCGGTAATGTACCGCCTTGAAGCCAGCAGACTCGCGGTGTACCAGTTAGCACCGATCCAGAGATATCCGGCCACCACCGGATAGTAGGCGGTATGGGAACGGAGCCAGACAACCACTCCCATCAGGAGCGTAACCAGCAGGAAGAGGGTGGAAAAGAACGGGTATCCACCCAGTTTTCCGGCATTCCAGCTCAGCCTCACATTCCTCAAACGAAGGCTGTTGAGGATGGCTGTGACCGACAGAATGGTCGATCCGAGTGCAAAGCCGGCCAGAACCAGTAAGAAAGGAGGGGATACTCCTTCAGGAAGAGTCATCTCAACATCCACAGGTTCTGCAGCGGTATCTGCATGTTAACAGTTTCATGGCGATCCCATTATCCTTCCTGATCTGAATGATTCATCCTGCTCTGATCCATTCTGCTCTGATTCATCCTGTCCTGATTCATCCTTTCCGATCCGGTTCGAACCTCCAGGCTCTCGAGAGAAACGATTCCGCCAGCAGGAGTCCCAGAGCCGCCAGTACAAACCAGTGCCATATCTCCTTCTGCCCTCCTTCCCCGTTCCGGAAAAAAGAGGCAACGGGGCTGGCCTCCTGCTCCCCTGCCCGGCCGGATCCCTCCGCTTCCCATTTTTCCACCGTTGCGGAGGCGAAGAACGGATGTAGCAGCATGGTCAACTCATCATCCCGCATCATCCTGAAGTCGGACTCCGCCGCATTCTGATTGACCGCAATCTCTTTCCGCACACCGTCCAGTTCAAGTTCCACAAACCCGGGTACCCAGTCAACGCCAGAGGTGCCCAGAAACGTATGGCCTGACGATCGTCTCTGTTCCGGAATGACCCTTCTGCCCTCCACCCGCAGAAGAACCTCCGAAGGGGAGTGGCTGATCCGGAGCCTGAAAGGCTCTCCCAGAATCTGTTCCAGAAGGCCTCCCTCCTCTCCTGCTCCCAGATAACGGACCACCCGGTGGAAGAGAGGGGCGAAGAGCGGTTTGACCGGAAAATCGGACCAGCCCCGGTCTGCCCCGGCAAGAAAAAGAACCACCCTTCCCTCTCCTACCCTGCTCTCCAGAAGAAGGGGAGACCCTTCACCGGTCCGGAGTACCGGTCGGATGCCGGCCGTATCGGGAAGATCGATCGTTAGAAAGAAATAGAGATCCGGCAGATTCACACTCGGCTCCCCCCCCGACTCCTCGAACAGTCCCTCAAGCAGCGGATGGCCCTCACGGAATGGGGCCATGCCGGCGACCCTCTCCATCGATCCATAGGATCCCGCTGTACCGGTGATCCGGCCCAACCCCAGGCGGGCCAGCAGACGGTTCCAGGATTCGGGATCCGCCTCCGCACCCGGCAGAAGCAGGAGTCCCCCCCCCTCCCGGACATACCGGGCCAGCTCTTCCGATGCATCTTCCGGGAGGCGGTTTGCCCCATCCAGAAGGATGGCATCGGGCTCTTCCCCCTCAAAGAGGCTCTCCCATCCGGACGGAGAGAGCTGAATCCCTCCGGCACCCGCCTCCCTTCTCTCTCCCGCCCCTGCTGCCTGCAGCACGACGGGGAGACGGGAGGCAAATGGCCTCGATTCCTCTTCGGGTGCCACCCGGATGATCCGGGGGCTCTGCGGCCATTTCATCGAGAAGTACCGCCGGTTGTCAAACGTCCATTCATCCCCTTCGAGCAGAAACGTTCCCGTCGTGCAGCCCGTTTCACCGGCATTTGACCCTCTGATTTCGAAGGAGTACGCCCCCTCTTCTCCCGCTTCGAGCTGTACCGGAAGCTGGCCGGCCAGCCCCTCCTCCAGATAGAGACTCAAAAAATGATCGGTGATGGCATGCTCACTGAAATTCTTCACCCTTGCAGTCACAGTCAGCGGTTCGTCCGGATCCAGTACCCAGGGGGGCAGGGATTGCGCGGTTGCCGGCAACGGGGTGGTTGCCGGTACCCGGGTGGTTGATGGCGTATCGCCTTCCTGAGAGGGGGCCGGCACCGGAATTTCAGCCTGGGGGGAGGTTGCCACAGGCCCCGCCTCTATAGAGACGACCGCCACATTGGACTGCGGTCTCTCACCGACCCGGATCACCGTCAGGTCGGACAGCGCGCCGGCACCGGAGCCCTCTTCGGCAAGAGACTCCAGCTGGGTGGCCTGGCCGTCGGTGAAGAACCAGACAGCTTCCCGGCCATCGGTCCTTCCCGATTCACGCCTCCGTGCCGCCATCTCCTCCAGCCGCTGCCGCACAAAGTTCCCCTGATTGACCACCTCAACCCTTGCCAGCCACTCGAGCACCTCGGTTGCACCAAGGGCGGGCAGGCGGAGCGGCGGGCCGTTGGTCACCTCCAGATAGAATCGTCTCTCACTTCCTGCCCGGATGATCCGCTCCCGTGCTGCGTTCTTTGCCTGCTCCAGGAGGGGGCCGCCCCTGTCCACCTGTCCCATACTGGGGCTGTTGTCGAAAAGGATGACAATCTCGTCCGGCCATGGATCTGCTCCTCCGCCCCCTGTGAGAACCGGTCGTGCCAGAACCAGGGCCAGCATCACCAGGGCAAGCATTCTCAGGGCGAGCAGCAGCCACTTTTTGATGGAGATCCTTCGGAGACTCTCATGGCGCAGCGCATCAAAAAATGCCAGGGTTGAGAATTCAATCCGGGGGGGACGCCTGAGCCGCAGCAGGTGAATGAGAAGCGGAATGGAGACGGCCAGCAAACCGAGCAGGAAAAGAGGATTTAAAAAGCTCATTGATACCGATCCGGTTTGTGATCCATCTGCAGCCGCATTGGAACAATATTTACTATCTTGACTAAGTTATCGCGACAGCTCTGTGTGTACAAATTTGTGTGAACAAATCTATTCTTCCAACAGATCCTGTTGATACGTGCCAACCGTTCCCGTTGATTCGTGCCAACCGTTCCGAAACCCTGACTCTCCCATGTACAGCCGGCATCAACCGACAGGCCATTCATCCCTGCATGAATGGAAACGAACCTCCCTGCAGAAACTCCTACCGCTGCTGCTCCTTCTCACCCTTCTGGTTTCCTGCCGCTCCCCCGTTGTGGAGGAGTGGACCGATCTGGTTCCGCAACGAACCCCGTTTCTGATCCTGCCTGAATCCGGAAGTTCACTGACCGAGCTGCTCGAGGCTCCTTTCATGCCGATCTTTGAAGAGATGACCCCGTCGGCCATCCAGCTCACCCGGGAGCTGCTGATTCCCGGGAGCGGACAGGTGGATGTGGCGGCGATCCTGCTCTACCCGGACACCTCCACCGAGTGGCAGCCTGTCTGGATCGTCCGTTCCATACCGGGTCTGCTTCCGGATCTGGCCGGCCGTTTCCAGAGACCGTTTGAACAGAACAGGTACCGTTTCCGGGAGTGGGTCATTGAAAAGCTTTTTGTCTCCGACCGCACCCTCTTCATGGTCGATACCGGAAACTGGACAGTGGTGAGTGAATCGAGCATGGCGATCGAGGATATGCTCCGGACCCGGCTGGGCGAGCTTCCCCCTCTCCATCTGACCGAATCACAAAGGAAACCGGGATCCTTTCTGGCCAACACACCGAGCCTGGACGAGTGGGTGGAGCAGCTGGTGCAGATCTCATTTCGACCCTCCGTGGAGGGCTCTTTCCGTGGCGGAACACCCCTCTCGCTTACCTTCTCCGGAGAGACAGTGGGGGAGAAAGAGCTCTGGAGCCTGTCGGGAAGCATGTGGGTGGACAGAGAACTCTCGCCGCTGATCCGCTCCGTCTCGGCCCCCTCCCGCCCCGTGGAGCTGGACCGCTACATCTCCATCAATGCAGCAGGATTCTCCATTTTCCGTCTTGAGCCGAGAAAGATCCCCCCTGCCGGCGTGGCGGCGACGAGCGAAATTGACCGTTACCTCATGGAGAACGATCTCTACCCCTCCTTCGCTTCAACCCTCGGAAGCGAAACGGCTTTCGCCGCCTTTGCCGAATCGGGATTCTCGACGTCGGGTGAATACTTGTTTCTGCGCAAGCTCGAGGATGTATCCGGGTTCCGTAATCTGCTGAACCGCCTCTCCTCAGCGAATCTGATCCGCCAGGAGGGAAACAGCTTCTACATGAACAGCTCACTCCTGGGGAATCTTCTTGGTTCCGACCTCTCCTCCATCAGCGCTTTCTATCTGAGTGTGGTGGGCGAAGCGGTCGCTCTCTCCAACAGCCGGAGCCTGGTGGAGAGCACCTACAGCGATTTTTCCCGCCGGCGGGTGCTCTACTATGATGAGCACTACACCGAAATCCGGCAGAATCTGCCCACGAGCGTGAGCTCCTTCACCTGGATGGATGTGGAGGAGTTTCACCGGTTCATCGGCCCCTGGCTCGCCCCCCAGAACAATCTGGATGCCCTTGCTCCAAATCTGGAGGTCCTCACCCTGGTCACCTCCCGGGAGAGCGGGAATGCCCCTCTTGATGTAAGGATCACCAGTCACAGCCGGGAAGTGGTCGATGCCCCCTATCAGGAGCGGTGGCTCTTCCCCATCCGATCGGATCTTACCGGACGTCCTGTCCTGGCCGACATCACCGGCTCACCCAGAGAAGAACTGCTCTTCTCCACCCGGGAGGGGTCGGTCTATGTTCTGGCGGGAGACGGCTCGCTGGTCGTCCAGATGTCCACCGCCCCCGACCGCCCGGTCGGACCTCCGGTGGCCTACGACTGGTACGGAAACAACCGGAATGTGATCATGCAGGCCGCCGGTGACAAGATCTACGCCTGGAATGAAGCCGGCACGCTCCTGCCAAGCTTCCCTGTCCGGCTTGGGGAATCGATCACGACCCCCCTGCATGTGGAAGATGTAACCCGCGACGGAGTGGCGGAGATGATTGTCGCGACCGCCGACCGCAGGATTCACATTCTGAATGCAAGAGGGGAGAACATCGCCGGCTGGCCCCGGACCGCCAACAGCATGGTCACCTCCCTGCCCCTGATCACCGATATGGGCGGAGAACTCTCCCTTTTTGCTTTCGCCGAAAACGGACTCCACGGCTGGAACATCAATGGCTCCCGCAGGGACGGCTTCCCTCTCTTCATCGATGCCCGCTACAACGGATCCCCCGTCCTTTTTGAGAATCACATTCTCGGCGCAGCTTCCGACGGGAATCTCTATGCCACGGGACCCACGGGACTTTTTGCCGATTCGCTCATGGCCCATACCAGCGGGGACTCCCTGGTCACTCGCTCTCTGAACGTCTCCAACAGCAGCCTGAACCGCTCGCCGGTGGTAACCCGCCAGATGGTGCGTGCCGGAGGAAACCTGGTCCGGGAGAACCTGATCGTCACCCAGAGCAGCAACGGGGCGGTCCAGGTCTTCAACACGGCCGGACAGCTGCGCTTCAGCCAGAACATGGGGCAGCCCGCATCGGATCTGGTCTCGCCCGAGGTGCTTGATATCGACCGGGACAACCGGATCGACCTGCTTGCCCTCGCTTCGTTCGGGCGACTATTCGGCTGGGATCTGATTTCGGGAGAGCGGCTCTATGAGCTTCCCGCCAGCGGGATGAATTATCCGCTCTTTGCCGATCTGAACCGGGACGGAACGATGGAGATTATCGCCCAGACCCGGGAGGGGCTCCGGGCATGGTCCATCTTCAGGGGACGCTCCGCCGCCGCGCTCACCAGTGCACCATAGAACTCTCACTCACGAGTGCACACCGTACCCTGAATGCCGGGGTCCGGATGGTCAGAGCACGTCGGCCAGTGCCTCCTCAAGATCCTCAAATCTGAATTCGAACTCCTCCTGCATCAGACGGACCGGCCGGGCGCGGATGCTGCTCATCACCGGACCGGCCGCCTCGCCCAGGACCCACCGGAGCAGGAATTCAGGCACACGAAATGCGGAAGGCCGGTTCATCACCCGGCCGATCAGTGTGGCGAGCTGTTTCATGGTTGCCGGTTCCGGCGTGCAGACATTGTAGGGTCCCGAGAAATTTTCGTTTTCGACAGGGTGGATGAGGGCATCGCAAAGATCGTCCAGATGCACCCAGGGGATATATTGGCGGCCGCTGCCGACGGTCCCTCCCACAAAGAAGAGAAACGGGATCCTCAGCTTCTCCAGCATCCCCCCCTTCCCGTGCAGGGCGACACCGATGCGGGGAAGGGCCACCCGGATGCCGGCCTGCTCTCCTCGCAGCGCCTCGGCTTCCCACTCCACACAGAGTCTGGCAAGAAAATCATCGCCCGGAACAGAAGTCTCATCAAGCAGTTCCGTCCCCCGGTCTCCGTAATAGCCGATGGCCGAAGCGGAAACCAGCAAGGAGGGAGGGGCGGAAGCCGACTGGATCGCATCGACCAGATGCCGGGTAGAACCGATACGGCTCTCATGAAGGCTCTTCTTAACCGGTTCACTCCACCGTTTTCCAAAAAGATTCTCCCCGGCAAGATTGATCACCACATCCTGCCCGCTGATGACCCGGTCGAGATCATCCCACCCGACAATGCGCTGGTTCTGCGCCGCTTCGCTCCGGTAACGGTCGGGAGAGCGGGTGATGACCGTGACGGTGTGGCCATCCCGGAGCAGGCGGGTCCGCAGATGGGTCCCGATAAATCCTGTTCCACCGGTTATAAGATAGTTCATGGCTCTACACCAACAGGTTCAGATAGAGATAGATGAGAGGGGCGCTGAAGATCAACGCATCAAACCGGTCAAAAAATCCCCCGTGTCCGGGCAGAATCCGGGAAGAGTCTTTCAATCCGGAAAGCCTCTTGAGACGGCTCTCCAGAAGGTCGCCTGCCGGACCGGCCGATCCGGCCACAACAACCACAGGCAGAGCGGCCGCCAGCGGAACCGGGAAGGATGCCCCGGCCAACGCCCAGGCAATGAGCAGTCCGGCAAGGGATCCGGCAAATCCCGACCAGAACCCTTCCCAGGTCTTGTTCGGGCTGATGCGGGGGGCCAGGGGACGCTTCCCGAATTTCCTGCCGCCGAAGTAGGCAAAAACATCATTGCCCCAGATCATCAGTACGGTCGCCAGAGCCAGCCAGAACCCCGCCTCGTCGGGTCCTGTCAGGCGGATGCGGTGAAAGAGAAGCATTCCGAGCGGCCCGTAGATCCCGCAGACCAGGGTCGCCACCCAGCGGTCGGCAAGGCCGGAAGTGCGGCCGGCCGTTTCGGAACTGCTGCGGACAGCACCACGGGGCGGGAGCCAGCCCGCGGCGAAGGGAATCGGAGCCAGTGCGGCGAACAGCAGCAGATAGGAGCCGGCGGCGAGCACCCCCGGGGGCAGCGCATCGGCCTGCCAGAGAAATCCCGCAATGAGAAGGGAGACGAGCAGATAAGGGGCACGCTCCATCTTCTTGAACATCCGGCTCATCTCCAGAAGGATCATCACGGCAATCAAAGCCAGCAACGACTCATAGGGCCGCCCCCCGAGCCACATCAGCCAGAGAAAAAGTCCGGCTGCAGGCACCCCGAACCCCACGCGACGCGCCAGTTCGCTCACGGCTCCTCCCTGTTCGGTTCATCCTGATCTGCCTCGCCGGGGTCCCGCTCTTCGAGCTCTTTCAGAACCTTGCGCGCCCGCGCCTCGAACTCCCTGGGGACATAGAGATAGACCATCGACATTTCCCCGATGTTCAGATTGTAGGCCGAATCCCGCTTGGAGAGGATGGTAGAGGGTATCTTCAGATGAGAGAGATAGTTGCGGGCCATGGCGATCTCATATTCGGTCCCCCGCTCCATCACACAGACCCAGTTGTCGATCTGACCCGGTTGCGGTCCGTCAAAAAAACCCATTATTCACCTGTTTGATAGGGGGGTTGATCCACAGCCTGCTCCCTGTTCCGGTAGAGCTGACGGAGCAGGAACCCGGAGAGAAGCGCACTCATCAGCAGAATCCAGAAGGGGGGCAGGTTTTCAACGGTCACCTGTGAAAAGGCCATCTCGGGATAGTGATTTCCGAGAACCACCGCGGCTCCGTTGTTGACAAAATGGGCGGCCATGGCGGGTACCAGACTTCCGCTCAGCCAGGTAACAAGGGCCAGAAGAATTCCCAGGGCAGCCAGCGGGAGAAGATTGGAGAGCTGCAGATGAAAGAGCCCGAATATCACTCCGGAGACCAGAATGGCACTCCAGACGCCCCACTGCTTTTCGAACGCCCTCAGGACATACCCCCGAAACATCACCTCTTCACAAACCGCGGGAACCAGGGCAATGTGGAAAAGGCCGGTCAAAAGCGCCCCCTCACTGGTCAGGAAGTTCTCGATCATCTCATACTGCATATCCTGCATTTCCGTTAAGTAGTCCGGAACAGGAAACAGGTTGTTGAGAAACCCCAGCAGCATGATGAGCGGCTGGACGACAATGAAGAGCAGTACCGAATAGAGGGTCATGGTTCCGGTACCGGGCCGGGTTCGGAGACGCAGAAAGGCAGATCTCCCTCTTCTGCCTGTATGGAGTCCGGCGACCAGGATGGTTGCCAGAAGGAGGAAGAGAATCTGGCCTGCGCTGTTGCCCATAAAAAGAAGATCGAGCCGTTCGCTGAGCGCTTCGTAATGGGTGATCTCCCCACCCTCGTAAATCAGCAGAAGTACCGTTACGATGGCCGCCGTCATCTGAAACAGGACAAAGACCAGGACGATCCAGATCATTGCCGGAATCCAGTGCGGCACCCCACTGCGTTCAACCCAGGAAGGAGTCGGCCACAACCCCTTATGCAGAGAATCCACCATGGCAGTCCGGATTATTCCCCAGTTTCAGAGTCGGTGAAATCGTCCGAAGAGTACTCCGTAACCCGGTTGGCAAAGAAACGGACTCCCAGCATGCCGGTAAGAAGATTCAACAGCCCGGTGAACGGGATGCCGTAGAAGATCTGTGCGAAAAGAGAGGAGGGTTGTGCGCCCGCCGCCATCTGGTCGATGAGCTGATCACGGGTCTCCGCCGGAAGGTCCATCTGCTCGAGATTGGCCACCATGCTGTCGAGAAGTTTCCGGGTAAAGTCGGGATCGATCACGGTCCAGAGGTTCTTCAGCAGGGCGCTGAAGACCACAAAGGCCGCACCGGCCAGGAAACCGATCAGTGCGCCCTGGCCCAGCCTGAGCCGGGAAGAGACGTGACGGGTGTAGTGCCAGATGGCGAAGAGACCGGCAAAGGCGTTGACCAGGCAGACGACCACCCCGTTGATCACTCCCGAAGTGATCAGCGATCCGCCGGGTTCCGAATTGATCTGCATGTACCCGAACACCAGGCCTGCGAGAAAATCGATAAAACCGAACAGCATGCCGGCCAGCAATACCGACGAGAGAAAATCCGACGGCCGGGGTTGTGCAGAGTGATCACCGGAAGGGTTATCGAAGGGATCCAGATTTGATGGTGGCATCGAAAGGATTCTGATTCATAGATGTTTTCCGGAACAGGTCGGTCATGACAGACGCTGTAAACAGACCCATTGCCAGACCTAAAAAAAATCGGCAGAAGTTTGAACTGTTCCAAACCTGGAAAAAGCCGACCAGATAGTCTGCCGTGTTGAGCAGCAGTGCGCCGGCAAGCAGAAGTTGCGGGACGTTTCGAAAGCGTGGGCCCCGGATTGTGACGATCCAGAGCGGAATGAGCATCCATCCTGCCAGCAAACCTGAAAAGATGCCGGCACATCGCGCATTGACCGCCATCGGGACGCCACCTATCTGCAGAGTTCGCTGCGGCAGCTGGTGGCAGATCCCCTCGAAGAGCCGGTATCTCCAACCCATCCACTCCAGCGGTTCCCCGACCAGGCCGTTGCCGAGGGAGGCATAGAGGAGGAGGATCAGTCCGGCGAGTGTCAGAATATAGAGGAGTTTGTATCGCAATGGGCAAGGGCTCTCCTTCCGTTCAGAGAATCACTGGCAGAACCATGAGAATAGCGGCAGATCCATAACAATCGGGGCAGAGGTGTGTACAAACACCCTGCTCACGGCATGCTCACTCCCCGACCGGGTGTTCTTTTATCCGGCGGAGGAAGCTTTCCGGAGCCCTGCAAGGCCGGCGGGTCCTGGCATCGGTGAAGGCCAGCGTCACCCGGCCGACGACATGCGGATCCGTCTTTCGGTCGGTCATTACACGGTACCAGGTTACCAGACGGACCTGCGGCTCGTCAAAAATCAGAACCTCGACCTGCATCTCCTCATCATAGAAGATGGGCGATTTGTACTCGACCGCTGCCTCCACCACCGGCAGCATCAGCCCGCCCTCCTCCATCGCCCGGTAGGAGATCCCCAGATTGCGGATCAGCTCCGTACGGGCCTCTTCAAAATATTCAAGATACCTGCCGTAGTAGACATACCCCATCCGGTCGGTTTCCGAGTAGCGGCTGCGGATCTTCTGCGTCCAGCTATGAAGGGGGCTTTTTTCTGGAAACCGGATCATTTGCCGGATTTTTGCCGGCTCTTGCCACCTCTTCCGGCTGCTTTGGCTGAAGGCTCGTTATCGGACCCTGCGGCACTGTTCCGGCCGGTCTTGCCTGCGGCAGTGCTGTTCCCGGCACTTTTACTTGAGGCCTTGCCGGCGGTGGCTTCTCCGTCGACCCGGACAGGTCCCGACCCCCCCTGGGCCGGGTCCGCCTCGATCCAGCTTCCCATCTTCACATATTTTTCGATCCGTGTCTCGATCAGCTCTTCCGGCGCCATCCCCGCCAGACGGTCCAGGCTCTCGATAATCTGTCTTTCAACCGCTCGGGCGGTCTCGTCCCAATCACGGTGGGCCCCACCCAGCGGTTCGGGAATCACCCCGTCAATCACACCCAGCTCCTCCAGATCGGCCGCCGTCAGCTTGAGCTCCGATGCAGCCTGCTCCTTGTAGTCCCAGGTTTTCCAGAGGATGGAGGAGCAGGATTCGGGAGAGATCACCGAATACCAGGTATTTTCCATCATATAGACCTCATTCCCCATACCGATACCGATCGCGCCGCCGCTGGCTCCCTCTCCAATAACGATCGAGACAATGGGGGTGCGCAGGGTGGCCATCATCTTCAGATTCCGGGCGATCGCCTCTGCCTGACCACGCTCTTCTGCCTCCAGACCGGGGTAGGCACCCGGAGTGTCCAGGAGCGATACCACCGGAATGTCAAACTTTTCAGCCAGCTTCATCAGCCGGTAGGCCTTGCGGTACCCTTCCGGATTGGCCATGCCGAAATTCCGGAACTTCCTGTCGCGGGTGTCACGCCCCTTCTGATGGCCCATAATCATGACCGAGTGACCGCCGATCCTCCCGAATCCCCCCACAATCGCCTTGTCGTCACTGTGAAAACGGTCACCGTGGAGTTCCACAAAATCCTCCACGAACCGGTCGATGTAGTCGAGCGTGTAAGGGCGGTCGGGGTGGCGGGCCAGCTGAACCCGCTGCCAGCGTGTGAGATTGGAAAAGATCGATTCACGCAGCTGATCCGCCTTCTCCCGGAGCCGTTCGATCTCCGGGCGGAGCACATCATCTCCCACCGAGATGCGGCTCAGCTCTTCGATCTTCTGCTCGAGTTCCGCGATAGGACGCTCAAAATCCAAATATTGCATAATGTGTCGGTCGCTGATTAAACAGTGAAATATATAAAGGTTTCGGCAACCTTTTCGATCGCACTCTGATTCACCTTTACTCCCGGCCGCTCCGCCTTCCGCCGGTCACTTCCCCTTCCGACTTCCGCCAGTCACTTCCCCTTCCGCCGGACAGCCCGTCAGTCGAGACGAATCTCCATCCGTTCCGCGAAATAGTCACAGAAATCCCGCATATCCCCGCTGATTCTCGGGTCGTTGATCGAACGCTCGAGCGTATCGGCCATCGTCACCAGCGTCTGATGGAAAAAGATTTTCATCTCATCGACCGTCATATCGCGGGTCCAGAGATCGAGCCGCAGGGTATCCTTGGCTTTGTGATCCCAGAGGGAGAGAATCATGGCCCGGCAGGCGGTATCCTTCTCTCCGCCGTCGGTCGCATTCCAGATAATGCTTTCCGGGATGTTCTTCTGGTCCAGTTCAACCGTAATGTTCACTTCTTTCTTCTGGATATTCTTCTGATCAGCCATGATTGTTCCTTTGAGTGATGGGCGGCGCTCCCGGAGGTTACGTGAAGCCGCAGTTGAGTATGGGTGGGCAGGGTTCAGTGAATGGACGGGACGCAGTTCGCCCGGAGCTTCTCCAGAACCTTCATGAAATCTTCCGGTGGTTCCGATTCGAACTCCATGTATCTCTTTTTGCCGGGATGATAGAATCCGAGTGTCCTGGCATGCAGGGCCTGCCTCGGAAGAGAGGCAAACAGATTGCGGAACATTGTCTTGCGGCTGCCGGTGTCCGGTCCGTAACGGACCCGGTCCCCGCCATACTCGGGATCCCCGAAGAGATAGAAGCGGCGGTGCTTCATGTGCACCCGGATCTGATGGGTGCGACCGGTCTCCAGATTCACCTCCAGCAGAGCCAGATGGTCAAAATACTCCAGTACACGAAACCGGGTAACCGCCCTTTTCCCGCCCGGAGCGACCGCCATTTTCTTTCGGTCCTTGGGGGACCTGCCGATCGGTGCATCGATCACCCCCTCCTCCGGAGGGGTTCCCCAGACAATGGCCCAATAGGTCCTCAGCGTCTTCTTCTCGGCAAACTGGCGGCCCAGCTCGGCATGCACCGCATCATTCTTGGCCACCACCAGCAGGCCGCTGGTATTCTTGTCGAGCCGGTGAACGATCCCCGGCCGGAGCACTTCGTCGTTCAGGGACGAGAGGTTCTTGCGGGTGTGGTAGAGAAGTCCGTTTACCAATGTCCCCTCCCAGTTCCCGAATGCGGGGTGGACCACAATCTCCGCCGGCTTGTTGACCACCAGCAGATCGTCGTCCTCATAAACGATATCCAGATCCATCGGCTCGGGTTCAGCCACCGGAGGGGGCGCCTTCGGCAGGCTGATCTCGATCACATCTCCGGGTTGCATGATATAGGAGGGCTTTGCCGCTTTTCCGTTCACCACCACATATCCGTCATGGATTGCCTGCTGGACCTTGTTCCGTGTGGCATTCTCCACAAACATGGTGATATAGCGGTCCAGACGCACCGAAGTGTGCTGCCCCTCCGGAACCTTGAGCAGATATTCGGTCTTGTTCGAATGTTCTCGGGCAATCAGCATAAACCCAAAGATAGGGGTTTTCACCAACAGATGAGCAGGGGACGCACAGAGTCGTCACCTCCTGAACAACGAATCTGTAAGGATTCTCTTGCGGGGCGTTCATACCCCCGGCATCAAGAGAGAGGCGAAACCCGCCGGTGAATCGGAAGCCCTTTTCACCGGCGGGGTCTTTAAATTCATTTCCGGGATGGTTACACTTTCACTTTCTTCCACCTGTCTTCAACAGATTCCGGAGATGGATTACCTGCAGAGGTCATGATAAAGTCTCTCTATATCAAGGATTTTGCGCTGATTGATGAACTGGAGGTCGAATTCGGCCCTGGCCTCAATATTCTTACCGGCCAGACCGGTGCGGGGAAATCGATCATCATCGGTGCCCTGAACATGATTCTCGGAGAGAGGGCCGATACCGAAATGGTGCGGGAGGGTGCGAACCGTGCCGTTGCCGAAGCACACATCGAGCTGGGTGATCACGAGCCGATTGCCTCCATCCTGCAGGAGAATGAGGTGGAGCCGCTTGCCGGGGAGCTGATCCTCCGCCGGGAGATCCGTCCATCGGGCAGCCGCGCCTTTATCAACGACACACCGGTTAAGATCGGGGTTCTCAAGTCGGTGGGGGATTTTCTGGTCGATCTGCACGGGCAGCACGACCATCAGTTTCTGTTGCGTGATGAGAATCACCAGTCGGTGATTGACGAACACAGCTCGATCCGTCCCCTGATGAAACAGTACCGCGAAGCCTACGACCTGATGGCACTCCTTCAGAGGTCGCTCCGCGATCTGCGCAAGAGGGAGCGCGAGCTGAAAGAGAAGACGGAGCTCTACCGTTTTCAGGTCCAGGAGCTGAGCGATGCGCAACTTGATCCGGTGGAGGAGGACTCCCTCGAGGCGGAGATGAATCTGCTGGACAATGCGGAGGTGCTCGATCAGAAGGCGGCGGCCATCACGGCACTGGGCAGCGGGGACGAGGTGAACCTTCTCGATCTTCTGGGGACACTTCGAGTCCAGATGCAGGACCTGGCGGAGATTGAACCGGAATTCGGAACATGGCTCGAGGAGGTCAACACCGCCCGGATCAGCCTGCAGGAAGCGATCCAGTTCACCGAACGCTACCGCAACACGATCGAGTTCAATCCCGCCCGGCTGGAAACCCTGCGCCGGCGTCAGGCCGAGCTGAATCGTCTTCAGAAAAAGTATGCCCGCACCATCCCCGAGCTGATCGAATACCTCAAGGAGATCCAGAAAGAGCTCAACATGGCGGAGAATTTCGACATGGAGATCGAAAAACTGGAAGAAGAGATCCGCCGTCACAGCGACGTACTCAGAGAGCGTGCCGTGGCGCTGCATGAACAGCGCATCAGGACCGGAGAACTTCTCTCCCGGCAGATTGAGGAGAAACTTCAGGATCTGGGCATCACCCATCCCCGTTTTGAGGTTCAGGTGGAGTGGATCCGGTCGGCGGATGGCTGGATTTCTGTGGAGGGGGAACCGGTGGAGTGCAGGCCGGAAGGAGGTGATGAGGTGACCTTCCTGATCAGTACCAACCGGGGTGAATCCCCGCGGCCGCTGGCCCGGATCGCGTCGGGAGGGGAGATCAGCCGGGTCATGCTCGCACTCAAATCGATCATGGCCGGGGAACAGCAGCTGCCGGTGATGATTTTCGATGAGATCGATACCGGAATAAGTGGTCACATCTCGGAAAAGGTGGGGAAAGCGATGCGAAGTCTTGCCGGACAGTGCCAGATCATCGCCATCACCCACCAGCCGCAGATCGCCGGGCAGGCTCACCGGCACTATCGGGTGGAGAAGGTTGAATCGGGACCGGACGAACGGACCGTAACCCGGATCACCCTTCTTCAGGACGAGGAGCATGTGCGTGAAGTGGCCAGTCTGATGAGCGGCCAGGAGGTTACCGAAGCGGCCATCAACAGTGCCCGCGAGCTGATCCGCCGAAGTCTTGCCGGACAAGAGTCAACGTGACTCATCAGGGAATCCGGCACTTTATGGGCCGAGCGCCCGCCCGCCGTTCCCTTTGACCACACCGGACCCTGACAATACGGGACCCTGACAGTACCGGGCTCTGACAGTACCGGACCCTGACAGCACGGGACCCCCACCACACGGGATCAGGGAATTCGAGCTGAAAAGAGCCCGTTCGGAAGGCTCAGGAGTCCGCTCCCGCCTGGACGCCGGCCCCTTCCCCTTCCACCTGCTCCGGGCCGGCCGGAAGTGACAGCGATCGGCGCGGGGACTCTTTTCGCACCCGGTCCATGATCATCGTCGGATGCAGCGCCTGCCGCCCGGTCCCGTCGTTGATCTGGTGCCTGCAGGAGAAACCGGGGGCGCAGACCAGGGTCTCCCCATCGAGTGCACTCACTTCCGGGAAGAGGATCAGATTTCCGATCCCCATCGAGACATCGTAATTCTCCTTCTCGTAGCCGAAACTTCCCGCCATTCCGCAGCACCCCGTGGCAAGGCTGCGAACATCAAAACCGCACAGTTTCAGGACGCGGACCAGAGGCTCGTTCCCCACAAGGGATTTTGTATGGCAGTGACCGTGAAGCACCACCTTCATGCTGCCGGTGTAGAAGCGGTCGCTGTCCTCGGGATGGCTGTCAAAGTGGCGATCTACAAACTCCTCCCACAACCAGCTGTTTCCCGCCACCTCTTCGGCCGCTTCCAGCTGCTCCTGCGGGCAGAGATCGAGGTACTCATCCCTGAGCGTGAGCAGCTCCGACGGCTCGAGACCCACGATCGGAATGCCGGCCTGCACGATCGGATGGAGCCGTTCGATGTTGCGCCGGCAGATCTCCTTCGCCTCGTCCAGCAGCCCACGCGAGATCTGGGGACGACCGGTCACCTGAACATCGGGCACGATCACATCATACCCGAGATGATCCAGCACCCGGCAGGCTGCCTCGGCGATCTCCGGCTCATGGTAGTTGATAAAGAGATCGGCCAGAAGCGCCACCTGAGGACGATCTCCTCTCTGGAAGCGATCCCTGTTCTTCCCGAACCAGGAGCGGAAGGTCTGCCGGGCAAAGAGCGGAAGCACCCGCCGGGCATCGACTCCGGCCAGCTCCTGAATCATGTAGCGGACGCCCTTGCGCTGAATGAAGAAGTTGGAAATCGGTGCGAGGGCGGAAGCGAGCGGATAGAGCTTCTCCGGACCACCGAAGAGGCGGGTGGCCATCGATCTGCCATGCTCCTTCTGCCAGCCATGAAGAAACTCCGCTTTCATCTTGGCCATGTCCACATTCGCCGGACACTCGCTCTTGCACGCCTTGCAGCTCAGACAGAGCTCAAGCCCCTCCTTGATCTCTTCCGATGTGAAGGCATCGTGCTCTTGCCGGATAAAGATCTGTCGGAAAAGATTCGCCCTGCCCCGCGTTGAATCCTTCTCCTCGAGCGTAAAATGGTAGGAGGGGCACATCGTCCCCCCGCTTTCCGCCCTCTTGCGGCAGACCCCGGCGCCGTTGCACTGGAGCAGGGCATTGTGGAATCCCTGCTCTTTCCTCCAGTGAAACGCCGTATCGACATCCACTCTGGAGTGACCGGGAGCAAGACGAAGATCGGCCTCCATCGGCTTCGGATCGAGGATCTTGCCGGGGTTGAACCGGTACTCCGGATCCCAAAGCTCCTTGACCTTCCGCAGAAGAGCCACCATCTCTTTGCCCAGAGCCCTCTCGATCCAGGGCGCCCTCGCCCGCCCGTCGCCATGCTCTCCGCTCAGCGAACCGCGGTATTTCCGCACCAGATCGGCCACATCGGCCGCCATCGCCTTCATCTTCTCAACCCCTTCCTGTGTGGTGATATCAATCACCGGACGCAGATGGAGTTCACCCACCGATGCGTGGGCGTAGAAGACGCAGTCGGTATCATACTTCTTCAGCAGCTCCTGGAAATCGCTCACATAGGCGGGGAGGTCGACCACCCGCACCGCCGTATCCTCTACGAAGGTGGGAGTGCGGGACTCCGTACTGAGCCCCATCAGAAGTCCCAGCCCCGCCCTGCGAAGCTCCCAGACCCGCCTCATCTGCTCCGCATCCTCCAGTACCGGAAAGCTGTACCCCAGTTTCCTCTCCCGAAGCCGCGCCACCAGCTGTTCCGCCTTCTTTCGTAGTTCGGAGAGGTCATTCCCCTCGAATTCGACAATGAGCACGCACTCCGGCTCCCCATCCAGGAAGAAGCGGTTTCTCTTCTGTTCGATGTTCCCTTTTGTGGCATCCAGGATGATGCGGTCGACCAGTTCAACAGCCGACGGACCGAGACGAACGGCATCGACCGTCGCTTCCATCGATTCCAGAATATCCTCGAACTGCGGGATGACGAGCAGTTTGTACTTCTCGACCGGCACCAGCCTGACAACGGCCGATGTGGTCATCGCAAGGGTCCCCTCACTTCCGCAAAGGAGCTCGGCAAGGTTGAAAGGACGGCCGCCCGGGGTGATCGGATCCATCTCGCAGAGCCGGTCGAGTGCATAGCCTGTGTTGCGCCGGATGATCTCCGGATGCGGATAGGACTCGAATATCCGGTCACGATGCTCCTTCAGCAGCTCGAGCATGCCGCGATAGATTCTCCCCTCCAGATTGTCCAGCCTGCACTTCTCGTCCAGCTCCTCCGGGGTGAGCGGGCGGAATATGGCGGTTGAGCCGTCACTCAGGACCGCCTCGATCTCCAGGACATTCTCCCGGGTGGTCTTGTATTTGATGGAGAAGGATCCGCTGGAGTTGTTTCCGATCATCCCGCCGATCATGCAGCGGTTGGTGGTGGAGGTATCCGGCCCGAACTGAAGGCCGTAACGGAGAGCCTCCCGGTTCAGCGTGTCACGGATCACTCCGGGCTCCACACGGGCGAGCCGGTTTACGGGATCGATCTCCACAATCCGGGTCATATATCGGGAGACATCCATCACCACTCCGCCTCCGGTCGTCTGCCCCGCCAGACTTGTCCCGGCACTGCGGGGTACGATCGAGGTCCCCTTCTCCGCCGCCAGCTGAACCAGCCGTGCCACCTCTTCGGCCGATGCGGGAAACGCCACCCCCTGGGGGAGCTCTTCATACATCGACGCATCGTTGGCGTAGAGTCGGCGGGTCAGGATATCGGTTTCAATTCGGATCATTGTCGGCACCTGGTATTAACTGAAATCGAAATCTACACAATTGACGGTTCAGCCGTTGATCTGATTTACGATCTCGTCGGCGATGGCAAGGGCCGCCGTGGCGGCCGGACTCGGAGCATTAAGCACATGAATCTCACGATCGATCTTCTCAAAATGGAAGTCATCGACGATCTCCCCTTCCCGGGTCAGGGCCATCGCCCGCACGCCGGAGGGGGATGGCTGCAGATGATCCATCCGGATGGCGGGAATCAGCTTCTGCAGCTGTTTCAGAAATGCCTCCCGGGAGAAGGAGCGGTAGTACTCATCAAGCCCCATCCGCCAGTGGCGGCGGGCGAGTCGCCAGAATCCGGGAAAGTTGAAGGTCTCGATCGTCTCCTGCAGATCGAAAGAGAGCTTTCCATATCCCTCCCGTTTGAAGGCGAAAACGGCGTTGGGACCGCACTCCACCCCATCGGGGACCGCCTTTGTGAAATGGACACCCAGAAAGGGAAATGCGGGATTCGGCAGCGGATAGATAAGTCCCCGTACCAGATACTCTGCCTGCGGAAGCAACCTGAAGAACTCGCCACGAAACGGAACGATCTGAATCTGCGGGTTGATGCCGGCAGATCGGGCGACATGGTCGCTGTAGAGGCCGGCGCAGTTTACAAGATAACCGGTCTCAATCCTCTCTTTCGGAGTCTGTACCCTGACCGAACCGTTATAGCGGTGAATGCTGTCCACCGGGGAGGCGAGCTGCACCACTCCGCCCCGCTCCCGGATCCGTCTGGTCAACGCATCACAGACCCCTTTGAAGTCGACGATGCCTGCACAGGGCACATGGAGCGCACGGATCCCGGCGGCGTGGGGTTCGATCTCCCGGATCTCCTCGCGGCCGATCATCCGGATCCCCTCCACCCCGTTGCCCACTCCCCGGCGATGGATCTTCTCCAGCCTCGGCAGCTCCTCCTCCTCGGTCGCAACCACAATCTTGCCGCAGATATCGTAATGGACATCATGCTCCCGGCAGAACTCCACCAGCTGATGCCGGCCATCCACACAGTTACGCGCCTTGTAGCTCCCTTCCTCGTAATAGATCCCCGAATGGATCACACCGGAGTTGTGTCCTGTCTGATGGGCCGCCACCCGGTCCTCTTTCTCCAGAACCAGAACCCGCGCCTCCGGCCATGCCTGCATCAGTTTCCAGGCGGTGGAGAGTCCCACGATCCCCGCGCCGACTACCGTAAAATCGTATCTCATGAAAAATGCTCCTGCACCATCGCTTCGCCTCGCCGAGCATGCTAAATGCGCCGATACCGGGAGTCCGTGCCGCCCTGTCACGCGTGGCTGTCCTGCAGCACCCCGGGTGCGCCGGTCGCCCGTGACCTCACGTTCTTCATATCCCCTGCGCTTCACATACCTCTGCCGGCACTCATGAAAAAATCAAATAGAAGAAAACGCGGCAATATATGAAAACCGGCAGGAAAGCGAAGCTCCGAAAGCCCTCATGGATTATCCGATAGGCTTCCTCTATCGGCAGGATAGGAACCACATATTACAGTCCGTCAGCCAGGAAGGGTATCTTGTTGCGGCGTCGTTTTTCCGCTGACCTTTTCCGGTCCAGTGGTTTAACGACCCTTTCCTCAGGGAACGTTTGGGAGAAAAAATAATACGAGGCATGAGGTTCGCAATCTTTAATCGGCAAATCGGCACTCCATCAACCATCAGATTAAACAGATCCATATGAGCAAGGAAGAAAGAAAGATCAACGGTACCCCAAAAAACCAGGGCGGCAACGGACAGGGCAATGGGGCAGGCACCCCGCCCCGGCTTACCACCACCGCCGGCAACCCCATTGCGGACAACCAGAATGCGAAAACGGCGGGCCGGTACGGACCGATCACCATCGACGACTATCAGCTGATCGAGAAACTGGCCCATCAGAACCGCGAGCGGATTCCCGAGCGGGCCGTTCACGCCAAGGGTTGGGGAGCATTCGGAACCCTGACCATCACCAACGACATCAGCCAGTACACGCGCGCAAAGATGTTCTCCGAAGTGGGAAAGAAAACCGAGGTTCTGGCCCGGTTCTCCACCGTTGCCGGTGAGCAGGGTGCGGCAGACGCCGAACGGGACGTGCGCGGATTCGCCCTGAAATTCTATACCGAAGAGGGAAATTTCGACCTGGTCGGAAACAACACACCGGTCTTCTTCGTACGGGATCCCTACAAATTTCCCGATTTCATCCATACGCAGAAGCGGCACCCCAGAACGAACCTCCGGTCGGCCACGGCGATGTGGGATTTCTGGTCCCTGAGTCCGGAGAGCCTGCACCAGGTGACCATTCTGATGTCCGACCGCGGACTGCCGGTCGCTCCGATGTACATGAACGGGTACGGTTCACACACCTTCAGCTTCTGGAATGAGAAGGGGGACCGCTACTGGGTCAAGTTCCA
>CAYTTA010000001.1:84003-85190 GCA_964440655.1 uncultured Balneolaceae bacterium
GCTGCAGGTTGAAGGGCTTGATCGCGAAGGGCCCGAACAGGCATTCGCGCACCCCGGCGGCCGTTTCTACACCAACGAAGAGGCAAAGAAAGTGATCGGTGAGAGCCGGGAGTCCTATCAGGAGGAGCTCTTCGGCGCTATTGAACGGGGTGAATTCCCAAAGTGGGACCTGAAAGTCCAGATCATGCCGGAACTGGATGCGGAGAAGCTCGACTTCAACCCGTTTGACCTGACCAAGGTGTGGCCGCATGCCGATTTCCCGCTCATTGATGTCGGAGTGCTGGAGCTGAACCGAAATCCGGACAACTACTTCACCGAGATCGAGATGGCGGCGTTCTCGCCCTCCAACATCGTTCCCGGCATCGGGTTCTCTCCCGACAAAATGCTTCAGGCACGGGTCTTCTCCTATGCCGATGCTCACCGCTACCGGCTCGGTACCCACTATGAGGCTCTTCCGGTGAACAAGCCCAAGTGCCCCGTCCATACCTACCACAGGGACGGACAGATGCGGTTCTTCGACAACTTCCACTCCAACCCGGATGCCTACTACGAGCCCAACAGCTTCGGCGGGCCGAAGGAGGATCCCTCTGTGAAGGAACCCCCGCTTCGTATTTCCGGAGATGTGGACCGCTACGACCACCGGGAAGGGAACGACGACTACACCCAGCCGGGAAACCTGTTCCGTCTCTTTAACGATGAGCAGAAGCAACGCCTGTTCAACAACATTGCCGATGCGATGCAAGGTGTTCCGGAAGAGATCATCCAGCGGCAGCTGGTTCACTTCCACCGCGCCGATCCTGAATACGCCGAAGGGGTTGCAAAAGCCCTGGGCATCGAGAACAAGTCGGCAGCTCATTCATAAGAGCTGGCTTATCGGAAATGGATGAAGGCGGCGGCTCCCGGGAACATTCGGAGGGCCTCCGGCTTCCACAAGAGAGTCATGGGCAGCAGAGGCTGTAGTTTGATGAGATCGTGACATGCCGGCCGACGTCTGTCGGCGGCTGCCCTTTTCAACAGCGGCTATCCCAAGCCAACCCAAGGAACCGGATCCCGAGCAGGGCCGGTTCCTTTATTTTTTATGGCTGTTCCCTGGCGCCAGGGGAATGCCTTGATGGATGGGTTACCACCGCCATTTTCAAAGGCTTCCGATTAATGTTATCTTTCGGGATTGAAACGAGAGCATTCCC
>CAYTTA010000001.1:85290-118959 GCA_964440655.1 uncultured Balneolaceae bacterium
AACGAGAGCATTCCCGTAGAGGGTTATCCCGATGAAACGAAGACTTTTCTATCTGCTGCTTCCGGTACTCCTCCTCTCCTGTTCCGGAAGATCGGACCGGGCCGGAGAAACTCCCGAAAGCGGCTTCCCCTTCCAGAGTGATGTGGACTTTGCCGCCGTCATCAACCGGGCGGTCTTTACCGATCTGAACGGAAACGAGGTAAGGATCGAGGATTACCGGGGCAAGGCGCTGCTGATCGACTTCTGGGAGACCTGGTGCGGACCCTGTCTGCAGGTCTTCCCCTCACTGCAGCAGCTGCGCGAAGAGTATCCCGACCATTTTGATGTACTCGCCGTCAATCTGGGAATGGTCGATTCGGCCGATGATGCGCGCGAGTTCCGTGACCGGCATGGGTACGATTTCCATTTTCTGGTTGATGCCCACGGGGTTTCCGGGGAACTCGGCATCTTCAGTATTCCGTTCAAGGTCTATGTCGATCCCGAGGGAAACTTTGTCCGCCACTCCCTCGGATCCAAAGGAACCGAGGGTGACTATGAGGACGCCCTGGAGTTCATCCGGCACTACCTGAACTAGTTTATGAACAACACCAACGATCAGAACGCACCTATGCAAAAAGTTGACAAGCTGCCCTACAAGGTAAAAGACATATCACTGGCAGAGTTCGGCCGCAAGGAGATCCGCCTCGCCGAAGCCGAGATGCCCGGACTGATGGCCGTTAGAGAGGAGTATCGCGACAGCAAACCGCTGAAAGGCGCACGCATCGCCGGCTGCCTTCACATGACCATCCAGACCGCTGTTCTGATCGAGACCCTTATTGAACTGGGAGCGGAAGTCCAGTGGTCCTCCTGCAATATCTACTCCACACAGGATCACGCTGCCGCCGCCATCGCCGCCGCCGGAATTCCGGTCTATGCCTGGAAAGGGATGACCGAAGAAGAGTATGTCTGGTGCATCGAACAGACCCTCATTTTCCCCGACGGACAGCCGCTTAACATGATTCTGGATGACGGGGGCGACCTGACCAACATGGTCCTGGACGAATACCCGGAGCTGGTGAAAGGAATTCGTGGCATCTCGGAAGAGACAACCACCGGTGTTCACCGTCTTTATGAGCGGATGGAGAAAGGAACCCTCCCCATCCCCGCCATCAACGTCAACGATTCGGTCACCAAGTCCAAGTTCGACAACAAGTATGGCTGCAAGGAGTCCTGCGTCGATGCGATTCGTCGTGCGACCGACGTCATGATCGCCGGAAAAGTGGCCGTCGTGGCGGGCTACGGAGATGTGGGCAAAGGATCGGCCGCATCCCTTCGCGGTGCCGGCGCCCGGGTTATTGTTACCGAAATCGACCCGATCTGCGCACTGCAGGCGGCAATGGACGGCTATGAAGTGAAGAAAATGATCAACGCCGTCGAGGAGGCCGACATCATTGTGACTGCTACGGGTAACCGGGACATCCTTACCGGGGAGCACTTCCGGAAGGTGAAAGACAAGGTGATCGTCGGCAACATCGGCCACTTCGACAACGAGATTGATGTGAAGTGGCTCAAGGAGAACGCCGTCGAGGAGAACATCAAACCGCAGGTCGACCTGTTCCGGCTCAAGGACGGAAGAGAGCTCATCCTCCTCTCCCAGGGACGCCTCATGAACCTCGGCAACGCGACCGGTCACCCCAGCTTCGTGATGAGCAACAGCTTTACCAACCAGACCCTGGCACAGATCGCTCTCTGGAACGAGGAGTTCGAAGTGGGCGTGCATGTCCTGCCTAAAAAGCTGGACGAGAAAGTGGCCCGGCTCCATCTTGCCCAGATCGGTGTGGAGCTGGACGAGATGACCGATACTCAGTCCGAGTACCTGGGAATCCCGAAAGAGGGTCCCTACAAGCCGGAGCACTACCGGTACTGATCCGGGCTGACCTGATCCGGCAGGATATCTTCCCGGTTGATGCCGGTCCGGCTTTGTTGCGGGTGGATGCGGATCCGGCTTGTTGCGGGTGGATGCGGATCCGGACAGGCAACAAGACAAGAACATCCAAGGCGGGGGAGCCGATCTCCTCCGCTTTTTTTTAAACGCCAATTCAGACTTCAGCGAAAGAAGGTGAGCGGCGACGATGGACCGTTCTCAGAAGCCGCCCCCTTACCAGGAGCCTGGAAGCACTCAGACCCCCGCAATCCGCCGCTTGTACTCGCCCAGGGCAGCGTCGAGCCGCTCGCGGGCGGTCGTATCACCCGGCACATTGTGCGATGGGTGGATGTAGAGCTTCACTCCCCGGTCGGCCAGGATCTCCGCCACCGTTGTCACGATCATCCAGACGCAGCTCACAAAACCCATCGTGGAGACCGGACCGATCTTGTCCTGGTGATTCTTCAGATCGACCGATGCATCAATGGCCGGCACGCAGGTATCGACCAGCACATCAGCCAGATCAAAGAGTTTCTTGCCAGATGAGTGCCGGGTTTTCTTGTCCCTGAACGCTTCGGCCGACCCCAGGACCACCACTTTCATCCCGATCTCCCTGGCGCGCAGGGCGATGTCTATATTCACATTGTTGATTCCCGAATGGGAGAAGAGCCACATCGTATCCCGCGGATCAAAACTGTAGCTCTTCATGATCTGATCGCCATACCCTTCCGCACGCTCCAGGAAGAGAAACTGGTGGACCCCCATCTCTCCGGTAATCCGCGTAAAAAAACTGAGCGGCAGCTCAATGATCGGATGAAACCCTACAAACCCGCCGATCCTCGGATACATCTCCTCCACCGGAATGGTTGCGTGACCGCAGCCGAAGGTATGAACCCACCGGCCCGCCTCGATGGAATCGGCCATCAGTGCGGCCGCCGCCTTGATGTTGTCGAGCTGTGTTGCTTCGATATCCTCCATCACTTTGCGTGCGTTGGAAAGCCATTGCAATGCCAGCATATCTGCTCCTTACTGTTGGTTGATTGGAAAGTTTTTGGCTGATGCGGTCGTCTTTGCCCGCTCATCCGCTTCATCCGCCGCTCATCAGATCATCCGCTTCATCCGCTTCATCCGCCGCCCTTCAGCTGTTCGCACCGACGGCACCTGCGGTTGATACCGTCCGGGCCTTCGCTTCCGCAATCCGGAAAGTAACGATCAGCAGAATGAGCATGACCGGAATGAGCCAGAGAGCCTGACCCAGGGAGAAGGAGTCCGCAAGAAGACCGATGATCCAGGGAAAAAGCATTCCACCAAACAGCGACATGGTGAGCACCAGGCTGAAGGCCGTACCGGAGAGATGGGGATAGGCATCTCCAACGCATCCAAGCGTGAGAGGGAAGACCGCCGAAAACCCGGCTCCCATCAGCAAAAGGCCGAAGAGTGACGCCGCCTGACTCTCCGCCAAAAGGATGGTTGTCACCCCGATCAGCGAAAGGATCACCGAAACCTGCATCACCCTGGTCACGGCGATGTATCGGGTCAGAAAGCCGGTCACCAGACGCGCGATCATCAGCCCGAGCCAGTAGGCCGAAAGAAGCAGCGCCGCCCGCTGGGCACCGAGACCCAGTTTCTCGTCCAGAAAAGTGGCGGTCCATCCGCCCACACTCATCTCCAGACCGCTCTGCAGAAAGAGGGTGATGCCGAAGAGCAGAAGAGGCCCCTCGCGTACCAGGCCAAGTGCTTCACGGAGCGGAAATCCCTGCGCCTGCTTGGGCGTGGGAAAACGCAGAAAAATGAAGAAGAGAATGGGCAGCAGAAAGAGGGTCCCCACCGTTGCGATGATCCGCTCGTAGCCGAAGGTGTCGAGCATGGTCCCCAGAACAAAGGGGATCCCGAAGGCTCCGATCCCGAAGAAAAACCCGAGGAAACTGAGGCCTGAACCCCGGCTCCCCTCGCTGATGTCGGCGACCAGGGCGTTCGTCCCACCGTTTAGCACCCCTCCTCCGCAACCGATCAGAAAGAGCGAGAACTGCAGAATCGCGACCCCGGGCGCATAGGCAATACCCCAGAACCCTGCCATCACCATGGCCGTGCAGACCGTGAGCAGCCATTTGTAACCGTATCGGTCCACCACCGGACCGAAGAAGACCGACCCGATCAGCATGCCGAAAGTCATGAAAAAGATCAGTGTTCCGACCGCACTGTTGTCCAGGCCGTATTTGGGAATGACTGCCGGAAGAAGCGCGCCCAAAGCGGCCATCACAATGCCGAAAATGAGGATTCCCGCACAGGCGGCGATAAAGACGGACCTTCGGTTGAAGTGGCTCATGAAGGATCGGTATGTGGAACGTTGGGGATCTGTGGGTATGTGGTTCTGTAATATGACAGGAACTCAGGTGTCCAGACTGTCGAGCGCAAGCTTTCCGGCACCGATGAGGCCTGCCTCCCCGCCCAGGGCGGAGAGTTCGATCCCGACCTGCCGGATGCTTATGGGCTGGGCCCACTTTTCAGCCTCCCGACGTATCTCATTGATCAGTTCCCCGGCCGGGCCGAACACCCCGCCTCCGAACAGGATCTTTTCGGGATTGAACAGGCTCACCAGGTTGGCTGCAGCCATTCCCCAGTAGGAAACACTCTCCTGGAACACCTCCCGGGCGATCTCGTCATCGGACTTCCAGGCCTCGAACAGCCGTCGGGTCGTGATCTCTTCGGGTGACCATGAGGAAAGATACCCTTTGTACTCCGTTCCTGCTTCGGCCAGCCGTTCCCGTGCCACCTTTACCAGCCCGGCACCCGAGGCATGATACTCAAAGCATCCGCAGGAACGGTAAGCCTCCCGCCATGGTCTCTTCAGCGCCATCCAGCCGATCGATCCGGCGATGTCACCGGCGCCACGCAGGATCCTGCCATCAATCAGAATTCCGGCACCGATCCCCGTACCGACCGCCAGAAAGACCGCGTGCCGGCATCCGCGGGCCGCTCCTTTCCAGATCTCCCCAAGAATATAGCAGGCGCGGTCGCTGTCGATCGCCACCTGGAGCTGCCTGTCGGAGAAGGCGGAACGGACTTTGTCGAGCAGAGGATACTCCTCCCATCCCTCGACATTGGGTGCCCAGACGCGACCGGAATCGGAAAAAAAGATTCCGGGAACCGAGATACCGACCGACCGAACCTCCGAAGAGCCGGAAATGAGCCTCCCGATCTGATCGGTGATGAGGTCACCGACCTCTTCCCCCTTCCGGTCCCCGATCCGGACCACCTCTTTCTGCAGAATTTCTCCATCGCGGTCGAACAGGGCGGATGCGATTTTGGTCCCGCCAAGATCCAGTCCCACTACATGCATGGCATTCCGGTTGGGTTCAGAGGAGTGGTCCGGATCCACCCAGCGGCACCGTAACTATGGCTCTTCTTCTACTTCCAGAGCCGGCAAGATCGTATTACGGCGAAAACTGCTTGAGCGGGCAGACGTGAAGCCGGTGTCTGCCCCCTGCTGTGCTCATTACGGGTACTGGGAAGCTGTCTGAAACCCCGAGGAGCCCCGGACCCGGGCTCCTTCGTCTCTGTTTCATATATAGATAACTCTCTCCTGATCTGCAACAACCCCGCCGGCCAAACGGGTGAGATCAGTTCACCAGATCAAACCCTGCCTCCAGAGCACGCCCGATCCTTTCACGCGATTCGATCAGATGGGCCCGGCTGTAGGCATCAAACTCATGACCCGGTCGTTCCAGACGGCGATCCAGCCGGTTCAGCAGGTCCATAAGCGTGATGCGGGCAACGGCGCGGGCGTCGGAGGGCATCCCTGCCGGTGCCCTCGTCAGGATGCGGATCATGGAGTCCAGATGAGCCCGCTGCAGATCGCGCCGGGTGCTGGAGATGTCCCGTCCGGGAGCCCGCCACACCTCGGACCAGATCTCCCCGGAAAGGGTCTCCATCAGCTCGGGGATGGAGAGGGTATGCTCCGGACCGAATTTCAGCTCCGTATCACGGATCCGCTCAAGGCGGGAAGGGTGAAGAAGCTGGTCCAACAGGCTTTTCTGGATGCCAAGGAGCGTCTGATGGATCGGATAGTCGATCCGTCCGTTCCAGGTGTTGCTATTGCCCCAGTGATTCCACCGGTTGGCCCCGAACTGCTGATAGACTTCCTGAGGGACGGCAACGGCATCCTCGGAAAACGCGTACTCGATAATTGTATGGAGGGCTTCCAGCTGCTTCTCGCGGGAAACCGGCTCAAAGGGGCGCCTCCCGTCCGGATCTCCATAGTGATCCCGGTACTGATATTGTCCGCCGATGTATTTCACCGTCGGGGCAAGCGCCCGTGCATACTGGAAGAAAATGCTCTGAAAGAGGTCCGATACTTCGTAGTAGGGCATGTTGTCGGCAAGAGCGATTTCCGGAAGCTCGGGAATCATGCCACGGATCAGATCGGCCCGGTCACGCCCCCACGCAAGCGGGTCGGCACCCAGACTGTAGGTGTTCACCTCCGGATCGATAGCGCCCGGCCCGCGTGCATCCTCATCGGTTCCGTAGGAGTGCCCCGGCTCGGCGGCCCGACGGGCGATCTCGGACGCCTTCTCCTCGCTCGGCGTATATCCGTAGCTTATTGCCCATCGGTCGTAGGTTCCCACCCCCTTGTTGTAATAGAACCCGTTTTCCACGCCGGTGTTTGCGATGTTGGGCGACGGGTAGTCCATCACCGAGCTGTAGACTCCCCGGCGGGAGGTCCACTCCCGGTCGTGAAGCTTGTCGATGGGTGTATCGGTCGATGAGCGGAAATTGTGCCGCAATCCCAGTGTGTGCCCCACTTCATGCATGGTGACCCATCGCACCGCCTGATTCACATAGTCCTCCGGAAGCGGCTCTCCGGATTTCATCTTTCCGGTAGCCAGAAGTGCTGCACGCATCAGATTGGCCTGCGTACCCAGTTCGGTGTAAAAGCCATTCGTCATCGCTCCCATTGCCATGGCCTGAAGCTCGGTCAGATCGTCCGAATAGATCTCCTGAATGGCACGCTGAGGATCGATCAGGTCGCGATAGGTCTCGTTGAACCCCCGGAAAAGAGATGCCTCAAAGAGCAGGTCCGCATCCAGGATCTCCCCGGTGCGCGGATCGACCACAGAGGGACCGATGGCGCCGTAGGCAGGCTGGTCGGAAACATTCCAGCGGAGCGTGGGATAACGGATATCCCCGGCATCGGCCGAATCGGGAAGCATCTCGGCCCGGATGGCATTGCGGAAGCCCGCCTCCTCAAAGGCGGCGTTCCAGGCTTCGATTCCCTCCATCATCGGGAGGCGGTACCTCTCGGGGATGGTGTCCTCCAGGTAGTAGACGATCGGTTTCTTCGGTTCGCAGAGACCCTTCTCGTCCGTCGGACCGGCACACTCCAGTCTCCAGCGGTTCACAAAACGCTGAAACACCTCCCCGCCGGGAGAGGAGAAATCCTTCCGTGCCGTCACAAAGAAACCCACCCGATCGTCGGCCGGACGCGGTTTCATCGGCTCTTCGGGAAGCCGTGCCAGTGAGTAGAAAACAGAGACCGGTACAAAACGGTGATCGGGAACCGATCGGGGAGCTGTTGACTCCTGGTTCCGGAAGGTCAGGGTGGCCCGGATGTTGGTGTTGTCCGGAAAAGAGCGGACCTCGCTCAGATAGCTACGGCTCTTGTCGAACGTGGTACGGTTGGAAACCGCCTGGCGCACTCGCGCCCCGATGTTGGAGAGATCCCCCACAAACCAGTCGTAGACATCGATGATCATCACCCCCTGGCTGTTGATCGCGGTGATCTCGGCCACCTCGAGGATCGACTCGCTGTAGTTCCGGTCTACCGCCCGCTTCTGGGGGGTCCCCTCCTCGGCATGGTAGCGGTGAGGTCTTTTGACCAGGTAGATCTTGTTGTCTACCCGCCGCAGGGCGACCACATCGGCCTCAAACCCTCCCAGCATGGTTCCGCTGAAGAGCCCGGACGAACCGATCCCCTGATCAATCTGGTAGTTGAGCAGGAACTCCTGGTCCAGCTGATCGGGATAGATCGCCATGTAGAGCTTGTCGCCGGTGTTGTAGAATGTGAAAAATCCTTCGCTCTTCTCTGCAGATGCCAGTCTGCTGTTGATCGGATCCTTCTTCTCTGACTCCTGCCCCAGAAGAAGGGAAGGGATCAGAAGCAGAAAAAGGAGAAGGAGTACAGATTTTATGGGTTTCATGTAGTAAGGGGTGATGCGTTCTGTCCTGTTTTCTCTTGTCATGGTGTAGGAATGTACGCATAGTTAGGGAAAAAGTTGCCTTCACTCCCGTCATAAAACCTTTAATAACAGTGCTATCGAGGAGGTTTTGAGGGTTTTGAATGGGTGCCAATCATTTAAGCAATTGTAAAAAATAGGAGAGTTGTGGGGGGCAGAGTGATCTTCAGTCGGTCTCGCAGAGAAACAGCGGCTTCTTCAGGGTTTTGACGAAAAGGTCGATGAAAATGAGACAGGCATAATTTAGGCGGAAGCAGGTTTGAACCAGATCGGGAAAACCTGTATTTTTGGTCTCTCTTCAGAAAAACGGTACCCGGAAAAGCATCCGGACCGTTGTTACATATTGATGGCTGCGCCCGTAGCTTAATGGATAGAGCACCTGACTACGGATCAGGAGGTTCCAGGTTCGACTCCTGGCGGGCGTACTATCTTCCCTTTCTTACAACCTGGCTGCTTCTTCATTACCTGCCGTTATCTGGTTTTGCATAACGAATGGAAACATGATCATCCAATAGGCTGATCGGTTTAATTCCATTATGTTATTTTGTCCTGAAGCCAATCATCCACCTCCTGTTCATCCATCCAATGTGCGGCCGATACGTTCTTAAAGCAACGATGCGCCAGATGCAGGAAATATACGGCGCAGTTCCCGACGATCTCTTTGAAGCCGGCTTTCAACCACGCTATAATGTCTACCCGACCAGCGACATGCCCGTGGTGCGGGAGAACAGGGAAGAGCGGCAGATCAGGTTCTACCGATGGGGTTTGATTCCCGGTTGGGCGAAAGAGCCAAGTACGAAATACTCCATGATCAATGCCCGGGCGGAGTCACTTTCCGAGAAACCGGCCTTCCGGGATGCTTTCCGATTTCGCCGATGCGTAGTGCCAGCCAGTGGGTATTACGAATGGAAACAGGGATCGAACGGGAAGATCCCTTTCTACTTCAGACCGGTCCGGCATACGCTTTTCTCCATCGCCGGCCTCTATGAACAGTGGCAGAAAGGGGATCAGCAGATCAACAGCTTTACAATCATCACTACGGAAGCGAATCAAACCACGAGTCTTCTCCATGACCGGATGCCTGCCATACTCCTTCCGGAAGAGATCGATGAGTGGCTGAATCCGGAGAATGAAGACACCAACAGCCTGCAGGAACTGCTCCACCCTTATCCGAATGACGCTATCCGTTACTATCAGGTCTCAAGAGAGGTGAACAATCCCCGAAATGACGGGGCGCATCTGATAGAGCCGGAAGAGGATCTCTTTTCCTGAGCGGCTATTCCGGACCAGCGTGATCCCCTCATGATACTTTTCCTACCCCGTATTCCGGAATTTTTCATAGCGCCAGTCCAGTCTTTCCCGGTCCGGCCAATTTTGTCGGGATCTTGGCAATATCAGCCGGTGATTGTGCAGTTCCTGAATACCATGCCGGAGCATGGGGCCATCAATCTCTTGCAGAATATCTTGACGAACCTTGATTTCGTAATCGGGCGTGACCCCGATGATGTGCTGATCGAAAGCCGAGTGATGGATCTTGCACAATGAGAGGCCATTCGGAGTGACGGGCACCCCATCCGGTTCACCATCCGGCACGATGTGGGCGGCATCCAGCAGTTCGACATGTTTGAGATGGCAGAACGCACACAGGGACCGGTAGGCGGCCAGTACACGCTCCCGGAATCCCCTCTGATGCAATCGTCGTTTTACACTGGATGTGATGTACGCCCGGACCGCTTCACGACTGTCCGACACCACATTTTCAACCGACCCGAACAGGGCTTCATCATCCGCAGAGACCAAAAACGTCAGCGCCGAAGGGTCATCATGAACGATATAGATCGGAAAGATGGCCAAGTAACGGCCCGGGGTCAAACTGAAGAAATAGATCAGCGGAACCTGTTGTTCCATTGCCTGGCGCAAGCCGGTATTGTCCCGATGATCTGGATCATTCCCCCGATATCGATAGTAGAGGTACTCACTCTGATTATCGATGACATCATCATATGGACCATTCACTGTCGTGGTAATACTCAGAGGCAACTCCATCGCTTTAGGCTTGAAGATGCCCTGAGGAGAGACGAGCGGGATGCGCATACCCCTGTATGCAAAACCTTCCTGAAGCAAGGTCCTGGGTAATACATCACCATGAATCTGAATCCGCCCCCTCAGCCATTCGAAAGCCGCCACACGTATTTCCTGGTCCAACGACATGGTCGCCTGCGATTAAGTACCCCGATAAAACCCCGATTCAAGAATGAGGATTGTACGATGGATATAAAAAATCCGGAGCGGAATATCCAGGGAAATGTCCCGGCTGGACCCTTCAAGACACTTCCTCTGTAGCCTGTAAAAAATTCCCAATCTCTGTCCGGGTAATTTCAGGATTACCGCCTGTACGAACTCCACAGGCTGGTCAGTATACTCCCCAGGCCGAAGAAAAGAACCGCGAAGCAGATGAATATCCCGATGATGGGAATCCAGATGAGCAGGCCGATCAGTGCCAGACCGAGGGGGAGTGACCAGTACCAGGATGATAGGTTGTCGCTGCCTCTGGTGCGGCTCAGGATCAGCATCCCGACCACAAGCGCTGCAAGCAACTGGCTGAAATAGAGAAACAGACCGTAGAACACCGCAATGATCAGGGCAAGCGGGATGGTAATGACGGGGATGAAGAGAAGAACCACAAGAAAGGGGATCGCGATAAAGGCAACAAGACCGACTCCGATGTTCAGCCAGGCGTGCTCCACCGCATGGTCATGAAGACGGACAATCGCAGGCCGGAAAAGAAAAAGCAGAATCAGCCCCGTGACGAGAAGCGAAAGCAGGTACCATAGATAGAAAAGCCCCGCCGCCAGAAATCCCGATTTCTGCTCCACCTCGATGATCAGGTTTTCCGGTGCATTGCCCAGTTCATTTCTGTTCAGTTCTCGGTTGGAGTGGATGCGGGTCACTCCGGTCACCTGAAACTCCTCACCGAACGTAACATCGTTGCTGTAGATTTCAACAGGCCCGTTGAATTGCCCGTCCAGATAGACGCTCCCGGCCGCCACACGTGTGCTCCCTCCGATTGTACTCCCTTCCACCCGCACCTGGGCCCCGGCTGCGAACAGTCGGCCACCGATCCAGACATCCTCGGTCAGATGAAGGGTACGGCCGGCAACAAAAACATCACCATCCGCCAATCCGTCCACCAGAACACTCTCCCCGGCCGCCATCAGCATGTCGGCCACCTCACCACGGAATGAAACAGAGCGTCCGGCAAGAAATGCGTCGTCTCCCACCTGCCCGTCCAGCACCACATCCTGCCCTGCAGCGAAGAGATCGTTCCCCAAATACCCCTGGATCTCCACCCATTCACCCGCTACAAAAAGTTGATTGCGTACCGTATCGTCCGGGGAGATCCGGATCATCTCACCTTTCCGGTACTCGCTTCCCTGGGCTGCAAGAACCACTGGGAGCAGAAACACCGGAAGCAGAAGAAAAACAGGAAACAGAAACTGAGTGATCTTTTTCATTCGTAGATTTCCCGGAAAGATGCTAAAGATGCTTTTGTATGAAGTTAAACTCCTTAACACGGAAGCGGTTGTTACCGTTTGACCCGCGCTGGATCTGTTGATCAATATCCTTTACGATCCCTTTTGCTCTTCATTGAAAGCCCATGAAGCAGGATTCCCCCGCCTGTACTGCCAGAGATGAGAAGAACTCGTCTATTTGCGACAACGCTCTTGTCAGCTCCTCATCCGGCACGGACCAGTCGATCTCTCCTCCCGGGCCTGCGATAAATCCGTCCAGGGTGACATTCAGGGCGTAGATGATCCTGCGCCGGTTCATCGGATCACGCCCCCTCCCATGCCCGCTCCAGATCTGCCATGATCAGCTTTTTCATCGGAAGAAAAGCCTGCGTGACCCGGTTGAGCTGTTCACGTGTCCCGTTGTTGAACATCTCATCGAGAATACGCGGGGAGATCTGCCAGGAGACCCCATAGCGATCCTTCAGCCAACCGCACTGTTCCGACTCGGGGACAGCCGAAAGCTTCTCCCAGTAGTAGTCGATCTCCTCCTGGCTGTCGCACTCGACCAGAAGGGAGACCGCCTCGTTGAAGCCGTACCCGTGCTCGCGGGCGCTGTCCATCGCGGCAAACCACACCCCTTCCAGCATGAAATCGGTGAACATCACCGTCCCCTCCTTGTCCGGTTCCATTCCGGCGGGGTAACGGTGAATGCTTCCTCTTCTGGAGTTGCGGAAGACCGAGAGGTAGAAATCCGTCGCTTCTTCCGCCTTGCCGCAAACATCACCCACAAAGAGCAGCGACGGGATGATATCGGGGCGGGGCTCACCCTCCGGATCGGTCAGGATCAGCTGCCAGGAGAGGCCATACCGATCTTCGGGTTGGGGTTTTCAGGGCGGCACATCGAGCCGGTACTCTGGGACAATAAGCCGGCAGACATTACCGGCGGTCGCCAACATGCGAAGCCGACCAACCGCTCCACCGGCAGAGCATGCCACATGTGAAAGGTATCGGGAACCGACATGCTTTGGCAGGCACCTTTATGCCAATCGAACGGTGCAAACGGGACAAAGCCCGGCCTGACATCTTTGGTCAAGGTCGGGATGGATCCGAACGCAGACTCCGGGAGGGATCAGGAAGAGAAAAGGCGATATAATAGTCACCCGATTCGGTTCCCCGACCGCCACCAACAGCAATGACCACATACTGCTTTCCTGAAACCTCGTAGGTTGCAGGTGTGGCAAAACCGCCGGTTGGCAGCTCCGTCTCCCAGAGGATTTTTCCGGTTTCTTTATCAAATGCCCTGAACTTGCTGTCTCCGGTTCCGGCTATAAATACCAACCCGCCTTTTGTCACAATCGGTCCCCCCCAGCTCTCTCTTCCGGTAATGGGAAATCCTTTTTCGGTAAGCTCGGGAAACTCGCCAAGCGGTACTTTCCATTTTATCCGTCCGGTATTCAGGTCGATGGCGTTCATCGTTCCCCAGGGCGGCTTGATTCCCGGATAGCCGTCTATGTCAAGAAAGTCCCTGTAGGCTGTTGAGTTCACAAACCTCCTGATGGTGTGCCCTCTCCGGTCTGCCGGTTCTGATCCATCATGGATCTCCCCTTCGATTCCGTAGAGATAGTGGATGATGCCCTCTTTTTCTTTTTCGGTAATGGTTGGAAAACCGGGCATGCGACCCAGACCGGCAGTGATGATGGCAACAACATCTTCTCTGGAAGAGAGCCGTTCGGGATTGTCAAGGGCGGGGATGGAGGGATGCTGTCCTTCCCTGTTGGCTCCATGGCAGATTGAACAGTTTGCCATGTAGAAGGTGCGGCCGATTTCATAGGGTGAATCTGCGGTGACGACCGGTTCGATCTCTTCAATCCGTTCCTCGATGGTGATGATCTCTGCCATCTCGTTGGAGTTGATGTAGAGAACCCCAGATTCAGGATCGTGGGCCGCGCCGCCCCAGTTCGCCCCGCCCAGTGTGGATGGGAAATGAATGGTTCCTTCATAACTGGGAGGCGTATAGAGCCCTTTGCTGCGATAGGTCGAGAAAGCTTTCAGCAGAGAATCACGCAGCTCCGGAGTAAAATCATTGATATCCTCCCTCGAGAGCCTCTGCCGCGCAAAAGGTTCAGGAAGCTCCGGCACAGGCTGTGATGGCCATGACCGCTCTCCCTCCACATCGGATGGCAAGACCTCCACCTCCCGGACTGGAAACACCGGCTCACCCGTCTCCCTCTCCAATACGAAGGTAAAACCCTGTTTCGATACCTGAGCGACAACATCCACCGGTGTGCCATCTTTATGGATCGTCAGAAGGTTCGGGGGAGCCGGCAGGTCATAATCCCAGAGATCATGTCGAACGGTCTGATAATGCCAGATATATTCACCTGTAGCGGCATCCAGGGCAACGAGGGAATTTCCATAGAGATTTTCACCAGGCCGGTCCCCCCCGTAAAAATCGTAGACCGGCGATCCCAATGGCACATAGGCGATCCCTCTGTCGACATCCACACTCAGCCCGGCCCAGCTGTTCACGCCTCCCCTTTTCAGGAGCTCCTCCTCATCCTCATAGTGCCAGGTCTCAATTCCGGGCTCTCCGATCCGGGGAATGGTATGAAAAATCCACTCCTGCTCTCCGGATACCACATTGTATGCCCGGATATGTCCCGGGGCTGAACCATAGAACTCTCCCACGCTGGATCCCAGAATGAGAAGATCCTTATAGATCCGCCCGGGGGAGGTGGCCCGAATGGAGATCTCCTCGACATCTTTTCCCAGCCCTTCTCTGAGATCAACACGACCTTCCGTTCCGAATCCCCTGATCAGACTGCCATTTTCTGCATTGAGAGCATAAAGGTGATTGGATGCCGTAAAGAGAATTCTTCTGTCAGCACCGGAAGACCAGAAGCTCACACCACGCAAGGTTCCTCCACCCCTGCGCTCCCCGAACGGGTCGAACGTCCAGATCTCCTCACCGGTTGCCGCATCCACAGCAAATATTTTCAGACGCGGGGATGCACCGTAAAGAATCCCGTCAACGACAATGGGGTTGGTCTGCATGGATGATCGGGCATTCTCCGCAAGATCGTTGGTCCGATAGATCCATGAGACCTCAAGCTGATCTACGTTTTCCCGGTTGATCTGATCCAGGCTGGAGTAGCTGCTGCTATGACTGTCCCCCTTGTACTCCCTCCATGTCGTGTGATCTGCACCTCTCTCTCGGCTGCAGCCCGTCAGGATCAAGAGCAGAAGCACCGTGCAAATGGCGATGGGTGGTGTTTTCATCTAAGGGCTCCTCCCTCGGAGATTTGTTGAAATGATGTTCCTTTCCCCGCATCCACGCAGACAATTCAGACCCTGCAGGGCAAATCAAAAGAAGACAATCCCGGATCAGAAATCCGGGACGATCAAACTTTCCTGATCCGGTATGGGGAGGTAGTAGAATCTCTTGGGATCGGAAACAAACTCCGGATTGATGGTGGTATCCCCCGGATCTCTGTATTCCACCTGATCCTCAAGTATTTCATGCCTCTGCATGGTGAAGAAGCGACCCATCATGCTGTGCTCAAGCCCGGCAGTCTCCCATCTTCGCTCATCGAGAACAGCTTTCTGAAACGCTTCCTTCGACAGGCTGCCGCTCACAATCGGATCCAGGCCGGCCCGCTCTCGCACCCGGTTCAGAGACTCATAGGCGAGAGCGTCCGCTCCGGACGATCCGAATGCCCGGGCTTCTGCATAAAGCAGAAGAAGATCCGCATACCGGATAATCATTCGTGTACTTCCGCTGTTATAAGGCAACGATGCTTCATCGTAATAGATGCTCCCGTCCGGAAACTGTTCATAGTTCCAGGTCCCGTCATCAATATTCTTTCTCCAGTAGGGGTGCCGCTGATTCGTCTCGCTGGAGTTCCAGGGTACCATCCGGGCCAGACCTGTCACCGGATCCCTGTTTCCGCTCAGCGAAACCTCACTCAGAATCCAGGCATCTTTACGCGGCCCGTCCGGCATGCTGTTATAGAATTCGATCTCCACCATCAGATCGGACCATCCCCGGGTCTCTTCCGGGAGCTCCATCAGCGGTCCCATAAAAAGATTCTGATTGGCGTGATGGAAAGCACCAAACACGATCTCCTTCGAATACTTGAAATTTGGGACGATGGTCAGATCGATGATATCGGGCTCCAGCTCATATCCGTACTTCCCCTCATTCTCAATGATCTCCTGAAAAATCTCTGCCGCCATGTCGTACCAGGCCTCACCCTTTTTCAGGGGCCAGCCGGCCATCGTCATGAAAACCGAAGCCTTGAGTGCCTTGACAGCCCCCTCTCCCGGAGCCACGTTGATTCCATTCTGGAAATAGGGATCGACATCATGAAACAGAGGAAGCCTTTTTTCCGCCTCGTCGATGTCGGAGAGAATGAAATCATATACCACGTCGGGTGACTGGCGCTGTTTGTTGAAATCAATGGAGATGTCGTCCACGATCGGAACATCTCCAAACAGCCGGACAAGCATGAAGTAGGTGTAGGCCCGGATGAAATAGGCCTGTCCAACCCTGTGATTGACAAATTCCTCTCCTCCGGGAGTATCCTCCCCGTTCAGGATCACAAAATTGGCTGCCTTGACGGTACTCCAGAGTGCCGAATAGAGGCTCACCAGCTCCCCGTTTCCGGAGTTGTAATAGAAGCGGTCAAACTCTGCGAATCGGGATTTATTACCCGCATCCATCGCGGTGATATCATCACCGATATAGGCATAGAGACCACGACCGGCCTGCTGATTGATCTGCTGAAACGCCCCGTACATCGATGTCAAAGCGAGATCAAGGTCGTTCGAACTCTGAAAAAAGCTGTCCGGAGTCAGGCTTCCTTTCGGGTTCTCCATCAGAAAATCCTCACAGGAAACAGTCAGGGCAATGATTACGAAAAAGGATATCAATTTTAAAACTCGCATAGTCTCACCTGAAATTTTCACTCTCAATTGATGATGGATGATCAGAAATCGACATTGAAGCCAATTGTGATTGTTCTCGGATTGGGCCAGCCGCCAAACTCGATTCCGGCATTGGTATCGGGGTTCCCGGTATTGGCAGAGACTTCAGGATCCATGCCCGTGTAGTTGGTCAGGGTATAGATGTTCTCAATACCGGCATTGAATCGGACAGAGACACCTGAGTTGAAGAACTCATTGAACGTATACCCGATGTTGAGAGACTTGAGACGTATGAAGTCTGCACTCTCCAGCCACTGGCTCGATTCGATGATGGACCGCGTCGTCCCGCTGAAGTGGTTGGGTATGTTGGTATTCTGGTTTTCCGGCGTCCACATCTTCTCAAATCCCTCCTTCGATGTGATAAATCGCGCCTCACTGATAATGGAAGACATTCCCTGGCGGGTTACATTCAGCCGGTCGGCTCCCACTGCTCCCTGGATGAAGAGAGAAAAATCGAATGCTTTCCAGGAAAGGGTGTTGTTCCAGCCGAAGGTCACATCCGGAAAAGCCTTCCCGATAATTCTGTGGTCCGCGCTGTCGTACTCACCATCGTCGTTAACATCCAGGAATTTGTTGTCTCCGGGCTTCTGGCCATACCGCGCTGCCTCTGCCGCTTCATCCGTTCCCCAGATCCCCAGCCACTCGAATCCCCAGATGGAGCCCATCGGTTCACCGACCTGCAGTACCGCCATGTTGAAAGTATTGTCCCCGCCGAAACGGCCACCCGGGAACAATCGCTCATCCCCTCCGAGATCGACCACCTCATTCTTGATGTACCCGACATTGATATTCGATTCCCATCGGAAATCGGTCTGTCGCACTGGGATGGCTGTGATATCCAGTTCCACCCCCTTGTTGTCCACCCGCCCCACATTGTCAAGTACCGTACCGCCTCCTATATGAAGAGGCAGAGGAACATTGAGCAGCAAATCCCTCGTCTGTTTGTAAAAGAGGTTGGTGGAGAAGAGAAGCCTGTAGTCGAAGAAGCCGAAATCGAGTCCCAGGTTCCATTGGGCTGTTTTTTCCCAGCTCAGATCGGGGCTTGAAAAGTTCCTTGCTGTATATCCGGGCATGGGAGTGCTGGTACCGAAACCATAGTAGGATTGCCCCAGCAGCCCCAGGGTGGAATAGGGTGGAATGGACTGGGTCCCGGAGATCCCCCAGCTGAGCCTTAAGCGGAGATCACTGAAAATGCCAAGTGAATTGATGAACTCTTCATTTGCGGCATTCCAGGCGAAAGCGATCGACGGGAAGTACCCCCACTTGTTTTTCCCCTGGAATCTGGATGAACCATCATACCTGAGTGTACCCGTAAGCAGGTACCTTTCCTTCAGATTGTAATTCACCCGCGTAAAGTAGGAGGCGATACTGGATGAATTGGTACTGTTGCCGAAGTTGTTGATGCTGCCCAGACTCAGATCCCAGTATGCGAGGGATTCGGTAAGCAGATTGTTGATACTCAGGTTGTTTGCTTCATACTCATGGCGGGAAAACTCGGAAGCTGCCATCAGATTGATGGTGTGGTTCTCTCCCTCCAGGATGTAGTTCAGCTGGTTCGTCACCTGCCAGTTGGTCCAGGTGTTGTTTGAGCTCGATGCACTGTTCTGTGTATCGAGCCCCCTCTCCATCGAGGACATGGCGTATCTCTGCCTGTTCCGGTAATCGATTCCTCCTATGACATTGAAATGAAGGCCCTTCACCGGGAGATCATAATCGAGACGGACCTTCCCCCCGTACAGATAGGAATCGTCATCGTTCGTGACGCTTTGCTGTCTCTCGCCATATGGGTTGGTGGACAGCGAGCTTACGTTGTCTCTCCCCCAATTACCGTTACTGTCATAGAGGGGAATGGTGGGGGCATAGATCGAGGCGATCCGGATTGCAGAGCCGCCGCCTCCCCGCTGGGCGTTGTTGAAATCCAGACGTCGGATGACATTCAATCCCACGTCAACCGAAAATCGCTCCGTCACATCTGCATTGATGTTGGTACGGAATCCGAGTCTTCGGAAGCTGGAATTGATCAGGGTTCCATCCGAATCGATCACATCCCCGGAGATGAAATAACGGACGCTTTCACTCCCGCCCGAAACGCTCATGGCATAGTTCTGGCTGTGAGCGACCTGGAACAACTCCTCCAGATAATTGAAGCCGCCCGTATTCTCCCACTCCCTTATCTGTTCCTGGGAATAGAAGTCGGTTGTCGCCCCCTGCGCTCGCCGATATTCATTATAGAATCGGGCAAAATCTGCTGCATCCAGTCTTTCAGGCAGATCCGTAACCTGCCCCCAAGACTGATTGGCTCTGAAATTGATCTGGACTCTTCCTTCGGATCCCTGCCTGGTTGTAATCAGAACGACACCATTGGCTCCCCGTGAGCCATAAATCGCTGTGGCGGAGGCGTCCTTGAGAACTTCAATCGAGGCAATGTCGTTGACGTTGAGGTTGCTGAATTGCTGTTGCCCGGAAACCGCGACTCCATCAATGACATAGAGGGGGTCGTTTTCACCCGTAATGGAGTTGATCCCCCGAATCCGTATCCGGATATCCCCTCCCGGAGCTCCGGACTGATTGGTCACCGTTACTCCGCTTGCTCTGCCCTGAAGTGCGTTTTCAGGACGGATTGCAGGCAGATCCCGAATGTTGTTCTGTGTAATGGAGGAGACAGAACCGGTCAGATCCGACTTCCGGACCATCCCGTATCCAACCACGATCAGTTCGTCGCCGATAATCGTCTCCGGGACCAGTCGGACATTCAGCGTGGACTGCCCTCCGAGTGGCAACTCCATTGTCTGGTAACCGATGTAGGAGAGGAGAAGGGTCACATCCAGAGAAGGAACACTCATCTCAAAAATACCGTCCGCATCGGTTGTGGTTCCTGTGGCAGTGCCCCTTACCAGAATATTTACTCCGGGAATAGGTTCACCGGTATCTGCATCGACCACTTGCCCGGAAACTCTTTGCTGAAGCTCCGCCCACTCATCGGCAGCCATAGACGATTCATTTTCTGCACTCACCCTGTAGATTCCATAGGTCTTGGGGTTGAAGTATTTGTAATCGAGCCTCTTTCCCTCTAGCAGAATCTCCAGCGACCGGTCGATATTTCCAGGTACCTGAAAGCCGCCGCTCACCCGTTCATTCCGAACGGATTCAGTCTCGTAGAGAAAGACAATGTTGAAATGTCCCTCCAGTATTTTGAGTGCATCCTCAAGCTCCATTCCCCTGCTGACCCGCATTTCAGCCGGATGATTCGATGAGTTGAAAAGGGAACCCAGCGTCTGGGCATGTACAGTCTCCGCAGGCAGAAACAGCAGTGAGACGACAATGGACAAGATTGGCAATCTGAAGCAGATCATGGTTTTTTTCATGTCTGACCCCTCTATGGTTGATTTATTTGTCACTCTAGACGGGAGCCCGGCTCCACCGCAAAACAGTGGTGGGCATCTCCTTCACCGGCATTCATTCTGAACCCGATCGCGAACCCGATCCTTAAACCGATCAGATCCGCCGGACACATGCAGGCAGTTTCAATCTTGTATTTAGCGGCTGTAACCGCTCAAACCGCCTGCTCCACAGGAGGAGAGCCACCAGCAACCCTTTTGTACTCAATGATTTAAAATTCCCGAAACCTGAACCGGTTGCCCCTCCCCAGGTCCTCCTGAAATTCCTATCTTCTCTCCCCGAACTTCACACCCCATTGCACCGTTAACTGAAGGTTCATTTCCCTCTATGACTCAGCAGCAGATTTTTGAAGCCGTCGCCCGGAAGGTCCAGATCAAAGCGTCGCAGGTGGCGAAGACCGCCGAACTTCTCGATGAAGGGGCCACCATCCCATTTCTGGCCCGATACCGGCAGGAAGTAACCGGCGGGCTCGATGAACTCCAGCTCCGGGAGATCCAGAGCGAACTGGATTTCCTCCGCTCGCTGGAAGAACGCAAGACCTTTATCCTGGAGACGATCGAGGGGCAGGGGAAACTGACAGACGAGCTGCGGGAAGCGATCGAGAAGTGCAGCGACTTCACCACGCTGGAGGATCTCTACCTGCCCTACAAGCCGAAGAGAAAGACCCGCGCCGACAAGGCGATCGAGAAAGGTCTGGAACCGCTGGCCGATCTGATCTGGGAGCAGGAGACAACAGAAGGGGATCCGATGGAGATCGCTTCCGGATTCGTCGATGCGGAGAAGGAGGTCAATTCGCCCGAGGAGGCACTGGCCGGAGCCCGCGATATCGTAGCCGAGCGCATCAGCCAGGAGCTGGAGGTTCGAAACATGCTGCGCAAGCAGCTCCGGAATTACGGCACCCTGGTGAGCAAACCCGCCAGTGAAGAGGCCATGGAGAAAGATGAGAAGAGAGTCTACGAGACCTATTACGACTTTTCCCGGAAAGTCCAGCAGCTAAAACCCTATCAGATTCTGGCCATCGACCGGGGTGAGCGTGAGGGTGTTCTCAAGGTTGATATCGAGGTGTGGGAGGAGCGGACGCTGGAAGAGATCGACACCCTGATCATCACCAACGAAGAGAGCATCTTCGTCGAGGAGCTGGAAGAGGCGATCACCGACGCATGGAAACGTCTTCTCTACCCTTCGCTGCGGCGGGAGCTTCGCTCCGCCCTGACCGAGGAGTCGGGGGATCATGCCATCGAGATGTTTGCCGAGAACCTGAAGAACCTACTGCTTCAGCCGCCGCTTGGCGCCCGGATGGTGATCGGGATTGACCCGGGATACAGAACCGGATGCAAGGTGGCGGTGGTCAACGAGACCGGAGCGTTTCAGGAGGGAACGACCATCTTCCCCACACCACCCTTCAACCGAAAGGAGGAGGCGAAGCAAAAACTGGAGGCCCTGGTCGATAAATATCAGGCCGACCTGATCGCGATCGGGAACGGAACCGGAAGCAGGGAGACCGAACTGGTCGTCGCCGAAATGGTTCAGGAGCTCAAAGCCCGGAACCGGCATCCCGATCTCTCCTGGATGGTGGTAAGCGAGGCGGGGGCATCGGTCTACTCCGCTTCCGATATCGCCCGGGAGGAGTTCCCCGAACTCGATGCCTCACAGCGGGGCAACATCTCCATCGCCCGCCGTGTTCAGGATCCTCTGGCCGAGCTGGTGAAGATCGATCCGAAGTCGATCGGAGTCGGACTCTATCAGCACGATGTGAATCAGGTAAAACTGGGCCGCAAGCTGGACGAGGTGGTCGAGAGTTGCGTGAACCACGTGGGGGTGAATCTCAATACCGCCAGTGCCTCGCTGCTCAACTATGTCTCCGGCCTGGGATGGAGCACCGCCCGTGACATCGTCCGCCACAGGGAAAAAATCGGACGTTTCACCGGCCGCGATCAGCTCCTGGATGTGGACGGAATCGGTCCCTTCCGATTCCAGCAGGCCGCCGGTTTTCTCAGAATCCCGGAATCGGACAACCTGCTGGATCGTACCGCTATCCACCCGGAAAGCTACGATCTGGCCCGCCGCCTCTGCGAGCATGTGGGGATTGACCTGGCCGACATCGTGAGCGGAAAGGAGGAGGTGCAGCGCAAACTGCGGGAATTGCCGGTAAAGAAGCTGGCCGCGGAGCTCGATGCCGGAGTGCCCACGCTCGAGCTGATCATTGAGAACCTGCTCAAACCCGGACGGGACCCGAGAGAAGACCTGCCGCCACCGATCCTCCGGCAGGATGTGATGTCGATGGAGGATCTCTCAACGGGCATGAAGCTGAAAGGCACGGTCCGCAACGTGGTTGATTTCGGCGCTTTTGTCGATATCGGCGTGAAGGTGGACGGATTGCTCCACATCAGCCAGATGAGCCGTGATGGCCGGAAAGTGGAGGATGTGACTGCCGAACTGGCTGTCGGGGATGTGATCGATGTAGAGATCCTCTCCGTGGATCCTCAGCGGGAACGAATCGGCCTGAAGCGGGTAAGGGAGTGAGCCGGACACAGGATATGATCCTCCATCCAAACTCAGTATGTTTAAACACCGTATGTTAAACTTTGGAAGTTTACAACGTGTTCAAACATCGATTCACTTGTTTATTCAACTTTATTCAACACTAATCCTGTTCTGATCTGTGCCTTTTCCCAACCCCTTTTACCGCTGGCGCCCCCATCCATGGCATGGGCTTGAGGTGGGTGACAATCCCCCTCTCATTGTAAATGCTTTTATCGAGATCACCCCGTTCGACATGATCAAGTATGAGGTCGACAAGAAGACGGGATATATGCGGGTGGACCGGCCCCAGAGAAGCTCCTCGCTCCCCCCTTCGCTCTATGGCTTCGTACCCCGCACCTACTGCGGCGACCGGGTAGGCGGCCTTTCGGACAAAACAAAGATCGGGGACGGAGACCCGCTGGACCTCTGTGTGCTGAGCGAGCGTCCGATCGACCGGACTGAAGTGATCCTGAGCGCCCGCCCGATCGGAGGAATCCACATGATCGACAGCGGAGAGGCCGATGACAAGATCATCTCGGTGCTGGACAACGACCGCTATTACAAGGATGTCCAGAGCATCTCCGATCTGCCGGAGGTGATCATAGAGCGGTTGCAGCACTATTTCTCCACCTACAAGCTGATCCCCGGCAAGAATACAAACGATGTCTTTGTGGACCGGGTCTATGACCGCGATCACGCCCACAAGGTGATCGAAGCCGCCATGCAGGACTACGAAGAGATGTTCGGAGAGTAGACGCCGGTCGTTTCCTCAATGCGAATGCCGGGCGGATTCTGGTAGATTCCGGGCTTATTCAGCAAATTTTCCTCATACATTCTATTTTTTCATTATTTAAGACAAAATACTCTTGAATCTTTTATTGCAGTTGCGTAGTTTATATTCAGCTGCTGGAGGAAAGGCCGGCAGCGAAAAGTGATCGGAGCAAACCATGAAACGAATCTATGCCATCATATTCCTTCTGTCGATTCTGATTGGCGCTTTTCAGCCGGTTACTCCCATCGCTGAGCTTCTCGTCCAGGGGAAAAGCATGGCTGATCTGTTCGATCTGGCCGAAATCCGCCACGATGAAGCCTGCCCCCTGAAAGATATTCACACGGTCAAGGATTGCACCTGCTGTCAGTATGAAGGCCTGCAGCTGCTGGATACAGATTTCTATCCTGTTCCGGTCAATACGGTTGCCACTCCGGCCATTCAGATCTCACCCTATGGTTCGATTCTTTCCAATCCTCTGAGCGAAGGGATCGATTACCTCTACTATCCGCCTGTCCCGCCCCCTCCCCGGTCAAGTTGAGAGTCTTTATCCGGCCGGCGGGGTTCTGACACCATCAATATCAGACTGCCGGCAAAACAAGGCAGAATCCGAATGCAGTCGCGCTGCCTGGGGAACAATGTCTGAAGCCGACAGACCGCTCCAGGAGAGGAAATACCTTCCTCTGACAGAGCCGGAGTGTTCACCGAACAGAGTGCACCGGATCAGCCTGCTGACAATCTCAACATCTTTGCGAAACAGCCATGAAACTCAATCGCGTTATCCTCACACTTTTTGCCGGTCTCTTCGCCGCAAGCCTTGCCCAGGCGCAGAGCACCCAGTTTATGATCGATGGAATGACCTTCGGAATGCCGGAGGCCAGAATCTATAGCGACGACTATGACGGAGCCCCTGTTGTCGGAGAAACGGTAACGATGGCTCCCAACCTCGCCCCCCTCAACTATGAGGGCAACAAGCACCACCATATCCGCCTTGACACATTTGTACGGGAGATCGAGGTGGCCAACGGAGTGCGGTACCGGGCCTGGACCTTCGGTGGAATGGTCCCCGGACCGGTGATCCACGTGCGGGAGGGTGACCGGATCACCTTTACCATGAAAAACCGGTCTGATGAGATGGTCCGGATCGAAGAGCCCTTCGCCCTGGTATCCGGAGGACAGGCCGCACCGGGTCCCTCCTCACCGGAGCTCTCCCTCGATCCGCAGCAGGCTGCCTCTCCCTACCTGGCACAGCTCCGGGCCAACAACTACATGAAAGGTGCACCGGCCATCATGCCGATGCCCCACTCCATGGATTTCCACGCAGGAACCGTGGCCGCCAATGACAAGTGGAGAACCGTTGCTCCGGGCGAAACGGTCGAGTTCGACTTTGTCGCCAACTACCCCGGCACCTATATCTACCACTGCGGCACCCCTAGCGTCCTGATGCACACCGCCATGGGCCAGCACGGAGTGGTCGTTGTCTCTCCCAAAGAGGGGTATGAAACCGACGACAAGGTGGACAGGGAGTATGTGGTGGTTCAGTCTGAATATTACCTGAAAAAAGGGAGCGGAGATCTCCACCAGTACGACTTCGAGGCAGCCCTGAAAAAGCAGCCCTCCCACGTCGTCTTCAACGGTCATCAGACGATCCTCCATGATCAGCCGCTGAAAGCTAATGCAGGAGAAAGGGTACGGATCCACTTCTCCAACAACGGACCGAGCCAGACCTCCAGCTTCCATATCATCGGAGCCATCTTTGACCGGGTCTGGTACGAGGGCCATCCTCAGAATGAGATGCGGGGCATGCAGACGGTGCTGCTTGGCGCCTCCAACTCGGCAACGATCGAGTTCATTGTCCCCGAAGAAGGCAGCTACACGCTCATCGACCATGAGTTTGCCGATGCCGAGAAGGGGGCGACCGGCCTGCTGATTGCCGGACCACGTCAATAGCTTGTGACACGGGGTAGCGGGTTGCGGCCTGAGCTCGGGAATTCAGGCCATCCACTGCGGGCTGTTGCCCGTGGTGCAACCCGCACCGATAGGGAGTGACACGGCCCGACCCAGGTCATCCATCGGAACGATTACCGACCATCCCACAGGAATTGCCGGATGAAACCGCCGAATGACATATCACTCAGATCACGCAGACACCGGATCCGGTCCGTGGCACTTCTTGTCACGGCCGGTCTGGTGGCTGTGGGACTGATGGTTTTCGGACTCGCACCCGATGTTCCCGCAGCGATGGCACAATCTGTTGCGGATCATCCGTTCAAGACGGATCCGGTAAGGGTGGCGGGTGGCGGTTTTCACTCCGTTCTGCCGGAGGTGGTGGGTGAACCGATACGGGTGGAGTCCTTCTATATGGACCCGACAGCTGTGACCAACGGTCAGTTCAGAGAGTTTCTTCAGGATAATCCGGAGTGGCAGCGGGATGAAGTACCCGCCCTTTTTGCCGACAAGGATTACCTGAGGCACTGGCAGGAGGATGGTGTTCATAGGTCGGATGTCCCGGATGATCTGCCGGTGACAAGGGTCTCCTGGTTTGCTGCCGGAGCCTACTGCGACTGGGCCGGTGGGCGTCTTCCCACGCTGAATGAGTGGGAGTATGCGGCGCAGGCGATGGATTTTGAAACGGTCGCACAGGCCGATCACTTTGCCAGCGAGCTTATCGGCTGGTATTCAGCGGTCGATGCCGGAAAAGCGGCTCCGGTTGGATCGACCGGAATCGAGAACCGATATGGGGTAAAGGATCTTTTCGGACTCATCATGGAGTGGGTCGAGGATTTCAAGCCTCCGGTGGGTTCGGAGATCTCCCTCGACTGCGGCACGATGGGGCGGATGCAGGGCGATGCATCGGTCTACAGCTACGGCATGGCGATTCGATACATCACGCGGATGAGCTTTCAGCCCACAACCACCACCGGAATGATCGGCTTCCGGTGTGTCTACGATCAACCACCCAACCGACAGGAGGCAAGAAAATGAAAACGGCCATCCTTCGATCCCTGTTTCCCTTGATGGTGGCAGCAATGCTTGTCGTGGCAGCGACGCCGGGGGCGATGGCACAGGGCGCCCCCTCTCAGGACCGGGAGCCGCACCATCCCGGTCAGGGCCACGGAGACCGGGTGCATGAACATTCAGTCAGAGGGCAAGACCCGTTGCATTCGCATGAACACTTGCATCCACATGAACACTTGCATCCACATGAACACTTGCATCCGAATGCCCCTTCACATCAGCGAGACGGCCATGCAGACCATGAGCATGATTACACTCACGGTGAGATGATGGGGGAGGTGATGCCCGGGGTGGCAGCACTGCCGCCACTGCCCGTACGATCCGGTCACTCCCTTCACCTGATGAAGGCGGAGTGGACCGATCACTTGAACCGGGATTTCAGGCTTGCCGATCTCTCCGGCACTCCGGTCATCCTGGTCATGTTCTACGGCCAGTGCACGGGAACCTGTCCGATACTGATCTGGCAGACCTGGAAGCTTTACCAGGAGCTTTCACCGGAGGTGCAGCAGAGGACACAGGTGCTGGCTGTCAGCTTCGACCATGAAAATGACACGCCGGATGTACTCCGCCAGTACGCCACCCCCGCACAGCTTGCTTTGCCGAACTGGCATTTCGCAACCTCCTCCCCCCGTTCCATAAGGGAGCTGGCCACCCTTGTCGGAGTGCAGTACCGCAAACGGAGTGACGGACATTATGATCATACCAATCTGATCACTCTGCTCGACGAGGAGGGAAACATCATCGATCGAATGGATTCCCTGGCCGGGGATATCAGATCCGCTGCCAAAAAACTTGACTCTCTTGCTCACCAGCCATGAGCACTGTTCACAGAACCAAAAACCCTGAATCCCACTAACAAACCCAAATCCCAAATCAGAAAAACCATGAAACCAGCAAACATCGTCAACCTGACCCTCTCTCTCCTCCTGCTTCTCGGTGTCGCCGTCCATCCGGGCCGTTCCGCCGTTCCCGCCGAAAGTGAACTCCGGGTGGAAGAGCAGGACAATATCCGGACCATTGAAGTTCAGGGGACGGACAACATGCGATTCGACGTCACGCTGATCGAGGCCAAACCCGGCGAGACCATCCGGATCAAGCTCACCACCGTGAGCAACCTTCCCGCCATCGCGATGTCTCACAATATTGCCATCGTGGATCTGGAAGTCGATGTGGATGCATTTGCAACCGCCTCCATGATGGCCCGCGACAGCGAATTCATCGCGCCGGAGTATGAGGATAACGTGATCGCTCACACCGCCATGCTGGGTGGAGGCGAAAGCGACACCATAGAATTCCAGGTCCCGGAGACCCCCGGGGACTACCCCTATCTCTGCACCTTCCCGGGCCACTACCAGGCTGGTATGGTTGGTACACTGCGGATCGCGGAGTAACCAACCGGGATAACGGGTGGGCGAGTCTGACCCGGCGGCAGGCTCGCCCCATTTTTTTTCTCTCCTTCGCCTTTTTTCGCCCCCCACACATCCATACTCCCTTTCCGGACTTGCTCCCCATTCATCCTGCTTCTACGTCGTGCCACTCATCCTCTCTCTTGCGGCTCCGGCCGGGAACCTGCCTGCCTTCATCTCTCTTTATTATAGAAATTCTTGGAGCATCCACACGGAAGGAGTTTACGGAAACAGAAACCCTCACCTGCAGCTGTATGCACAAGGCAATCCAGCGTTATAATTTTAACAAATGGGCGAACAACCGGGTGTTCGATCATCTTTACTCGCTTCCCGACCAGGTCTATTCCCGGGAGATCCGGGCCATGTCCATGATGATCTGGACCTTCCGCTCGCACCGCTCCTCTATACCGTCTCCTGCATGCACTGCATGACGGTCTCCCTCGCACAGGGAGGTGAAGGCCTGGGTGCGATGTGGGGCCGGGAAAAAGCGCGGGATCTTCTCGGAAAAGCGGGATTTGAAAAGATCCAGATTCATCAGCTGGATCACGATATCCAGAACGACTATTACGTGATCAGGAAGTAATTTCATCCCATCTCGATCCCCGCTCTTCTCATTCGTGCGGCTTCGGCCTCCTCTCTGTCCACTACTGTTTTTCCGATCGGAAAAAGGGAGATGCCGGCAAGCTTCAGGTGCTGGATCCCGAAGGGGATCCCGATAATGGTGATGAAGAAGAGGAGCGCCCATCCGATATGGCCGAGTGCGAGCCAGAATCCGGCAAGCAGGAACCAGATGATATTCCCGATCAGTCCCAGCGGACCGGTTCCGATATCCTCTTTCCCGGTCAGCTCCTTCCGGCTTACAGCCACCCTCCCGAAAGGGAAAAAGGTGAACGTACCGATCACAAAGCAAGCTCTGCCCCAGGGAATGCCGATGATGGAGATATAGGCGAGCAGGCCATAGATCCACCATGCCAGCCCCATCCATACTCCGCCGAAAATAAACCAGATCAGATTACCCAGTGTCCTCATGGTTTGCCTGCCCCCGTCGTCCGCTCTTCTTCGATGATTTCATGATCTTCAGGAGATTGCTCCCCGACACCTCGGGCCGCTTCCCATCCGATCATCGCTATTTTCCGACTCGTTCCCCAGTGATATCCCCCCACCACACCCGTGGAGCGGATCACCCGGTGGCAGGGGATCAGCCAGGCAACCGGATTGGAACCGATGGCCGATCCCACCGCCCGTGATGCGTTCGGCCTGCCCACCTGCCGTGCAACCTGCCGGTAGGTCGACAAGCGGCCCGGAGGAATCCTCAGGAGGGACTCCCACACCTTGATCTGAAACTCCGTCCCCTTCAGATGGAGACGAACAGGTTCCTGCGGGTCCGCCGGATTCATGTCCGGATTGAAAAGAGCGAGAGCCCTCTCCTGCAGACCGTCCGGTTTGTTTTCATATGTCGCCTTCGGGAACCGTCGTCGGATTCTCTCCTCCGCTTTGTCTTCATCCTCTACAAACTCCAGCCTGCAGATCCCCTTCCCGGTAGATGCAATGATCACTCTTCCAAACAGAGTGTCTGCAAACCGGTAACGGATCGTCAACCCTTCTCCTCCGTTTCTAAACTCTCCAGGGGTCATCCCCTCGATACGGACAAAGAGATCATGCAGCCGTCCGGTGCTCGAAAGCCCGGTCTCCATCGCGGCATCAAACAGAGTCCCCTTCTCCTCGGAGAGGATCTTTTTGGCATGCTCCACGGTAATGAACTGAAGAAATTTTTTCGGGCTGATTCCTGCCCATTCCGAAAAAAGCCTCTGCAAATGCCAGGGACTTAAATGAAGATGAGAGGCAATCTCCACCAGTGAGGGTTGATGCAGGTAGTTCTGCCGGATAAACCGTATGGCTTTTTCGATCCGGTCGTACTGTATCTGGTGCTGATCTGTCAATTCCCGGTTCATGGTTCCGTCACAACGACTCCTCAGAAATTCAGTGTTTGGTCAGGCTCAAAGGTTCAGGGTTGGCTCAGGTTCGGTTAAATCGTTCAACCTGCTCCCCTTCCTATTCAAGAAACGGAATATTCCGTGTGTGACCCAACCCGAAAATTGCTCTCTTGCTACTCTGTTTAACAAACCAGGGTGAAATAAATACCGGTCCATTTGCTTTTTTCCGCGATCTGGATAAATTGAAGGAGCCGAGTCTCATAACCATGAGAACGGGGACAAATTTCAAGGGGTGTATTTGAAGGGGTATCTCTCAACCCCAACCCGACAGTTGCCGGTTGTTGCCATCTCTTGCGAATCACAACCGGTTAGCCATTAAACTCAAGGGATTTCAGGCTTTTCGGCGCATACAAGCCCACAGGGGAATCAAACGGATGGAGATCGGGCCCTGACTGAAGAGATTTTCGGCCATGGGTTCACACCGTCTCTTCCGGAATAGTCCTGGCTCGCAGCAGTACTTCAGAGCGGAGTTGAATTCCCTCTGCGCGAACTTTATTCGAACTTTGAAATCTTATCATGTTAAGAGATGAGTAAACCCAAGACTCTTATTGCGTTGGCCAATCCGGAGTCCGTATCGGAACTCACCCGGCTGGCTCTCATGAGCAAGACCACACCGGATGAGCCGGTTCATGTTCTGGCGGTCGTTAACCCGGAATGGGATCCGGCAAGCCAGATAAAGTCGGCCGAAGAGCTGATCGGCCTCGCAGAAAAGGAAGCCGGAAGAAGAGATGAAAAGATAGAGTCTGCCATTCTTGAGGATATAAATGTCGCACACGGGATGATCCGTGCCATCCGGAAATTCCGAATCTGTGATCTCTTTATCGGATGGAACCGCCGGAACCTCACCAGCCAGAGAATCTTCGGGACAGTACTGGACCAGCTTCTGACCCAGACACGGCAAAATCTGATGGTGGCGCATTTCCAGAATTTACCGGACTCTCCCGAACGGATGTTTCTGATTGTACCGCCCATGGTTCAGAATGAGCCGGGGTTCCCCCATCTCTATGAAAAGATGTTCTCATTCGCCCGGCATTCAGGGGCAGAGATGATTCTTCTGCTTGAGTACGACCAGCTGCGGGCAGTACGTAAAGTTCTCCGGAACAGCGGACTCTCCCTGCCAGGAACCTATCAGCCTCTGGTCATCTGGGATGATGTTCTCGATGAGCTGGAAGGTCAGTTGAAAGAGGGTGACATCATCTTCCTGACGGGTGCCCGCCGCGGTTCGGCCAGCTGGAACAGCGCGATCGATGAGATGCCGCGACTTATCACGGAAAGGTTTGAGAAAAACAGCCTGGTCATCGGATATCCGCGGATCGTCAATCTGGAGTATGAATCTTATTTCGATCCTGACCTCTGATCAGACCTCTACCAGGTAGGAGGTTATCGATTTGATTTTGGAGGATTTTGCCCGATTGAAGTAGTAGAAATCGGAATAGGCATACCTCTTCCCATCCTCCATGATGATCTCTCCGCTTGCCGCCCCCTCAATTCCATGAGTCAGCACCCGGTCGATGATATATTCAGTGACCGGAGCGTCCTTCATGCCGTTCAGTTCATCCACAAAAGCCTCTTTGCCCTCGATGGTCTTGTCGCCCTTTATCTCCCATACAATATCGTCGGTGACCATTTCGCTGAGGGTCTCCACATCCGAACGGGCAAAAGCGATATTCAGCTGTTTGATGATCTCTTTTTTCGGAGCATTTCCGCAATCATCGCGGACCACTGTGATCTTGACCATAGGTTCGTGACTTTGTTTTCCGTTTTCTCATTTTGTGAATAAATCATATTTCCCTTCATATATCAATTTTTTCCCGATCAACCATCCTCTCTTGCTCTCGTGCAAGTCGATCTGTGGCACTCGTTTGCTGGAGCCCGAACCGGAATGTTAGCCTCCGGTTTCACAGAATGGTCTCTGTTGGAATCAGACTCCTCCCGCCATATCGAGCAGGGCTCCCGTTACATAGGAGGCCTCCTCCGATGCCAGCCACATAATGGCCTGAGCCACCTCCTCAGGAGTTCCGCCCCGCCCCATCGGCAAGGACCGGGCGATCCGGTTCACTCGGTCCGGCTCTCCGCCGGATGCATGAATGTCGGTCTGAATAAAGGCAGGACGTACGGCGTTCACCCGAATAGCCTCGGCTGCCACTTCTTTGGAGAGACCGATGGTCAGCGAATCGACGGCTCCTTTGGATGCTGCGTAATCGACATACTCTCCCGGAGATCCCAGACGCGCTGCAGCGGATGAAACGTTCACAATCGTCCCTCCGCTCCCACCTCTTCGGGTCGACATGCGAAGCACGGCTTCCCGGGCACAAAGAAAGGATCCTGTTACATTGGTGGCGAAGATCCGGGCAAGCCGATCGGCAGATATCTCCTCCACACGGCACTGTCTCTCCAGAATTCCGGCATTGTTGATGAGTACTGTCACTCTGCCGAGCTCCCTGTCCACTCTCCGGAACATATCCGTTACTTCGTCCTCCTTCGAGACATCCGCCCGAACGGCGATCGCCTTTCCCCCGGAAGAGCGGATTCCCCGGACCAGCGACTCCGCAGCTTCTTCACGGTTCAGGAAATTCACGCAGACGGAATACCCCCTCCCCGCAGCCAGCCTGGCGGTTGCGGCTCCAATCCCCCTGCTTCCTCCCGTTATGACAATCACCTTCTCCAAGCTGCCATTTTATCAACATGGCCCCGATTTGTCAACTTCATCCGGTTTGGCAACCTGGACAGAACTCGGAATGATCAGGCACACGCCATTCTGTGGCAGTACAGCCGGTCACAACCGCTGAATGGCGTATTACAGAACTTATGGGGCCACCCCTTCATAAAGAGCTCGGAAAACCCGCAGCTGTTCCGCCCTTGAGAGGGCAGACAGTTCGGTCGCTGCCTGCCGGACGAGGTTCTCATGCTCGGCACTGGCCATCATGACGGAAACCGATTCGCCAGTTACATCTTCCCGGAGGATGCCCCTCCTCGACAAGACAGAATCAAACAAATCGGTAGTATACGGGTGTTCATACAGTGCCTCGGCCACTCTCTCCGTTCCCGCGTAATGGGCGAGAATGTGGAGCTGTCTGTTGGCCACCAGCCAGTTGTGAAGATTCCGGTGAAGCTGCTCTTCACTCACCGGCAGTTCCGGCAGACTGCTCTCTATCCGACCGATCAGCCGGGCCCTTTCACTCCTCTCCAGCAAACTGATGTCAATACATCCGGCGGGCAGACCCAGCTCTTCGGCCATCCTGCTGTAGCTCCCCCCGGTTTCCGGCATGGAACAGAGCGCTTCCACAAGGCTCTCCGTTCCTCCGAGAGGTTCTGCGATCGAATACAACAGAGATTTTTCCTTCTCCGATTCCTTAACAGGGACACCACTTGACAGGGTTTCCCTTGCCTTGTTCTCCGGTACCGCACCCATTCCTGATGCACCCTCCTTTACCGCACCTTCCCCGATCCGGAGACCCGCTGCCTGGTTCTCCTCGGGGGAAACGGAAATTGTTGCCGGTGCATCCTGTTGTTCCATCCTGCAGGAGACCGGCACAAATATCACCAGAAAAAAAAGGAAAAGTGTCCGTATGGGAGAAAGGGTTACCATAATTCAATTCTGATGCATACCATGTTGATGTTGTCGGCCCAACTTCGATATGTGATGGGCAAATACCATGCCTCAGGACATTGATTAACCGATTTTCGGTTCCAAGACCACTTTTCCCATGAAATCCAGAATCCACATCTATGAAAACGGCGAGATCCGGATCCGTTATGATCTGGTCCGCTGTATCCATGCGGAGGAGTGTGTCCGTGGACTCCGGCAGGTTTTTGATCCGGACCGGCGTCCATGGATCGATCCGGATCAGGCTGCCGCCGACCGGATCGCCGAGGTGATCGAACGATGTCCCTCCGGCGCCCTCCATTATGAAATGCTCTCCTCG
>CAYTTA010000001.1:119059-168096 GCA_964440655.1 uncultured Balneolaceae bacterium
CCGAAAAACAGCATCCGGATGGTGAAGGATGGACCTGTTTACATCAGCGGGGATCTCCGGGTTGTGGATTCGGAAGGCAATTCTGTTCTTGAGGAGACCCGGGTTGCGCTCTGCCGCTGCGGCACTTCATCCAACAAGCCGGCATGTGACAACACTCACCTGAAGATCCGTTTTCGTGCCCCTTCCACGATTCAGACCGACCGGTTGAAATCCTCCCCAGAGAGTGCCACTCCTGCTCCTGAGGGAACCCTTCTCATAAAGCTGATGAAGAACGGACCCTATATCGTTGAAGGGGAGTGCGAGATTCATGACGAGTCGGGCCATCCGCATCACTCTTCGGGAAAAATTGCACTCTGCCGTTGCGGTGCTTCCGCCAGCAAACCCTTTTGCGACGGAACCCACCGGAAGATCGGTTTCCAGGCATGAACCCGGGAATAAATCCAGATGCATGGTCCATGGGAAAGGTCCCTGGCTGGAGCCGTCTGCATGGGCTCCAGGATATCATCCCGGCCATGGACCCGGACGGGAGCCCGGACCAAGATTCTCTCTCATCCCTTCAAAAAAGATGATATGAACAGAACCGTTCGCGACAATCCGGAAAAGAAACGATTTGAACTTGAGCTGGAGGAGGGGAAAATTGCCTTCATCGATTACATCATCAACCGGAAGGGACAGATCTTTCTTACTCATACGGAGGTGCCACCGGATGTCCGCGAGAGAGGAAACGCCTCCAGAATGCTGGAGCAGGTGTTGCAGATCATTGAGGAGAGAGAGCTGAATCTGATTCCGATCTGCCCCTTCGTGAAGTGGTACCTGCGACAGAATCCGGAGTGGCAGCGGCTTCTGGATGAGGAGTACAGAGGGAAGCAAGCACGCTGACGGAACCGCCGGGGTGATTTAAGTTACGCCATGAGCCGCTTCGGCAGGATGGTCACCGGATGCTCGCCGGCGGTCTTTCAATCGTGAGGAAGTGATTCCAGCTCCGGAGCGCTGAAGTCCGGCTGCACGGTTTCATTTTCTGGCAGCTCTTCTGCCGTGGCGATCGCCTGCATGCTCAGCACGAGCATCCGGAGTGTCTGGGTCAGCGTCCGGTTGATCATCAGCAGGCCCGTGACTTCTCTTTCACTGATCTTTTCCCTGTAGATCGCCTTCGCACAGCTCCGGATAAACTCTTTGTCTGCCTCTTCCACCTCCCGGTAGGCGTGATCGAGACGATCCACATCCGACAGGGTGAACCCGTCCAGGGAAACCTCGCTGACCAGATCGATCATGCCGGAAATCCTTCCGTGGATGATCCTGCCGGCATCACGCAGGAATCCGGGGCCTTCCCGTTGCAGGCTCTCCAGCTGCGGCTGAAGCTCCTTCAGATTCTTGGCAGCGTTCATGATGCTGCGGCTTGCCCGCATGTCCCGCTCCAGACTCGCCACAAGCTCCTCTTCCACCTCCTGACCCAGAAGCCCCGAATAGTATTCGAAAATGTCGGCATGGAGTTGTGCCACCAGCTGGTAGTCGGGAACGGCAGTCCGTTCCGCATAGAGTCCTCCGGAAGGGATTTCAGCCGGAATCCGGTAAAGAGCGGCGGCGTAGCGCATCGTGAGCTGAAGCTGATGAATGATCTCCTTGCGGATAGCCTCGACCGCCGCTTCCGGGATCTCCAGGGAAGTGTAGCGCAGGTAAAGAGAGACATCCTCCTCCTGTGATTCTTCCGGAATCATGCGACGGACAAAACGCTCCAGATGGGGAACGAAGGGGTAGAAGATCATCACTCCGATCACATTGAGTGTGGAGTGGAACATGGCCAGACCCAGCACCGGATTGCCTTCAAACCCGGGGATGGCAAAGATGAGCCGGGTCAGAACCGGAAGCAGGAAGAAAGCCAGCATCGCAGCACTTGTCGAAAAGAGCAGCTGACTGACGGCCGCCTGGCGTTTGGTGGGGATTCCCCCGATCGACCCGATCAGTACGGTGGTGGTGGTTCCGATATTCGCCCCGATGATGATCGATGCACCTTGCGGGAAATCGATCACTTCAGAAAACATCATCGTCAGGACGATGGCCATGGTGGCTGTGCTCGACTGTGTGATGGCCGTCAGGAGAATGCCTCCCAGCAGATAGACCCAGAGACTGACCTGGGGGAAGGAGTCGATATTCAGGGCATCCGTCAAACCTTCGACACTCCCTTTCATATATCCCAGGCCAAGAAAGACAAATCCGATCGCCGCCAGCAGCTTGGAGAAATTCTCATAACGCGGTTTTCCGCTGGAGAGCACCACACCAAGACCCCCGAGGGCGACCAGTGGAAGCGCGAAGGATTCAATGGAGAACTGGAAGCCGAAGAGAGCCACGAACCAGGCGGTCGTGGTGGTTCCGATTTTCGCCCCCATCATCACGGCGATGGCGTTGGCCAGAGTCATGACCCCGGCACCGACAAAGGCGAGAACCATCAGGGAGACTGCCGTGCTGCTCTGAAGGACCGCCGTACTTACCACCCCGGTAAAAATTCCCTTCAGCCGGGTCTCCGTATAGCGGCGGATCAGCTGCTTGAAGGCCCTTCCGGAGAGTTCACGGATCGACTCCTCCATCAAGTAGATGCCGAACAGAAAGATCCCCAGTCCGGCCAGAAAGGTCCATATGTCGAAAAGATCTGTCAATCTGTTTGGTATACTCCCTCCCGGGAACTATTCTGAAGTGAGAGCCATCCGTCCCCGGGCACCGGTTGATCTCACCGGGCTGTGGTGGAACCCGGCCGTGCGGGCACTTGGTCAGCCAAACCGGAACATAATGAGAGGTAATTTATGAAAAACCCTGCAAGAACCGTGGTTGAAAAAATGTTCGACGCCTTTGCCCGGGGGGATGTGGAGGGGTTTGTCGAGACCGTCTCCGACGACACCGTCTGGATCTATCACGGAACACAGATCATCCCCAAAGGCCGGTTCGAGGGCAAGGATGGGGTCCGCTCGTTTGCGAGCAACATCCTTGAGAGGACCGATATTATTCGCTTCGAACCGCAGCAGTACATTGTGGATGGAAATAGGGTGGCAGTTCTCGGCGAAGAGCATCAACGGGTGCGCCGATCAGGGCGGGAGCTGAAGCAGAAATGGGTGCAGATCTATACCGTCGAGAACGGCCTCATATCGCGGATGGAGGAATTTGCCACCTCGGAGGTGGTGGGCGAAAGAGAGGCAGGGTGAACTTCATCCTTGCAATTCCAATGACCGGAACTGAGCGGGCAGTTCCGTAAGCAGCTGAAAAGCGCACCTCGGGCAGTGCTCGCCCGAGGTGTAGACGGTGGCCTCCCTGCGCTCTTCCGGACTCAGGTTCAGGGCGGCCCGGCGGGCCAGTTCGAACTCCGGATGCCGGGTGGGGTCTCCCGTGCCGATAATCTGATTGCGAGCCTCTTTCAAGACATGGTTGTTTCCATCTGCCAGCAGGGACCCGAACGGCTCATCCCCCGCTTCCAGGGCCTGACGGGCCAGGGCCACACATTTCCGCAGATGAATCAGATCATCTTGTGTCAGCATGCTGTTCTCTTCTTCTCTGTTCACTCTCCTCCATCATGGCGGAGAGGTCTGCAGCCGGGCGGATCTCCCAGCTGCCCCCTCCCCTGCCCAGCCGCAGAGACGGGTGCCTTGACAGCAGGCGGATGGCGTGGTTCAGATCGTTGGCCTCCAGGAACATAATCCCGCCAATCTGCTCCTTGGCTTCCGCAAACGGTCCGTCGGTAATGATCACTTGGCCGTCCTTCCACCGGAGCGTTGCCGAACTGGCGGCATCCTGCAGCGCTTCACCCCCAGCAAAATGACCATTCCTCCGGAGTTCTTCATCATAGGCAAAGCATTCGTCCGCAAAGCGATTTTTTTCCTCCTCCGACATCTCCTCCCAGACATCTTCATTCATAAAACCAAAACAGATATACCTCATCTCATTCCTCCTGTCGATACAAATGGATGGTTGTTGATGGTTGATGACTTGGTCAGGATTCCCCTTTCGAAATCGCATCGTTAACCGCCGGATTGTCCGCCAGCTTCTGAACCTCTTCCGGAAACTCTTCCATTTCAAAAATCTGACGGAGCTCCAGGAGATCTCCTTTTTCGGCCGGACATTTCCTGGCCCATTCAATCGCCTCCTCCTTCGACTTCACATTCAAAATCCAGTAGCCGCCGACCACCTCCTTGGCCTCCGTAAAAGGCCCGTCGATGACCCTCGGGGACTCCTCCCGGAAAGAGATCCGGACACCATCGGCCGGCGGATGCAGCCCGTTCAGTGAAACCAGTATCCCGGCTTCGGCAAGCTGCTCGTTGTACTTCATCATCTCTTTGACCGCCTCTGCATCGGGCACATGCCCCTTCCGGGCCTGTTCCGATTCGGGTGTTCCGGGCTGATAGACTTTGGGAATCATAAACATCATGAACTTCATGGCTTTACTCCGTGTATGCAGTTTTTGGTTTCCCGTTATTGACGGGTGGTTTCAGGAAATAGTCGAATGGCATCTGGTCAGATCGACAGGAGGATGAAAATATTTTTTGATGATTCCGTGCGGGCCGGATAATCTGTGAGAACAGCGCTGGATCGGCAAAATGGAGAAGAGATGAAGGAGTGATGGGAGGTGGCGGACAGAAGGTGGCGGCCAGAAAGTGAACCAGAGCCGAGGAATGATTCCGAACTTCGTTTCACCTGCCCGGACTCTCTTCCAGAGAGTCGAGTTTCTTCTGGATGAAACGTCTTTCCGGTTCCTGACGGGCAAGAGCGAGCGCCCGCTCCCAGGAAGATCTTGCTTCATCGTACCTTCCCAGCCGACGGCAGAATTCGGCCCGGACAGAATGCGCCAAAGAATATTCGGAAAGGTCTCCTCTCTTCAGAATTCCGTCGATCTCTCTCAATCCTTCTTCCGGCCCCCGACTCATGGCGAGCGCAACCGCCCGGTTCAATTCCACGACGGGAGAGGGGTGCCGTTGAAGCAGGAGAGTATAGAGCCCGGCGATCCTCTCCCAGTCTGTCTCCTCCGGAGTCTTCGCCTCGGCATGAAGTGCGGCGATGGCTGCCTGCAGGGTATAGAATCCGGGGCGGGAGGCCGAAAGCGCCTCCCGGACACGCATCATCCCTTCCTCAATCATATCACGGTCCCAGAGAGACCGATCCTGATCCTCCAGGAGTACCAGTTCACCCGACGAAGAGGAGCGTGCAGCGTGACGCGACTGCTGCAGCAGCATGAGCCCCAGCAGAGCGGAGACCTCAGGATCCGGAAGCAGCTCATGCAGCAGCCGGCCCAGACGGATCGCCTCGGAAGAGAGATCCACCCTCGTGACCGACCTCCCCGATGAAGCGTAATAGCCTTCGTTGAAGACCAGGTAGATCACCTGCATCACCGCCTCGAGACGCTCCGGAAGTTCCGGTTCCGGAGGCACCTGGAAAGGGATCCCTTCCTCCCGGATCCGGGCCTTTGCCCTCACGATACGCTGAGCCAGTGTTGCGGGACGCACCAGAAATGCACGTGCGATCTCTTCGGTCGTCAGACCGCAAACCTCCCTCAGCGTCATTGCCACACGGGCTTCGGGCGGAAGAGCCGGATGAGCACAGATGAAGATCAGCCGAAGGATATCATCCTCGATCTCCCGGTCAATGCCCGAAGAGGGATCGGGAGCCTCCGAATCGGCCTGCTGAAGCAGATCCGGATGGAGAGGGTTGAACCGGGCCTGGCGACGGAGCCGGTCGATCGCCCGGAAGCGTCCCGCCGAGATGAGCCAGGAAACCGGGTTGGATGGAACACCTTTTTCGCCCCACTGCTCAAGGGCAGCCCTGAATGCCTCCTGAAGGGCGTCCTCGGCCAGATCAAAATCACCCAGAAGCCGGATCAAAGTGGCGAAGATGCGCCGGGATTCCGTTCGATAAAGCTTGTCGAGAAGAGTCGATATCGGATCCCCGCCGATTCTCACCGGATCACCCGAAATCTCTTCTGGAAAACCCCGGAAGAAACCGAATGGATGGCGATCGGTTCCAGACGGTGCTCTCTGGTCCCCCCTCCGGCGAACAGCGGAATTCCATCTCCAAGCAGGACCGGCACCACCGTGATGGTGAGCTCGTCGATCAGTCCCTCGTTCAGAAAACGCCGGATGGTGATTCCGCCATCGATATAGAGATGTTTTTTCCCTTCGGCAGCGAGCTTTTCAACCACTTCGGATGGCTCCCCCGAAAGAAACCGCACCTTGCCGGCCAGATGCTCTGGTGGAGTCAGATTCCTTGTGGTCAGAACGACCACCTCGGTCCCCTCATAATACCACTCGTCGAAGGTGAGAACCTTCTCATAGGTATGACTGCCCATGACGATGGCATCGACCGTGGAGATGAACTCCTCATAGGTGAGGCCGATCCGGTTCGCCTCTTCATATTCGGGACGCATCAGCCAATCGACATCTCCATCCGGCCGGGCGATGAAACCGTCCAGGCTGGTTGCAATGAAAACGGAACATTTCATGAGGGCGGTCCTGGTTTAGTAGATCGTTACGTCTCTCCATTTGCCGAAAAAGTAGTAGAGAGAGGCGATGATGCTGCTGATGATGAAGCTGGCGCCATATCCGTAGGCGATACCCATTTCACCAAAGAGCAGAGCACCAATATAAACAAGAGGAAAGCGAAGGATCCAGAACGATACGATGTTAAGAACAAGAACCTGGATCATCGCGCCGGATGAGCGCATAATACCGTTGAGCACGAAATTGACTCCCAGAAAGAGGTAGAAAAGGGAGGTGAATTTCAGGTAGGAGGTGCCGAACGCAAGGGTCTCCTCGTCGTTCACGAACATGCCGATCAGGGCTTCCGCATTGAGCCAGACAAGAAGACCGATTCCCACCGAGAGCACCACAATGAAGGTGAGCCCGGTCCGGGTGATCTCCCCGACCCGACGCCATTTTCCGGCGCCGATATTCTGTCCCGCCATGCTGTTCACGGCCGATCCGAGTGTCTGCGCCGGCATCATGATGAAGCTTTCGATGCGTTGTGATGCGCCGAATCCGGCCACCACACTCGCTCCGAACGAGTTTACAACCCCCATGATCACCACCATGCCGCTGGAGATCGCCACCATCTGGAATCCGCCCGGAAGACCGAGCCGCAGCACAGCCCTGGCATAGATCTTCTCCGGGATTCTGGGACGAGTGAAAGGAACTTTGCCCTTCACAATGCAGTAGATCACGCCGTATATGAAAGCGGCGCCCTGCGCCAGCACGGTGGCCCAGGCCGCTCCCGCAATCCCCCATCCGAAGCCGGCGATGAAGAGCGGATCGAGCACAATGTTCAGGAAAACAGCCGCCAGGATGAAGTAGACCGGCGTCTTCCCGTCGCCCAGAGCACGCAGTACTGTCCCGATAAAATTGTAACCGAGAAGGAAGAGAATGCCGATAAAGTTGATCTGCAGGTAGGTTTTGGCCATCTGCATCAGTTCGTGCGGTGTACCGATCCAGTGCAGAAGCTGTTCTGTGCCTATATATCCGGCAACTCCCAGGAACAGGGAGAGAAGAGAGAGAATCACGACAAAGGCATTCAGGGAGTTGCGGATCCCCTCGTAGTCGTTCTGCCCCCGGTGCTGGGAGAGGATGGTAAGCATCGTGCCGCTGATACCGATCATGAAAGAGAGGACCGCAAAGGTGATGGGCGCCGAGATGGAGAGGGCGGCCAATGCATCATCCCCCAGAAGGTTTCCAACCCAGAGACTGTCGACAAACTGGTAGGAGGTCTGGAGAATGTTGCTAAGGAAGATGGGAGCGGAGAACCGGACCATCTTGCCGGCGATCGCCCCTTCTGTAAAATCCAGTCCCGGATTCTTCAATGGTGAAATCGGTCCCGATCCCCTTCCGGGAGATCTTCGTGCTTAGAGGCCGTCCCTCCTGCGAAAATGGAAGAGGTTACATCCAATCGGAGGGATCTTCGTTGCTTCCCTCAAGGTAATCAATTCTGGCCGAACCTCCGGTGACTACCACAAATACTCATATTCTATCCAGACTTGTTGAAGTACTTCTTCATCTTCTGAAAAAGAGAGATCAATAATGTACCAGAAGGAGCTGATCTCAACATGGGTCCGTTGGATATTAATTTCTTCGATTTCGTATTCATCCGTCACAAATAGCAGAGTTTCCAGCTCATCTGCTTCTATTTTCTCATCGATTTCAAGTTCGAAAATCTTCAACGTGCCTGAAAAATCATTTACCGTACTTCTATCAAAATCACCGTTCTTGAATTGAAGAATCAGGAGTCTGAAGCCTTGATCAAACAAGAACATCATTCCCAGATCATCGTAATACCATTCACCTACTCTGCCGTGACTGATGATCCGATCAGGTTCGCCAAGCAGAGCTGAAATGATTTCCTCATTATCATGGAGAGCGATGTATCTCGAGTTGATAAGCAGGCCATCTGTTTCAAATTCCACTTCCTGTGCATTCGCTCTTCCTGCAATGATGAAAATGAATAGGAGAAAGAAGTATTTCTTCATGGCATCCGGGTTCAATTTTTGAGAGGCGTTTCTTTCACCCGGTCCCCCTTGACAACCAGCGGAGCTGGGTACAGCTGTACGGCAGGAGATGACAGCCGTTGCCATCATACTCCTTTTACTCATGCTTAGCAATAACCCATTGCAAATAAGCAGGTTATAGATGAGCAGACATGTCCGGTCCCCGGATCAATCGGATTTCGGTACTTCAAGATCGATGATCCTCTTCCGGGTTTCAGATTCGGATCCGGAGAGGGTATTGAGAATCTGCCATCCGGTCCGGGTCAGTCCGTTGGACCTCTGCACCTCATTGATCCGTTCGGCCAGGAGTTCATCCACCTTTTTGATCCAGTATCCGATGGGCAGGTGGGGTTTGTTCTTGTCCGACATGGTTCCCGGTATTATTTGCAGTTTCAATGACGGGCTACATTGTAACGGTCTGCAATTGGAGACGCCACAGAGGCCGGTCATAGCAATCGCCGGATCAGGTTCAGGACCAGCGTGATCATCAGACTGATGAGAATCATGGAAGTGACCGGTATGAATATGTGAACCCTCTCCGATTGAATTCGGATATCCCCCGGCAATCGTCCGAACCAGGTGAAGAGCCAGGGAGCATATTGATAGAGGACCCCGGTCAGGATGAGCAAGGCCCCGATCATGACCAACCATCTCGCCATGGAGTTTTTCTTTGAGAGTTTTCATTTACAGTTATATCTCAAGTTAAAGATCCTTCCTCCGGCATTTGTCTGCAAGTTTGTTAAGGGAAGGTTCGAAATCCCCACCCTAAATCACCACCACAGAACCATGAAAATCACCGTTGAATGTCTGATAAAGAGTGATCCGGAAAGAGTATGGAACGCATGGATCAATCCGGATGATATCACCCGATGGAATGCGGCATCGGATGATTGGCACACCCCGGAGGCAAGGGTCGATTTCCGGGTGGGCGGCAGGCAGTGGGCCCGCATGGAAGCACGTGATGGCAGCGCCGGATTCGACTTTGTCGCCACCTTCACGAAGATAGAGCCCCACCGGGTAATTGAAATGCTGCTGGACGACGGCCGGAATGTCCGGGTCGAGTTTCACCCGATGCAGGAAGGAACCATGGTAAGGGAGACGTTCGATGCAGAGTCCGAAAATGATCCGGAGCTTCAGCGCTCAGGGTGGCAGGCGATCCTGGACAACTTCAAACGTCATGTTGAGGGCAGGGATAAACCTCTGCATTGACTCCGCGGGAACTGAAATGATCCGGCCTCGGAACTGAAATCTTTGAATCGTGTCGGCAGAAATCCGTATTTTGTACAACCCATTGATTTTTACCGGAATCTGCATGGCATATCGCCTGTTTCGGTACTTTCAATGCACCAGCAATTGTCACACAATGTCACACAGACGGTAATCTTCCTTCTGCATCTCTCCTGTCATGAACAACAGACTCTTCTATCTTCTCTTCACCTTCGCACTGGCTGCCAGCATCCTTTTCTGGCTAAATATGTTCCGGAAAGGGAATCCAGCTCCATCCGTGCCACCTGGCCAGGCAACTGCGGTGACCATGTATCACGCCGAAGGGTGCGAATGTTGCGTACGGTGGGCGGATTATCTGGAGAAACATGGATTCCGGGTGGAAAAAGTGAAAGTTCCCGATCTTCAGGTGGTGAAGAATGAAAAAGGCGTCCCCAATGAACTGAGCTCCTGTCACACCGCAGTGATCGGCAACTATGTGGTTGAGGGCCATGTCCCGGCGGAAGACATCCGCCGTCTGCTCACCGATCAGCCGGAAGCAATCGGCCTCTCCGTACCTGGAATGCCGGCCAGTTCACCAGGAATGGACATGCCCTCCAACCGGCCCTGGTACACGGTTCTGTTCGACGACGAGAAGTCTCTCGTCTACAACACCCATCGTTGACCGGTTTGGTAGGTGGAGATCCTGGAACTGAACCGGTTCACGGTCGTGGGTATCCCTCGGCCTGCTCCCCGAAAAGCCTTGGAAATGCCTTGGCTCCGCGTATTCAGAGACTCAGGAAGAGCCTTAATATCATCTGAATCGACCTCTCACATCATCCATTGAATAAAAGAATTCGTGTCGTTGAGCTTCTGCTCCTGATTGTCACGGTGATCTGGGGTCTCAATTTCACCGTGGTGAAGTACTCTCTCCGGGAGCTCGATCCGATGAGTTTCAATACGTTCCGCTTCACCCTCTCCATCCTGTCGATGTACATCATCCTGCGATGGAGCGGCCAGAGGATGAGGGTTCACAAAGGGGACTGGCCGCAGATGATCGGAATGGGCCTTCTGGGACACTTCATCTATCAGCTCCTTTTCATCTTCGGTCTGGACTGGACCAACGCCGCCAACGGAGCGGTAATGCTCGGAACCACACCGGTCTGGGTGGCTCTCGGGGCTCGGATTTTTTTCGGCAAGTCCCTGAACCGGACGGCAGTGGCCGGGATCCTCATCGCGGTAGCCGGGGTATGGCTCATCATGGGTGGCAGTGAGGCCGGAATCTCCCTGAAAGCCGATACCGTCATCGGGGATCTCACCATGCTGGCTTCCGCAGCCGCATTCGGTCTCTATACCCTCTTCTCACGCCCCCTGTTGGGCCGGTACAAGCCGATCCAGCTAGCGACACTGGTGATGTTCACCGGCGGGATTCCGGTTGTTCTGGCGGGTATCCCCTGGGCGGTGCAACTCGACTATTCCGAAATCTCACTGATCTCCTGGGTCGGGGTTTTCTACAGCGGGGTGCTCTCCATCGGTCTCTCCTTCATGCTCTGGAATTACGGAATACGGATGGTCGGTGCCATACGCACCTCCACCTTCCAGAATCTGGTTCCGGTCATGGGGCTCTTCTTCGGTGTGGTGCTTCTTCAGGAGAAGCTTCTTCTCCTCCAGTATGCGGGGGCAGCCCTTACCATACTGGGCGTGGTCCTTGCCAGACGTTCACAATAGCCCGGGACGCTTCTCTCCCGCCGTAATCGCAATCGGCAAGCGGTTCTGAGGCGGAGGAAGCTGGCAGGTGGTGAACCGGCTGAAGGAGCAGGGCATGTTGTATGCCCGGTTGAAATCGAGGATCATGTTCCCCTCTTCATCCGGTGGCGGCATGATCAGATAGCGCCCGGCCTGGTATGACTCGCTCCTGTTCGTCTCATCGGCAAAGATGAAGAAGTATCCGCTGGCAGAAACAAATGCATCCAGCCGAAGCCGCTCCCCTTGGATCTCAAATTCGACCCATCCCGGAGAGTGCCTCTCCACCGTCTCTCCCAACACATTGACCACCGGAATGGTGCGTTCCTTTTCATAGGGATGGAACTTCGCCTTCAGGTGCCAGGATTCATCGAGAGGCCAGGTGGGGAAACCGCGGAACGCATCCGCCCGTGGAGTGTCCAGGCTGAAGAGCCGTATCCCGTACTGGTCTCCGCGCCGGTCCACAAACCATGTCAAGTCCCCATGGCTCAGTTCGATCCTTCCCGCGACCTCCTCCCTCATTGGATCCCCGTAAATAACCATGCCGGTGACCGGCTCCCCATTATGGAATATGCGTACGCCGTCGGCCACACGCATCCGCACCCTTCCCTCCTGAAGCGTAAAGACTCCGGCAAACTCCGGAATGGCTCCTTCCGGAAATCGGACCTCCATCTCCGCGCCACTTCCGAACCGGTTCTCTCCTTCCTTGAGCCAGATCAGATCCACCAGACGCAGCCACCCTGTCGGTTCGGTAAGCCTTCCGATCCGGTACTGCTTCCACTCCTCAATCTGCTGAACCCACCCGGGAGGAACAGGAGCCGGACCCAGACCGGGCTGCCGGCTGCAGGAGTGCAAAAACAGCTGCAGGGGCAGCAGGAGGAAGAGGATATAACGGGACGGGCGCATGCCTGCAAGTTTCATTCCATGAGATGCATTATCAATTAACGAAAATTTCGTATTCTGCGGACAGCCTAATCACAGAAATGTGAGCGGAGGACCCGATTTTTTGGGGTGAATTCTGATCAATCAGATAGGGCTCGTTCTCTCAGCCCGAACCCGTCAGCTAACTTCGCAGGCGATTGAGGGAAGACAAAGGGCCCTTCTCTGCAGCTCCTTTGGCTTCTGAATATTCAACCACGTTTCAGAGGAGCTGTCGCCGCAACGTCGTCTGGCATTTGTCTGATACATCTGCAGCAACCATAACGGACACCCGATAGGAACATCAGTGCTGAACGGTCCGGAAGTGTGTGTCTGATGCACCCTTCCCCAGGCTTCACTGCATCCCCGCACGGGAGATAACTGTTCCCTGTTACTCCGAGCTGACCGGTTCGGGCTCTCCATCCGGTTGCCGTGGACCATTTTGGCTACAGGCTCACAAGAAAAAGAGCCCTGGAAGGGGAGAAAGATGCGGTCTCAACCGCCAGACAGCAAATTCTGGTACCCCTCGCCAATCCGGCTACCATTGCCCGCCTCATCGAGTTTGCATCCAACATCAAAACCGATACGGAGAGTGCAATCTTCCCGCTTTCCATCATCAACACCTACAAGAACCGGCAGGGACAGGAAGAGAGAGCGAAGAAAACCCTTGAACAAGCCGGTGAACTGATTCATGCCGTGAACAGCAGGGCAAACCTGCTGCTCGAAACCAATCTCAACATCGCTTCAGGAATTCACGCCGCCGCAGAGAGAAACAGCATCACCGATATCGTAATCGGCTGGGATGGAAAGATCTCCACACGAGTCAGAGTTTTCGGGAGCATTATTGACCAGGTGCTGGAGGCAACCCGGCAGCAGGTATTTGTCTGCAAACTGGATCGGCCCGTCGCAACCTTCGAAAGAGTCCGGATTGTTGTCTCACCCCGGAGCGTATACAGTAATTCGTTTCTGCAGCTTTTGGGCACCCTTCTGCATCTGGCGGAAAATCTCAATACAGAAGTGGAAATTTATCATATTGCCGAAGAGAAGGAGCAGATTAAAAACTATCTCAACTTTCTCTCCTCTTCACTGAAAGTGACACGGAAACAAAACGTTCATTTCAACCTGTTGTGGAGTGACAGTCTAAGAGAATTGCAGGATTCGGATCTGCTTGTTGTGACGAACGAACGCCGGGGAAATTACGGATGGGTCTATGGTACCAACCTTGTACCGAGAATGCTCTCCGCTCAAAAGCCCGACGTCAGCTTTGTGATTGCGTATCCCGGTTCAACGGAATCCGGAACAGGACTTGCTGATATGCTCTATCCGGGTTAGATCAAGCCGCCCGACGTCATGGACCATGAACAGGTAAATCAAAAATAACATCGCATGGAACAGGAAGAACAGCTTTTGAAAACCCTGAAAGAGCGTTTCGAGAAGAACCGGAACCGGCACAAGGGCATCGAATGGAGCAAGGTGGAGGAGAGACTGAAATCCCGGACGGAAAAACTCCGCTCCCTCCATGAAATGAAGCAGACCGGAGGAGAACCCGATGTGATCGGTCAGGATCGGGAATCCGGAGAGATTCTCTTCTGTGACTGCTCCCTGCAGAGTCCGAAAGGGCGCCGGAGCATCTGCTATGATCGCCAGGCACTGGAGGCACGGAAAAAGCATCCACCTGAAAACAGTGCAATGGACCTTGCCGGTACCATGGGTGTCGAGATGCTCACGGAGGAACAGTACCGGGAACTTCAGAAGCTGGGTCCGTTTGACACCACCACCTCCAGCTGGCTGAAAACCCCGCCCGATGTGCGGGAACGGGGCGGGGCGATATTTGGTGACTACCGGTATGGCAGGGTTTTCATCTATCACAATGGCGCGGATTCCTACTATGCGTCGCGTGGGTTCCGGGGGTTGCTCAGGGTGTAGAGCCGGTTAAAGCGGGATCTTCGGAAGCAATGTGGGAAGCAATGAAAAGAGAGAATCGTTGGAGAAGGAGGGGGATGGCAATCAAAAATAAAGCAGGAGACAGCGATGGGATTTCAGCTCGAACGCATCTATGACGAACCCGCCGGGCAAGAGGGTTATCGGGTTCTGGTGGACCGGCTCTGGCCACGGGGTGTTTCCAGAGAAAAGGCCCGACTGGATGAATGGATGAAGGAGATTGCACCCTCTCCGGATCTTCGCTCCTGGTTCAGCCACGATCCCAAACGTTTCGAGGAGTTCCGGACGGGATACGAAACCGAGCTTAGCGAGAATCCGGAGCTGGTGGAGAAGCTGCTGGAACTGGGGCGCAACCGCACGGTGATCCTGCTCTATGCCGCCCGTGACGACACCCACAACCACGCCATCGTGCTCAAAGAGTTTCTTGAGAGGCAGGCCTGGTAAAGCCGTAGGTGGGCTCGGCTCTGAACCTTCGACCCATACCAATCCCCTCAGGCAAACCGGAAAATCAGCGGCAGGATCACGACGACAAACGATTAAAAACCGATCTGCCAGCTCAGATTGGGAATCAGGATCAGCTCCCGTTCCTCTTCAACCCGGTTCTCCCGCAGATTGTAGCGGTGTCCGTAAAACTCCTTGTGTCCGGTGAGGTTCATCAGCTGAAGGGACCAGGTCGAGGTGGTTCTCCGTCGGATGGTGCGCAGTTCAACGGTTAGATCGACGTAGAAGAGAGGGGATTCCTGCCGGCTGAAGGCGCGGCTCTCGTCATGGATCACATCGCGGGCACTCAACGAAGCAGCTTCATTGATCGGAGTGTAGCGTTTGCCCCCCAATGCGTTGATCCGTCCGCTCACCGAGAGCATCCGGACCCGGCCGGGTCGGGCGAACTCCCACTCCTTTCCTCCCAGAAGGGAACCGGTAAGACGGCGGTTGAATCGGGTATCCCTCCAGACTCCATCCCCACCCCGATAGGAGGAATCAAAGAGAGATCCGCTGAAGAGTACGTACCACCCTCTGGTGAAGTAGCGCTCCAGAATGAGATCGACTCCGGTGTTCCGGCCAGCCCCGCTTCCGACAAGCGCTTCGTCCATCAGCCAGTCCAGCTCCAGGTTGATCAGGGAGAACGAAGTGCCGGGGATGACCGGCACCCTCGAGAGCCACTGACTGTAGAGTTCCAGGGTCAGATGCCAGTCCGGGTTGAGCATCCGGCTGAATCCCGCCACCAGGTGATCCGCGCGGGTCAGTTTCAGGTTCAGGTTGTCAGGATGGGAGAAATAGACCGAAAGGGGTTCGGTCCTAGAGTGGCGCCCGTAACCCAGGGAGAACCGGTTTCCGCCGGCGCTCAGCCTTACGCCTGCCCTCGGTTCGAGGGAAGTGTCCCCCGTCAGGGCAAAGTGCTGAAGATGAACTCCCCCATTTACGGTGATCGACCCTCTATGAAACTGAGACTGTGTGAAAATCTGATAGAGCCAGGTGTGACCGGTCGCATCCGAGATGGTGGCAGGAGGAACGGAGGGAGTGTCCGAGAAGCGGATCTGCTGATTGTACCCCACCCGGTTCATGGCAAATCCGGTCCGGTTGGTATGGTGAAGGCTGAACCGGAAGTCTGCTTCCGACTTGAGGGTCAGTTTCCCGGATTCGCTCCGGATCCGTTCGCGGGGATAAAGAGAGGCTCCATCGTCCGTGTAGCGGTCCAGATCCTGCCGCAGACCGCTACCGGTAGCCGCCAATGTGGTAGAGAGCGATATCATGGGACTCAGCCAGGTTCTGTGCCGGATTCCGACCGCCCCGAGTCGGGTCGGACTGAACGCATCCTCCCGGTCCTGGTTGTAGATCCAATCGGCCGGATTCTCCTTCGGAGACTGCCCCGACCGGTCTGTCGCCCCGAGCCCCCAGAGTGAGAGTGCCCCGGTTGAGGTGGGAAGGTTCACTTTCCAGGAGAGATTCTGATATCGGATCGCATCGGCATCCTCGGGGAGTAGCGCACCGATCAGGGAAAAGGTGGAGTAACGGTAGTTGACGAGATAGGAGGCGGCCTCCCCGCTTCCTCCTTGCAGCGGAAGGGGGCCTTCCGAGGCAAAATCCAGTCCGATCGCACCGGCACGGAACGTATGCTCATGACGCCGGTTGTTGCCGTTTCTCACATTGAGATCGAAGACCCCGGAGAGGGCGTTCCCATATTCGGCAGGAAACGCGCCGGTATAGAAATCGGAATCGGCGATCATCTGGCTGCTCAGGGCAGTTATTCCTCCGCCACCCATTGTGATCAGGTTGCCAAAATGACTCGGGGTCGGAATCTCCACTCCCTCCATCCGCCAGAGCAGACCTTTCGGAGCGTTCCCCCGGATGACGAGTGCATTGTCCCCGAGACTGCCCGCCACTCCGGGGAAGGAGGTGGCCAGCCGGGCGGGATCATCAAACCCGCCGGCATACCGGGATGCCTCCTCCATGCTCAGAATCCTCGTGCTGGCAATCGCCATGCGATTGATCGCCTCATTCTTCGGCACATCCGGGCGGACCACCACCTCCTCCAGCTCGGTGACCGAGGGTTCAAGGACCACGTCCAGGATCACCTCCCTGGCCGTGGTTACCAGCAGATCACGAACCCACCGGGTCTCAAAGCCGATCGAGGAGAAGCGGATGGCATGACGCCCCGCCGGGACATCCTGCAGGATGAAAAATCCATCCGGATCGGTGGTGGCACCTTTCACCGGCTCCAGTTCCATGACCATCACTGTTACACCGGGAAGCGGAGAACCGGTCGAGCCATCGGTTACACGCCCGCGGATGGTCTGGACCGGGCTCCCGGGCTGGGCATCGAGCCCCGGGGCAGCCATCAGCAGCAGCACGATGATCAATGTTCCGTTCAGAAGAGTTTTCATACCATCACGTCTTCGGGTTCAATAAATTGAAAGGCGGAAGTTGCCCAAATCACCGAATAACCGGTATCCCTAAAAATCAGTATCCATGCCAGTGCGTCCAGACGTACACGTTCCGATCACCGGCCAACCCGGAACCGGTGACTCAGCCCGCCGCCGGGAGTTCGAACTGCTGCAGAAAGACTATCGGCGGCTGATGGAGAGCATCCCCTTTGTGGAAGAGGATCTCGATTACCGGATGCTGGAACGACATATCCCCTGGCTGGAGAAGATGGACCGGGTGAGCCGGACGGCCATCTCCGTCTTCGACATGTGCCGGAAAACCCATGTCTATGTCTCCCCTTCCTACAAAGAGCGGCTGGGGCTGCCCGACTCGGTACGTGAGACCGATACGGGATTCGACCGCTACATGATCCCGGAGGACCTCTGTCTGTTGATGAAGGCGGGGATTCATTTTTTGAAGATGATGATGCGGATCCCGGAACGGAACTACCGGAAGTTCCGGCTTGAGAATGATTTTCCGATTCATCCCCCGGATGGGAAACCGCTCCGCCTCACGGAGCATCACTCCATCCTGGAGACCGATCCTCACGGCAACATCTGGCTGAGTCTCTCTGTCGTCTCCGTATCGGCAGATCAGAACATTCTGGAACCGGCCCGGAGCAGGCTGATCGATCAGGAGGAAGGCAATGTTCTGGTATTCCCCCTCTCCAACGGCGATCCCGGGCTCTCAGCACGGGAGAGGGAGATCCTCTCTCTCATTTCGGAAGGGATGGTGAGCAAGCAGATCGCCGGCCGGCTGCATGTAAGTGTTCACACCGTCAACACACACCGCCAGAACATCCTTCGGAAGATGAATGCGGCAAACTCCGCCGAGGCGATCCGGACCGCCACGGTGCTGGGATTGATTCAAGTATCGGTGTAAAATTTTGATTACTCTTTGTTTATCCACCGAATCCGGAACAAAATCCAATGGATCATGACAAAGAGATCAACCCTGCTTCTCACGCTCGCCGCAGCTCTGATTCTGCTTGTCGCGCTCTTCTACGGCAGGCCCTGGCAGGTCCGGGCGAATCAGGACTCCGGCCGGGAGCAGAGCCATAACCACGGCCAGGATCAGAGCCACCACCCACATGAGGGATCCCTGAACCGGCCCATGGAACTGCACAGCGTCATGCGGCTCTTGATGATCGATCTTCAGACCATCAACGAGGGGATCTTCACACAAAATTTCGATCTGGTTGCAAGCGGGGCCGCCTCCATCACAGATCACCCTCAACTGTCGGAGAAGACCCTTGCGCTGCTGGAGGAAACCCTTGGTAACCAGCTGGCCGCATTTGAAGAACTGGACCACAGGGCTCATCTCTATGCCGATTCCATCCGGCAGGCATCAGAGGAGTCGAATCTCTCCCGCGTACAGCACTACTACCGTCTCATGGAGCAGAGCTGCATTGCCTGCCATTCGGCTTTTCAGGAGAGACTCCGGCTTGCACGATTGAATGCCAGATAGACTGGCCCCGCGGCGCCCGACGAATCTGGTCCACCCATCCTGGCCTCCGGATTCTGGTCTCTGGTGCCCAGAGACGGCCACCGGCTCTGTCAAGCAGACGTGTCGTCACAGATCGGCACTTCGCAGACGCAGGGAGTTTCCGATCACCGAGACCGAACTGAAACTCATCGCCAGAGCGGCGATCATCGGAGAAAGAAGGATACCGATCCAGGGATAGAGGACCCCCGCCGCGACAGGTACTCCCAGCGCATTGTAGATCAGCGCGAAGAAGAGGTTCTGACGGATGTTCCTCATCGTGGCCCTGCTCAGGTTCTTGGCCTTCACAATCCCCTGAAGGTCCCCCTTCACCAGGGTGATCGAGGCGCTCTCGATGGCCACATCGGTTCCCGTTCCCATGGCGATCCCGACATGAGCTCCGGCCAGCGCCGGAGCATCGTTGATCCCGTCCCCTGCCACAGCCACAACCCTGCCCTCTTTCTGCAGTCTCTCCACCTCGCGAAGCTTCTCCTCCGGAAGCATGCCCGCGCGGAAATCGGCAAGCCCGAGCTCCCGTGCCACCGCCCGGGCGGTTTCGGGCTGGTCCCCGGTCAGCATTACCACACGGATCCCTTTCTCCTGAAGTCGGCGGATTGCGCCGGGACTGCTCCTCTTGATCCGGTCTCCGATCACCACATAGCCGACAACCTCCCCCTCCACAGCAAGCCAGGAGACCGTTTTACCCTCTTTTTGCCATGTTTCCACCTGCTGTCGCATTTCCGGTGCAAGAACCGCTCCTGCCTGCTCCATCATCGCGGGATTTCCAAGCGCCGCCGTCCTGCCATCCACGACACCTTCCACTCCTTTTCCTGTCACTGCCCGGAACGAAACGGTTTTCCTCGCCTCCGCTCCCTTTTCCCTTCCATATTCCACCGTCGCCCTGGCCAGCGGATGTTCACTGTTGCTGTTGAGTGAATAGATAAAGTCAAGCACCTGACCGTCGTTCATTCCGTTGCCGGTGGCAGCCACAAACTCCACCGACGGCCGTCCTTCCGTGATGGTGCCGGTCTTGTCAATCACCAGCGTATCGACCTGGTCCATCTTCTCAAGCGCTTCGGCATTTTTGATCAGCACACCGTTCTGCGCCCCTTTCCCCACTCCTACCATGACCGACATCGGTGTGGCCAGACCAAGCGCACAGGGACAGGCGATGATCAGTACCGAGATGGCATTGACCAGCGCGTAGACATAGGCAGGCTCCGGACCCCAGATCGACCAGACAACAAACGTGATGAGTGCAATCACAACGACTCCCGGAACGAACCAGGCAGAGACACGGTCCGCCAGATTCTGGATGGGAGCACGGCTCCGGCTCGCCTGGTTCACCATCTGGATGATCTGCGAGAGCAGGGTGTCGCTCCCCACCCGTTCGGCTCTCATCAGAAAGGTCTGATTCCCGTTGATCGTCCCGCTGGTGATGGAATCGCCCTCGGTCTTGTCGACCGGGATCGGTTCACCGGTGATCATCGATTCGTCGATGCTGCTCCCCCCTTCGGTGATGACGCCATCGACCGGAATTTTTTCACCTGGCTTCACCTTAAGGAGATCCCCCGGCATGATCTGGTCGATCCCCACTTCGACCTCCTCCCCGTTTACGATCTTCACCGCTTTCTGGGGAGCCAGCTTCAGCAGCTCCTTGATGGCCGAGTTGGTCCTCGTATGGGCACGCGCCTCCAGAAGCTGGCCAAGCATGACCAGGGTGAGGATCACGGTGGCGGCCTCGAAGTAGACATGGACCGTACCGGATTCCGACTTGAACTGATCCGGAAAGAAACCGGGGAAGAGCAGCCCGGCAAAACTGAAGAGCCACGCCACTCCCGCACCGATACCGATCAGTGTGAACATGTTGAGATTCCAGGTCCGGATGCTCCGCCACGCACGCTCAAAGAAGATCCAGGTCGCGTGGAGTACCGGTATGGAGAGAACAAACTGGATCCAGTTCCAGCTCCTCTGGCTCATCCAGTCATAGAGAGGATTTCCCGGGATCATCTCGCTCATGGCGATGATGAAGATGGGCAGGGTGAACGCAAAGGCGATCCAGAACTTCTTTCGCAGCCGGTTGTAGGTCTTCTCCTCTTCCGAAATGTCGGCCTGCAGCGGAACGAGCTCCATCCCGCAGATGGGGCAGGATCCCGGAGTGTCCTGAACAACCTCCGGATGCATCGGACAGGTCCATTGTGCGGCCGCCGGCGCGGCGGAGAGCTCTTCCACCAGGGGCATCCCACAGACGGGACAATCCCCCGGCTGATTGTAGGTCTTCTCCCCCTCGCAATGCATGGGGCAGTAGAAGACCCCGGTACCGCGTCCTTTTGCCTGCGCGCTTTTCCCATCGCCGGAGTGGCTGTGATGGCCGTTATGGGAGTGGCCATGATGCGAGTGGTCATGATCGGAGTGATCATGATGCGCGTGATCCCCCGGAAGGTGGATGGTGTAGAGTCCTCCCCTCTGCTGCAATGCGGCCTGAAATTTTTCCAGCGGGATGTGCGATTCCATCTCGATGGTCGCTTCCCCCTTTTTCAGATCAATCTCCACCTTTTTGACTCCTTCCACTTCGGAAAGGGTCTCCTCGACGTGCATGCGGCAGCCGCTGCAGGTCATGCCGTGAATGTGATAGGTGTGCTTCATGATTTCTCCGATTCTTTACAATGCTTCCAAAGAATGCTTCACAATGCTTCCGACACATTGCGGATCTCTGCCATTCAACTACTCAGCTCTCCCCTTTCCTTCACGAGCGGAGAGATTCTGAAAAGGTAAAGATGGCAAAAAAAGAGACCGTAAGCGTTACGCTATTTTGGAAGGTCTTTATGAGTTTTTCGAACCGCAATCACAACTCATCCAGAGGCTTGCGCGGAACCCGCCGGAGCTTTTTGAATTGGGTGGGGGTCAGACCCGTCACCTTCTTGAACTGACTGCTCAGATAGGCAACACTTGAATAGTTGAGGCGGTCGGCGATTTCACTGAGTGTAAACTCATCATACACCAGCAGCTCCTTCACCTTCTCGATTCTCTGATGGATATGGTAATTTTCGATGGTTCTCCCTTCGACCTGCGAGAACAGCGTGCTCAGCGCCCCGTAATCCTGATGCAGGTGACGGACCAGATACTCAGACAGGTTCTCGTCGATCTCATTCTGACGGTTCTGAACCAGATCGGTTATCAGATTCTTGATCTTCTCGATGGTCCGGGACCGCCGGTCATCCAGCAGATCAAATCCAACCGACTGGAGCTCCTCCCGCAGACGTCTCTTTGTATCATCCGACAGCTGCTCCTCTTTCAGTTCAACCTCCCCGAGATCCACCTGCACCGGATGCAGATCCATCTCCTCCAATATGGATTGGACCATCATCTTGCACCGGCTGCACACCATATTTTTCACATGGATTTTCATAGGGAAGTTCTCAACAGAGGATCTCAATCATCTCTTCGGCAGAGGCGAAGGATATTTCCACATAAAGAGTTTTTCCCATGAAGAATGGATGAATTGTGGCTTTACTGCAAGCCGGGGGTTCACTCCCCGGCAAGCTTCATCACCTTCACCTTCCATTCGTGCGGCATCGTCATGAGATATTCCCATCGGAATGGCTCTTTCGATTCCGCCTCCATCTGGTAGTAAAGCGGCCTGGGATCATGGTCGTTGATAAAGACGAACGCCTCTCCCGGCCGGAGTTCGTCAAAAGCCCGGAATACCATCTCGTGGCGCTGAGCCGGAGGGAAGGGGCGCACATCGAATTTGCTGACAACCGAGATATCGGTTGTATCCACGTCGTTCGCCGCGATTTTGGTCACATGAATCACCCACTCACCCGGCTCCTGCTTCCGGTACTCCCAGTTGTGATCCCCCGCAAACTTTCTCTGGAAGATCTTCTGGATCTCATCGGGATTTTCTGCGGCCAGGATCTCCATCACATCCCCCGGAAGCATCATCCCGTAGCGGTGAAAGATGGTGTACTTCCAGTCTTTCGGCTCGGTCTTCCTCAGATCGATCAGCGTGGAAGCGACCGATTCCCGCTTGTGGGAATCAGCCAGACGGGTCACCTTCACTTTCCACTCCTCAGGATCCCTCTTCAGATAATCCCAGCCCACCACATCCCCGAAAAGGGAGCGGAACTCATAGTAAAGAGGTTTGGGGTCGTGATCGTTAATGAAAACAAAACTCTCACCTGCAGGGAGGTCGCCGAACAGCCTGAGCAGTTTCTTGTGCCGTTCGATCGGAATGAGGGTTCTTACATCCAGTTCGGTTCCATGTTCTGTACTCATGACAACTCCTCCAGATTCATGACATCCATGGCCAGCGCGGCATGAGCGTAGGAGGCCCCGGCCCTCATTTCGGCAGCGACCCAGATCGCTTCCATGATCTCTTCGTTCGTGGCTCCCTTTTTCAGGGCGGTCCGGGTATGTCCTTTAATGCAGTAGGGACACTGGGTGACATGGGCAACCGCCACGGCAATCAGCTGCTTCGTTTTTTCATCCAGAGCTCCCTCCTTGAAAACAGTCCGGCTGAAGCTTCGGAAGGATTCGGTGATTTCGGGCGCCAGAGAAGCCCTTCGTTTCGACATTTCCGGTGTTGCAGGCGGATATAGCCCGTTTTCTTTGTGAGTCATGATCGTTTGGGTTGATGATTGCGGTTCGGGTGATAGGGAGTTGTGTGTCAGAGAGGTTGGAATTATTGGGATGCTGGAATTTTCGGGTGATGCGTTCGAATGATGGCTTCATCGTTGGAGCCAACACCTTTCATTCGGGTGCACCATGAAATAACCTGTTGGAAAAAGATACGTTACAGCGGAGTTAATAAAAACTGTTTTTCCCGTTTTAAACTTGTTTTGACAAATCTGCCTGCCTACCTTTATAAAAGTCCGACCGACAGGAGGAAACATGGAACACACCCCTCTCTCCCCTCATCGTGAGAAACCTCTCGCTTCCGCCTCTGCTCAAAAGGAAGCCGATGCCCCATCGGATCCGGTTTCCGATTCTTCCCGGCCGGCCACCCCCGGGCTCCGCAGGGTAGTGGCGGAGAAACTGCGAGGCGTGATCGATCCGGAGCTGGGGGTGAACATTGTCGATCTGGGACTTCTCTATCAGATTCTTCTTGAAGAGGACGGAACGGTGAAAGTGCATTACACCACCACCACACCTGGATGTCCGATGCGTCGCTATCTGACCCAGCAGATCGAAAAGACCCTTTCCGCTCTTCCGGGGATCAACGGTTATGAAGCCGTCATGGTGATGGATCCGCCCTGGCAGGTCGAAATGATCGCTCCCGATGTGGATTTCTTCTCCGTTCCTCCTCCACGACTCTCAATCTGACCTGCGGACATGGCCGGCATCAACAGGAAGCGTCTCCACAACACCATCTTCGCTCTGCTGCTGCTGGGAGCCGGCGGGAGTCTGCTTGCGGGCCTCTACAGCGGACTGATCCGGCTCGGCGTGCTTTTCCCGACCGCCCTGGAGCTGAACGCCCTCTCCCACGGCCCGCTCATGATCAACGGATTCCTGGCGACACTCATATCGCTGGAGCGGGCTGCCGCATTCGAAAAAGGATGGACCTTTATCCCGCCGGTCGCCTTTGCCCTCTCTACCATGCTCACTCTTTGCAGTCATCTCGTGACCGGAGGATTTTTTCTGCTTGCAGGCTCCCTCATTTTCCTGCTGGTTCTTCTCCATCTCTACCGGATTCAGCCCGCCTCCCACCACCTTGTCATGGTTCTGGGAGCGGGATCGTTACTTGCGGGCAACCTTCTTCTTCTGGCCGGATTCCCCCTCTTCCAGCTGGTGCTCTGGTGGCTCGCTTTTCCGGTGCTCACCATCCTGGGAGAGCGCCTTGAGCTGAACCGCATCATGAGACCCCCTGCCAGAGCGGTCACACTCTTCCTGGCACTCATTTTCCTCTGGACCATTTCCATTGCAGGGTACCATTTCCTGCCCGCTCCTGCCTGGGCCCTCTTCTGCATGAGCCTTATTCTTATGTCACTCTGGATGATCCGTTACGATGTGGCCCGCAGAACGATCCGAGCCGCCGAATGGACGCGCTACAGTGCTTGGAGCCTTCTGGCAGGGTATGGGTGGCTGATCGCTGCCGGGCTCTTCGGCCTCCGGCTCGGAGTGCTCGTGCCCGCGGGCCCCTCCTACGATGCCTTCCTGCACATGCTCTTTGTGGGTTTTGTCTTCAGCATGATCTTTGCCCATGCAGCCATCATCATTCCCTCCCTGACCGGTCAGATTGTCCCCTGGCATCCGCTCTTCTACGTTCCGCTGCTGTTGCTCCATCTTTTTTTGCTGATGCGTGTGGTTGGAGATCTCTTCTGGCTGGAATCCCTCCGGCGGCTCGGAAGCTACGGGAACGCCGCCGCCATCCTGCTCTTTCTGGGCGGCATCGCAACACAGCTGATGCGTCAATTTTCTTTTCGCCGCACCCCCGCTTGATCCCCTTAAAAATTTGTACTTTTATCCCTTTCGGGGATGAACGGGCAGAAGTGCCCGGCTTCAAGCGCCCGCTATCCATATCATGAAGGAACCGCGATGATCGAGACACCCTATCTGCTCTTTCTCGGAGATGCCCATGATCAGCTGGCTGCCAAAGTTGGTCAGGGGGTCCGGGACTGGAGACCCGAATTTGCACTCGGGCAGCTGCGACTGCCCGGCTGTCAGGCAGATCTGAAACTTCCCGATATGACACTCGAAGAAGCACGGGAGGCAGGCGCCCGGACCATGGTGATCGGGGTGGCCAATCGTGGCGGAATCATCTCCCGATCCTGGATCCGGGTCATGGTTCAGGCGCTGGAAGCCGGTTTTGATCTCGCCTCCGGATTGCACAATCAGCTTCGGAACGAGCCCGAACTGGCGGCTGCCGCAGAAAAGAACGGACGGCAGCTTCATGATGTACGGGTGCCGTCCCGTGAATACCCGATCGCAACAGGCGTGCGACGAAGCGGAAAACGGTGCCTTCAGGTAGGGACCGACTGCTCCGTGGGGAAGATGTACACCGCCCTGGCGATGGAGCGTGAGATGCATCGCCGCGGGATAAAGGCGACCTTCCGCGCTACCGGGCAGACCGGAATCCTGATTACCGGAAGCGGAGTACCCCTCGATGCCGTTCCGGCCGATTTCATGGCGGGTGCCATCGAGTGGCTTACGCCCGACAACGACCCGGACCACTGGGACATCATCGAAGGACAGGGCTCCATCTATCACGTCTCTTTTTCCGGCATCAGCCTGGCACTGATCCATGGCGGACAGCCCGACGCACTCATCCTCTGCCACGAGCCGACGCGGAAGCATATGCGGGGAACTCCCGACTATCCCCTGCCATCTCTGGAGCAGGTGAGGGATCTTTCCTTGCAGATGGCCAGGCTCGTCAACCCGGATTGTCGCTTTGCCGGTGTCTCCATCAACACCGCCGCTCTCAGGGAAGAGGAGGCAAGGCACTATCTGAACGAGGTGGAGCAGCGGCTGCAACTTCCAGCAGTAGATCCCTACCGTCACGGCGCCGGCCGGCTGATCGATGCCCTGGAAAAGATCCCGTGAGAGATGCCCATGCAGATTGAAGTCCGTGCGGAGTCATTTCCACTGGCCTCGGTTTTCACGATTTCCCGGGGTTCCCGTACCGAAGCACACGTTGTGACCGTCCGCATTTCCCGCAACGGGGTGCACGGTCAGGGTGAGTGCGTCCCTTACTCAAGGTACGGGGAGAGCATTGAAAGCGTCGTCCGCCAGATAGAGTCGCTGCCCTCGAAATTCTCCCGTATGGAACTGCAGGAGCTCCTTCCGCCCGGAGCCGCCCGAAACGCCGTGGACTGTGCCCTCTGGGATCTTGAATCCAAAGAGTCGGGACGAAGGGTTTGGGAGCTGGCCCGTCTCCCGGCACCCCTTCCGGTCACCACCGCCTACACCCTTTCGCTGGAAGATCCTGATCGGATGAAGGCATCGGCTGCCCGGCAGTCGCACCGACCCCTCCTGAAGATCAAACTGGGAACACCGGATGATATTCCCCGGCTGGAAGCGGTCCGGGAAGCGTCCCCCGAATCCGCGATCATTGTGGATGCCAACGAGGGGTGGAATCGTGAAAGTTACCTGGAGATGATCCCACACCTTGTTCGGCTCGGCGTGAAAATGGTGGAGCAACCGCTGCCGGCCGGTAATGACGCCCCCCTTGAAGAGATGGAGAGGCCCGTTCCGGTATGCGCCGATGAGTCGTGTCATGACCGTAGCACTCTCCCGGAACTGAAGGGGCGCTATGACATGATCAACATCAAGCTTGACAAGACCGGCGGGCTTACCGAAGCACTTGCTCTGAAAAAAGCTGCCCTGCAGGAAGGATTCGGACTCATGGTGGGCTGCATGGTCGGAACCTCTCTGGCGATGGCCCCCGCACTGCTTGTTGCCCAGGAGGCGGATGTGGTGGACCTGGACGGTCCTCTTCTGCTGGCCGGGGATCGGGAGAAGCCCCTGCTCTATGAGGAATCGCTCGTCCATCCTCCCGACACGGAACTCTGGGGGTAGGATTGGCTCTGTAATCCACCCTTTGCCGGCACCCGGGATATCACACGAGGATGTCACACGGGTTGCGACCCGTGATATCATACTTTTTATGATGAAGGTCCGTTCCATCCTCTGACATTGCACCCATATTCCGGTGCCCCCATTTTTTACGGACCAATTATTTTCAGACGGTATATCAAGCTTCAGTGATGAAAAACAGACCGGCTTTGACGGGATCATCTCCCGCAGGATATCCGCCTGAATACCCATACTCCGCAGCGAGCGGAAAACTCATCATCTACTTATAAATCTGATCGGATATGGCTTCCTATTCCGTACTGGATCTGGCCGTGGTAACCCGCGGGAGCACGGCTGCCGAGGCAATCAAACGAAGCCGTGACCTGGCTGTTCACGTAGAAGAATGGGGTTACACCCGTTTCTGGATGGCTGAACATCACAATATGGAGAATATCGCAAGCACGGCCACACCGATCCTGCTGGGGTATGTAGCCGAGGCAACCAAAAGCATCCGGGTCGGCTCCGGAGGTGTGATGCTTCCGAACCACTCGCCGCTGATCGTCGCCGAACAGTTCGGCACGCTGGCCACCATCTATCCGGACCGGATCGACCTGGGACTGGGACGCGCTCCCGGAACCGATCCTGTAACCGCTTCTGCGATCCGTCCGGACCGGATTGAGCAGGTGCAGAGGTTTCCGGACAGTGTCCGCCAGCTCCAGGCCTATTTCTCGGAAGAGAACCGGTCAGCCAAGGTGCGGGCTTTCCCCGCCGAGGGTACGGATGTTCCGATCTGGATCCTGGGTTCGAGCACGGACAGCGCCTGGCTGGCTGCGATGTACGGTCTTCCCTATGCCTTTGCCAGCCATTTTGCACCTGCCCAGCTCATCCCGGCACTGGAGATCTATTTCAGCAATTTTCGCCCTTCCCGCCAGCTGAGCGAACCTTACGCCATGCCCTGCATCAACATCATTGCAGCGGAAACGGATGAGGAGGCTCATTTCCTCTCGACATCACTCAAACTGATGTTCACGGGGGTGGTAAGCGACAACCGCTCCCCGATGCCGCCCCCGGTGGAGAACATCGACGAAGTCTGGTCGCCGCAGGAAAAAATGATCGTCGAGCAGATGCTCGCCTGTACATTCATCGGTTCAACAGATACGCTGAAACATGAGCTGGCCGATTTTCTGGAACAGACCCAGGCGAACGAGATCATGATCTCCTCCAACATCTATGATCATCAGAAGAGGCTGGAGTCCCACAGGCTGACCGCAGAGGTTCTTAAGGATCTCTGACGGGCGGACAACTCCGCAGCAACCTTCGGGAATGATTTTTCATGCCGGTCGCTTTAATTTCAGACCACCCGGGTAAAAATCATCGACCGGAACATTCTGCCGAACCGGCTGTCTAATCAGCTGTGAACCAAGAGATTGAAGGATCTCCGCTTCAGCCAGACACAAAACAGACGGTATTAGAAGAGGCCGAGGGAAGCACCACACTAACCCCGGCGCTTCAGCCAGACACAAAACAGACGGTACAAGAATGAACAAGAACCTGCCCCTTCTGACCCTGCTTTTCATCCTGGCACTTCTCTCTGTTCCCCGGGAAGGTGTCGCCCAGATCGGTGGCCCCAATGGAAATTTCGGGCTCGGACTGATTGTAGGAGAACCGGTGGGTGTCTCGGCCAAGTACTGGATGAGCAGTCGCTCGGCCTACTCGTTCGGGGTCGCCTGGTCTACAAGTGACCGGGATGAAGCCCTCTATCTTCATGCGGACTATGCGATCCACTCCTGGATGCAGGATGTGGAGAGGGGAAGGCTTGGTTTCTATTATGGGCTGGGAGGCCGTTTCCTGGTGGAAGATGATCCGCATATCGGTATTCGTGTACCGCTCGGACTGAACTACATGATTGACCGGACTCCGCTGGATCTCTTCTTTGAAGCGGTCCCGGTTCTGGACATCATACCCGATACGGACCTGAAGATCAACGGCGGTCTGGGTATCCGCTATTATTTCTGACCGGCTTCCTTCTCTTCCTCTCCGCCGGATTCTTTTTCGGGCGTCATGAAGTCGCTCTTCTCGAACACTTCGTTCAGGATCGCCTGCTCCGTGAATCCACTCTGACCGGCACGGACCGGCAGACGGATCACCAGATGGACCTCTCCCGCTTCCGGAACCTGAATGGTGACTCTCGGATCGACCGTCGGTACATCGAGCCCCCTCAGCTCGCTCAGACGGTTCATGTGACGACGCACCTGATCAAGGTAAGGGGCGCACTGCCGCCGTGCCGCCTCCAGAAACGCCGTGCGTGCCGAACGCCAATCCTCATCCCGTTTGAAGGGCACTGAAAAGACATGAAGGAGATAGGGGCTGGAATAGGATTCATTGATCACCGGCTCGGATACCAGCAAGGAGTTGGGAATGACAATCATGCGGCCGGTTCGCTGCTGGGTGCTCTTCCCCGGCCCCACCTCCAGTATGGTCGTTGCCAGCAGACTGAAGTCCACCACATCGCCCCGGTAATCCTTTATCTGGATACGGTCCCCGAGCGAGAAGGACCTGGAACGGGTCTTGATGAAGGAGCCGGTGATGCAGAGAATCAGCTCCTTGGTCGCCACGACAAAAGCAACGGCGATGGCGACAAGAGAGAGCGCCAGGGTGCGCAGCTCTTCTCCCCAGATCATGACCATCCCCATCAGAAAGAGAAAAAAGAGACCGTTCCGTGTCTGGATAAGCCACTTCCGGCGGACATCGGGGGTGACATTGGACTGGCGGATCACCCGGTTCATGACCGTCCGCAGGATAAAAATGACGACAAGAAGAATTCCGGTACTGACCAGAAGGCTCATTGTCTGGGCGGTCAGCAGATTCTGCAATCTCACTTCGACGTTGTCAAACATCATGTATTACATGTTTGGGACAATGAACCCGGTCTGTCACTCTCAGGACTGGATGGTGCTTCGGAGTGGAATAATAGCAAATATTCGGTCAAGGGACCTTCAGACAACCATGAAAAGTTCATGGAAGGGCTTTTCTTCTTTATTTAGGAGTTTCACATGTTTCGTCGAATTAATTCAACAAAAATTCAAAAAAAGTAGATTTTTTAAGTCCCTTTTCTGGCCGGTTCTTATATTATTCCTGATTGATCAGAGTTTTTTTCTGTTCCTGCAGTGCAGGTTCAGGGATCATTCTCTCTGATTGGAAGTGAAACCGAAACAACCGTTCATCCCGAATTGGACAACCTCCTGATGAGACATTTCAGGCGTCAGAAAATACCTGAAGGTTAAATGACGCATCGGCATGCCCGGATGCGGGGTGGTCGGATTCATATACCGCGTATGAGAAACCTTTCTCCTGCAAATAAGCCCCCTATTTACCGGGGAGTGTATGATCCCCGACATGAACACGATGCCTGCGGCATCGGCTTTGTTGTAAATATCAATGGAGAGAAGAGCAACAGGATCATCCGGCAGGCACTGACCGTTCTGCACAACCTGGATCACCGGGGGGCCACCGGCAGCGAAGAGAATACAGGAGACGGTGCAGGGATCCTTATCCAGATCCCGGATTCATTTCTGAGAAAAACGTGTGAAGAGCTGAACATTGAACTCCCCGAAACGGGAGAGTATGCAGTCGGAATGGTCTTTCTTCCGCGCGGACGCAACGAGCAGCGTCTCTGCCAAACCCTCATTGAAGAGTCCGCCCGCCGCCATGGCCAGCCGCTGATCGGGTGGAGAGAGGTGCCCACCGATCATACCGATCTGGGCCTCTCCGCGCGGGCGAGTGAGCCCGCCATCTTCCAGTTTTTCATCCGGCGCAGTGCCGATCTTCAGACCGGTCTCGACTTTGAGCGCAAGCTCTGGCTGATCCGTCGCCACGCGACCCGGGCTGTGTTGAAGAGTTCGCTCTCCGCCCCGGACCGGGAGACCTTTTACATCTGCAGCCTCTCCTCCCGCACCCTGATCTACAAGGGGATGCTCACACCGAAGCAGCTCCAGGGATATTTCCCCGATCTCACCGATTCGGGAATGGAGTCGGCTCTGGCGCTGGTCCACTCCCGTTTCAGCACCAACACCTTCCCGAGCTGGAAGCTTGCGCACCCCTACCGCTACATGATCCACAACGGGGAGATCAACACCCTGAAGGGGAACGAGAACTGGATGCGTGCCCGGGAGAGCCGCCTCGCCTCCGGATGGTTCGGTGATGAACTGAACAGCCTTTTTCCCATCATCGAAGAGGATGGCAGCGACTCGGCCAAATTTGACAACTGCCTGGAGTTCCTGGCACTCAACGGCCGTTCTCTTCCACATGCCATGATGATGATGATTCCCGAGCCCTGGGAGAAGCATCTTCAAATGGATCCCGACCGCCGGGCTTTTTACGAATATCACAGCTGTCTGATGGAGCCGTGGGACGGACCCGCCTCCATTGCTTTTACCGATGGCAGAATCGTGGGGGCCACCCTGGACCGGAACGGTCTGCGTCCCTCCCGCTACTATGTGCTTCAGGACAGCACCGTGGTTCTGGCATCGGAAGTGGGCGTGCTGGAGATCCCGGCGGAGGAGATTGTAAGGAAGGACCGCCTGCGGCCCGGCCGCATGCTTCTGATCGACACCGAAGAGGGGCGCATTATCAGTGATGAGGAGATCAAGGCAGAGATCGCATCGGAACGCCCCTATCGCCAGTGGCTGGAGGAGAACCTGGTCCGTTTCGATGAATTGACCCGTGATCTCTCCATGGAGGAACCGGACACCCCTCACGACGAGGTGGTGCAGAAACAGAAAATATTCGGCTACACCTGGGAGGACCTTCAGATCAACGTGGGTCCGATGGCCGAGAATATGCTCCAGCCGATCGGCTCCATGGGCAACGACGCGCCGCTCGCAGTGCTGTCGGACCGCAGCAAGCCACTCTACGACTACTTCAAGCAGCTCTTCGCCCAGGTGACCAATCCGCCGATCGATCCGATCCGGGAAGAGCTGGTCACCTCCACCGAATCGGTCCTCGGATCGGGCGGGAATCTGCTGGAGCCGGGACCGGAGAACTGCCGCATGCTCCAGATCCCCGATCCGGTTCTGACCAACGAGCAGCTTCACCGGTTGCGAAGCCTGAACCGGGAGGGATTCCGAAGCCGGACCCTCCCCATTCTCTTCCCAACCGAATCGGGAGGTGAGGGACTGGAGAGGGCTCTCGACGAGCTTTTCGAGGCGGCCGACCGGGCCATCGCCGATGGGATCCAGCTCCTTGTTCTCTCCGACAGGGATGTCTCTGCCGTCAATGTTCCCATTCCGGCGCTTCTGGCGGTCTCCGGACTGCATCATCATCTGATCCGATCGGGAACCCGCACGCGGGTGGGAATTGTGCTGGAGTCGGGTGAACCTCGGGAGGTGCACCACTTCTGTACCCTGATCGGCTACGGGGTCGATGCGGTCAACCCCTGGATGGCCTATGAATCACTGCACGATCTAATCCGGGAGGGTTTCCTGAAGATCGACTACCGGAAAGCGGTGAAAGGGTACAACAAGGCAGTGGTCAAGGGGATCGTCAAGGTGATGTCCAAGATGGGGATCTCCACCATCAAGTCCTACCGGGGCGCCCAGATCTTCGAGGCCCTGGGCATCAGCCGTGAGGTGATTGACCGCTACTTCACGCGGACAGACTCCCGCATCGGTGGCATCGGACTCGACACGATCGCCCTTGAGGCACAGATGAGGCACCGGCAGGCATTTCCCGGGATCCGGCTCAACGGCCAGGTGCTGGAGGAAGAAGGGCAGTACAAGTGGCGGCGCAACGGCGAGTACCATATGTACAATCCTGAGACGGTCCACCTGCTGCAGTTCGCCACGAAGATCGGGGATTACGGACTCTACAAGGAGTATGCAAAACGGCTGGATGAGCAGCAGGATCCATACCCGACCCTCAGACATCTGTTGGAGTTTGCGGAAGAGACGGAACCGGTACCTCTCGAGGAGGTGGAGCCGGTCGATTCGATCGTCCGGCGGTTCAAGACCGGGGCGATGTCCTACGGCTCCATCAGCCAGGAGACCCATGAAGCCCTGGCCATTGCAATGAACCGGCTGGGCGGGAAGAGCAACACCGGTGAAGGCGGAGAGGACCCCCATCGCTACATCCCCGATCCGAACGGAGACTCCCGCAACAGCGCGATCAAGCAGGTTGCCTCCGGCCGTTTCGGGGTGACAAGCGAGTATCTGGTTCAGGGAGAGGAGATCCAGATCAAGATGGCACAGGGTGCAAAGCCGGGTGAGGGGGGAGAACTTCCGGGCCGCAAGGTCTACCCCTGGATCGCCAGAGCGCGTCACTCCACTCCGGGGGTGGGGTTGATCTCCCCCCCTCCCCATCACGACATCTACTCGATCGAGGATCTTGCCCAGCTGATCCACGATCTGAAGAATGCCAACATGAACGCGCGGATCAACGTGAAACTGGTCTCCGAAGCGGGTGTCGGAACGATCGCGGCGGGAGTGGCCAAGGGGTATGCCGATGTGATCCTGATCAGCGGGCATGACGGAGGAACAGGGGCATCGCCGCAGACCAGTATCAAGCATGCCGGCCTTCCCTGGGAGCTGGGCCTGGCCGAAACTCATCAGACGCTGGTCCTCAACAATCTCCGGAGCCGGGTGGTGCTGGAGACCGACGGTCAGATCAAAACGGGACGCGATGTTGTAATCGCCGCCCTTCTGGGGGCCGAGGAGTTCGGCTTCGGCACCAGCGCGCTCATTGCGCTGGGCTGCGTCATGATGAGGGTCTGCCATCTGGACACCTGCCCGGTCGGCATCGCCACCCAGAATCCCGAACTGCGACACAAATTCAAAGGGGATCCCGCCCATGTCGTCAATTTCATGCGGTTTGTGGCACAGGATGTCCGCGAATGGATGGCCCGTCTCGGTTTCCGGACCATCGACGAGATGATCGGACGAAGTGACCTTCTTCGCCAGCGGAAAACAAGCCACTGGAAAGCATCGCAGCTCGATCTCTCCTGCATCCTCCGGCGTCCGGAAACAGGACCTGAAGTCGGGACACGGCAACTGATCCTGCAGAACCACGGCCTGGAAAACTCGCTCGACCTGAAGGTGCTGCTTGATCTGTGCGAGCCCGCACTTGCCGAGAGAAAACCGGTTCGGGCACGGCTTTCGATCCGAAACATCAACCGTGTGACCGGAACCATCGTAGGAAGTGAGATCACCCGGCGATACGGCCGGAACGGCCTGCCGGAGGACACCATCCACCTTCGTTTTTCCGGATCCGCCGGTCAGAGTTTCGGTGCCTTCATTCCACGCGGCCTGACCCTGGAACTGGAGGGGGATGCCAACGACTACTTCGGAAAGGGGCTCTCCGGCGGCAAGCTGATCCTCTATTCGCCCAAAGAGTCCAGGTTCAATGCCGAAGAGAACATCATTGCCGGCAACGTCTGTCTCTATGGTGCCACCTCCGGCGAAGCCTATCTGGCGGGTGTCGCCGGTGAGCGGTTCTGCGTAAGAAACAGCGGGGCAAGCGCCGTGGTCGAGGGGACCGGCGATCACGGATGTGAATACATGACCGGAGGCCGGGTGGTGGTTCTCGGCCCCACCGGAAGAAATTTTGCCGCGGGGATGTCGGGAGGCATCGCCTGGGTGCTTGACCGGGATGGATCCTTCGAGCGTAACTGCAACCGCGAGATGGTGCAACTGGAGCGACTTGAGGAGGAAGAAGAGATCCGGCTGGTGGAACGGATGATCCGGAACCACTGCCGCTACACGAACAGTGTTTTGGGCTGGAGGATTCTGGCCAACTGGGAGAAGATGGTCCCCCTGTTTGTCAGGGTGATGCCGGTCGACTACAAGCGGGCTCTCTACTGGATCGAGGAGTCCCGCAAGAAAGGGCTGGACGAGGAGGAAGCCCTGATGGAGGCGTTCCAGAGAAACAAGGAAGAAAAAGCACGGGCGGCCGGAGTATGATCCCGGAACACGTCTAGGAACGCCATCATCAGACACTCCGTGCTGATCCTGTACAATTCTGTGCAGATCTCTGTGCAGATCGACATCTGTTAATCGACACCTTTTGCAGACCGACAACACATGGGTAAAGTAACCGGATTTCTTGAATTTGAACGCAGATCCACTCCCTGGCAGCCGCCCTCCGAGCGGGTTCACAGCTGGGATGAGCTCTACCGCCCCTTGCCGGAGGAGGAACTCCGGCGACAGGGTGCCCGCTGCATGGATTGCGGAATACCTTTCTGCCAGAGCGGAACAGAGATCGGGGGTAAAACGATGGGGTGCCCGATCAACAACCTCATCCCGGAATGGAACGATCTGGTCTATCGCGGCAAGTGGAAAGAGGCTCTTCACAGGCTGCATAAAACCAACAATTTCCCGGAATTCACCGGGCGTGTCTGTCCTGCTCCCTGCGAGGGATCCTGCGTGCTGGGACTGATCGCCAAACCGGTGGCCATCAAGAGCATCGAGCAGGCGATCATCGACCATGCGTTCGAGCAGGGATGGGTGGTCCCCGAACCCCCTGCCCGGCGGACGGGAAAAAGTGTAGGGATCGTCGGGTCCGGCCCCGCCGGGCTGGCGGCCGCCGATCAGCTCAACAAAGCGGGTCATCTGGTCACGGTCTATGAGCGGGCCGACCGGATCGGAGGCCTGCTCATGTATGGCATCCCCAACATGAAACTGGACAAGTCGGTCGTCCAGAGGCGTGTGGATCTGCTGGCTGCGGAAGGGGTCACCTTTGTGACCGGCACGGAAATCGGCACGGATATGGAAGCCCCGGAGCTGCTGCGCCGGCATGATGCAGTCATTCTGGCGGGCGGTGCCACCCGGCCGCGCGATCTCCCCATCGAGGGGCGCGAGCTGGAAGGGATCCATTTTGCCATGGATTTTCTGCGTTCCGACACAAAAAGTCTGCTTGACTCCGGCCACACCGACGGAAACTATATCTCTGCCGCAGGGAAGAGTGTGATCGTGATCGGAGGTGGAGACACCGGCACCGACTGCATCAGCACCTCCCTGCGACACGGATGCAAGAGCCTGGTGCAGTTCGAGATCCTGCCCAAACCGCCGGGAGAGCGATCGGAAGAGAATCCCTGGCCGCAGTGGCCCAACATCTACCGGGTGGATTACGGCCAGGAAGAGGCGCGGGTCGCCTTCGGAGAGGATCCCCGTCAGTTTCAGGTGATGACAAAAAGGTTTGCGGGCGATGAAGAGGGACGCGTAAAAGAGCTGCACACGGTCCGGATCGAATGGGTGACCGATGAATCGGGACGGAAGATTCCGAGAGAGATCGAAGGCACGGAGAAGGTGTGGCCCGCCGATCTGGTCCTGCTGGCCATGGGATTCCTGGGCCCGGAGAACCGGATGCTCGAACAGTTCGGCATTGAACAGGATGCCCGTTCCAATGTCCGTGCCGATCATGGCCGCTTTACTACCAATGTGGAGGGTGTCTTCGCCGCCGGAGACATGCGCCGGGGGCAGAGTCTGGTGGTCTGGGCGATCAACGAGGGGCGGGGAGCGGCACGGGAATGCGACCGTTGGCTCATGGGCCGGACCGAGCTTCCCTGACCGGTCAGGAGAAATCCATCTTCTGAATACGGATTGCATTCAGAATGGCAAGAAGAGCCACTCCTACATCTGCAAAGACCGCTCCCCAGAGAGAGGCGATCCCGACAGCTCCGGCCGCCATGACGGCGGTCTTGACCCCCAGCGCGAGTCCGATATTCTGCCAGACGATCCGACGGGTGGCACGACCGATCCGGATGGCGGTGGCAATCCGGGAGGGAGTGTCGGTCTGGATCACGACATCCGCCGTTTCGATCGCCACATCACTGCCCATCGCCCCCATCGCGATTCCGACATCGCTTGCTGCCAGCACCGGGGCGTCGTTGATTCCGTCTCCGGCATAGATCAGTGTTCCCGGATAACGGTTCTTCAGTTCCTCCACCTTCTCCGCCTTCTCATGGGGCAGCAATCCTGCATGGACCTCGTCCATACCCAGCAGATCGGCCACCTGCTGTGCCTCCTCCGGGCGGTCTCCGCTCAGCATGACGGTCCGACCAACCCCGAGCTTCCTCAGCTCATCCATCAGCCCCTCCGCATCACTTCGAATCTCATCGTTGAGTGTGAATACTCCCCTGACCTCCCCCTCCACAGAGACGTAGACGGCTGTTCCTCTCTCCGCTGCGCTTCCGTATCCATTCAGGAGAATCTTTTCATGCTCCATGAACTCTCTGTTTCCGATGCAGACCCGTTTCCCATCCACCTTCGCATCGACTCCCATGCCTGGTATCTCATTCTGATACTCCACTGCCGGAAGAGTCTCTCCGTTGTACGGATCGTTACTTCCGTTCCCCGTTTGCATATCCCATCTTTCCTCCTGAATTGAACCATGGTGGAGCGCTTCGCGATGATCGGCGCCAATTGAGGGCTCCCGCCCGATCCGGCTCCGGAGATGGTCTGAGATGGCCCGCGCCGTCGGGTGGGTGGAATTCTCTTCAACGGCAAGTATGAGACGGAACAGTTCACGGCTATCGGTCGGGAAGTCCGCTTTTTCCACGGCAAAGCGTCCTCTTGTAAGTGTTCCTGTCTTGTCAAAGACAGCCGTCCGCACCGAGGTGAGCGTATCGAGAAATGTGGCCCCCTTTACCAGGATTCCGTTCTGTGAGGCAGCCCCCACCCCCCCGAAATAGCCAAGGGGGATGGAGATCACCAAAGCGCAGGGGCAGGAGATCACCAGGAAAACAAGCCCGCGGTAGAGCCACTCTTTGAACTGCCACTCTGTGACAAAAAGTGCAGGCAGAAAGATCAGAAGAAGCGCAAGCCCCACCACCGCAGGAGTATAATAACGTGAAAATGTTCGAATAAACCGTTCGGTTTTAGCCTTTCGAAGGGAAGACTCCTCCACCATGGCCAGAATCCGGGAGATGTAACTCTCCGCAAACGTGCCGCTTGCGCGGATGCGGATCACCTTCGTCAGGTTGATCATCCCGGTATAGACAGCATCCCCCGATGCATAGGAACGCGGCAGGCTCTCCCCGGTAAGGGCAGAGGTGTCAAATTCCGCAGCCCCATCCAGAAGAACTCCGTCCAGGGGGACTCTTTCACCCGGCTGTACAAGAAGCACTTCTCCGGGGTCGACCTCACGGGGATGGAGAAGAACCGACTCTCCGTTTCTCTCCACACGAGCCTGCTCCGGACGCAGGTCCAGGAGTGATCGGATATTGCGGCGGGCACGGTGAACCGCGCCATGCTGAAACTCCTCTCCGATCGTGTAGAAAAGCATCACCGCCACTCCTTCCGGGAATTCGCCGATCGCAAAGGCTCCTGTGGTGGCGATTCCCATCAGAAAGAACTCGGTAAAAACTTCTCCTTTGCGAAGAAGACTCCATGCCTGCCCGAGAACCGGCAGACCGACCGGTATATAAGCTGCCAGATACCAGATCAGCCGCAACTCATCCCTGAACGCAGGGATGGTGAAAAAGTGATCAGCCAGCAGTCCGGCCACCAGCATGATGAGACTGAAAAGTATCGCCCGGATATTCATTCCCTTTCCTGAATCTGCAGTGAAATATGAAGCTTTTGATATTCAAGCTACGATTCAGGAGAATGCAACACTATTGCAAAGGGCACCGGGAATGGATGAGCAAGAGGTGTGCGACCCGGAAAAAGAGGTGCCGGACTCGGTGAGTTCACAACCATTCACATGAAAGGACTCTCCTCTCTTTCGTTCCAGAAGCGGGATCAGGCGGTAAGACAGGAGGGGCAGGTTCCGTTGATCACAAAATTGACCGAGGTTGGATGAAAAGTCTCCGGCAATTTCATTTCCGGAATCCGGACATCGGAGAAACAGTAGGTCCGGCTGCATTCTGAGCAGTGGAAATGGGGGTGCATATCGGCCGGATAGGCACAATGACAGTCATCTTCACAGAGTGCGAACTTCCGTGTTCCGCTCTCATCGTGAATTTCGTGGACCAGCCCGTGATCATGGAAAACATTGAGTGTTCGCCAGAGAGTGGTCCGATCGGAGCGTGGAAACTCCTCTTCCAGATCGCTCAGGCTTACAGCGACACCACACCGGATCATGAAATCGAGAATCAGAAGCCGGACTGCCGTTGGCTGGATCTGCCGCCTCATCAGTTTGGCTTCCAGTTGGACATGAGGAGTAGTCATCGTTATCACCCCGTTTTTCTGCTTCGCACCTCTATTGCATAAAAGATAACGAATCCTGACGCCCGGGGATATAATACCTTTCGGTCCGCCAATGACCCCGCGGGAATCCTATCCCATCACGACTCCACCGGATCGGTCATCTTCAGCTGTCGAGACGGACGGATGATCATTCTCAGCGACTGGTCCCGGGTAAAATAGGACACTGCCCAGTGATACATGGTTGTGATCCGGTTCCGGTAGTTTATAAGCGAGAAGAGATGGACCACTAGCCAGAGTATCCAGGCGATAAAACCCCTGATCGTCCGGCCGCCGGGGAATTCGGCCGTGGCTTTCCGTTTTCCGATGATCGCCATCGCTCCCTTGTCTTTGTACCGGAAGGGCCGGAGCGCTCCCCCTTTCAGCATCGCTTTCAGGTTTTCGGCCAGCAGTTCTCCCTGCTGAATCGCCACCTGTGCCAGCTGGGGATGACCCTGGGGAAATTGCGGGTCGTCTGTCATGAGAGAGGCGTCGCCGATCACAGCGATTCCCTCCATTCCGACGACCCGGTTGTATTCATCCACCCGGATTCTGTTTCCGGGACCATAGAGATGTTCCGGCACTCCCCGGATCCGGGATCCGGTCACTCCGGCCGCCCAGATCAGGGTCCTCGCAGGAATCTTCTCCCCGTCGGAGAAAATCACCTCATCGTCCACGAAGTCGGTTACGAAGGCACCCAGTTTCACGTGGACGCCCATGTCGAGGAGTGTATCGTAGGTGTAATTCCTCGATTTTTCACTCATCGCCGTGAGCAGGGAGGGGGCCCCGTCAACCAGATAGATTTCGGTCCGGAGTTCCCCCAGCTCAGGATAATCCTTGTCCAGGATGTTCCTTCGCATCTCGGCAAGCAGACCCGCCACCTCGACACCGGTCGGACCGCCTCCCGCCACCACAATCGTGGTAAGCAGTCGCCGCTCCCGTTCATCGGCCGAGAGTGTCGCTTTCTCCATCCGCAGAAAGAGGAAGTTTCTCAGTTCGATCGCGTCGTCGAGAGTCTTCATCGGAAGAGAATTCTTCCGGATATTCTCCATTCCGAAAAAGTTGCTCTCGGTCCCGGTGGCCAGTACCAGAAAATCATACTCCAGCAACCCGGTGGAGAGTAGTACCCGCTTTTCCGCCGGACGGATCTCCAGAAGTTCGCCAAGTCGGAAATTGACGTTGCCGGCCTTGTGAAAAAGTTTCCGGAAGGGATAGCTGATGTTGGAAACTTCAAGAAATCCGGTGGCAACCTGATAAAGCAGCGGCGGGAAGAAATTGTAGTTGTTCCGGTCGACCAGGATCACATGGATCCCTTCGCTGTTTGCGAGATTGCGTGCCAGATTGACTCCGGCAAATCCCCCGCCGATAATAACGACCCGCTTTCTCATAGAGAGTTCCTGTCATGAATGGGCTGAAGATCAGTTTACCAAATTATCCTGCACGGTTCAATGAGACCGCCAACTATGCCGGGCACAACCGGATCCGGGATCCCGACCATCGGGATCCCGGCACTCTTCCACCGTTGATTTTCTGTCCGGTTCCAGAAGTTGAATGCATCTGTCAATGAGTCCCGGCCGGTGTCTTGACAGCGATGCGTCGTGTCCATTCCACGAGGTTCTGCAAGAGCTCACGCATCAGATCCTTTGCCGTCTCATCGTTCAGATTCCCCTCCTCATCAAATTTTTCATGCGCGTTGGCCACGAAAACTTCCGGCTCGTTCACCGGAAACATGTTCAGGAAGACAAACATCTGCCGCAGATGGTACTGGGCACGGGCGGTTCCTATCTCTGAAATGGTCGCACCCATCACGGCTGTCGGCTTCCCATTCAGTGAGTTCTCCCCGTAGGGCCTTGAGGCCCAGTCGATGGCATTCTTCAATACTCCGGAAACCGAATAGTTGTATTCGGGCGTCACAAAGAGAATGGCATCCGCCTGCTCGATCTTCCGTTTCAGGAGCGCCACCTTCTCCGGAGGGTTGTGCTCCTCATCCTCGTTAAAGCCCGGAATTCCGTGCAGTTCGAAGATCTCCATCTCGGCACTCTCCGGAAGGAGTCTGGCTGCCTCCCGGATCAGGGAGCGGTTGTACGATTTCTCTCTCAGGCTTCCGGGTATTCCCAGGATTTTTACTTTTTCCATTTTTCCGACCTCTGCTTTCTTATTGGATCTCTTTTGATTCTGATTCGACGGATTCCGATTGCGATCTCTTGGTCCTCGATCTTGTTCTGTCTTTCTGGCGACCCGTTCGGCTCGTTCGACTGTTCATGAGGCGTAACAAAATATCCCCCTCGATGGTTTGATTTCCAGGAAGTCAGAACCCCGACAGGAACGAAACAGAGTCCGGGCTGCAGCTTCTTTACACTTATTTTACATTACAGACCTTGGATCTTGTCGGTTAAACATCTACTTTTTCGGCCTTCGAATGAACGTTCAATCGACTAGCCGGGTGGAGAATCTAGCCGATAAGAAAAGGGCCATCTACAGAAGCGTTCTGGAGCTTATCCAGGACCACGGTTTCCACGGCACAACGATGAGTCTGGTAGCCCGGCATGCCAACGTGGCGGCCGGAACCATCTACCACTATTTCGAGAGCAAGGACCAGTTGATCTGTGAGCTGTATGAGTTCAACCGGAACCGGCTGACCGAAACCACCGAAGAGATGATTCGTGAGGAGTCCACGTACCGGGAAAATTATTTCCGGGTCTGGGAAGCTCTTTACCGTTTCTTCACCGAGAACACCGGGATACTCATTTTCTTCGAGCAGTATCTCAACTCTCCCTACAACCGGAACAGGGACTACAGCTCATACCAGGGTGCTCTTCACCGTTTTTTCGAGAATGGCAGCCGGCAGGGGGAGCTCAAGCCGATGAAACCGGAAGTGGGAATCATACTGACCATGAGCAGCGTCTCCTCGGCGGCCAAGCTGAACCGGTTTGCCGGGATCAGTCTCGATGAAGAGGATCGCCGGCAGATCATACAGACCCTTTGGGACGGATTTGCGAACCACTGACGGCCTCCATCTCCGCACCCTGAAAAGAGTTCAGAATTCAGTCCGATCCGCCACGGTCAGGCCCCCGGGCAGAACGTGATACGGCTCTCCGGCAACAGGAATGTCCACGTGTAACCGACCTTAGTGTTTAACCGACCTTAAAAACCTTGCAATGAATCTGAAGATGAAAAGACCGCTTTTTACCGGACTTTTTGCCACACTGCTCCTTTTGGCCTCCTGCGGACGGCAGGAACCGGCGCCCGAAGCCGGGCCCCTTCCCTATCCCGTCATTGAAGTGCCCCGGCGCACCGTCACCGGCTATTCGAACTGGCCTGCCAGCATCGAGGGAGTGATAAACAGTGCGGTCCGGGCCAAGGTTTCCGGTTACATAACCGATGTACTTGTCGATGAGGGGGCAAAAGTTTCTGCCGGCCAGCCGCTCTTCAAACTGGAGACGGCAACCCTCTCCCAGGATGCCGAGGCAGCCGCTGCGAATGTGCATGCCGCCCGCGTGGAGGTGCAGAAGCTTATCCCCCTGGTAGAGCAGGGGATCATCAGTCAGGTACAGCTGGAAACGGCAAAAGCCCGGCTGGCACAGGCGGAAGCCACACTAAGCAGCATCAACGCCACCATTGAGTATGCCACCATCCGCAGCCCTGTCGACGGATATGTCGGGGCGATCCCCTATCGTGAAGGTGCTCTGGTGAGCCCCGCCGACCCTCAACCGCTCACCGTAGTGGCCGACATCCGGGAAGTCTACGCTTACTTTTCGATGAACGAGCGGGACTACCTCAATTTTCTTCTGAACACCGAAGGGGCCACCCTGGATGAGAAGATCCGCAATTTCCCACCTGTTGAACTGGTGCTTGTAAACGGGCAGATCTACCCGCACAAGGGACGGATCGAAACAGTGACCGGGCAGGTGAACCGCTCCACGGGAACGGTGAGCTTCCGTGCCACCTTCCCCAACCCGGACCGGATCCTGACCAATGGAAACAGCGGCACAATCCGAATCCCCCGCCTCTGGGAAGATGCCGTTGTGGTACCCGCTGCGAGTACCTATGAGCGACAGGGGATGATCTATCTCTTCCGGGTGGAAGGTGACAGCATCGCCGTTGCCAGCCCGATCCGGGTGGCCGATCGCATAGGCAATATCCTGGTTGTCGAATCGGGAGTAGAAGCGGGTGACCGCATCGTGGCGCAGGGTGTGGGTCTGCTGCAGAACAACGCACCGATCCTTCCCCGGCCTGTCTCGTTCGAAAGCATCGCCGATTCTCTGAACCGAGTTTTCAAATAGCTGTCCCATGATCAGACGTTTTATAGACCGGCCGGTACTCTCTTCGGTCGTCTCCATCCTTATTCTTCTTCTGGGGATTCTGTCGCTGACCACCTTGCCGGTGACCCAGTATCCCGACATCGCGCCCCCGACCATCCGGGTGACTGCCAACTTTCCAGGTGCCAACGCGGAAACCGTTCTTGAGAGCGTGGTCATCCCGCTCGAGGAGCAGATCAACGGGGTGGAGGGGATGACCTACATCACCTCCACTGCGAGCAACGACGGGAGTGCCCGGATCGAGGTCTTCTTCGAGCAGGGTTACGACCCCGATATCGCCTCGGTGAACGTACAGAACCGGGTTGCCCGGGCCCTTCCGCTGCTGCCGCGGGAAGTGACCCAGTCGGGGGTAACCACGCGAAAACAGCGGACCAGCTCCCTGATGTTCTTTACGGTCTATTCGGAAAATCCGGAATACGACGCCACCTACATTCAGAACTACCTCGACATCAACGTCCTTCCCGAGCTGAAACGGATTGAGGGAGTCGGGGATGTGACGGTCTTCGGAGCCAAGACCTACGCCATGAGGATCTGGCTCAATCCACAGAGGATGGCCGCCTACAATCTGATCCCGTCGGATGTGATCGCCGCCATCAATGAGCAGAGCCAGGAAGCGGCAGCCGGCGCACTTGGCCAGAACAACGCTGAAGCATTCGAATATGTGATCAAGTACAGCGGCCGGTACCGGACCGAAGAGCAGTATGGAGACATCATCATCCGGTCTCTCGGAGGAGGCCAGTTCCTGCGGCTCAAGGATGTTGCCGAGGTGGAGCTTGACGCACTCAGCTACAGCGGGATCTCCTATACGAACGGTCTTCCCGGGGTGAGCATGGCGGTCTACCAGACACCCGGTTCCAACGCCCGCGACATCATCAATGAAGTTCACGCCAGACTGGATGAGATGAAGAAGGACTTCCCTGAAGGCCTGCAGGTTCTGGTGAACTTCGACACGAACGAATTCCTCAACGCCTCAATCTCCAAAGTGGCGGGGACCATCGTCGAGGTGTTCATTCTGGTCTTCATCGTGGTATTCGTCTTCCTCCAGAACTTCCGGTCCACCCTCATTCCGGTCCTGGCCGTTCCGGTCTCGATCGTCGGAACCTTCTTCTTTTTGAGCCTCTTCGGTTATTCGATCAACCTGTTGACGCTCTTTGCCCTGGTTCTTGCGATAGGGATTGTTGTGGATGATGCGATCGTTGTGGTCGAGGCGATCTACGCCAAGCTTGAGCAGGGCGCAACTTCCGCCCGGACCGCCGCCCATGAGGCGATGAGCGAGATCACAGGCGCCATCATCTCCATTACCCTGGTGATGGGGGCGGTCTATATCCCGGTGACCTTCATATCAGGCCCGACCGGTGTCTTCTACAAGCAGTTCGGGATCACACTCATCGTCGCCATCGCGATCTCGGCTGTCAACGCACTGACACTGAGCCCCGCCCTCTGTGCCCTCTTCCTGAAACCTCAGACCAAAGAGGGAGAAAACAAGAAGAGCCTGATGCAGCGATTCTACATCGCCTTCAACACCGCTTTCTATGCAACCACACAGCGCTACTCCCAGGCTCTCTCTTTCCTTTACCGCCACAAGTGGGTCACCCCTGCCATTCTGATTCTTTCCATTGCAGGAATCGGATGGTCGGCCTCCAGAACCCCGACCGGATTCGTGCCCATTGAGGACCGGGCGATGATCTTCACCAACGTGGAACTCCCGGCGGGTGCCTCCCTGGACCGAACCGTCGCCGTGACCCAGCAGCTGACCGAGAAGATGAATCAGATTCCAGGCATCTCCGGCGCCTCGATGGTGAACGGATTCAGCCTTCTCTCTGGAGCGGGAAGCAACTTCGCCCTCGGTTTCATCAAACTCGACACGTGGGATGAGCGAAAAGACCCCTCCCTCTCGGTCGATGCGATCACCGCCCGGCTTTTTGAGGCAGCCACCGAAATAGCCGATGCCAACATTATCTTCTTCGCACCGCCAAGTATCCCCGGTTTCGGAGCCTCAGCAGGTTTCGAGTTCAATGTGCTGGACCGGATGGGGGGAAGTTTCAACGATCTGGATCAGGTTACGGGTGATTTCATCCGGAAGCTGATGGAGCGACCGGAGATCCTCTACGCCCAGAGCGGCTTCCGTACCGATTATCCACAGTACGAGATCGATCTGGATGTGGCCAAAGCGAAGGAAGCGGGCGTGCCGATCAATACCATCTTCAGCACCCTTCAGGGATATATTGGCGGGTTCTATGCAGCCGACTTCTCCCGGTTCGGGAAGCAGTACCGTGTCTTCGTACAGGCTCTTCCGGAGGACCGGAAAAATGTCGACGATCTGAACTCCCTCTTTGTCCGGAATGCCACGGGGGAGATGGCTCCCATCTCGGAATTTGTCTCTCTGCGCCGGGTCTACGGTCCCCAGGCGGTCGAACGGTTCAACCTGTTCAATGCCGCTCCGGTCAGCGGTGCGCCCGCTCCGGGTTACTCTACCGGAGATGCTCTCCGTGCGATCGGGGAGGTGGCTGAAACGGCCCTGCCTACCACTTTTACGATCGACTACTCGGGGCTGACCCGGGAGGAGATCGCTGCCGGCAACCAGGCGATCTACATCGTTCTGCTGAGCGTGCTCTTTGTCTACTTCCTGCTCGCCGCCCAGTATGAGAGTTTCCTTCTCCCGCTTGCAGTGCTGCTCTCACTGCCGGTCGGGGTGTTCGGCGCCTATTTCACAACCTGGGCGATGGGACTCGAGGCCAACATCTACTTCCAGATCGCCCTGATCATGCTTCTGGGACTTCTGGCCAAGAACGCCATCCTGATCGTGGAATTCGCCGTGCAGCGGCGTCAGGCCGGCTTTACCATCGTCGATGCGGCCATCGATGCGGCCATCGTCCGTTTGCGCCCTATTCTGATGACCTCATTTGCCTTCATCATCGGACTGCTTCCCCTGGTCTTCGCAACCGGAGTGGGTGCGGCCGGCAACCGGTCGATCGGTACCGGTGCGGTAGGCGGTCTTCTGATCGGTACCGTAGTGGGAGTTCTGATTGTCCCGATTCTCTACATCCTCTTTCAGTGGATGCAGGAGAAGATCATGGGGCCACCCGAAAAGCCGGAACCCGATCCGATCCCGACCGAAGTCCTGGTAAATGGCGAGTAATCTGAACCAATCCATCATTTTACCATAAATATGACGAAGCGTTCTCTCAGCAACCTGGCACTTGTTCCGTTCCTGCTTCTCACACTTCAGTCCTGTTTTACAGCGAAAAATTACGTAAGACCGGATCTGATTCAGGAGGAGTACTACCGGACCGATCAGCTTCCGGCAGACAGTCTCTCCCTGGGGGATCTCTCCTGGCGGGAGCTCTTCACCGACCCCTGGCTGACAGAGTACATCGAGACCGGTCTGGAGAACAACCTCGACATCCGGATCGCCCTGCAGCAGATCGAAGCGGCCGAAGCCTTCTACCGGCAGGGCAGGGCTTCACGCTATCCGGGAGTGAGTGCGGGGGCCGGAGCAGGCTGGCAGCGGCTCGCTGAAAACGGACCGGCCGGAACATCGGGAGATGCCACCCAATTCGACCTGTCGGCAACCCTCTCATGGGAACTTGATATCTGGGGCAAACTTCGCAGCGGCGAACGTGCATCGGAAGCCTCCTACCTTCAGACCGTAGCCGCCCATCAGGCAGTAAAAACCTCCCTGATTGCCCGGATCGCCTCGACCTACTACCGCCTTCTCATGCTTGATGAACAGTTGCGGATCACCGAGCAGACCATTGCCACCCGGCAGCGGAGCCTCGAGACCACAATGATCCTGAAGGAGGCAGGGTATGTTACCGAAGCGGGGGTAAAACAGACCGAGGCACAACTCTACACCGCCATGGCAATCCGGATCGATCTGATCAACAACATCCGGCTGCTGGAAAACACCTTTTCCATCCTGCTGGGAGAGGCTCCCCGCGAAATACCGAGAGGAAATCTGGCAGACCAACAGCTCTCTCCCGAACTGAAAACCGGCTACCCGATGCAGCTTCTTCGCAACCGTCCCGATGTCATCGCGGCCGAGTACGCATTGGTGGAAGCGTTTGAACTGGTCAATGTGGCAAGAAGCCAGTTCTATCCCTCCATCAATCTTACCGCATCGACCGGCCTCCAGAGCCTTGAACTGGAGGATTTATTCAACGCCGGCTCCTTTTTCGCCGGGATAGCGGGCTCGCTCACCCAGCCCATCTTCAACGGTCGCCGGATCCGCAGCCAGTATGAGGCATCCCTCTCCATGGAGGAGCAGGCGGCCCTCCGGTTCCGGCAGTCGATCCTGAACGCGAGCCGTGAGGTTTCCGATGCACTCTACTCTTACCAGTCGGCCGAAGAGCGGATCGAGATGGTGGGCAGACGGTACCAGGCATATGAAGATGCAGCCCGCTATGCCGAAGAGCTGCTCAACAACGGACTGGTCAACTATCTGGAAGTCCTTACGGCACAGGAACAGGCTCTCAACACCCGGCTGGAGCTGATCGGTTCACTGTTCGACCGTCTCGATTCCGTCGTTGAGCTCTACCGCGCACTCGGCGGCGGCTGGAATTAACATTGCTCGAAATGGCTTCACCCGTCAGACACTGAGTGTCGGGGCAACCCTTCCTGAGATCCGCACTGTATAGACCGGTAGGTCCGGGCAACAAATGTCCGGGCCGGTCTTCAACAGTCAATCCCAGGCAGATGATTACTCCGACTCTCCAATTCTTCCCCCTTCTGACGACTCTTTTTCTCTGCATGGCACTCCTCTCGGGGTGCGGCGACAGCTCCACCGACTACGGTGACCCGGGAAACGGCACTCCTCCTCCGGGAAACGGCGGAGACGATACGCCGGAAATGGATGAAGTTTTCATTCAGGGGCTGAACTACACACCATCATCAAGAACCATTCCGGTCGGAACCACTGTCACCTGGACCAACCAGAGCAACATGGTCCATACCGTGACGAGCGGATCCAACCGCATGCACAATGGGCTGTTTGACAGCGGTGATATCACACCCGGGGATACATTCAGTTATACATTTGATGAGCCCGGAACCTACCCTTACTTCTGCAGGCCGCATGTCGGCATGTCCGGTACCGTCGTGGTTGAATAGAGCTCGAATTTCCACCGGACCCACAAATGATTCCTCATTCGCCGCTTTATTATCTGCAGAACTCCCGGTATCATTTCACGCCCCCCCGGCTGCACACCCTTTTGCTGTGCAGCTTCGCGTTCCTGACGTTATCCATATCATCACTTCTGCCATCCCCCGAGCCGGCAACGGAAACGTCCCCGGTGCCCGTCTCTGAAACGTCCCCGG
>CAYTTA010000001.1:168196-185303 GCA_964440655.1 uncultured Balneolaceae bacterium
GTCCCCGGTGCCTGTCTCTAAAGGGTCCCCTGCACCGGCCAGTGAACTTTATCCGGAATCGTATGCAACCACTCAAAGCGAGGTCTGGTATACAGAAAGTGGACATGTGGAGTTCACATCCAGCGTTCCCCTTCATGAATTCACCGGAACATCGGATCACCTTACCGGAATGATTCGCCTGCAGGATCGGCTGGTCGATTTCTATCTCGACCTGAAAACCCTGAAAACAGGGAACGGCCGTCGTGACCACGACATGTACAGCACACTGGATACCGATCGGTATCCTTTTGCGGAATTCACCGGACAGTTGGTTACTCCCATCTCACTGAACTCATCGGAGGTTCAGACGGTTCAGGTTGAAGGCGAGATGACCATTCACGGAATCACCCGCCCCATGCGTGTGGACGGGACCATCCGGCCACAGGGAGATCTGCTGCACCTCCAGGCAGAGTGGATTCTCGACATTACAGATTACCAGATAAAACCCCCCGGTATTTTATTCTATCGGGTTCGGGACAAGATGGATGTCCGGATGGAGGCAACACTCTCTCCATCCGATCAGGAACCATCCTGACCCTGCATGAACGGTGTTCTGCCATGAGAGAACTTTTCTTTTCCGGTGCTCTGGTCGCAATGCTTATTTCCCAGCTTCCGGCTCCGGCTTATTCCCAGCTCCAGAGGGTCCGCACCGTGACCGACGAACCGGTGGAGATCTTTCCCGCCATGCTCTCCGTCGGCCTGAGCACCACCACCGGACCGGAAGCCCGAAATCTCATCACTACGGTCACCCATGCTTTCGGCCTCGTGGAAGGAGGAATCGACCATTTTTTCGGTCTTGATGACGGAGCCAACACCCGGATCGGTCTCGATTACGGCATCTCGGACCGACTCTCGCTCGGGCTCTCCCGGATGACCTTTTTCAAGGTCGTGGATCTGCGCGGAAAGTGGATCCTCCTGCGGCAGATGACCTCCGGAAACCCGCCGATGGACCTGGCAGTAAAAGGGTCTGTCTCGGTATCCACGCTTTCCGGTACCGGTCAACGTTTTCAGGAGAGGCTCGTCTGGTTCAGCTCCCTGATCGCTGCGCATCGGATCGGCCCTCTCTCCCTGCAGATCTCTCCAATGGCCGCATGGTTCAATGATGTGGCTCCCGGTGAAGAGAAGGGATTTTTCGCAGCAGGAGTTGCCGGGAACTACCGTCTCTCCGACCGGTTCTCTCTGGGTCTGGAATACATCCCCCTTCTGAGTGAACCAAATCCGGGTGGACGGAACCCCCTGGCTCTGCACTTCGACATCGAAACGGGCGGTCATGTCTTTCAGCTCTTCCTGGCCAGTTCGCAATGGCACAATGAACCGTGGATTCTTGCACAGAACCGCGACCGGTTCCTTGAGGGCGACTTCCGGTTCGGCTTTTCCATCCACAGGGTTTTCGGGCTGTAACCAAAGACAACCCTTTCGATCCAACCGGTGTATTACTCTCCAAGGGGATAACGCTCCCGAAGGTGTATTAAAGGTATGCACACAAGGAGCAGACAGAGCCGATAACCATCGATACCATCTTCCGGATGAGGCTGTTGTGCTTGAGAAGATCATCAAAGGATGCCGCAAGCAGGATGGGATGAGTCAAAAAGAGCTCTACAGGATGTTCTATGCCTATGGCATGAGTATCACGCTACGTTATTCCGAGTCGAGAGACCAGGCGGTAGAGACTCTGAATGAAGCGTTCATGAAAGTATTCGGCAACATCTCCCGCTACGATCCGGACCGGCCTTTCAAGCCCTGGTTTCGAAAAATTGTGATCAATACAGCGATCAATCAGTTTCACAATAACAGCAACCGGCGCAAATGGGAGGTGGCTGAACCGAATGGTTTTGAACCGGGCCAAGGTGAAATGATCACCAGCGATCTCTCCTATCATGAGATCCTCCGGCTCGTTCAGGAACTGCCTCCTGCCTGCAGGACCGTTTTCAACCTGCATGTAATCGAAGGATACAAACATGAAGAGATCGCCGGGATGCTCGGGATCGACCCCGGCACTTCCAAATCCAATCTGGCCCGTGCGAAACGCAAGCTTCGCGCAAAGCTGGAGCGAATCCTGTCCACCTGATCATGTCCGACTCCGAACGCGATCCTCTGGAACAGTTCTTCCGACGAAAAGCGAGTGAATATGAGATCCCTTTTCGGGAAGAGGACTGGCTGAAGCTTGAACAGATGCTTGAGCTTCGAAAGATGCAGCGACTCTATCGTCTGCGCCTCAGACGATTGGGCATGGCTGCGCTTCTTCTGATCGGAGTCATGGGCTATTTCATCTACGACAACAGCAACCGCATTCACCGGATCGACCAGTTTGTCCAGACTCTGGGATCGGAAAGATTCGCAGAGCAGGATCGGGACGGATCCGAGGCCCCGCAGCCGGAGTCGCAGAGCAGCACGGTTCTTCCAGATCAGAAGCCGGCGGAGGGTCCGGTCGCTGTACATGACGACTCCGGTTCTGATTCTTCAGCTATTTTGTCTGATGCTGCTATTGGTTCTGATTTCAGATCCGGTTCCGATCGCGTTGATGTTTCCGGTTCCGGTACTCCTTCCATTTCTGCTTCTCCCTTTGCCTCTGATCCAAAGAAGGGCCCTCCCCTTAAAAACACAACAGAAAGTGAGTTTCCGGCAGGAGGAGCGTCTCTGCCTCTCTATCATCTGACGGATCAATCATCCCCGGCGATAAGACCAATCGGTCTGCCAGGTGGCCCCGTTTCGACCCGGGCTGTTTATCCTGTTGGTACGATCCGGGCGGAGATGCCGGGAAGAGACGGAATCCGTTCAGAACTCCTCCCTCCTGAATCGGAAGAAGCAGCAGCCAGTGAACTCCCTGTCCGGAATACCGGAGCGGAGCAACCCCGCATTACCGCCGGGGTGATCCTCTCCCCGGACCTGAGTACGGCAGGGGCTCTTAAAGAGTTTGACTCCCCCGGTTATCGGTTGGGGCTGGTGGTGGAGTACCGCCTGGCACGCAATCTCTCCATCTCATCCGGTCTGATTCATTCCGGTGTCCGGTATGCCACCCGGAGTGCGGGCAGGGGGTTCGGGAGATACTCCGGCGTCACCCCGCCGGATGAAACATTCGCCGAGTGTCTGATCCTCGACATCCCTCTAGCCTTGAAATACAATTTTGTGAACTTTTCAGGCTCACGGTTCTTTCTCTCCACCGGACTCTCCTCCTACATCATGCTGGATGAGCGCTACCGTTTCCACTACGGAAACAACAATGAGCTCTATTCACCAGGCGCTGGAAATGGACGGAATCAGAGCCCGGATCGAATGGAGACCTGGAGCGGCAAAACAGGTGCAGGCCACTGGCTTGGCATCGCGAGTCTTTCGGCCGGTTTCGAATGGGACATCCATTCCGACTGGAGTCTTCAGGTAGAACCCTACCTTAGAATTCCCCTCCGTGATGTGGGCTGGGGGCAGGTCCGCCTCTACTCTATCGGGACATTCCTCTCTCTGCGATACCGTATCGCCTCCTGACTCCGCACCTCACTTCCTGACTCCCCCCGCCTCCTGATCATCCTCATACTCTGTACAGACACCGCCCCTGCCGGTCCCTCCGTCACATCAAAGATCCCTCTCCTCTTGCAACTGATTCAAACTAGTCTTAAAATCATAATCGAATAATCGTATTCGATTATAGTCTTATAGGGATCACCCGACGGCTCTAATCTTATTTTCTCATGAGACTGCTTTCTCAAGGCTCGCAGTACGCTATCTCCGCCCTCATTGCCCTGGCCAAACAGCCGGACGGAAAACCGGTGTCGGCCGCCGATCTGGCGGGGCCGCTCAAATGTCCTCCGGCCTATCTCTCCCGTCTGCTGGCCCGGCTAAAACCGGCAAACATCATCCGGTCACACCGGGGACTGAACGGTGGGGTCTCACTGGCCCGGCCTCCGGAAGAGATCTCGCTGATCGAAGTCATTCACGCAATCGACGGAAAGGAATTTTTCACACAATGTTTTCTGGGCATCGAGGGGTGCGGACAGATCGAGCCCTGTCCGTTTCATGAATTCTGGTCCGTGGAACGGAAGAAAATCGAGGCATGGCTTACCGAGATGACTTTTGCCAGGATCGAGGAGGCGATGTCCGATGCATGGTTTGACCTGAGACTGAAATATTCCTGAGGAGGTTGACATGAGCAGCGCAACGCTGACCGCCTCTGAAACAACCTGCTTCCACTGCGGTGAACCGTGTGCGGAAGAGCTCCATCTTTCGAAGGGCAACTCTTTTTGCTGCACCGGATGCAAGCTGGTCTACGAGATTCTCTCTGAAAACGGATTGACGAACTACTACTGTCTTGCCTCCCGCCCGGGTCAATCTTTGAAAAACCGTCGTTCCGGCCGGTATGACTACCTGGACGAGGAGGGTGTAGAGGGGCGCCTGATCGATTTTACCGACGGGGAATTGACCACGGTCCGGCTCCACATCCCTGCCATCCATTGCGCCTCCTGCATCTGGCTGCTGGAGAATCTCTACAAACTCCATGATGGTATTGTCCGAAGCAGCGTCGACTTTCTGAAACGTGAGCTCCACCTCACCTACCGGAAGTCGGGCGTCTCGCTCCGAGAGATCGCCGAGCTTCTCGAATCAATCGGATATCCACCGGAATTCAGTCTGGACAATCTGGAGAACAAGCCCCGCCGCACTCCCGACCGCCGTCTCTGGCTCAAACTCGGTGTGGCCGGATTCGCATTCGGCAACATCATGCTTTTCAGTCTCCCGGAGTATCTCTCCGGTTTCTCCATGGGAGAGCGCTCCCTTCAGCTGCTCTTCGGAATCCTGAACATCGCGCTCTCCCTGCCGGTCCTTCTCTACAGCAGCAGCGACTACCTCCGTTCTGGATGGGCAGCCATCCGGCAGGGCGGGATCAACCTGGATGTTCCCATTTCGATCGGGATCATCGCCCTGTTCGGGCGAAGCGTCTATGAAATCGCATCGGGCACCGGCCCGGGTTATCTGGACTCGTTCACCGGACTGATCTTCTTTCTCCTGATCGGACGAATCCTCCAGAACAAGACCTTTGACCGCCTCTCTTTCGACCGCGACTACCGCTCCTATCTGCCGATCTCTGTCACGGTTCTGGATGAGGAGGGCGGGGAGAGATCGGTCTCGCTCAAGCGACTGAAAAAAGGGTCCACTCTTCTCATCCGGCATCAGGAGATCGTTCCGACCGACTCGGTCCTCCTGAGCGACGAGGCGATGATCGACTACAGTTTCATCACCGGGGAGTCCGATCCGGTGGTGGTCACCCATGGTGAGACCGTCTACGCAGGCGGCAGGGTAACGGGACGACCCGCCACCATGAACACTTACAAGGAGGTTTCGGGGAGCTACCTCACCAAACTCTGGAACGATTCGGCATTTGATTCGGAGCGTCCGGGGATCACTCTCACCACGATGGCCGACCGCATCAGTCCCTGGTTCACCCTCGCCGTTATCTCCATCGCGATCCTTTCGGCTCTCTGGTGGTGGCCGAGCGGTGGCGGTGTGGCCGCATCGGTCTTCACCGCGGTCCTGATCATCGCCTGCCCCTGCGCACTGGCTCTCTCCACCCCTTTCACGCTGGGATCGGCACTCAATCATCTTGCACGGAACGGACTGTATGTAAAAAACACCCTGCTGATCGAGCAGCTCGCCAGGGTGACCACACTTGTATTCGACAAGACCGGCACCCTGACCGATCCCCGGAAAAGCGAACTCCACTACGAGGGCACTCCACTTTCACCCTCACAACGAATTCTGATAGCCTCGGCCTGCCGCTCCTCCCTGCACCCTGTAAGCCGGCAGATCTTCCGGCAGATGGATGCCTCGACGATCATTGAACCGGACACGTTTGAAGAGCAGCTCAACCGGGGGATTGTCGCCACTGTCGGCCCGCACCGGATCGTCGTCGGCTCGGCACATCTTCTGGCCGAGGAGGGGATTGCCCTTCCTGAGGAAGCCGGAGCGGGGAGTCACCGGACCCATCTGGCGATAGACACTGTATGGATCGGAGGGTTTGAACAGATCCAGCATTTCAGGAAGGGAGTCCCCGAACTGATCGCCCGGCTGAAAACAAAATTCCCTGTCTGGCTCCTTTCCGGGGACAATGACCGCCAGAAGAAACGGCTCGCCGCCACCCTGGATGAGGAGCGGATGCTCTTCGACCGGACACCTCATCAGAAACTGGATTTCATCCGCAGGCTTCAGAGCGAAGGACACAATGTGATGATGATCGGAGATGGGCTGAATGATGCGGGCGCCCTGAAGCAGAGCGATTTCGGCATCGCCCTTACCCACGATGTCACCTCCTTCACGCCAGCCTGCAGCGCGATCATGGACGCCTCCCGGATGGACCGTCTGGACCGTTTCATCCGTTTCGCCGGTCGAAGCCTGACCATCATTCGGATGAGTTTCGGGCTCTCGCTGGCCTACAATACAATCGGACTGAGTTTTGCCGTAACCGGCACACTCACACCGCTTGTGGCGGCCATCCTGATGCCTTTGAGTTCCCTGAGCATCATCGCATTCACCACCGGCAGCACCTGGCTGGCTGCCCGAAAGGAAGGATTTGATCTCTGGAATGGAAGTTCGGGCGAGGAACCCTCCAGGCCGGCTTTCGCCCTGGAGCCCGGGGTGTGAACCGGACACTTGATGGAAAACCACTTGCCACATGCATGGAAGAACCCTGATGTGACGCCATGGAAGTGATTTTTCTTCTTATCGGTTTCAGTCTCGTCATCGCCCTGCTCTTTCTGGCCTTTTTTATCTGGTCCGTCCGGAGCGGTCAGTTTGATGACCTCTACACTCCATCCATACGGATGCTTTTCGACAATCCTGCGAAAGAACCCGGGTCGGGGAGCGCCGGCCCGGAGAAGAACGATCCGGAAGAGACTTCCGGAGCAACCGATCACCCACATCGATGAACCACGAATGAAAACTGCGACGCTATCTTCGGAAACCGCTATCGCCACGGACACCTTCCACTACGACAACAGGGTGGTGCGCAACTTCGGCATCGCCACTCTCTTCTGGGGAGTCATCGGATTCCTGGTCGGACTGATCGTGGCCCTCAAGCTGATCTTTCCGGACTTCCTCGGATTCATCCCTGAACTCTCCTATGGTCGACTGCGGCCCCTGCACACCAACTCGGTGATTTTCGCCTTTGCAGGCAACGCCATCTTCTACGGTGTCTACTACTCGCTTCCACGACTCTGCAAGACCCCCATGTGGAGTCCTCTGCTCAGCCGGATCAACTTCTGGGGATGGCAGGCCATCATCCTCGCCGCAGCCATCTCCCTCCCGCTCGGATTCACCACCAGCAAGGAGTACGCTGAACTGGAGTGGCCGATCGATATTGCGATCGCCATCGTATGGGTGATCTTCGGAATCAACATGCTGATGACCATCTGGAAAAGACGGGAGTCCCACCTCTATGTGGCGATCTGGTTCTACATCGCCACTTTCGTGACAGTGGCCGTGCTGCACATCGTCAACTCCATTGAGATACCGGCCTCCCTCATGAAATCCTACCCCATCTACGCAGGGGTCCAGGACGCCCTTGTCCAGTGGTGGTACGGACACAACGCGGTCGCGTTCTTCCTCACGACCCCTTTTCTGGGGATCATGTACTACTTTATCCCGAAAGCCTCCAACCGGCCCATCTTCTCCTACCGGCTCTCGATCGTCCACTTCTGGGGGCTCATCTTCATCTACATCTGGGCGGGGCCGCACCACCTTCTCTACACCGCACTGCCCGGATGGACGCAGGCGCTCGGAACGGTCTTCAGCCTGATGCTGATCGCTCCTTCCTGGGGCGGGATGCTCAACGGGCTGCTCACCCTGAGGGGGGCGTGGGACAAGGTGCGGGAGGATCCGGTTCTCAAGTTCCTGGTGATCGGAATCACAGCCTACGGGATGGCCACCTTCGAAGGGCCCATGCTCTCGATCGCCAACGTGAACGCCATTGCCCACTATACCGACTACATTATCGGACACGTACACCTGGGCGCGCTTCTCTGGAACGGCGGACTCACTTTCGCCATGCTCTACTACATCACGCCCCGCATCTACAACACGAAACTCCACTCGGTAAAACTGGCCAACATCCACTTCTGGTTCGCGACACTTGGTGCGGTCTTCTATGTGATCCCCCTCTACTGGGGCGGCATCACACAGAGTCTCATGTGGAAGCAGTTCACGGCTGAAGGGCTTCTGCAGTATCCCAACTTCCTGGAGACCGTACGGCAGATCATTCCCATGTATGTGCTCCGGGCGATCGGCGGCGGGCTCTTCATTACCGGCTCGATCGTTGCACTCTACAATCTTTACATGACCGCCAGAAACGGAAGCCTGGTCGCGGAGGAGCAGGATCAGGCCATGCCGCTGGTGCCCGCTTCGGGCGGGGAGAACGGAAGCCGGCAACCCTGGCACCGTCGACTTGAGAGCCGGCCGGTCCAGTTCACCGTTCTTACGCTCATTGTGATCCTGATCGGCGGAATTGTTGAGTATCTGCCCACAGCACTTGTGGAGTCCAACGTCCCCACCATCGAGAGCGTGAAGCCCTATACCCCTCTCGAGCTGGCCGGTCGGGACATCTACATCGCCGAAGGGTGCAACACCTGCCATTCGCAGATGATCCGGCCCTTCCGCTCCGAGACCGAACGGTATGGTGAATACTCCAAAGCGGGTGAGTTCGTCTACGACCACCCGTTCCTCTGGGGTTCAAAACGGACCGGGCCTGATCTGCACCGGATCGGTGGCAAGTATCCCGACTCCTGGCATCTGCGCCATATGGCCGATCCCAACTCCACCTCACCGGGCTCCATCATGCCGGCTTACCCCTGGTTGCTTACACAGAGAGAGGATCCGGAGTCCATTGGATCGCGTATCCGTGCGCTGCAGAGAGCGGGTGTCCCCTATGCCGAGGGATATGACCTGCTGGCTGCGGAGGATATGAAGGCGCAGGCGGTGGCGATCACCCGGGGTCTGCACCAATCCGGCTTCTCCGAACTCGATGGGGTGGAAATCACCTCGGACAGCAAGATCATCGCTTTGATCGCCTACCTGCAGCGACTGGGTGTGGATATCCGCGGAGAAAACGACCCCTTCGCGAACCTGCCCTCCGCCGGCCGTGCCCTGGCGGATGGTCCGGCTGGGCGGTGAGGAGGAGAAGAACGGAAATGAAACCCGTAAACAGCCATGTATAAGGACGTATTGAGATCGATTGAGGGGATCTGGGTCTATCCCAGCATCTCCCTCATTCTCTTCCTGCTCTTTTTTCTGATGATGATTCTCTACCTCTTCTGGAGAAAAAAAGAGTACTGGGATGAAATCGCACAGATTCCGCTGAAGAGTGCAGAAAGCGGGGAAAGCGGGGAAAACAGAAACTGCAACGAAAACAGGGAAGGCCATGAAAATTCTAGATGATGAACGGGACAAGCTGCTGGATCATGAGTACGACGGGATCCGGGAACTGGACAACCACATGCCGGTCTGGTGGCTCTGGCTCTTCTACGGAAGCATCCTGTTCGGAATCGGGTATCTGCTCTACTATGAGGTGTTCCGATGGGGACCCGACCAGCATGAGCAGTATGAGATGGAGATGGCCGCAGCGGCCGAACGGCATGAATCTTCCGATGGACCGGCAACGGAAGAAGTTGTCTGGACCTTCAGCGAGGATCCTGCCGACATCGCTGCCGGCAGGGAGCTCTACATGAGCACGAATCAGCTCTGTTTCACCTGTCACGGCGGAGAGGGCCAGGGAATGGTGGGACCCAACCTGACTGACGACTACTGGATGCATGGCTGTACACCCGCGGATATTGCCGCCAGTATCATCAACGGGATTCCGGAAATGGGGATGCTTCCCTACGGCAGTGGAACGCGGATGAGCAACGACCAGGTGAGGCAGCTGATCAGCTATATCGCCACTCTTCGGGGAACGAACCCTGCGGGGGCGAAGGAGCACAACCCCGTCCGGGAGACCCTCTGCACGGAGGGTCCTCTGGCTGCCTCCAACCTGTAAAAAAAGAGGCAATCGTATGGCAAGCGGCACTCAATCCAGGGCCATGGCAGGCGGCAACCAACCCGGCAGAAAGAATCGGATCCAGAAAAGAGCCGGGGGCGCGACCGGAAACTATCAGGACTCCTTCCGGGACCATCTCTCCACCGTAAACGAGGAGGGAAAGCGTAACTGGATCTATCCGAAAAAGCCCTCCGGAGCCTGGTACACGAAGAGAAATGCCGTGGCTGCGCTGCTGCTCCTCTTCTTCTTCTCCGCTCCCTTTATTCGGATCGGGGGGCAGCCGCTTCTTCTTCTCAACATCCTGGAGAGAAAATTTGTGGTCTTCGGCATCGCCTTCTGGCCACAGGACTTCTGGCTGGTGGTTGCAGGGTTTCTCTCTCTGGTTCTCTTTATCGTCCTCTTCACAGCGATTTTCGGACGCCTCTGGTGTGGATGGGCCTGTCCGCAGACCATCTTCATGGAGATGGTCTTCCGGCGGATCGAATACTGGATTGAAGGGGACAGGAGCGCACAGATCCGCCTGAACCGCCAGCCCTGGAACCGGGAAAAAATCTTCAAGAAAACCCTGAAACACGGGATCTTCTTCGGCCTCTCCTTTGTGATCGCCAACCTCTTCCTGGCCTACATCATCGGAGTCGAGCAGCTCTTTGTCATCATCACCGATCCGCCCTCGCAGCATCTGGCAGGCCTGGCGTCGATCACCCTCTTCAGCGGGGCTTTTTACGGAGTGTTCGCCTTTCTCCGGGAACAGGTCTGTCATTTCATCTGCCCCTACGGAAGGATGCAGTCGGTTCTGATTGACAACAACTCCATCAATGTGATGTATGATTACCGGCGCGGCGAGCAACGGGGATCGGTAGCTGCAAGAAAAAAGGCGGATCCGGCCGAGAACTGGCTGAACACCTCTCTCTTCGGAGACTGCATCGACTGCAACCAGTGCGTGGTTGTCTGTCCGATGGGAATCGATATCCGGAACGGTACACAGATGGAGTGCATCCAGTGTACCGCCTGCATTGATGCCTGCGATCATGTCATGGAGAAGATCGGCAAACCGAAAGGTCTTATACGCTACTCCTCGATCAACGCGATCGCTGAAGGGTCATCCAGGATCTTCACCCCCCGGGTGGCCGGATACAGTGCCATTCTGCTCATCCTCATCTCCATCTTTGTGGTGCAGCTCGGGATGAGACCGGATACCCAGACAATCATTCTGCGACAGCCCGGCACTCTCTACCAGGCCCTGCCCGGCAACCGATACAGCAATATCTATGAGCTGAAAATGGTCAACAAGACTTTCGATCCGATCGAGTATGAAATCCGTCTGGAAGAACCGGCTGCAGGTGAACTGACACCCCTCGGGGAGTTCGGAATCCTGCCGCCACAAGAAGCCGCATCGGGTCGTTTCCTGATCACCCTGCCCGGAACTGCCCTCAAGGGCTCCAGTACGCCACTTCTCTTCGGAGTCTATGCGGACGGGGAGCAGGTGGAGACGATCCGCTCCAGTTTTGCCGGTCCGGGGATGTGAAGTGAACCGGCATCAGCCACAATAAACAGGTACAGCCTGGAAAATCCGAAACGGGTATGAAGACCTCATCAAACAACCATCCGACCGGGGAAGCCCGACGAAATAAAAGCGATAAAAGCGGCCGGCTCAACTGGGGGACGGGGATTGCTTTCGCCTTCCTCCTCTATGTGTTCGCCACTCTAGGGGTGGTCTGGATGGCCGTCTCCCTCGATTATCATCTGGTCTCGGACAACTACTACGAATCCGCCTCCCGCTATCAGGAGCAGATCGATCGGATGCGCAACTCCAGCCTGCACGAAAAGAGTCTGGAACTTGTGATGAACCGGGATCATCCCAGACTTCTGGTGAAACTTCCGGCCGGAGAGGAGTCGGAGTTCAAGGGGGGCGAGATTGTGTTCTATCGCCCCAGTGACTCGGGACTTGATTTTCGAATGCCACTTGCCATCGATGCGAAAGGAGTTCAGGAGATCGGACTGGAGGGGTTGGCCGCCGGCAAGTGGGTGATCCATCTCTACTGGAGTGCCCGAGGGAACGAGTACTATCAACAGGAAACCATCTTTCTCTGATCATGGAGCTCTGGACCGCATTGGTGGTGGGATTTTTTGGCAGCTTTCACTGCATCGGCATGTGCGGCCCGCTCGCGCTGGCTCTGCCCGGCAACAGCGGATCGCTGCTGCGGCTGGTCTCCGGGAAGCTGCTCTACAATCTGGGCAGAATCGCCACCTACACACTGCTTGGAGCGGTGATCGGAATCGCGGGGCACTCCATTGCCATCTCGGGCTATCAGAAACTTCTGTCTGTTCTTCTGGGTGTCTCTTTTGTTCTCTATGTCTTGATCCGGCAGACAGGTGTGAGATTCGCCCGCTTCCCCTCGATCGACTCCCTCTACCGGAGGGTTCAGAATTTCATCGGCAGACAGTACCGGAAACGGGGAGAGAGCACGTTGTTCACCATCGGTGTGCTGAACGGATTCCTTCCCTGCGGATTTGTCTGGCTGGGTCTTGCCGGAGCGGCCACAACCGGAACCGTTCCGGAGAGTGCCCTTTACATGACTCTTTTCGGTGTGGGGACGCTCCCCGCCATGTTTGCGGTCTCCATGGCTCCGCATCTGATCCGCCCCTCCTTCAGGCTGCGGATCGCCCGCCTGCTGCCGCTCTTCACGCTGCTGCTGGGGCTTTTTCTGATCTGGCGTGGTGTGGCCCCCGCTCATCTGCATTAGACCGCCGAATCGCTCACATCTTGCCGGCGTCCGCCGATAGGGAAGGAAGCGTTGTAGAAGTCGAGACCAAACCGCTATATTTCATTCTCTCCACGATACGTGCGTGATCCGTTTCCTCAAGCAGGATATTCTCCTTAACCGGTGCTTTACAAACGGATCACGGCATTCCACGGTCAAGCCGGCGTGGCGGAATTGGTAGACGCGTTGGACTTAAAATCCAATTCGGGGCAAACCCCGAGTGCCGGTTCGATCCCGGCCGCCGGTACGATTACTCATTGACAGACTTATATATACATCTCTACAGGGGTTTCTTGTTTGACGATATCATGAGATGGCTTTTCTTTCTGGCACAACAATGGTGCAACAAATTCTATTGTCTACGATCTGATAGCAGATGTTTTGGCCCTTCTGTGCAAAGCTGATCTATCTCTTCTCCCTGTGGTGAAAAGCAGCTCTGAGGAGTCGATTTAAAGCCCTGTGTGGGGGCTGAGAATACCGTATATATGATCTGGGGAACCTCAAAATCTAACCTGGTTACCCGCTAAAGGATCGTAAGTTTAATTGAGAGGTAGGGTGCAAAAGGCATCTGATCGATTCGCCGGTGCGTGTAGACGTCGTAGTAGAAGAGGTTGTTCTGGTTGTAGGTGTTGATTGCCCCTGCCTGGGCCATGAGCCGGGCTCCCGGAAAATCGATCGATGTCTCGACCGACACATCCAGCCGGTGATAGACCGGCAGCCGCCCCTGATAGGGCTTCTCCAGGATCACCCGGGGGGTGCCGTACTCTCGGCGAACGTTGGGGAGCTGCTCTCCGAAGAAGATGATCTCATCAAAACCCATCGGCCGGGTGAAAGGCAGTCCGCTGCCCAGCTGCCACCGGGCGCTGGTGGTGAACCGGCCGACATCCACACTTGCCATGGCGTTGATCTGGTGGCGCCGGTCGTGAGGGGGATGATATTTCTGTACCGGCTCCCCGAACCAGGTGTTGAAGTGATCCTGGGCCGCCTCGTACTGCGTCCAGGTGTATCCGTAACCGGCAAATCCGTAGAACGGTCCCCGCTGCAACTCCAGACGGATGTCGCCTCCGTAAACTTCCCCATCGGCCAGTGCCAGATCGGTGCTGAAACGGGCGATCGTGCTCCAGACGGTAACCGGAAGGTTCCGGAGCCGTTTGTGATATCCTTCCAGGGAGAGCTGAAAGCCGCCGCCGAGAGACTGCCGCCATCCCAGAAGGGAATGAATCGCTTCCATCTGCGAGCCGCCGATAGGTGCCGGCATCCAGGCCACGAAAACCGAACTGGCATCGCGCATGTCGCTCACTCCCACCAGAGCCTGCCGGTAGATCCCGATGGAGGCGCTCAGCTCCTCCTCCTCCCTTCCGAACGGCTGCCAGGTGGCTCTGATCCGCGGCTCCACACTGGGAGAATAGGTTTTAACATAAATCGACAGGACTGCACCGGGTCGAATTCGCACGCGATCTCCCAGAGGGATGGACGCTTCGAAATGTACACCGGAGCCGAGAATTACATCAGAGGCCTCTCTTGGTTCATGGAAGAGCTCTCTCATCTCGTAGTTAAACCACTTCATCAGCGCAAAGCCGCCATATTCGAGCCGCACATCCCCAAGGTTCTGTGTCAGGTTCACGTCCATGTTGAAGCGGGTGGCGCTTGAGAAGAGTTCGGGGTTCTCCATATTCCCCGCGGCGTTGGACATGTGCGAAACCCCCATGTTGGTTTCCAGAAAGAGCGGCGATCCTTCCGGAAGTGCAAGGCACCGCCCGCCGAGCACGAAATTGTTCCAGCGGAACACATCGTCCGATTCGAAATCGAGCCGCCCCCGGTCGTAGGTTCTCAGCGCCATGACCGAACAGCGGGAATTGTCCCCCGCAGTATGGCTGAACCGCAGGTACTGGCTTTCGAAATGAAGCGGCTGCCGCTCGCCGAGCAGCGCCTCGCTCGTGTGCTCAAGCAGGGAGTGTCGGGTGGAGGCGATCCAGGAGGAGGATCCCTCCCGAAGGGGGCCTTCCGCATGGATTTCCGCGACAAACGGGCTCACCGATCCCGACCCGCCGGTGTCGTACCGGTCGCCGTCGCGCATCTGTACGTCCAGAACCGACGAGATCCGGCTATTGTAGCGCGGACCGAATCCGCCCGCATAGAAATCGGCGGTGGCAACCAGCTCTTCGGGAAAGGCGGAAAAGAAGCCTACAATATGGAACGGCTGGTAGATCACCGACCCATCCACCAGAACCATGTTCTGCGACGGTGTCCCGCCCCGGATAAAAAGCTGCCCGCCCCGATCTCCGGCAGCTACCACCCCCGGCATCGCCTGAAGGTAGCTTGCCAGGTCTCCGCCACCGGCCGGTGTGGGAACCCGGGCCAGATCGACCGAACTGACCCGCTGATGGCCCAGATCCCGGCGCGCAGCTCCGTGCCTCTGGGAGGAAACCACCACTTCGCCCAGCTCTTCATCATCGGCGGCCAGTGAAACGGTGAGCGTCAATCTCTGATCGGCTTCCAGGGAAAGCGTGTCTTCATAGGCTGTATAGCCGATATAGCTGATCCGCACGGAGTGACGGCCGGGTGTGATCCCGCTCATCTGATAGAAGCCGTTCCGGTCGGTTACGGTGCCGCGAAACGAATCCGGATCCCCCACCTCCTGCAGAACGATATTGGCACCATCCAGCGGCTGTCCGTCCGACCGGTCGGAGATGATGCCCTGGATGGCGGCAGACTGCGCGGCGGCATCTGCGGCCGGAAAGAGAAGAAAGAAGGCTGCAACGATCAGAGTAGCCGCAGCCATCGGCGGCATGAAAAGGTTGATTACTCTTTGGTTGCTGCCTATACGCTGTCTGTTGTTCATTGAGTTGCTCATGGATCTCTCATCAGCTTTTCAAGCGGGCAGGGAATCCATCTGTTGGCTTCGTCGTAACAGGTCTGGTACGGGACGGTTTTGCTTACGATACCCGCAACGTAACCGACTCCTCCTTCGACATTGGATACTCCATCGGGCAGAGCAATGACATTTTCGTCAAGATTTGGGAAATGGTGCCAGCCTGGTCCCGCCGCCGCCGGTAGGTGGCTCCAGCGGCATGGCCGTCCAGAAGTTCCAGGCGTATGCGTTATCTCCGTAGTAAAACAGGGAGTCATTCATGACCGTGGTTGTCTCGCTGGAGAGATCTTTGATCGTCACCGTCGCATCGATCGTTTCGGGTTCCATCAGGAACTCTTCACGAATCGGCATCACCCGGATCCAGTTGGTATCTGACGAAGCGTCCAAGTATCCATAGATCGAGAAAAAGTAGCGGTCGTTTTCCTGCATCGGTTCGAAAACCGGATCGCAGCTCGACAGCATCATCCACAGAAAACGGAAGAAACCCACCCTGTGTTTTTGAGTCTGCTATACATACGCAAGTCAGAAATCTTTCATGCCGGCTCAAGATGTTGGATAATCATAGAAGATCCAAAAAAGATCCTCCAATGCGTCTACCCGGGTTATGGATGCATGATCGGTTTTTCGAGCGGGCAGGGTACCCATCGGTCTGCTTCGTCGTAGCAGGTCTGGTAGGGAACGGTCTTGCTTACGATACCCGCAACGTAACCGACTCCTCCTTCGACATTGGATACTCCATCGGGCAGAGCAATGATATTTTCGTCAAGATTTGGGAAATGATGCCAGCCCGGCCCTGCAGCGGCTATAAAAAGTTGCTCATGCAGGAACCTTGTATGACTAAACAGGTTTCTAACTGTCCTGATAGCAGGATCCCTGCGGTATAAACTTACTATGGTTTCGTAAAGAGACTCATCACTGAACGCTATAACGTAATCATACGGATCTGTGGCATATGTGGTATCCTTCAAGAGCGAGACTGAAATCTTGCTCTCGACCTCATCTGCCAAATGCTTAATATGATGAAATGAGCTTACATCGGCCAGATTTTCTACACCCTCAATAAAAATTTGATCGTAGGACGCGGATTCCAAGGGGCTGTCATAAACCAGCGGGGTTGGAAAGTCATCGGGCAGTTCTACATCCACAAAACTGCTCCTGCCGTCCGATCTTTCTGCGGTGATCCGGTAGCTACCGCGCGGCTCCAGCGGCAGGGTCGTCCAGAAGTTCCAGACGTACGCGTTATCTCCGTAGTAAAACAGGGAGTCGTTCATGACGGTAACGGTCTCGCTGGAGAGATCTTCAATCGTTACCGTCGCATCGATGGGTTCGGGCTTCATAAAAAGCTGCTCACGAACCGGCATCACCCGGATCCAGTTAGTATCGGCCGAGGCATCCAGATATCCGTAGATGGAGAAGTAATAGTTG
>CAYTTA010000002.1:0-68525 GCA_964440655.1 uncultured Balneolaceae bacterium
TACGCGGCGGTTACCGGAATGTTACGGGAGACCCTGGCGCCTCCCCGGCGCGCCGGGGTTTAACCCGTTTTCGGAGGAAGGGATTGTGAAATTCTTCACCGGCCGCCGGGAAACGACCGGAAATTGTACGTAAAGGTCAGGAGAACGTACCTCGACAGCACATTGGAACGGAAATCCTCGATATAGTCCTCCGCGATAGAGCGGTTCACGCTGTCGTTCTGGGCCAGTATATCATAGACCGTGAGCCGGACCTCGGCCGCCTGGTTGGCAAGAAACTTGTAACCGATGGAGCTGTTCCAGTAGATGGTGCTCCGGTTGTAATCCTCTCCCAGACCCTCGTAGTGGCGGATGGAGGCATCGCTGGCAAGAATGAGCTTCCCCCATGGAGTGAGATTGAACCCGCCCGATGCCCAGCCGCTGTAGTAGTTGTTATCCAGTTCGGGCCGGATGGAGTTCTCCACGATCGAGTAGTTGCCCCGGTAGGAGAGACGGAAATCGACATTCGGGCTGATGTTGCTGCTGATCGTGATACCGGCATTGAGGCCTATGTTGTCGGTCTGGTTCAGCTCCCCGTCAATCTCCGACGGAGTTCTCCGAAGGGAGACCCCGCCGTTCAGGTTGAGGTTGCTCCGGATCAGATCGAGCGGCATCGAACGGAAAAGCATCGCCCGGATGTTGGATGAGCTCCCGATGTTGTCGGGCGAGACAAAGCGGCCTCCGCGCCCGAGAAGAATGCCGTCCTGCAGCAGGGTGTCCTGCTGAGCGATCCAGGTCCTGTTTCCGATATGGTTCTCTGTAAAGTTGAGGTTGATGTAGGCCATCGTGGAGCTGCTGCCTCCCGGATCGGCCATCCTCAGCCGAAGAGAGACCCGATGGTCGAACTGCTGGTCCAGATCGGGATTCCCGCTCGAGAGCCGCAACGGGTTGGTATTGTCGATCACATCCTGGAGCTGCCGTGCGGAGGGGTTGCGTGTCCCGGTGTTGTAGTTGAACTGCAGATTGTTCCCCTCGCCAAACCGGTAGCGGAACGAGGCGCTGGGAAGCAGATTCCGCCAGCTGCGCGAGGTGCGGACCTCGTAGGGGAAGATCTGCTCCCCGTCGAGTGCACTGTTCTGCCAGGCAACCCCGATATCCCCGTTAAACCGCTCACCCCGTACCCGGAAACTCCCCCGGACCCGCTGATTGGTAACCCGGGTGTCAAAGCGGTTGGAGAGGGTGGTGTCGATCAGACTGTAGGCGCCCGTGCCGGGATCGAACATGAAGGCGTCCTGAATTGAATTCTCCCGGTTTACGGAGGGCTGGTAGCTCACCATCAGCTGGGCCCCTCGGGTGATCGGCTCGGTGAAGGAGATGTTCCCGGAGAAGGAGCTTCGGTCGTAGACAATATCGGTGAGCTGGTTGTTGAGGATGCTGTTGTCGGTCTCCCCGTAGTAGAAGCTCTCATCAACCTGCCGCCGCTCTCCGTTCCGGTCGTTGATGTTGGTACCGAGGTTCACCGAAAGGGTGCGCCCCCGCTTTTCAAAACCGTGTCGGTAGAGGATGTTGCCGGCGATGTTGTAGGCGGAGTTTTTAGAAAGATTCTCGCTGTCGATCGTGTTGAGCAGCTGCTGTCCGTCAAGCCAGGTCAGGCCGCTCAGCATCCTCCGACTCTTGTTGTTCTGAAAACTCATCCGCGGGGTGATGATCAGCGAGCGGCGCTCGTCAATCGTATGCTCCAGACGGGCGTTGATCCGGTGATTGTGGTTGTCGCTCGTATTGTAGGCGTTCTCCCCGTAGATCTGGTTCTCCGAATATCCGGAGATGTAGCGGCGCTCCCGGTTCTGGTCGTTCACGTTGTCCGAAAGATTGAAAAAATAGCTCGCATTGATCCGCCACTTGTCGGTCCGGTCTATGTAGTTGATACCACTGGAATGGACCGAGCTGATCCCACGCTGATTCCCCACCAGAAAGTTTCGGGTGTTGCCACCGCCCCAGCCACCTCCGCCACCGCCACCGCCTCCGCCACCCGGGCCGCCACCCGAAATACCGACAAGGTCCTCTCCGGAGAAGTTCTGCTGGTTCACATTGTTGCTCATCCCGATCAGGGAGATCCGGCGGCTTCCGTCAAAATAGTTGTAGTTCCCCCCCGCTATGTAACGGGTCTCGGATCCGTAGCCACTCTGAGCCCGTCCGAAATGTCCCCGGTTCATCCCCTTTTTGGTCACGATATTGATGGTCCGCTCCTCGTTACCGTCACTGAAGCCGGTGAACCGCGCCTGGTCGCTCGCCCGGTCGTACACCTCGATCTGGTCGATGATCTCCGCGGGCAGGTTCCGGAGGGTGAGCAGGGCATCTTCACCAAAAAACTCCTCCCCGTCTACAAGTACCCGCTGTACCCGTTCACCCTGTGCCTGCACCTCCCCGTTTTCCACGTTGAATCCGGGCATGCGGGAGATCAGATCCTCCGCATTCGCGTCCGGATTGGTCTGATAGGATCCGGCATGGAAAGCAGTCGTGTCCCCCTTGGCCTCCACACGCGGCCGGCGCGCCACCACCTGCGCCTCATCCAGCTCCAGAGCGGCGGTTTTCATCTGAAAATCAAGTTCGGTCAGATGGGTGCGGCCAAGAGTGACCTTCTCATTGATCGTTTCGAATCCAAGGAAAGAGATACGGATCAGATACTCTCCGGATGCCACCCGGTTCAGCCGGTACTCGCCTTCCGGACCGGTCGTGGTCCCTCGCACATAGACCGTATCGGGGAGTGTGAAGAGCTGGATATTGGCCCCGGTTAGAGGAGTGGTCGATTCTCCATCCTGCGCAGTAATCGTTCCGGAAATAGAGCGGGTTGACTGGGCATCCGCCTGATTCGGCAAAAGGAAAAACAGTAAAATGACCGGCAGAAGCGGGCCGGAATGGAGGACAACAGAACGCATTCGTTTACAATCCATTTCGTTCAGGAAAACAGGATATCCGGTTGCTCATGTTAGGCGGGTTCGGAAAAGCAGGCATCTGCAAGAGGCTGCAGAAAAGAAAGTATTCCGCCTGACCAATAATACGCTACAGAATCGATAAAGGTGTTGCCGGACACACCATTTAACAATCTATTACAACCTTTTCAGGCAACAGAATGGTGTTGAATCTTTCCCTGATCTTTTCGTGAATAGAGTTGGTTCACACATTTCAAGCTGTATCATCTTGCAAGGTGAACTTCCCCTGCATGATCCGCTTTGCAAGCCCGTTATCTCAACAGCTGGACAACGATCTTCACCGGGGCTTACCGGCCTTGAACCCATGAAACCGCTGCGATCACAATCATCGCTTTTCCGTACGACCGGCTGCATGTCTGTTGGAACCGGCCGGGATTCAGAAGGGGGCGGCCGGATGACGCACCCGGAAACCGTTCATGCACCCCTCCTTACAGCTTTGCTGCTCATCCTTTTTCTGGTCTCCGCATGTCGGGATTCGTTCGAACCCCATCAGGAGAATGACCGTTATCTCTTCTCCATCTACGGCTACCTCGACTCCTCGACCGACACACAATGGGTCCGGATCACTCCCATCCGGGACATTCTGATTTTTGATGACAATCCGGTGAATGCGGACGTTACTCTCCAGGATCTGGAGACGGACATGACCATCGTACTGAACGACTCTCTCTTCAGCTACGCTCTCGGAGCACGGGCTCACAACTTCTGGACAAACGAACCCCTGACTCCAGGCAGAACCTACCGGCTTGAGGTGCGTCAGAACCAGCGGGGGTCAGAGGCAGGAAACGGGAGCAATGAAGGTGGCGTCAGCGGCGGCAACGGCGTCAGCGGGGAGGGTGCCGAAAATCCGATTGAATCCGGCATCTCCTCTGCGACCGTCACACTTCCGCCCGATTTTCCGCCCCCCATCGTGTTCCGGCCGGATGCTCCCGAAGACAGAGAGCGGGCGACCGAACCTGACGAGATCTACATAAATGGGGTGAAATTCTTGGCCGATGTGCGGATGCTCTATCTGGTCCGCAACGAGGAGAACGGACGGGAACTGGTCCTTACACTGCCATTCATGGATCGGGTGGTTCCGGGACAGAATCCCGACAGTTTCTATCTGGAGATCGAACCGGAAGAGTTCATTGAACGGCCCGAGGCGATTGTCCAGGAGATGAACTCCCGATTCGGCAGCATGGGCGAGGAGGTGGAATTCAGCGTGTTGCATCACCAGCTTTTTGTTGCAGCTGCCGGCCCGGAATGGCCCGACTTCGGATTGCTGGATGAGCAGGTTCAGGCGCTGCCGGACGGGGTTTCCAATGTGGAGAATGGGGTGGGGTATCTGGCCGGAATTGTCAGCAAGGCGGTTCCCTATATGAGTTGCTCCACACCTGGCGTGCTTGTACCCTGTCCGGAAGAGAAACCCCTGGCTTTCCGGTAGCCACTTCCGCCACAGCCTTTTCGCCGGCAGTTCATGACCAACCCTGATCCGATCGATACAGCAGCAACCATCGAAGTCCTGAAGAGTGGGGAGACAGAGGCAATGAAAGACTCCCTGATCAGGCAACACCGGGGACAAGTTCCTGGTTATTGATATGGATTCAGATCAAATGACATGATTCGCATGTGCCGCATCAATCCCTCCGGGATCAATTCTTCATCCCCCTTCTTCATTCGGGCACTCTTTTTCCTCGGCCTGCTGCTTCTGCCGTTGGGAGAGGTGGCAGCACAAACCGCCACTCTTCAGGGCATCATCTCCGACCGGTCGGACGGGCATGTCCTGGAAGGAGCCAACATTGTGCTATTTCAACTGGATGATTCCGACTCGTTCCGTGGCACCGTTTCCGACCGAAACGGGTTCTATCAGCTGGACAGAATCCCCGCAGGGCGGCACTCCGTACGGATCAGCTATGTGGGATACACCGCCTATGAGGATACCCTGACCATTCCCGAAGGGGAGAGGGTCACACTTACCGTTTCCCTGCTGCCGGATGATGAAGAGCTCGGTGAAGTGGTTGTCTCCACACAGAGGCAGGGTGCGGCGCGGCGGGATCTGGGACATCAACGGGTAAGCACGCTGGACCTCTCCCGGGTTCCCACGCCGGCTGGAGGTGGCGATCTGGCAAGCTATCTGCAAGCGATGCCGGGAGTAGTATCGGCGGGTGACCGGGGAGGACAGCTCTACATCAGGGGGGGCACCCCCTCGCAGAACATGGTCCTGATTGATGGATCGATCATCTTCCAGCCTTTTCACATCGTGGGATTTTTCTCTGCTTTCCCGGAAGATCTGATCGCCACGGCCGATTTCTATGCGGGGGGGTTTGGGGTACGATACAACAGCCGGATCTCCTCGGTGCTCGATGTTCAGATGCGGGATGGAGATCGGTACGAGTTGCGAGGGTCAGGGTCGGTCAGTCCCTTTCTGGCCGAGCTTCAGGCGGAGGGGCCGATCCACACCGGCACCTCCTCCTGGATCGCCTCCTTCCGTCACTCCCTCATTGAGAACACCAGCTCCGCCCTGATCGGCGAGCAGCAGCCTCTCCATTTCGACAGCCAGTATGTACGATTCAGCTACAACGCCAGCGACAATTCGCGCTGCTCTGTCATGGCGATCCGGACCCACGACAGGGGAAGGCTCGATTTCGAGTCCGGCGATCTTTTCCGATGGAACAACTTCGTGCTTGGAGGCCGTTGTCTGGCCCTGCCGGAGGGATCACCCCTCTTTCTGGAGACCAACATGGGAGTCTCCCACGTCTCCAATGCGGCAGGGGACATGCAGGACCCGGAGCTCTCTTCCGGAACCACCCGGTTCAACATGGATGTGAACCTGACCCAGAATGTCGGGAACTTCCGGTTCGAGTATGGAGGATTCGCCCTCATGAAGTGGTTCAACTATGAGATGAGGGAGCTTTTTCACACACCCCGTGAGGATTCCGATGTGATTCTGGGAGCCGGACTGCATTTCGAAGCCACCCTGCCGGTGGGAGACCGGATCCGGATCCGGCCGGGGGCCATCTTCTCCGGTTTTGTGAAGACCTACAAGCCGAGCTTTGAACCCCGTTTCAGGGTCTCCTGGCAGCCTTTCGGAAGGGATCTTGAGGAACTGAGCGCCTCGATCGGCATCTATCGCCAGGCGCTCGTGGGCGTCAGTGACATGCGCGATGCAAGCTCCATCTTCCTGGCCTGGATGCCGGCCCCCATCGGAGGGTCTCAGATGGAGGCGATCCACACCCTTCTGGGGTGGAGGCAGACGCTGGGCGGCGGCTTCCACCTTTCGGTGGAGGGATATCACAAACGGCTCCGGAATATACCGGTAACGGTCTGGAGCACGATCGCCCGGTTCAGCACCGATCTGGCACTGGCCGATGGAACAACCTACGGAGGGGATCTCCGCCTGGAGTATCACTCCGGACCCTTCTACGGATTTGCCGGTTACGGCTACTCCTGGACCGAGTACGAGTCAGCCCAGGATCATTTCAACATCTGGTTCGGAGAGCCGGTGCAGAGGTATCATCCGCCTCACGATCGGCGCCACCAGATCAATTCCATGGCAAGTCTGGAGATCGGCCGCTTCACCACGAGTGCCCGCTGGCAGCTGGGGACAGGTCTCCCCTTCACCCGGCCCATGGGTTTTGACGAGATCATCTTCTTCGGACAGCAGCTGCCCAACGTGCGTCGTGAATTCGGCACTCCCCGTGTTATACTGGAAAAACCCTATCAGGGGAGACTGCCGCTCTTCCACAGGCTCGATCTCTCTGTCGAGACCACCATCCACTTCCCCGGGTCGCGGCTCATCCTGCAGGCGGGTGCCATCAACGCCTACAACCAGCTCAACCTTTTCTACTATGACGTCTACACCCACCGGCGCATCGACCAGATGCCTTTTGCGCCCTATGTATCGGTCAAACTGACAAATCTTGGCCGGTAGGGGCGGAACAGGGCATGCATTACCCATGCTTCACGCATGCTCTTCAACCATGCCCTTCGACCTCACACTCCCTTGTTGGCCAACAGTTGAGGTAGCGATTCCTCGCTCTTTGCGCTACTTTCCCCACGTCAGCCGCAATGATCCGATCGGAACCGGCCGACCGTCAGGCAGAGTTCGGAAAACGTTATAACCGTCACGGAGCAATGGCTTTTACCTTTCGCAAGAATTCCCGGGGAATATCTGAATTCACATTCCCTTTGATGCGCAGCACCATCATTCCTGTCACCCGAAAGCTCTTTGATGTCCAGATCACCGGCCGCGAATACATGCCCCTGACCGGTCCCTGTTTCATCTACGGGAACCACTCCAATATTTTTGATCCCTTCATGATCAACGTGGAGATGACCCTTGAACCGACCGCCGGGGTGATGACCCGGGACCAGTTCCACAAGACGATCCCGCGCATCTTCATGGACAGCATCGGAATTGTCCCGACCAGCAAATACATCCCCGACCCGGGAATCGTCCGGGATGTGATTCGCATGATCGAACAGAAGCGGATGATTGTCATCTTTCCGGAAGGAGGGAGGCGCTGGGACGGACGCCCCAAGCCGGTGATTGAGACCACGCTGCGCCTTTTCTGGAAGATGGGCATTCCGGTCCACCCCGTGCAGCTTCACGGCTCCTGGCTCGCATGGCCCCGCTGGGCGAAATGGCCGCGCATGAGCCGCGTGGAGGCCCGGTGGCTCCCTCCTCTGCACGCCTCCGATTTCGACAACTATGACCATTTCGCATCCGCCTGCCTGGCGCATATGAATTTTGAAGAGTATGACGCGCCGGAGGAAACACGACCCTACCGGGCATGGAAGCCGGCGGCAGGCATCGGGCGGTTCCTCTATCGGTGTCCCGAAACAGGAGAGAGTGCCGCCGTCTGGAGCCCGGACGGCATCCGGGTGATCAGCCGGACCGACCCGAAGCGTTACACCATGGATCCTGCCTCACGGCTGATCGACCCGCACGGGGAGCCTGTCTCCCTGATCGCCCTTTACGATCGTATCTGTCGGATGGAGATGGTGGCGGACCGGGAAGGGGTCCTGCTCGAGGAGACCGGAAGCCGTTTCTACGAGGTCGACTCCAGCCACCGGCTCCGAAGGCTTGGCCGGGGCGTTGTTCGCCTGCGCGGCGAGGGAGTGGAGTATCATTACGGATCCGTCTCCGGGTTCATACCCTTGGAGGAGATCCGCTTCCAGTCGGTCGAGAAGGCGAGAAAAGTGAGCATCACCGACCGCACACGGACGCTGCAGTTCACCGTACAGAAGCATGCCGCCCTTCAGTGGCAGCACTATCTCCGGCGGCTCATGAAGGGAGAGAGACCCGTGGCCGGCCGGAGGGAGGTCCGCCGGCAGGTCTGACACGGTCCGCAGAAGAGGTTACTGAACGACCAGCACCCCGTACATCCCGCTGGCGTAGTGACCCGGGAAAGTGCAGAGGAAGGTGTACTCTCCCGGTTCGGAGGGAACCTGGAACTCGATGGTCTCCGATTCACCTCCCGACAGCATTCCGGTCATCGCAATAATCCGCTCTTCAAATGAAGGTGCGATATAGTCGTTGTCGGAAGCAATCACCGATTCGCGGGCAAACTGCTCGGCATCCGTTCCCATGGAAAGCAGTACAAAATTGTGAGCCATTGCAATGGCAGGCAGATCGCTTCGGGTGGTCAGGGTGATGCGGAGTGTCTCCCCCGGTGAGGCGGTGATCCGCTGGACAACATACTCATTTCCAATCTGTTCGCCGGTCTGGATCCCGTTCCCTTGCTGGGAGACAACGAATTTCATCTGATCAATTCCCGTAAGGGCGATCTCCCGGGCCTCTCCGCTCTCCGCAACCCGGTCTACCAGCGACTCCTGATCGCTTCCGCCGCCGCAGCCAGCGATAACCAGCGCCAGAAGTACCGGCAGCCATTTCATGCTTGCTCTAATCATGGGTTTGTACCTGACTTTTTAATCGTTTGATGGGTTGATTAATCGTTTGATGGGTTGACACCGTTAACACCGTATCTTAACAAAGCTAAGGCTTTGCCCATTCAAAATTAACTGTTCCAATGAATTGGAATGAAAAAACCGCCCCTCAGGTTCCGCCTTTTCTGAAGTGGGGTCTCGGGATCGGGATCCTCTCACTGTTCATTCCGCTCCTGCGGGATCTTCACTGGGAGTCTGCCGGTCTCGCTTCGCTCATGTCGGCTTGCGGATGCGGAGTTCTTTCCGCTTCCGGAACTGATTTGAGGGGAACAGCGCGCCGAACAGGTTGGTTTCTGACGGGCTGGTTTCTGCCTCTTCTGGTGGCTGCCCTGCCTGCCGGCTGTTTCAGCCTGGAAGGACTCGCTTTCTGGCTTTCCGGACCGCTCCCCTCGGCCTGGTTCGGATGGGCAGCAGGAAGGCTGGCCCGGCAACACGCTCCCCGCCGCGCCCGTCTCGTCACCCTGCTGCTGATTGTCCTGTTCGCCCTGCTGCCGGTGGGAGTGCGGTTTTTCACCAGCCCGCAGCTCTACTTCTACAATCATGTCTGGAGCTACTGGCCCGGTCCGATCTACGACGAGCTCGTTCCCTTCGATCTTCGCCTGCCTCTTTTCCGGTTCATGACCCTGCTCTGGGGCGTTCTCTTTTTTCTTCTGGTGGATCTCTCCGCCCGTCGCCATCAATGGCTTGCCCTCGGTTGCAGCATGATGCTGATTTCCGGTTGGCTGATGATGCCGGCTCTGGGACTTGTTTCACCGGAGAAACGAATAGAGAGGGAACTCGGGGGATTGATCGAGACCGAACATTTCCGGATCTGGTACAGTCGCGACCTAGATCCGGAAGGGTGTACCGGGGATGCGGAAGCGAGCGGGTACGGGCGGGTGGGAACAGGTTCCCCCGGATCCGTGGCGGATGGCCTGCAGCAGCTGGCCCGTCTGCATGAAGATCATCTGCACGAGATCCTGAAGGCTTTGGAACTCGATCCCTCGATCTACCGGAAAGAGAAGATCCACTCCTATCTCTATCGGGACGCCCGGCAGAAAAAATATCTCACCGGCGCCGGACAGACCAGTTTCGTACCGGTCTGGATTCGCCGTGACCAGACCCACATTGCATGTGAACACCTTGCCCTTGTATTGAAGCACGAGCTGGTTCATGTGGTCGCCAAACAGTTTGCCGGCCTTTTCGGGGCGAGTCCCGCCATCGGGCTGGTGGAAGGAGTGGCGGTCGCACTCGACACCACACGATCGGGGAGCGTCGACCGGCTGGTGGCGGCCCGGGAGGAGTGGCCGGATTCCGATTTCATGCGGGAACTCCTGTCCCCGCTTGGTTTCTACCGGATGGCGGGGCCGGTCAGCTATTCGGTAAGCGGCTCGTTTGTGCGCCACCTGTTGGAACACTATCCTCCGGAACAGTTCCGGAATGCCTACCGGACAGGAAAGATCGAAGAAGCCTATCATCCCTTTTCGCTGGAGGAGCTGGTCGGTTCCTGGCACACCTACCTGGCGACCCTTGAGGTGACACCCGAGGACCGGGAGAGGTCCCTGGCCCTGTTCTCGACCCCTTCCCTGTTTGACAAACCCTGTCCGAGGGTGCGGGCACAGCGGGAGTTGGCCGGCACTTTTCCTCATCCTCTGCCAGCAGATCCGGGAACCCTCAACGGGCACGTTGCCGGAGAGATGTCCGGATCAGGATGCTCTCCGGCTTACAGAATCCTCCCCGCCGCACGAACACAAAGAACCGGAGCTTCTTCTCCCGGTTGATCGAGACTTCACGGAACTGCGTCCCGTGAGGGTATATTGTGTCCTACTGCCGAGCGGGAGCGTGCCAGATGTTATTCTGCTGGTTAATGTCCGCCAGCCTCCCGGAAGGATCAATTTCAATAAGGCGGATCTCCGAAAGAGGGGAGAGGAGGAACAGGGTGTAGTCCGGGGCCACCCAGGGCCACGCTTCAGCCACGCTGCGCCGGACGTTCGGGTTTTCATTCTCCTTCTGACCTCTCATGATCTGCAGGGGAATGTGGACCTGCTCGACCCGTCCGTCGGTGTAGCGCACCTCCAGATCGAGTGGCATCGGCATCTCTCCGTGACGTGCAATACGGACAAGGGTTCCCTCCCCCTGATCGGTTACCTCCTCGATGCCGTAATCGATTGTTCGGGTCGACTCCACCCAGTAGTCATAATACCACTGCAGATGAATGCCGCTCTCCTTTTCGGCCACCCGGACAAAGTCCCGGCCGGTCGGATGACGAAACTTCCAGGTGTCGAAAAACCGCCTCATGGTGCGGTCCAGCGTCTCCTGACCGATGATGTATCCAAGCTGATGCAGGAAAATCCCTCCTTTCACATAAGCCGCCACCGAGTAGGCGACATTCCTCCGGAAATGGTCCGCATGGCGGTGCATCGGCTCCTCCAGTCCCAGCTGGACAATCCGGGAGTAGGTGGCGTAGTAGGAGGCGTAGGACTCCTCCGCGTTCTCGCCGAAAAGATGTTCCATCACACGGACGGAGGCCCAGGTGGTGAACCCTTCATCCATCCAGTGGTAGTAACTTTCGTTGTTGGCCAGCACCCCCTGATACCAGGAGTGGATCAATTCATGTACGGTCACCGAAACCAGCCCGCGGAGATCCCGATCTCCGGTGATGAGGGTACCCATGATGTACTCCATCCCCCCATCAGCTCCCTGGACCACGACGAACTCGCGGTAGGGATAGCGGCCGAAATGCTCATTCATGTACTGAAAGGCCTTCATGGTGTATTCGGGCAACCGTTCCCAGTTCTCCCTCAGCTGCTTCTGCCGCTCCTCCGGCGCCTGTACCGAGACCGGATCCTCCTGGTAGAAGAACCGCAGCAGGGGACCGTCCGGTACCTGAAGCGTTCGGTGCACGTAATCGGGATCGGCCGCCCACATGAAATCGTGCTGGTAGTCGGAGAGGAAGTGCCAGGTGAGTTTCTCCCCCTCCGGTGTGCGGACCCGTTCCGGCGGGGCGTAGCCGTGCCCCACCTCCTCCGGGTTCTGCAGGTATCCTGTGGCGGCCACCACATAGTTCCGGTCGATGGTGATCTTCACATCGAACCGGCCGAACACTCCGTGGAACTCCCTTCCGATGTAGGGGTGCGCGTGCCATCCCCACTCATCATACTCGGCGATCTTCGGATACCACTGTGCCATGGAGTAATCGATCCCTTCGGCATTGTTACGTCCGGTCCGGCGGATCTGCACGGGAACCTGTGCCGAGAACTCCATCTCGAACCGGGTCTCGGCACCCGGAAGAAGGGGGCGGGCCAGATCCACTTCCAGGACTGTATCGGAGACTCTCCAGACGAGAGGTTCCCCCTCCTGGGTGAGGGTCCGGATTTTCTGCCAGCCGGTCTCCTCCTCGCCAAGACGGTAGATGCGGTCACCCACCCTGGCATCGGGGTCATCGATCGTACGGGATCGGATATCCATCATGCTGTTCGGCTGGAACGCATTGTAATAGAGATGGTAGTAGACCTGCCAAAGTGTATCCGGGGAGTTGTTCCGGTAGGTGAGTTCCTGCCGGCCGTCGAAGCGGTGGGTACCCACGTCGAAGTCGATCTCCATCCGGTAGAACGCTTCCTGCTGCCAATATCCACCCTCCGTCCGGCCCGCCTCGTCCGGACGGAGAGCTTCAGCAGGCGCTTCAGGGAGAACCGGAGTCACCTGGGCGCAGGCGGAACAGGGGACCATGAAGAGCAGCAGGGGGAGGAGCAGGCCCGGCAGGACACGCAGATCTTTCATAAAAACTCGCATTGGGAAGAGAATTGGAATCAGGGTGTGTGGATGAGAGTGAATCGGTTGCGGATCGGGATGCAGACCGACTCTGCTCCGCATCAAGATGCCAAACAGAGGGGTCACATGGAACTGCGACCGGCAAAAGCCCGGCTGAGGGTCACTTCATCAATAAACTCCAGCTCCGAACCCATCGGAATACCGTAGGCAATGCGGGTGACCCGTATATCGAGAGGAGTGAGGAGCTTGTTGAGATAGTAGGCGGTTGCCTCTCCCTCCGCATCGGGATTCAGAGCCAGGATCACCTCCTCGACCGGCTCTTCCGAGGACTCGATCCGCTGGATCAGTTCACGTATCCGGAGCTGATCCGGTCCCACATTCTGCATGGGGGAGATCACTCCGCCCAGAACATGGTAGCGGCCCCGGAATTCGTTGGTCTTCTCGATGAAATAGACATCCTGAAACTCCTCCACCACACAGATCTGATGGCTCTCCCTCCGGGGGTTGCTGCAGATCCTGCAGGGATCCGTATCGGTGATGGTCCCGCATTCCGAGCAACGGATAACCGACCGTTTGAGCTCCTCGAGGGCCTCTGTGAGGCGAAACACCTCTTCATCGCTCTGCTTGAGAAGATGCATCGCAATCCGTCGGGCGGACTTCCGCCCGGTCCCCGGAAGTTTTGCCAGCTCCTCGATGGCCCGCTCCAGGGCCTCCGACGTTATCTGCATCACAGACCGAATTTGCTCAGATCCAATCCGGGCAGTCCGCCACCGGGCAGCATCTCCCTGTAGAACTCCTCCATCTTCGCCTTGGCTGTCTCTTCAGCCTTCTCCAGCGCCTTGTTCACCCCTGCGACGATAAGATCCTCCATCAGTTCCCTGTCCTGCGGATCCACCACACTCTCATCCAGTCTGACCGAAAGGATCTGCCGGTTGCCGTTTGCCCGGACGCGTACCATTCCGCCCCCCGCTTCGGCTTCCACCTCCACCTGACCAAGCCGTTCCTGGGCTTCCTTCATTTTGTTCTGCATTTCGGAAAGCTTTCCGAACATGTCGGCCATGTTAAACTGACTCATTCTTCTGCCTCTTTTCCTTTAATCCGTTTCAAACCGTCTTCAATCCAACAACCTTTTCAGGGATGAGTCTTCATTCAATTTCGCCCGTTCAGGATGGAGTCTGAAGAGGCGTCCAATACACTCAATACTCCAGCTCCGCTCCGAAAAGCTCCACCAGCACCCGGAGCTTCGGATCCTTCTTCTGAAGTTCAAGAAACCTCTCATAGGGGCTCATCCTGTTTCTTTTCTCTTCCGGATTCCGCTCCACCCTGCACCGGAAAACCAGCTGCGTATTGTACGCCCGGTTAAAGCTGCGGGAGAGTTCCTGACGGTGTTCATCGATCAGCCTGGCGCCGAACTCATTGTCGACCACCAGCGTGAGCTCATCTCCCCTGAGCTCCCCCGGACGACACCGCTGCAGCTGAAAATAGAGGATTTTGGGAATCTCTTTCTCCATTCCGGAGAGAAACTCCTCCCACTTCTCTATAACGTCCCCAACCGATTTTATTCCCCCGGGCGTGCCCTGAGGGGCTTCACTCCCGCTCTTCGCCGGAAGCCTTTCCTCCGGAGCCGCCTCTGCCGCCTTCACGGTTTCCTCCCTGAACCGACCTGAGGGCGCCTGACCAATGCCCTGATGAGGTGCCGCCTGAGCCGGATTTCCGGCTTTTGCGTAAGAGGGCGCTCTCTGCCCGCGCGGCAAAGAGTTTGGAGGAGAGGGAACCGCTACCTGTTCGGGCAAGGGGTTCGATGCAGGAGGAGCATTCCGGACGGGCGGTTCGGTATGCGTAACAGAAGGAGCACCGTCCGGTTCTACGGTCCGGGTTTCTCCCTGCCGGCTCTCCCCCCGCGCTCCGTCCCGCCGGTTATCGGTTTTTTTTTTTAAACCCTTCACCTCATTGATCAGCACACTCAGCTCCTCTGCCCGGCTCATATGGATCAGCTTCAGGATCAGAATCTCGAAATGAATCCGCGGCTGGGTCGCCTCCTTCAGCTTGAGCTGGGTTTCGCTCACCAGGTGAAGCATCCGAAGAAGATCATCTTCCGGAAAATGGGTTGCCTGCTCGCGTATCCGCGCCTTGGTCTCTTCGGTCGCCTCCACGAGGTGCAGCCGTTCAAAGCTACGAGCGACATAGAGATTCCGAAGATGCTCGGTCAGCCCCACCAGAAATTCCTGGATATCGGTACCTGCCTGTATCAGCCGGTTGATGAGGTTGAGGCCTGCGTCCGCATCCCTTTTGCGGACAATCTCCATCAAGGTGAAAAAATGCTCCGCATCGACAATATTGAGCGCTTCGGGAAGCATCCGGTATTCGATCTTCTCCCCGCAGTAGGCGATCGCCTGGTCCATCAGCCCCAGTGCGTCCCGAAGTGCTCCATCCGCGCGTTTGGCAATCACATGCAGCGACTCATCATCCACCTCGATGTTCTCTCTCTCCGAAATCCGGCGCAGCCGCTCAACGATTTCCGGAACACTGATCCGCTTGAAATCGAACCGCTGAACCCTAGAGAGGATGGTGGGAAGAACCTTGTGGGGCTCGGTGGTGGCGAAGATGAAAATCGCATGGGGAGGAGGCTCTTCCAGCGTCTTGAGCAGAGCGTTGAACGCCTCTGTCGTCAGCATGTGGACCTCGTCGATGATGAAGATCTTGTACCGGCCGTTCTGAGGCGGTACCCGGATCACCTCCTTGAGGGCCCGGATGTCATCGATCTTCCGGTTGGACGCGGCATCCATCTCGACGATGTTGAGGGTGCTCGTGAGCAGCTCACCGTCCACATCGGAACTCACCTGATTCACTTCCCGGGCCAGCACGCGCGCCATGGTTGTCTTTCCGACACCTCTCGGCCCGCAGAACATGTAGGCATGGGACAGGCGGTTGGTCCGGATCGCATTCTTCAGCGTATTGCTCACATGCTCCTGTGATACAATATCATCGAACGTCTGCGGACGATACGATCTGGTTAATGCCTTGTAGGGTGCTTTCATGCTTGTCCGGAACCTTTTAATGCAGGTTCAATGTACAAAAAAGAGTGAACGATTTCGGATGGAAAAGTGACGCCCGGGCGGCACGGGCCGGTTTCCGGATACGGCGGATCACGACGGCAGCCAACTACATGGGAGATAACAGGAAATCCGGCCTTTGCCGTAACGCATGGAAATTGATCTTTCTTGTGAATGCCTTACATTCTGGTATAACCGCAGATGGTTCTGCCATGGCAACTGAACGAACTCCAATCCGGATCCTGATTCTCCTGTCGATCCCGTTTCTTGCCTTTGCACCCGTGCAGAGGGAGAATCCGGATTCAACCGGTCTGACAGAACCGCACAACCAGTGGCTCGAGCGGGGGTATCAGGCCGAGAGAGAAGGGGATTATGAGAAGGCGCTCCGGATCTGGTCCCGGGCACGGGAAGAACTGGAGGTGCCCTCGTCACAAATCGGGCTCGAGTATATCCGTCTGGCTGCCGAGCATGGGCTCCGGGAGTGGTATGCCGAAGCGACCTCCATGTATTTCTGGGCGATCTCCAGACCGTTTGAAGGTGGCAACCGGGAGGCGATCCGAAGTGAGCTGCGGAGGCTTCAGCCCCTTGCGGGGAACGGTCTCTACCGGCAATGGGCCGAATGGTTTGAAAAACAGAACCCCCGCCTGGCGGCCGATCTGCGCGGCTTCTGGGTCCAGCTCGATCCCACACCGGGGGAATCGATCAACGAACGCCTGATCGAACACTGGAGAAGGATCGCCTGGTCGCGCGCCCATTTCCGGAAGAACAGCAAAACGATCTTTGGCACGGATGACCGCGCACTGGTTTATGTTCGCTATGGTGAACCCGACCAGCGGCATACCGGCAGACTCATTCTGGATGAAGGGGTGACAGGGCGCAGGCTGGCGAGGCTCTTCGATACGACGGCGGCTCCTGCAGACCGGGAAAACAGCGGATCACCTGTGCGGCCCGAACCGGGTGAAACACCGCCCCCCGAATCGGCACCGCTCCGGGAGCGGGAGTTCGACAGGCTGGAGGAGTATCTTCTTCGGCATCATTTCAACAGGGAGTATGAAATCTGGATCTACCGCCCGCCGGAAGGGAGTCCTGATGCCCCACTCATCTTCCTCTTCGGGGAGGAGCCGCAGAGCGGAGAGTTCGGACAGATCGGCAGTCTGGATGATCTCATTCCGGAAGGTGCCTTTTCCGACAGCCGTTACCAGCAGGAACTCCCCGATTTTGCGCGGAGGGGTCTTACACCGGCACTCGCCCTCCAGCTGATCTACTACGAGCAGGTCGCCCGGGTCGAGCCTCTTTTTCAGGAACCGTTCCGCTCCATTCTGAGCGCCTTTTACGAGCAGCCTTCCGGATCGCGCAATCTCGATCAGACCATGAGGAACCAGAACCGCCAGTGGCTCTCTGCCCGGGAACTCGCGGCTCCAAGGCACCGCTCCAGTGTTGCCCGCCTTCTGCCACGGATCCCGGTAGACCTCTTCCAGTACCGGCTGCTGGATCAGGATGGCAATCCCCTTCTGGTCTCCTTTCTGGAGAGCCGACCCGGAAGAGCCCTTGTGCAGGACCGCGAATACAACCTGCTCAGGAGTGAACCCGGGAGTGGGGAGGCCGGCATGAACGGATCGGAAAACAATCCTGCCTCCACGGAGCGCACCGGAACCGGAGGATCCGGGCAGGAACAATCCGGCCGGGGAGGGGAATCCGATGAGGCACCCGGTCAGGACGATCCCTACCTGCTTACCCACCACCTGGTGGTTTATGATCTGGAGTGGAATGAGATGGAGCATCTTGAACGGCGCTACACTCTTCCCGCCTCCGGGGTGGAAGACCCGCTGATGCAATCCCACTTCATCAGCCGGCACAACGTCTCGCTCCACCAGACGGCCGCCACCCAGCTGTTCAACACCGATCCGGAAAGCAGCAGCTGGTATCCGGCCATCTTTCCCGATTCGTTACGGGGAGCGGGCATCGTCCATCTGCGGCAGCCGGAACCCCTGCAGAATGAACCGAACCAGCTCGAGCTGGCCGATCTCCTTCTCGGTTACCGCGCTCCGGTCCCGGAAGGGTATCCCTTTCCTTTCCGCGTGGCCAACCGCCAGAAGATACCGGGAGACCAAAGTCTTCTTCTCCATTTTGAAGTCTACAATCTCGAACCGGCAGAAAGCGGGTATACCGGATTCGAACTCACCTACCGGATCTTTCCGGTTTTGGAGGATGGAACCCTGCAGACCGATCAGGAGGCTTTCTACCTGACCATCGGATTCGAACATGACGAGACCCGGCTTGTGGAAGATATCGAGATCCAGACCACTCAGCTCGCATCGGGAATGTATGAGCTGCAGGTCTATGTGGAGGACAGCGTCAACGGAAAGCGGAAAGAGCGGAAGATCCGCTTCGAGGTAATTAACTGATCACCATTTTGCCGGAAATGCCTATTTTCCGGATGTGAATTACCGACTGAACGATTTTGACTACACGCTCCCCGAAGGGCTGATCGCCCAGGAGCCGGCTTCCCCCCGCGACCATGCACGCCTGCTGGTCTTCAACCGGAAAGAGGGGACGATCACCGACGACCATTTCTACAACCTGGGCACTCATCTCCACCCGGGAACCACTCTGGTCGCAAACAACAGTAGAGTGGAAAAGTGCCGGCTTCTATTCAACGACGGGGCGGTGGAACTGTTCGTGGTGAGCCGGTTGAATGACCGGATGGTGGAGGCACTGGTTCGTCCCGGGAAGAAATTCAGGCCCGGGAAGCAGATCCGGCTTGCCGACGGAATCGAGATAGAGACCCTTTCGGTATCAGACGACGGGATACGGACCCTCCGCCTCAACAGGCCGCTGGATGATCCGCTTTTCGACCCCTGGAAAGCGACCCCCTTCCCCCCCTACATCCGGCAGAACGAGGCACTGGCCGATGAGTACCAGACGGTCTTTGCGCGGGATGAAGGGAGCAAGGCGGCACCCACCGCCGGTCTGCACTTTACCGACGAGCTGATCGGCCGGTTGAAAGGCATCGGCTTCAGCTGGGAAGAGGTGACCCTCCATGTCGGTTTGGGCACCTTCGCACCGGTCAAGGAGGAGAATCTGGACCGGCACATCATGCATCGGGAATGGTACCGGATAGACCGGAAAACCGCGGACGGGTTGAACAGCGCCAGTCACATCACTGCCGTGGGCACGACGGGTGTCCGGGTCCTCGAGTCGGCGGTCAGGGAGCAACCGCCCGCAGGCGGATCCACAGATACCCCTTCACGCCGCTTTGACCCCTGCAGCGGGGAGACCGCACTCTTCATCCGGCCGGGTTACCGGTTTCGTGCGGTCGACTCCCTTGTCACCAATTTCCATCTTCCGAAAAGCACCCTTCTCATGCTGGTCTCCGCTTTTGCCGGGATGGAGGAGACCCGCGCCCTTTATGAGCATGCGATCCGGGAGAAGTACCGGTTCTACTCTTTCGGGGATGCGATGCTGATACTGTAGAGGCATCTATTTGGCGGATGAAGACTGGTTCGTGGCGAGCCGCTTTCGGTGAAATCTGAGGAGGCGAGCTTGCAGGGTCTGAACGCTCTTGCGGATGATGCCGCTACTTATCCTCTCCGGAGTGGGCATCTTTGTAGGCCTTGAGAATCTTCTGATTCATATGGCGCTTGTAGTAGAGATACTCATAACGGCTTACCGTAAAGCGGGACTGGAAGGTACCGTCGTTGCACTCAACCTGGAGCCGTTCCGGCTTGTCGGTCTCCGAGATGGTCACCTCTATTTCACCGATCTTGTAGAATTCAATCTGCTTTTCCATCCACCGGCCGGGTCAGGCTTTCTGTCCGATTCCCATCGCTTTTTTCACCTGGGTTACGACACCGTCCGGCCCGATACCCGCCTCGTCATGAAGCTGGAGCTGGGTTCCATGTTCAATCACCCGGTCGGGCAGCCCCATAATGATGACCGGTACCCGCTCGGGTCGCGAGCAGACATATTCGGCCACGGCCGATCCGAATCCGCCGATCCGGGTTCCATCCTCCAGGGTGATAAGACATTCGTATCTCTCGAGCAGCGAATCAATCAGCGCTTCGTCCAGAGGCTTGGCAAACCGCATGTCATAGTGGCCGATCGAAATCCCCTCCTCCTCCAGCCGCTCCGCGGCCTGTGTAACATACTTGCCGATCGGTCCGAAACTCAGTACGGCCACCTCCTCTCCCTCCCTCAGGCAGACTCCTTTTCCGATCTCCATCCGCCGAAACTCCTTCCGGTACTCCATGCCCGTGGCCTGACCTCGCGGGTAGCGGATGGCCCAGGCCGCCTCCTCATGACGGGTCGCTGTGAACATCATGTCCCGCAAATCCTGCTCATTCAGGGGAGAAGAGATGATCAGATTGGGCACGGCCCGCAGACTTGAAATATCGTAGAGGCCGTGATGGGTCGGCCCGTCGGCCCCGACCACCCCCGCTCGGTCGATGCAGAAAACGACCGGCAGTTTCTGAATGGCCACATCATGGATCACCTGATCGTAAGCCCGTTGCAGAAAGGTGGAGTAGAGAGCGGCAACCGGTTTCTTCCCCTCTGCAGCCAGTCCGGCGGCGAAGGTCACGGCGTGCTGTTCGGCGATGCCCACATCAAAAGAGCGCTCAGGAAAAGCCTCCATCATCGGAAGCAAGCCGGAACCGCTTGGCATGGCGGGTGTGATCGCTACAATCCGCTCATCGGCAGCGGCAAGTTCCACCAGCGCCTCTCCGAATACATCCTGGTACTTGTCGGGCGACTGCTGTACGACGGCAAGCGACTTGCCCGTGATCTTGTCAAACGGGCTGCTCTGGGCGTGCCATTTGGTCTGCTCCCTTTCCGCGGGGAGAAACCCTTTCCCCTTCACGGTAATGACATGGAGAAGCTTGGGTCCGGAGACCGTCCGGAGATCCTCCAGATGGCGGCGCAGTGCATCCACATTGTGCCCGTCCACAGGACCGTAATATTTGAAACCGAGAGCGTTGAAAAGCGCTCCCGGGGTGACAGCCGCCATCACCGCCTTCTCCAATTTCGAGGCCGCCTTGCGCATCTTGTCGCCCGCTTTCTTGAAGAGGCCGAGAAGATCGTAGATCTCGTCGCGCAGCTTGTTGAAAGTGCGGCTCGTGGTTATCTCGGCCAGATACTCCTTGAGAGCCCCGACATTGGGGTCGATGGCCATGTTGTTGTCATTCAGAATGACCAGCAGATCCTTGTCGAGGGCACCCGCATTGTTCAGTCCCTCAAAAGCCAGCCCGGCGGTCATGGCACCATCCCCGATCACTGCCACCACCTGACGGTCCGAACCGTCGAGATCACGTGCCACCGCCATGCCAAGCGCGGCAGAGATGGAGGTGCTGGAGTGCCCCACACCGAACGCGTCGTATGGGCTTTCGGAGCGTTTCGGAAAACCGGAAAGACCGCCGTAGGTACGGTTGGTATGAAACTCCTCCCTTCTTCCGGTCAGAATCTTGTGACCGTAGGCCTGATGCCCGACATCCCAGACAATGCGGTCTTCCGGAGTATTGAAGACATAGTGGAGTGCGACGGTAAGTTCCACCACACCGAGACTGGCTCCGAAATGACCACCATGGATCGATACCATCTCGATGATAAAGTCGCGAAGCTCGTCGCAGATGTCCTGAAGCTTCTCCGGCCCGAGTCTGCGCAGATCTTCCGGAGTGTCGATACGGGAAAGCAGCGGACCCGGTTTTATTTTTCTGGATTCCATGAGGGTACGCTCACTCTTCGGGGAGTTCTCCCGTCTCTTCGTTTATTTTCCTGATTCTTAAAACGGCCTCTTCAAGGGCTGAAGAGCAATATCTGGAGAGGCGCATTCCCTCTTCATACAGCTTGATCGATTTTTCAAGTGTCACATCCGAATCCTCAAGCTGTTGAACGATCGATTCCAGTTTGAGCAGCGCTTCCTCGAAATCCGGATGTTCCTTTTCCTTCATACCTGTCAGGCTAAAATCGGAGCTTACTTAAAACACAGGAAGTTAACGGTTCGCGCTGTGCTGTTCAAACCGCAATTCTTTCGGCGATATCGGATCCGTCTGCCGTTTGAGACAACCGTGAAGCCTCCATCCAGGCTGGTGTACCAGATCTGAGAGGTATGGCCGGTGATCCGGGATACCGCTTCCGGGTGCGGGTGGCCATACCGGTTCGAGAGTCCGACCGATACGGCGGCCATTCCGGGCTTCACGACAGAAAGAAACTCATTGCCGGAACTGGTCCGGCTTCCGTGGTGGGCCACTTTCAAAAAATCGGATTGCAGAAAATCGCCATATCGCCTTACAACCCTCCGCTCCTGCGCCTCCTCCGCATCACCCGTGAACAGAAAGGAGGTCCGGTTGTAGACCACCTTCAGGATGACGGACTGATCATTCACACCGGCACCTTTCAAACCTTTTCCCGGACCAAGAACAAAGATGCGGATGGATGGATCCGGATAGAGACGATCCCCTTTTCCGACCTTTCTCACCCCAGTTCCATTCCGTGAAGCGCTCTCCATCATCTGGCGGTAGAGATCGGATGAGTAGTCGTATCCGCTATGGAAAAGCGAATCGACCGGAAAATGATCAAGCAGCCAGGGCACTCCTCCGATATGGTCCGCGTGGGGATGGGTAACGATCACCGCGTCCAGTCTGTCGGCTCCCAGCCACTCCAGGTAGGGGAGGATCACCTGTTCGCCGCTGTTCCCGTAAAAACTCCAGCGACCGGCATCGATCAGAAGATGACGACCTTCCGGGGTTTCAATGTGAATCGCATCGCCCTGGCCGACATCCAGAACCGTCACCTTCATCTTCGCCGTACAGAGCCGCTCTGTAATCCGAAATCCGAGAAACAGTACAAATACCCCGAGAACCGCCATCCATCCCCTGCGCCCGGTCCGGGAATTGGATCCAATGGCCGCAACCGCCGCACTGCCCGCCAGGGTCAGAAGCCAGACACCTTTTCCGGTCACCAGACGGCCGTCCTCCCACCCGCCAATCCAGCCGGCTACCATCAGAATCCAGTTCAGACCCGCTTCGACCGGCAGCCTCCACAAGGAGGCCGCGGCAGGCAGAAACAGATCGACCCCCAACAGAAGAAAGGCGGCAGGAAGAAGAGCGGCAAGGATTGGTACCACCAGCAAATTGGCAACCGGTCCGGTCAGGGAAACCTCTCCGAAGTAGAAGGCGAGCAGGGGCAGGAGGCCCAGCTGAACCACCACGGAGATGATCAATGTCATGCAGAGCTCCCCTTTCCAGTTGTACCGGATTCCGGGAGGGAGGAGGTTTCTCATCCAGGGAAGCGTCCGGAGGATCACGATGACCGCCCCGTAAGAGAGCTGAAAGGAGATCTCAAAGAGCTGATAGGGGTTGAGAAGAAGGAGAATCACCGCGGAAACTCCCATCATGTTGAGCGATGCTCTCTCGCTGCCCCGCACCTTGCCGATACTCAGAAACCACGCCATGATCGATGCACGCCCGACAGAAGGAGTGAAACCGGCCAGACCGGAGAACCCCCAGAGCAGAAGGGCAAGAAAGAGCAGGGCGGTGGTCTCGCCCGCTCTCCAGCGTTTCATCCAGGGAAAGAGCAGCCAGAAGGGAGCGGTAAGAAGGCCGACATGCAGGCCGGAAACCGCCATGATGTGAGAAAGACCCGCCCCCTGGAACTGCTCTCTCTGTTGCGGGGTGAGTCCGCCTTTCTCACCGGTCAGGAGCGCTTTCGCAAGGGAGGAGGACTCCTTCCGGAGCAGGGAGTCGAGCCTGGCATGTATCCGCTCTCGAAGGACTCCCCATCCACTACCTTGCCGGTCTCCGGTCTGATCGACCCTCAGCAGCTCCCCCTGCAGATCGATCCCCTGACGCTTCAGAAAGCGGGCATAATCCCTCTCACCGGGATTGCGCGGAGCCTGCGGGCGAAAAAGACGTGCCTTGAGCCGAACCTCCCGTCCCGGTCCGGGAAGCGCGGAAATCCGCTCCACCGCCTCCTTTGTAATCTCTTGCCGGTCGTTTTCCGCATACACCGCCGAAACCGGTTCATCCTCCACCTCTTTACCATTCGCTGTGCGAAGGGGCAGACCGGACAGTGACGGATTTTCATCCTGACGCGGAGCATAGAGCCTTGCTGTCCAGAAGCGATTCAACTCACCGGGTGCTCCGGGAAGGATTGTTTTATTCACCCGGATATCGAACCTCTCCCTTCCTGTTGAGGTGAAAGAGCGACGGAGCACCCTTCCCTGAAGCCCAATTTCCTCACCGGCATAGAGAGAAAGCGAATCGATGAGGGGTCCGCGCAGATCGATTCTTTTCTGATGAAGGGCGGTCAGAAAAGCCCCGGTGATCGGAATAAGAAGCAGATAGAGCAGGGTCCGGACGGCAGGGGAGGGAGAGGAGAGTCTCTCCCCGAAGAACCAGAAGAGAAAAAGTGGGAGCCAGAGAAGAAAAAGCGGGACCGGTTCCGCTCCGATCCCGTCGGCCGGAACGATGCCTGCACAGAGAAGCAGGGCAATACGGAGGCCGGGATAGCGCCCCCAGTTCCCGAGAGGGCTCCTCCGCCCTGTTGCGGGCAGAGGGGGGTGTTCTTTTCGTTCATCCATGCCTGCATGATCCCCTGCAGGCGAAAGGCTTACTCGCTTTTCAGGATGGCAAAATTCCGTTTGCCCACTTTTAGCCCGTATTCACTCCCCTTCTCAAAGACCACTTCAAATCCGGGGTCGCTCACTTTCTCCTCGTTCAGGGTTACCCCTCCCTGCTTGAGAAGCCGTTTGGTTTCCGCGTTGCTGGAGGTGAGACCTGCCCGGGAGATCACATCGATGATCCGGACCCGGCTTCCCGGCTCAAAAAAGAGGGTCTCCGCATCGTCCGGAATCTCCTTCTGGATGATCGTCTGTTCAAAATAATCACGGGCGGCAAAAGCCTGATCGCGACCGTGATAGAGTTCGGTGATCTTGAGCGCCAGATCATGCTTGGCATTTCTCGGATCCTTTTCAGCCATCTCACGGTAGCGCTCCAGTTCATCGGCACCGATGTCGGTGAGCAGTTCGAACCAGCGGTAGATCAGGCTGTCGGGAATGCGCAGCACCTTTCCGTACATCTCGTTGGGTGCTTCCGAGATCCCTATGTAGTTGTCGTACGATTTCGACATCTTGAGCGTGCCGTCGGTCCCTTCCAGAAGAGGCATCATCAGACAGACCTGGGGTTCCTGGCCCTCCTGCTGCTGGAGATGCCGGCCCACCAGCAGATTGAATTTCTGATCGGTGCCGCCCAGTTCAATGTCGGAACGAAGATGAACCGAGTCCTGTCCCTGTGCCAGGGGGTAGAGGAATTCATGAAGGGAGATCGGCTCGTTGGCGGCGAAACGACGGGAGAAGTCATCCCGTTCGATCATGCGCGCCACGGTAATCCGTGAACTCAGCCGGATCACATCCCCGAAATTGAGTTTTTCCAGCCAGTCCGAGTTGAAGACGATCTCCAGCCTCTCCCTGTCCAGGATCATTTCCGCCTGTTCCAGATAGGTTTCGGAATTGGCCCGAATCTCCTCGATGGTCAGGGGAGGACGGGTCTTGTTCTGGCCGGAGGGGTCCCCGATCCGGGCTGTAAAATCCCCGATGATCAGGATTGCCTGATGTCCCAGATCCTGGAACTGGCGAAGTTTCCTGAGAATGACGGAGTGACCGAGATGGAGATCCGGCCGGGTGGGGTCACACCCAAGTTTGACCCGCAGGGGTTTGCCGGTTTTCCGGCTCGATTCCAGTTTTTTTACAAGCTCTTCCTCGGGAACGATCTCCACCGTTCCCCGCCGTATCAGTGCCAGCTGTTCATCAATCGGGGGAAAACTCATCGGTCGATCCAACGTTTAGTGATTCACTGTTTTGCAGGTTGAAAAATGGGGTTTCCTCATGAAATGTGTTCCGGATCCGATCCATGAAATTCTCCGATCCGGGATAGAAGGTGGCGATCAGATCGTAGGCAGCCGGTGCCATCCGGATGACCAGCGGATAGGTCAGCGATTTTTCCCTCGTTTGCCGGGCTGGAATGTCAAAGCCGGAGAGAATCAGCAGGAATACACTAAGAATCACGCCGCACTTGAGCGCACCGAAACCCATGCCGAAAAGGCGGTTGACGGTCTCAAGCCGGATCATCTCCAGAAACCGGCTCAAAAGGTTTGAGATCAGAAAGGAGAGCACCAGAACCGTAACAAAGATGATCAGGGCGGAGATCAGGGTCAGAAACTCGGCCGACCGGTCAATCCAGGTCTCAAGCAAGCCCGCCAGGGATCCCATGTAGCGGAAAGAGAGCCAGACTGCCAGAAGGATTCCCGTAATGGTGAGCAGTTCCCGGACAATCCCGTTCCGGTACCCCTGAACCGAAAAAAAAAGCAGGGGAAGCAGTATGACCAGATCGAGCAGATTCATCTGCTAGAGAGAAGAGAGCTCCTCTTTGACCAGCCGGCTGACCAGGGCCCCCTCCGCCTTCCCTTTCAGTTCGCCCATCAATGAGCCCATCACCTTTCCCATATCGGCCGGACCTGTGGCACCGGTGGTGCGGATCTTCTCCACAACCGCCTGGCGTACCGCCTCCTCATCCATCATTTCAGGGAGGTAAGCCTCGATGATCTGCAGCTCCTCTGCTTCCGAATCGGCCAGATCGGAGCGTCCGCCCCGGTTGAACTGCTCTATCGACTCTTTCCTCTGCTTGGCCGCCTTCATGAGCACTTCGACCGCCTGCTCTTCCGTGATGGTTCCCACGCCACCCTTCCTTTCGCTGATCTCCTTCTCCTCGAGTGCGGCTTTAAGGGAGCGGAGTACCCTCAGCCGGTCGGACTGCTTCGATTTCATTGCTTCCCGGAGATCATTCAGAATCTGTTCCTTAATACCCATGGGCTTTTTCTTTCAAGGTACAAAATTGACAATTTCCGGGGAGGTGAAAACAAAAAAAGGTTCCATCCTTTCTGAATGCAACCTTTTTTGAATACGGACGTATCGGATTCCGGCCGGTTCACCGGGACAGCAGCCCCGATTCCTCCCGAGTTCCGGATCGGGTCAGGAGCGGTTCTTCTTGATGAACTCCAACGCCTGATCCTGCTCGACCATCGCTTCCCTGTATCCGTAGGAACCTTTCTCGGTCCGGGTCGCAATGATCACCTTGGCCATCTTCCGCTGGGCCCCTTTCAGTAACTTTGCCTGCTCACCGAATGCCTGCTTCTTCGCCATGATGCCTCCTATTTAATCTCTTTATGCAGCGTATGACGACGCAGAGCCGGGTTGTACTTCTTCAGTTCCAGCCGGTCCGGTGTGTTTCGCCGGTTCTTTGTGGTCACATACCGGGAACTGCCCGGCTTTTCGGTGCACTCCAGGATAACCTGTACGCGATTTCCTTTTTTTGCCATAGCTATACTTCTTTAAGAAGGGTACCCTTTTCACGGGCTTCCTTCAGAACAGCTGAAATTCCTTTCTTGTTGATGGTTCGCAGCGTCTTGGTCGTCACCTTCAACGTTACCCAGCGATCTTCCTCGGGAATGTAGAACCGGCGCTTCTGAAGATTCAGATGAAACCTGCGCTTGGTCTTGTTGTTCGCCTTGGAAGACCGATATCCGTTCAGCGGCCTTCTTCCGCTGATCTCATCTCGGCGTGCCATATCGATTCCTTGCTATATTATTTGAGACAGACCAAAAATTTACCTCTAAAGGGCGACTATTTCAAGATTGTTTTCAACCGAAACTTTCAGATATTTAGCGCAGCCTGCATCAATGGAATTCAACCGCCCGCTCCATGCCAGGTTTCAGACCTTCCGGCCGTTGTACAATAGAGCCTCCCTGATGCCCGTTTTTTGACTGTAACGCGCTATCCTCTCTCGGGTCGACTAAAAGCATGCCTTTTTTTGAATTTGCCCAGATTAGCCCTATTTTCAGGCCCGTATAAAGCTATAAAATACAAGAATCAACCCCCCCAAAATGCCTATTGCAACCAACTCTGATTATCAGGCTTCCAATATACAGGTTCTGGAGGGTCTGGAGGCCGTCCGGAAACGCCCCTCCATGTATATCGGGGATACGGGGCAGCGAGGACTCCATCACCTCATCAATGAAGTTGTCGACAACTCCATCGACGAGGCTCTCGCCGGTTTCTGTGATCGCATCACGCTGACCATTCACAAGGATGGTTCGATCACCATTGCCGACAATGGCCGCGGGATTCCGGTCGACACTCATCCACAGCTGGGAATTCCCGCTGTCGAGGTTGTCATGACCAAGCTCCACGCAGGAGGAAAGTTTGACAAGAGCTCCTACAAGGTATCGGGCGGACTGCACGGAGTAGGGGTGAGCTGCGTGAACGCACTCTCTTCCCATTTTGAAGTGGAAATCCACCGGGACGGAAAGATCCACACCATGCGGTTCGAGCGGGGTGGCACCGTCTCTCCGCTTCAGGTGAGTGGAACGACCGACAAGAGGGGGACCATCATCCGGTTCATGCCCGACAAGGAGATTTTCACCCAGACGACCGAGTTCAAATTCGACATCATTGCCGAGCGGATGCGTGAACTCGCCTTCCTGAATCCGCGAATCACCATTGAGCTGATCGATGAACGGGAAGAGGAAGAGGAGCTCAGCAAGGCGGTTTTCCACTATGAAGGGGGGGTCCGTGATTTCGTCAAGTATCTGGACGAAAACCGGGAGTCGATGATGACGGAGCCCATATATATAGAGGGCGAGGTTGAAAATGTTCCGGTGGAACTGGCCATGCAGTACAACCGCTCCTACACGGAGAATGTTTTTACCTATGTAAACAACATCAATACCCGGGAAGGCGGAACCCACGTCTCCGGCTTCCGCCGTGCTTTGACGAGAAGCCTGAAAACCTACGCCGAGAAGAACGGACTGATCAAGTCGAACAGCAAGGTCAATATCACGGGGGAGGATTTCCGTGAAGGACTTACGGCCGTCCTGAGTGTAAAGGTGCAGGAGCCGCAGTTTGAAGGGCAGACCAAGACCAAACTGGGCAACTCCGAAGTGCAGGGAGCGGTCGAGATGGTGGTTTACGACAAACTCAACGAATTTCTTGAGCAGAATCCTAAAATTGCACGAGCCATCCTCGAGAAAGTGATTCTGGCCGCCGAAGCGCGGGAAGCCGCCAGAAAGGCACGCCAGCTGATTCAGCGCAAAAGTGCCATGGGCGGGGGAAGCCTTCCGGGCAAGCTCGCAGATTGTTCGATCAATGAGCCGGAACACTGCGAGATCTACCTGGTGGAGGGCGACTCGGCCGGTGGATCGGCCAAGATGGGCAGGAACCGAAGTTTTCAGGCCATCCTTCCTCTTCGGGGAAAGATCCTGAACGTGGAGAAGGCCAACATCAACAAGATCCTCGAGAACAGGGAGATCCAGGCGATCATCACTGCCCTCGGGGCAGGAGTCGGCCACGGGGAAGATGATTTTGATCTGGAGAGGCTCCGCTACCACAAGATCATCATCATGACCGACGCCGATGTGGACGGGTCCCACATCCGGACTCTGCTGCTCACCTTCTTCTACCGCTACATGCAGCCCCTGGTGGAGCGGGGACATATCTTTATCGCCACACCGCCCCTTTACCGGATCAGTTCGTCGGGCGGACGGATCGAGTATGCCTGGGACGATGAGACGCGCGATCGCATTATCTCCGAACTGAGAAAGAAGAACAGGAAATTTGATGTCTCCCGCTACAAGGGGCTGGGTGAGATGAACCCCGAACAACTCTGGGAGACAACCATGAACCCGGAAACCCGGACTCTTCAGCAGGTAACCGTGGAGAATGCGGCAGCTGCCGACAAAATGTTCTCCATCCTGATGGGAGACGAGGTCGAGCCACGAAGGGCCTTCATCGAAAGGAATGCCCGCTACGCGACACTCGACGTCTAGGGGCTTTTATTCTAGAAACAACACCTGGCCGGCGGGCAGATAATCGTGGGGTCATCTCCCGCCCGGGTTGTTCACCTGTTTCCGTTGCGGTGTGAACCGCCGTACAGTCCAATTTTTCAACTGATCTGATCTCCTCAATCTGACCTATGTCCAGAGAAAAAATCATACCTATAACGATCGAAGACGAGATGCAATCCTCCTACATCGACTACTCGATGTCGGTGATTGTATCCCGGGCCCTGCCCGATGTGAGGGACGGTCTAAAACCGGTCCACCGGCGGGTTCTCTACGGAATGAGCGAGCTGGGAATGCTCCACAACCGTAATTACAAGAAGAGTGCACGGCTTGTGGGGGAGGTTCTTGGTAAGTATCACCCGCACGGTGACTCCGCCGTCTACGACACCATCGTTCGGATGGTACAGGATTTCTCCCTCCGGTATCCGCTCGTGGACGGTCAGGGGAACTTCGGTTCGGTCGACGGTGACTCTGCGGCGGCGATGCGGTATACCGAAGTCCGCATGCAGCGGATTGCCGAGGAGATGCTCACCGATATCAACAAGGAGACGGTCGACTGGAAGTCGAACTTCGATGATACCCTTACGGAACCGACTGTCCTTCCCGCCAAACTTCCCAACCTGCTCATAAACGGTGTTTCCGGGATTGCGGTGGGAATGGCGACCAACATTCCGCCCCACAATCTCGGGGAGGTGGTGGATGGCATTATTGCCTGGATCGACAATCCGGAGATCACCATTCCGGAGCTGATGAAGCATATTGTCGCTCCCGACTTCCCGACCGGAGGAATCATCTACGGGTATGAGGGAGTGCGTGAGGCGTACGAGACCGGAAGGGGGAAGATCACTCTGCGCGCTCGGGCCAATGTGGAAGAGATGCGCAATGGGCGGGAACAGATCGTGGTGACCGAAATCCCCTACCAGGTCAACAAGGCCACGCTGATCGAGAAGATTGCCGATCTGGTCAATACGGAGAGGATCACCGATATCTCCGAAGTGCGCGATGAATCGGACCGGGAAGGGATGAGGGTTGTCATCTCCCTGAAGAGAGGAGCCAACGCGGGTGTGGTTCTGAACCAGCTCTACAAGTACACCCAGATGCAGCAGACATTCGGGGTGATCAACCTGGCACTGGTTCAGGGACGCCCCAGGATACTGACCCTCTCCGAGCTGATCCACCATTTTGTGGAGCACCGGATCGAGGTGATCATCCGGCGGACCATCTACGATCTTGATCAGGCCGAAGCGCGGGCACACATACTGGAGGGGCTCCGCATCGCGCTGGACAACCTGGATGAGGTGATCAAGACGATCCGGGCTTCGCGCAATCCGCAGATTGCGAATTTGGAACTGCGCAGGAAATTCGGACTGACCGACATCCAGGCCAAGGCGATTCTGGATATGCGGCTGCAGAAACTGACGGGTCTGGAAGTGGAGAAGGTCGATCAGGAGTATCGCGAGATCATCGACCACATCCGGGAGTATCGTGACATTCTCTCCGACCGTTCCCGTCAACTGGACATCGTCAAAGAGGAGCTTCTGGATCTGAAAGGGCGATACAATGACGAGCGCCGTACCCAGATCGTCTACTCGGCGGAGGATTTTACCATCGAAGACATGATCGCCGACGAGGATGTGGTGGTCACGATCTCGAATACCGGATTCATCAAGCGGATGCCGGTAAGCGGCTATCGGATACAGCGTCGTGGCGGCAAAGGAATGAAAGGGACCACCACACGTGAAGATGAGTTTGTCGAACATCTTTTTGTAGCCACCAACCACAACTACATCCTCTTCTTCACCGAAAAGGGGCACTGCTACTGGCTCCGTGTTTATGAGATTCCGGAGGGATCCAGGCTGTCGAGAGGCCGAGCTATTGTCAATCTGATCGACATCGACAAGGATGACCGCATCATGACTTTTGTACCGGTCAAGACACTGGATGATCCTGAATACATCAACTCCCACCATATCATCATGTCGACCAAGGAAGGTCAGGTGAAGAAAACCTCCCTTGAGGCCTACAGCCGGCCCCGCCGGGACGGGATCATTGCGATCAATATCCGTGAAGGTGACCGTCTGCTCGGTGCATCCCTTACAGACGGCGACAGCCACATCATCCTGGCCAACCGCAACGGACGGGCCATCCGCTTCCATGAAAGAGAAGTGCGTGAAATGGGCCGTAATACTTCCGGAGTCCGTGGCATGAATCTGGACAATGGGGATGAACTGGTCGATATGGTTGTGATCCGCAATCCCCATGAGGCGACTGTTCTTGCGATCTCGGAAAACGGATATGGCAAGAGATCGCTCGTGAATGACTATCGTGAACAGAGCCGTGGCGGTAAAGGGGTTATCACCCTCAAGATCACACCCAAGACCGGGAAACTGATCGCACTGAAGGAGGTGTCCGACAACGACGATCTGATGCTCATAACCGAAAAGGGCAAGGTTATCCGCATGCAGTGCAAGGGGATACGAACAATGGGACGCAACACCCAGGGCGTTCGGATCATGCGTCTTGACGCCGATGAACAGATCGCCGCGGTGACCCGCGTGGTCAACGAGGATGAGGAAGATGAGGTGACGCGTCTCTGATCCGGCCGCAAGTCCTGATTTTTGAATCAGGGTCTTTGAATTACTGCCGATCTGCCTGAGCCTTGCTGCATACGCTTGAACCCGACCCCGGATGTGAGATCATCTCCGGGTCGGGGGTGAGGCTTTCCCTTACAGACTCTCCGCCATTTTCCGAAGGAGCTCCGCCCGCTTTTCAACCAGCTCCTTCGGCCCTTTTACCCTGACCTGATCGGCAAACTGGAGCAGCCACTCATTGATATAGTCCAGATTGTCGAACCGAAAGGTCACTTTAATATTTTCGGAATTTTCCTTCTCTTTCTTAATAATCTTTGTTGGCAGATTGGTCTCAAAACGCTCCAAACAAGTTGAGGCAACCTCTATATCGATTTCATGGCCGGAGCTGTCAGAACGGAAAATCAGGGCCTCTGCATCGATTTCCTCTTTTAGCTCGAATTTTCGGTCGGTGATCCGGATGTCGGACATCCGATCGAGGATAAAATTCCGCATATCCTTCCTTTTTTCAGAGTAGCCGATCACATTCCAGTGATCCCGGTAAAAAACCAGAAGATAGGGGTCGATCAAACGCCGGCTTCGTGTCTCTCTTCCCCGCGCCTGATAATGAAATTCGATGGAGAGATTCTGGGAAATGGCACTGCTCACCAGATACCAGCTCCCTCCCTTCCTCTTTGCCGGTCCGAATCTGAGAAATGGATCAACAATGGTTCGGCCGGACAACGACTCCATGAAATGACGGAGCTCTTCCGGCAATGAATGACGGATCTTGATCTCCACACCGCGGGCATCCTCCACCAGATTCTGATCCACCTGAGACTTTACAAAGTTCAGACCGACCATGATGGTTGCCAGTTCCTTCGATGAGAACATGAGAGGCGGCATCCTGAATCCCGGGACAACACCATAACCGCTGTATCGCTCCCATGTAACGGGTACATTGATCTCGGACAGGGCATTAAGATCCCGGAAAATGGTGCGCCGGCTCACTCCGAACAGTTCAGCGAGCTTGTCCGCCGTAAGATCCTTCCGGTTCTCCTGCAGCATCAGGATGATCTTCATCCTCCGTTCCGAACTCTTCATCCGACTCATCTTTCCAGGATCCGTTTGATAGTGTGCGCAACGCTGTCAGTATGGTGCGCCAGGCATGATGCCATTTTCGGCCGCATAGATGGAATCCACGAGACATTAAGCGGCTACGTAACGATAGAGAGGGGGTGCTTGCTAATCAAGGAGAGGTGCCCGATCCAGAACAAGAATGGCTTTGCCTTCATAGAATGGTTCCCCTTCTCCAAAATCAAACCGGAAAATATGTGCGGTCTCTCCCTCTTCCCATTCCTGCAACACCTGCGTGATCTCCTCTTCCGCCTCATCGGCCCCTTTGTAGAAAATCATCCGGTTCCAGGGCATCTCCTTTGTCATCCTCCAGAGAGAACCAGCGTGGAACGCATGTTTGGTGACAATTCCATGGAAGGGGAGGGAAACCTTTTCAACCGGTGATGAGACGGTACGTACATTTTTCAGGTCGAGGTTCCAGGCAATCTGCCGTACAGCCGCGATCTTCTTTACCGAAATATCATTAAGAATCCACTCCCGGGATGGATCTGTTATTGCCAGTGGAATACCCGGCAAGCCGCCCCCCGTTCCTGCATCAAGCCATCGGTCCTCCTGTTCAAAAAGACCCATGACGACCGGCAGGAGAGAATGGGTGAGATGCTCCCTCAATGTTTCACGTGAAACCTCCCTGCTTACAAGGTTCACCTTTCGGTTCCACCAGAGAAGCTGATCCAGATACTCCTCCAGTTCCGGCAAATGTTCACGGAAGAGTTGACGCGCCTTTTCCAATGTTTCACGTGAAACAGTGCGGGGCTGAACTTGCCGTTCCCGTCGCATCAGTTCTTCAGATAGACCATCAGGACCGCGATGTCACTTGCAGAGACTCCACTGATCCGGCTTGCCTGTCCGATCGTTTCAGGACGGATCTTATCGAGTTTTTGTCGTCCTTCGGAGGAGAGGCTCTTCAGCTGCTCATAACGTATTTTCTCAGGGATAGGGGTGTTTTCCTGAGCCTGCATCTCGCGCACCATCTCGAACTCCTTCTCGATATAGCCCGAATATTTTATCTGGATCTCAATCTGCTCCAGGGCATATCGGTCTCGTGTGATGTTCTCTGCCATCTCCCGCAGCGAAAGATCTGCCTCGAGGAGATGATTGAGATGGATTTCAGGCCTCGGGATGAGGGTTTTTGCTTTGACGGGCTGAGAGAGAGGGGCCGACCCGATCCGTTCTAGCATGGGATTCATCTGTTCAGGCCGTACCGTATAGCCGGAGAGCAGATCATGCAGTTTGTCAATCTGATCTCTTTTCGCGCTGAATCTTCTGTAACGCTCCTCGCTCGCAAGTCCCAGGCGATGACCAAGCTCCGTGAGCCGCAGATCCGCATTGTCCTGCCTGAGAAGGATGCGGTGCTCCGCGCGGGAGGTGAACATCCGGTAAGGCTCCTCGGTTCCCTTGTTGATCAGATCATCAATCAGGACACCGATATAGGCTTCGGATCGTTTCAAAATGAAAGGATCCTTCCCATCGATCCGGAGCACGGCGTTGATCCCCGCAACAAGTCCCTGACTGGCAGCCTCCTCATATCCTGTGGTGCCGTTGATCTGTCCTGCAAAAAAGAGTCCGTCCACACGTTTCGTCTCCAGGCTCCTGCGGATCTGCCAGGGTGGGAAGTAGTCATACTCGATGGCGTACCCCGGCCGGATCATGATTGCCTTCTCAAGTCCGGGTATGGCTCTCAGTGCCTTGTACTGTACATCTTCGGGAAGGGAAGTGGAGAAACCGTTCAGATACATTTCGTAGGTGTTCCACCCTTCCGGTTCCAGAAAGAGCTGATGTTTCTCCTTGTCGGCAAACCTGTGGATCTTGTCTTCAATGCTGGGGCAGTAGCGGGGTCCGGTGCCCCGGATTCGCCCGGTAAACATGGGACTCCGATCAAAACCGGTTCTCAGGATATCATGGACGTCAGGTGTGGTATATCCGATCCAGCAGGTGAGCTGATTCTCCAGAGAGGGGAGGGAGTCTGTCATAAAAGAGAAGGGCGTGGGGTCTTCATCCCCATACTGGACTTCAAACTTGCTCAGATCGACCGTTCTTCCGTCAATTCGCGGCGGGGTCCCGGTCTTGAGACGCCCCAGTTCGAATCCGAGTTTCTCGAGTGATGCAGAGATGCCTGTGGAGGCCCGCTCGCCGGACCGTCCTCCTCCGAAACGGGTTTCTCCAATATGGATCACCCCGTTGCCGAAGGTACCTGTGGTAAGCACAACGGCACCCGCCCGGAAAATCTGTCCGGTCTGCGTGACCACACCCCGGACCTCTTTCCCCTCATCATCGGTGAGCAGGTCCACAACATGATCTTGCCGGAAAGTGAGATTCTCACGCTGCTCCAGGATCTCTCTCATCCGGAGCGAATAGAGCGCGCGATCACTCTGACAACGGGGACTCCACATGGCAGGCCCTTTGCTTCGATTGAGTATCCGGAACTGGACCCCGGTTTGATCACTGACCAGACCGCTCACTCCTCCCAGAGCGTCAATCTCCCGGACAAGCTGTCCCTTGGCCACTCCTCCCATCGCAGGGTTGCAGGACATTCTGGCAATGGCCTCGAGACTCATGGTGATGAGAAGAGTCTTTGCTCCCATTGCAGAGGCCGCAGCTGCCGCTTCACTTCCGGCATGTCCACCGCCAACCACAATCACATCATATCCAGGGTTTACAGACTCCATCCAAATATTATTACTTCACTTGCGATTTCTGCTCCTGATTGCCGAATTCCCAGTGATGGCCGAATTCAAGTCCGGAAAAATACGGGATTTATAAAAAAAAGAGTAGCCTGTGACCAGATACCCCGGGACAGCTTTTCGATAAGCAGGATGGAGAGGAAGGATGAGTCTTCGGGGGATCATTTCGGGCCCGGCAATTCGGGAATCCGGTAAAGAGCCCGGAAAGGGACAAACAAAAAAGCCTTGCAACAGCATAACATATTGGCTGGCAAGGCTTTATCTGATGCGATCCGGAAGGGACTCGAACCCTCGACCTCCTGCGTGACAGGCAGGCGTTCTAACCAACTGAACTACCGGACCGTGTGTTTTGAAACCGGCTGAGCTGCCGGAACACCAAATATAGCCACGTTTGCGACCGATTGTCAAGCCCCCGCCCAAATCAAGATTCTGCTCAAGAATAAGACAATAATAAGGGCCACAGTGTTCAACTGCGGCCCCTTTTCGTCGGGATGGTTGATTGTTGATCCTTGAAAACCAGGAGGGCCGGATAAGCATCCGGTTGCCCCTTCTCTTATAAATTGCCGTTCCTGCGGATCGTTCCCGCTCCCTGCGGAGAACTTCTCCGTTTTATGGTTTGAAAAAGCTATTTTTAAACGATGCGAAGAGGAGGGAAGTTAAAAGCGCCATCAAGATGCATCTGCCCGGCGATTCATCACAAACCCGATTCATCGCTCGCATTTCCGGTACCTGCTTCTATAACGATTCATCCATCGATTCATGATACAGCGAACCGTCTCTTCCCTGTTCCTCCCTGCTCTGCTGATACTCCTTTTTGCGGGTGAGTCTGCCGCTCAGATGTTTTCTGTGGGGGATGAACGCCGCGACGCCGATGTAACACTGCTCTCTTCACGATTGATGGCGGGCTGGGAGCGGGGTGATTTCAACTATCAGGGAGAGACCGCCCAGGGAACCGACCGGTATGATTTTAACGGGGAAATATTCAACGTGCGGTTTGAATCGCAGGCGATCAACATGTACATCGGCCTCGCAGGCAAACTTACAGGCCTGGAGGAGAGGGGGTATGTCAATATCGGTGCAACCATACACAATCCCTTTTTCCTGGCCGGTTCTCCACAGCTCATGCTCTATCTGCCGCTTCAGATCAATACGGATCTCAAACGGGTCATGTCGAGCTCCTCTTCCATCCGCTTTCAGCAGAGCGCCTTTCAGTTCGGGGCCGGTCTGGGTGCCTCTTCACGACTGGCGGGAAAAGTCCATGGTTCGGCCCAGCTCGTTCCCAGCTACGGCTTCAGCAACTCACAAGGAGCCTTCATCGGCGGATCGGTTTTTTCACTGGACGGCAAAGTGAGGGTTTCTCTTCTCAATCTGTTCCCCGGAAGGGCCCTGGTTCTTGGATACCACTTCCGCTATCGATCCTACGACATCGAACGGGAACTGTTTGACTACAACTACAGCGGACACAACATCACCATCGGAGTTACACTCTGACGAAAATCAACTATAAAAGCCGGCCAGTGAAGATGAAACCGGATCAGCTTCTTTCAGAGTTTGAATCATTGTGCGAGCAGGCGGGATACCGGATCCGGAAGGAGAGGGGTTCTTTCCGCGGGGACTCCTGTGTCATGGAGGGGGACCGGCTCATTGTGGTGAACAGGAACCGTCCGGTTGAATCACAGATTCTTACCATGGCCAAGGTGCTGAAGGAGCTTCCTCTGGAGGAAGTCTACATCAAACCGGCTGTTCGAAAAAAACTGGTGGAGTATTGGGACAGGATGAAAGAGGCCCGATGAAGCCGATGAAACTGACCTTCCTTGGAACCGGGACCTCCATGGGGGTACCGGTTGCAGGTGGATTCGGAAGCGAACTTCTGGACGGAGATCCACGGAACGAGCGGTACCGCTCTTCCGCATGGGTCCAATATAACGGAGCATCCATTCTGATCGACACCAGCCCGGAGTTCCGGCTTCAGACAATCCGGGCTGGGATCAAGCGGATCGATCTTGTTCTCATCACCCATGAACATATGGATCATGTGGCCGGACTGGACGATCTGAGAGCCTACAATTTTGCCCAGAAAGAGTCGATTCCGCTCTTCACCTCGCCCCGGGCAGCAGAATCGATCCGCAAACGGTTCGATTACATGTTCGGGGAAGACCGCTACCCAGAAGCCACCTCCGTCGATATTCATGAGATTGAGGAGCCGTTTGCCTGGAACGGAATCCGTATCACCCCGCTGCCGGTCAATCATGGACCGATAGACATCTACGGCTACCGCCTGGGCGACCTGGTCTACCTTACCGATACCAAGCGGATCCCGGAACCGACGAAGGAACTGATCCGCGGCGCCCGCACCATGGTGATAAGCGGATTGAGGTGGGCCCCCCCTCATCCCTCTCATCTTACCATTCCGGAAGCGATCGAGCTTGCCAATGAACTCCAGGTAGAGGAGACCTGGCTCACCCATATGAATATTCAGGTGAATCACAGGAAGGTGAGCAGCCGGCTCCCCGCTCACGTGAAGCTCGCCTACGATCAGCTCACCATAGAGATCTGACGTTCAGAGAAACCGCCGGAGGGAGGGCTCCCTTTTCAGCTCCTCTACAACCTTTCTCACATCCTGGGAGCGGTTGAGATCGCAGACAAGAATGGCATTTTCTGTCTCCACGATCGCCAGGTTTTCCACCCCGACAAGTGCGATCAGCTTGCCGCTTTCACTCTGGATCAGGTTTCCCGCAGAATCCTCCAGGATGGAGGCAGGGGTGCGGATGCTGTTTCCCTTCTCGTCCGTGAGTGACATCTCGTGCACTGCCTGCCAGCTTCCCACATCGCTCCATCCGAAATCGCCGGGCAGGACCCGGACCTTTTCCGCTTTTTCCATGATTCCATAGTCGATCGAGATGGCCGGGCAGCTCCGGTAGTAATCCAGAAGCTCCTCTCGATCCGGCACAACAGAGGCTTGCGGAATGCTCTCCTCTCTTATCTTTTCAGGGGTGGAATCCGCAGAGCCCCCTGCTGCCACGGCGGAGCTTTCCATAAACCGCTCCGCATTGTGATAGATCTCGGGCAGATGTTTTCGAAACTCCTCGAGGATGACGGATGCCTTCCAGATGAACATTCCGCTGTTCCAGAGATAATCCCCCGATTTCAGAAAAGATTCCGCGGTCTCGCGGTCCGGCTTCTCCGTAAAATTGAGGACGGGAAACGACTCATGGTCACCTGCCCGGACGGCTTCATTCCGGTACCGGATATATCCATAACCGGTTTCAGGACGATTCGGACGGATCCCGAGCGTCACCAGACACTCTTCATTGCGTGCTGTCTCCACAGCGGCCCGCAGAATGGAGCGGAACGCCTCCTCATCCTCTATTCGGTGATCGGCCGTCAGTACAACCATCACGGCATCGGGGTCCCTCTCCAGAAGCAACCGGGCGGCCAGGGCGATGCAGGGGGCGGTGTTCCGGGCAACGGGCTCACCGACGAGCAGGGAGGGCGGGAGTCCGGGCAGCTGCTCACGGATCAGATCCAGGTGCTGTTCATTGGCCAGGATCATGCACCTCTCCAGGGGAATAAACCCATCCAGACGCTCCACACTGGTTTGAAGCATGGTCCTGTCACCGAAAAGTTTCAGGAACTGCTTTGGTCTCTCTTGAGTACTCATCGGCCAGAATCGTGTGCCGGATCCTCCGGCCATAATCACTGCATAATTCATCGAAACTCACCCTTTTAAGGTTGCAAGTGCTTTCTTGATCAGTTCAGATGCCTCAGCCTGCGGTTGCTCCCGCAGGATCGCGTGCACTGTTTTTTCAGCGTCATTGCGCCGGAAACCCAGAGCCTCGAGGGCATCGATCGCCTCTTTCGAGGACCCGGAAGGCGTTCTCCCGGAAGCGGAAACTCCTGTTCCGCCGTCCGCGGGGCTCAGCTTGTCTCTCAGTTCCAGAATGATCCGTTCCGCCGTCTTCTTGCCGATTCCCGGTATGGTGGAAAGTGCAGGCTGATCTCCCTGGAGAATCGCCCGAATCAGCAGCTCCGCATTCATCCCGGACAGGATGGTGAGTGCCATTCTCGGTCCGATCCCCTTGACGGTGATCAATTTTTCAAACAACTCTTTCTCTCCGGCAGCAGAAAATCCGAAGAGTCGCTGATCACTCTCGGTGATATGGTGGTAGATCAGAAGACGCACCTCCCTCCCGGCCGGCGGAAGAGCGTCATGCGTCTGGCGGGAGATCTCCACCTGCCAGCCCACCCCTCCAACGTTCAGAATAGCGTACGCACCGTTTTTCTCCTCGATTCTCCCTTCAAGAAATGCAATCATGGGTCATTAACGTTCGGTTTGTTCTCCCATGACCTGATCTTGTCCGGATTGGCATCCAGAAATTCCTGCCAGGCCGATTTCCGGTTGTTCTGGTGATATTTCCGCCCGGACTGAAGCCGGTTGTGCCCGTTCAGTTCCGAGAGATGGCACCAGGCCACGGCGACCGCGTCGGAGGCGTCGGCCGAGAGAGGCTCTTCCGGAAGGCGGACCAGCTTGCGCAGCATCCAGGCCACCTGCTCCTTGCTCGCATTTCCGTTGCCGGTAACTGCCTTCTTTACCGCCTTGGGATAGTACTCCGCAACAGGAATTCCCTGATTGGTCACCGCCAGGATCGCAGCGGCCTGGGCCCGACCCAGCTTCAGCATCGCCAGCGGGTCGATCCCGTAGACAGGAGTCTCAACGGCACAGAAGTCGGGACGGCACCGCTTCACAATCTCCGTGACCGACTCGAAGATCTTCTGAAGCCGTGCCGCCTGGTCATCCAGCTTCCAGGTATGGATCACTCCGCACTCGGAGACCCTGCAGGACCGCGCCTCCTCGGAAAGCAGGGCGAATCCAGTGTGTCTTGAACCGGGATCGATCCCCAGTATGATACGGGCCTCCATGTCGGGCTCCAGTAAATCTGCAATTGAGATTTCAGTCTGTCCGTTTCCCCGCTAGGAACCGGCCGGTCCATCCTCATCCTCTCCGTAGATCGTGGCCAGCGCCTCAATCATCTCTTCGGAGATCCCGGCGGTAACAAAGCCACCGTCATGGTAGAGGTTCTGCATGGTCACCTTCCGCGTCAGATCGGAGAAGAGGGTGATGCAGTAATCGGCGCACTCATCGGCATCCGGATTCCCCAGCGGCGCGATCTTGTCGGCAAAGGTGTACATTGCATCAAAACCACGGATTCCACTGCCCGCAGAGGTGCGGGTCGGCGCCTGCGATACACTGTTCACGCGGATGCCGCGGCTGGCAAGACGGCTTCCGTAGTTCCGGGCGATGCTCTCAAGCAGGGCCTTCGCATCGTTCATGTCGGAATATTTAGAGAAGATCCGCTGCGCACCGATATAGGAGAGGGCGACAATGCTGCCCCCGTCGTTCAGAATGCCTGCCTTGTCGGCAAAATGGATGATCTTGTGCAGCGAGATGGCCGAAATATCGAGTGTCTGGCTGAAGAAACGGTAATTCAGTTCGGTGTAGTCCACCTTCTTGCGGATGTTGGGGGACATCCCGATGGCGTGCAGGATAAAATCGATCCCTCCATACTCCTCCCGGATCTCCTCCATCAGCTTCTCCACCTGAGCTTCGTCGGTCACATCACAAGGGTAGATCCGGGCACCGGTCTCCTCGGCCAGCCTGTCGAGCTGTCCCAGCCGCAAAGCGATGGGCGCATTGGAGAGAGCGATCTCCGCCCCCTCTCGGTGGCAGGCAAGAGCAACCCGCCAGGCGATGCTCCGCTCATCCAGTGCACCAAAGATGATCCCTTTTTTTCCCTTCAGAAGTCCATATCCTTTCGAAGTCGTTTCACTCGCCATCAGCGGTTCTCCTCAATCTTTTTCTGATACTGTTTCTTAAAAATTTCAGAATTTTGTCCGTAGCGGCATCAACCCGCACACTCCAGGATTCCTTTTCCGATCCGGTCGGATCGCATCGATCGAAGATAACAATTACTTCATTTGAATGAAGTTCAATCGACTTCCCGGCTGTAGCGGAAAAAGTTGAAGAATAAATTGATCCAGATGCATGTTGATAAGACAAGCGAATGTGTGTATTTTTCGTGACTTTGCAACTTGCGGTTAATCGTTTCGCGTTTATAGCGACATGTTTGATGATCTCTCGACAAAATTAGAATCGGCCGTACAGAGTCTGAAAGGCCACTCCCGCATTACCGAAATCAATATTGCGGAAACGGTAAGGGAGATACGCCGGGCTCTGCTTGATGCCGACGTGAACCTGGAGGTGACACGCACCTTTACAGAAAAGGTGCGTGAGAAGGCTCTGGGCGGAGAGGTTCTGACCAGTGTCAACCCGGGCCAGCAATTTACCAAGATTGTCTACGATGAGCTGGTCGAAATCCTGGGAGGAGAGCGGATCGATCTGGCTGTGGCCCAGACTCCTCCGACCGTTATTCTTATTGCCGGTCTCCAGGGTTCGGGTAAAACGACGTTTGCAGGCAAGCTCGCCCGCTATCTCAAAAATGAAAACCGTCGTTCACCACTTCTCGCTGCCGCCGACGTCTACCGGCCGGCTGCAATCGACCAGCTCAAGACCCTCGCCTCCCAGATTGATGTCCCGGTCTACTCCATCGATCAGAAGGACCCGGTACGGGTTGCAAGAGAAGCGGTCTCCATGGCCAAAAGCCTGGCGCTCGATACCGTTATTATAGATACGGCAGGCCGGCTCCATGTCGATGAGGAGATGATGCAGGAGGTGGCCGAGATCAAGAAGGCGGTCAACCCCGACGAGATCCTCTTTGTCGTCGACTCGATGACGGGGCAGGATGCGGTCAACACCGCCCGGGCCTTCAACGAGACGATCGACTTCAGCGGGGTGGTCCTGACCAAGCTTGACGGGGATACCCGTGGAGGTGCCGCCCTTTCGATCCGGACAGTGGTCCGGAAACCGATCAAATTCATGAGCACCGGGGAAAAACTGGATGCTCTCTCTCCCTTCTGGCCGGACCGGATGGCCCAGCGGATCCTGGGAATGGGGGATGTTGTTTCACTTGTCGAGAAGGCCCAGTCCCAGTTCGACGCCCGCCAGGCGGAGAAGCTGAAAAAGAAGATCCGTTCTGAAAAGTTTGATCTGGAGGATTTCTACGATCAGATCCAAAAGATCAAAAAAATGGGAAGCCTTGCCGATCTGGTGAAGATGATTCCAGGTGCCGGCAACGCCGTGAAGGATATGGATCTGGAGGAGGACTCCTTCAAACCGGTCGAAGCGATCATCAACTCCATGACTCCGGAGGAGCGGCGCGACCCCAGACTTCTGAACGGAAGCCGGAGACGGCGTATAGCAACCGGCTCCGGAACGACGGTCCGGGAGGTGAATCAGCTGATCAAGCAGTTCGATCAGATGAAAAAAATGATGAAGAGTATATCCAAAGCGGGCAGACTGAGTCAGGCCATGCAGAGTTTGGGGTTGCCTCTCGGCCGCCAATGAACATGAAACCAATAACTGAAAGGACAGATCATTGATTACGTTACGTTTGCAACGAAGAGGCCGTAAGAAAAGGCCCTATTACCATATTGTCGCGGCCGACCGGCGTGCCCCCCGGGATGGCCGGGTAATCGAACGGTTGGGACGCTATGACAACGTCAGCGAGAATAAAGAGCTGATCCTGAATGAAGATCGCGTTCTCTACTGGCTCCGGGTTGGCGCCCAGCCGAGCGATACGGTCCGATCCCTTCTCAAGAGGGAAGGTCTGCTCTACAAGCTTCACCTGCTTCGCTGGGGAAAGTCCGAAGAGGAGATTGAACAGGAGATTGCCCGCTGGAAGGAAGAGAAGAGCGCCAGAGATGCTGAAAAGACACTCAGTCGCAAAGAGCGCCAGAAAGCACTGCTGAAAGCGGAAGAGGAGCAGATTCGTAAGCAGCAGGAGCAGATGGCTGCCGAGGCTGAGGCCGCAAGAAAAGCGGAAGAAGAGCAGAAAGCTGCTGAAGAAGCGGCAGCAGCCGCAGAAGCGGAAGCGGCGGAATCTGCAGAAGAAGGTGTTGCCCAGGCCGAAGAAGCCGGAACGGCAGAAGCGGAAGCCAGTGAAGAAGCTCCGGCTGCTGAGGAGGTTGCGGAGGCCGTTGAAACTGCTGAGGAGGCATCAGAGCCTGAAAGTGAACCTGAAGCCGATGCGTCTGCCGAGGCAGAAACCATTGAGGCAGCAGATGAAGCTGAAGCAGTGGAAACTGCCGGAACGGAAGCTTCTGAAGAGAGTGCATCCGCTCCGCAGGAAAAAGAGTCCGGATCTCCGGCTGCCGCCGGTGACGGAGGTTCACTCTCCACCGATATGACCGCCAACGAGGCTATTGAGCATATCCGCAACACCCCGCTCAAAGAGCTTGAGGGTTTTGTGCCGGAGAACGAAGACCGTGTCACGGTTCTTCGTGCCTGGGAAGCAAAACAATCCGGAGACGCCGGATAACCGCTGCGGTTAACGGTTCCGGGCTCCGATGACCCTTCCGGTCGATCCTTTCAGGATTGTAGCAAAAACAGGAAAAGCACACGGGCTGGATGGCACACTCCGGCTTTTCCCGTTGAGCGGAAACCGTGCCGGTTCCTGGCTGAACACCGGCACACTGCTCTACCTGGAAAACCGAAGAGGGGAGCGGATGCCGGTCCGGATTGTCGATCTCCGCATCGAAGAGAAGCGGAACAGCAGATTGTTCTTTGTAAAATTTGACCGTATCTCCAACCGTTCCGATGCGGAACAGTACCAGGAGTGTACCGTTTTCATCGATCGTTCCGATTATCCCGAACCTGAGGAAGAATCGGCGGAGGGATTTGAGGTATTCGATGAGTCCGGCCTGGCAGGTGTGATCGAGGAGGTGATCGAACACCCGGGCCAGACCCTACTGCGTGTCAGACAGAAAGGGCACGGACCGGAGAAAGAGTTTCTTGTCCCCTGGGTTGAGGAGTATGTACTCTCCGTGGACCACGAAAGGCGTCGGCTCAACTGCCGGAATCTGAAACATCTGAAGGAGCTCTGATGATGCGCATCGATATCCTCTCCGCTGTTCCGGAACTGCTGGAGAGTCCCCTCTCCCACAGCATCGTGGGAAGAGCCCGCAAACAGGGTCTGGTCCGGATAGAGATCCATGATCTGCGGGACCACTCCGAAGACAAGCATCGGAAAGTAGACGACTACCCCTACGGAGGCGGAGCCGGAATGGTGCTCACCGCACAACCCATCTTCTCCTGCATGGAGAGACTCTTCAGGGAGCGTTCCTATGACGAGATCCTCTTTCCATCACCCGACGGGATTCCATTCAGGCAGGAGCATGCCAACGAGCTCTCCCTGAAACAGAACCTGATCATCCTCTGCGGACACTACAAAGGGGTCGATCACCGGGTGCGGGAAACCCTCGTCACCCGAGAGTACTCTATGGGTGATTTTGTCCTTTCAGGCGGTGAGATTCCGGCAATGGCCATTACCGACGCCATTGTCCGTCTTCTGCCCGGTGCACTTGGAGATGCGGAAAGCGCCCTGTCCGATTCGTTTCAGGAACCTCTGCTCTCCGCCCCTGTCTACACACGGCCGGCGGAGTTCAGGGGAATGAAAGTGCCGGACGTGCTCCTTTCCGGAGATCACGAAAAGGTCAGGAAGTGGAGAAGTGAACAGGCACTGAAACGGACCCGGGAGCTGCGCCCCGACCTGTTGAAACAAGATTCGAATGAATAAGCCCAATTGGAACTGATTATGGAAAAGCTAAAACTTATTGAACAGACAGTTGTACGCGATGATATCCCTTCCTTTGCTGCAGGGGATACGGTCAACATTCACTATCGCGTACGCGAGGGGGACAAGGAACGGATCCAGCAGTATCAGGGGGTGGTCATCAGCGAGCGGGGCAGCGGGGCAAACAAGACCTTTACGGTCCGCAAGATGTCCGGCAACGTGGGTGTTGAACGGATTTTCCCCCTCTACTCACCCTTCATCGCAAAGATCGATGTTGTACGGAGAGGAAAGGTCCGTCGTTCCAAACTCTTCTATCTCCGGGCACTCCGGGGCAAGGCGGCAAGAATCCAGGAACGCGATCAGCGTCAGGTGAACGCTTCCAATAATGGAAACAACAAGGCAGCCGAAGCCAAGAAAGAAAACAAGGAGTAATCCGGGAGAAGTCCGATGAAAGTGATTCTGTTCGGCCCGCCCGGGGCAGGAAAGGGGACCCAGGCTGCCCTTATCCGGGATCATTACGCCATCCCCCACATCTCGACGGGAGATATTTTTCGTGAAGCGATCCGGAACGAGACCGAGCTCGGCAAGCAGGTAAAAAGCATTCTCGACTCGGGTGAACTGGTCTCCGACCAGATTGTGGTCGACCTGGTCGCGGAGGAGCTGAAGAAAGAGGAGTACCGAAACGGATACATCCTCGACGGGTTTCCCCGGACGGTAGGACAGGCCGAAGCATTCGACAGGATTCTTCAAAGTCGGAATGACTCGATCGATGCGTTTGTGAGCCTGGAAGTTCCCCGGGAAGAACTCACCCGCAGGATCCTGAGCAGGGGAGAAGGACGGACCGATGACACTCCCGAGGGAGTAGAGAAACGGCTTCAGGTCTATGAAAACGAGACCCGTCCCGTAAAAGAGTTTTACGAGAAACAGGGACGCGTTCGGGAGATCGACGGCGTCGGTACCATCGAAGAGATCTTCGGCCGCATCCGGGACACTCTCGATCAGCTGAAATAGCCGTCAGACCCGTTATTCAAGACGGTTTCCGAAGGTGACAAGCGGCCGGGCAGCCAGATGTCCCGGCCCTTTCTCACCCTTATCACCCCTCTCTCCTCCCGTATCTTCTCCCACGATCCGGGCTCTTCCTTACTTCTCTTTTCCTCTATCCTCCTTCCTGCTATCCCATCAGCATCTTCACGATCAGATCAGGCACATCCATGATGGAGTCCGGCATCAGGCTCTCCTCGAGAATCAGATCGGTCGGCATCGCCCCATGCACCAGGAGCGGGACCCGGTTTCGGGTATGGCTCTTTACCGAGAGATCCTCCAGATTTCCATGATCACTGCTGATCACCAGAACATCCTCACTCCTTTTGTTCCTTAACAGATGCAGGATAAACCGGTCCAGCGGGTGAAGGACCGTTCGGCTCATCTCCGGATCCATGCTGTGACCGGCCTCGTCGGTAAGAAAGTATTCAAAGAGTACAAGGTCATGACACTCTGCTGCCACAAGGAGACGAGCAGCAGCCTCTTCCGGTTCGATTTCAGGAATATCGGGATAGAGACGTTCCCTCCATCGTGTCTGCAGGATTTCTGCGGTAACCGCTGTTCCTTCCCTCACCTCCCGGACACCGTTCAGGCTCACTCCGGCGGTTTTGGCCATCAGTGTGGTGCAGGTCCACCGATTCCGCGCTTTGGCCCGCTGAAAAAAGGGTTCAGGATAGGCATTGATGAAGTGGGGTTTCAGACCTGCCTCCTTCACCCGTTGAAAAAGACTTCTCTCCCGGATCAGCGGACGGGTTTTGGAGTGAGGCCAAGGACCGTAGTGCCTTCCTGCGATTTCTGCGGCATTCTCCCCGGTAAAGAGGGCAGCCTGCCCGGTACCGCTTTGAGGCAAACCCTCCACTCCGAGTGTGGCATCCAGGCCTGTAAACAGTTGTCCGGGCTCATGAACGGGTTCGCTGCTTTCTGTAAGCCCCTGACCCCGGGTCAGCTCCTGAAATGATTCCCACCGGGGATCGGAAAGAGGATTGTGCTTTCCCTTCTCCCCCAGACCTATCCCGTCGATAAAGAGAAAGATGACACTCATTTTTCCACGATGATGGTCACAGGCCCCTCATTGATCAGAGAGACATCCATCATCGCTCCGAACTTCCCGGTCTCCACAGGCAGATCGCTTTCCGACCTGAGGTAACGGACCATCTCCTCATAAACCGGCTCGGCAATCCCCGGTGGTGCCGCCTCACTGAATCCGGGGCGGTTCCCTCTCTGCACATCCCCATAGAGCGTGAATTGGGAGATTACAAGAATTCCTCCCCTGATATCACGTACAGAACGATTCATCTTTCCCTCTTCGTCCGGAAAGATTCTCATGTTCAGAATTTTATCACCCATCCAACGGATCACAGAGGCATCATCCTCCGGATGGATGCCAAGGAGCACAAGAAGTCCGGTACCGATAGAGCCTGTAACCTCTCCATCGACCGAAACCTGCGCACGGCTTACTCTCTGTATGACAGTTTTCATCGGTGTATAACCCTGTGGATAAAGCGGGTAAAACGTGTGGATAGCAAAAACAAGGTCAGGAATGTTGAATACCATCCACAGCTCTCCACAAAGATACGGCGATATCCACACCGGGTAAAAATTTTTACCGGCGTGAATCATTTCATCGGTCATATATGTACAAAAAATGATGTCATTGTGGATAATAAAAAATCTGAGCCGCATGTCATTGATTTTACAACACCGGTTATCCACCATGTCATCCACATTCTGTACACGCACTTCAAATTGAGTGTGTGCATTCGGGTTATCCACCTTTCCACACCCCCCTACTATTTACAACAACTACAATCATCTTATTGTAATCACTCTTTTACCCTGTGGAAAACTCCTTCTAGGAGCCGCCGATCCACTACCCGAATGTTTCGTATATTTTCTCTTCAGTTCGTCAACTCCCCGGAACCATTTATCTTTTCTTCTTTCGTGAGCAAAAAACCGATTACCTACAAAGAGGCCGGAGTCGATATAGATGCCGGTGAGAAGCTGGTCGAATCGATCAAAAGTGTAGTCCGCGAAACACACAACAGCCAGGTCCTTTCCGATATCGGAGGATTCGGTGCCCTTTTCCAGCCTGACCTGAGCGGTTATGAAGCTCCGGTCTTTGTGAGCAGCGTGGATGGGGTCGGCACCAAGCTCATTGTCGCCTTCCGTACCGGAAAGTACGATACAATCGGCCAGGATCTGGTCAACCACTGTGTCAATGACATTGCTGTTTGTGGCGCCCGCCCTCTCTTTTTTCTGGACTACTTCTCCACGGGCAGACTGGAGCAGCAGACGGGCTATGAGGTCATACGCGGCTTTGCCACGGCCTGCCGTGAAAACGGAGTCGCCCTGATCGGCGGGGAGACCGCCGAAATGCCCGATATCTACAAGGAGGGTGAGTTTGACCTGGCCGGAACGATTGTGGGAATCGTGGACAGAAAAAAATTGATCACGGGGGAGAGGATCCGCTCCGGAGACCGTCTGATCGGGATCCCGTCCAGCGGACTTCACACGAACGGCTACTCCCTGGCCCGAAAAGTGCTTTTCAGCCGTTACGACGTGAATGACACTGTGGAAGAGCTCGGCACAACGGTGGGAGATGCGCTTCTCTCGATACACCGTTCCTATCTCGGGATCATCACCCGCCTCAAGGAGCAGGACGGGGTGAACGGTTTCTCCCATATCACCGGTGGAGGAATCGAGGGAAACACCCTTCGGATCCTTCCCGAAGGTCTCGGGCTGGAGATCGACTGGAAGGCATGGGAACAGCCGCCCCTCTTCCGACTCATTCAGGAGACCGGACAGGTCCCGGAGGAGGATATGCGAAGAACCTTCAATCTGGGGATCGGTCTGATTGTAGTGGTTAATGCCGGACGGGAGCAGGAGATTCTCTCCCTTCTGGAATCGATGGGAGAGAATCCCGTCCCCATGGGCCGGGTGACAAAGAAGTGATCCACTCCGGCATCTGCCCGGATCAGAGCTCAATCGGAATGTCGACCGCCCTGTCGTCCCACTCGATGGTCAGTGTGGTCCGACCGTTTTCCACTTCGGAAAAAGAGATGCGCATCGCCTCGACCGTCTCCCCGGTTGGTCGGGAGGGGCGGTTGAACCGGAGCAGATCGAAAGAACTGTCGTAGGAGAAGGCACCCCACTGCCCGAGCTTCCGATTCAGAATGACGGTCCACTCGTTCTCTTTCGGGATGGTGAAAAGAGCATAGGTTCCCGGTTCCACCCGGTTTCCGCCCATGCGTACTGCACGGGTAAGGGTGATCTCGGTCGCTTCATTGGCTCCGGTTCTCCAAACTTCTCCGAAAGGAACCAGTCCCCCAAAAATCTGCCGGCCCCGTTTGTAGGGTTGTCCGTAGACAATTTTCAGGTAGCTCTCCCCGTGACTGAGTGCCGCAATGGCAACAGGACTGGCACGATGCTGAACCTGATCCTGCTCGGTGGTAGCACCGCTCCGGTCGAGAGCGACGGAGAGGGTAGTGCCGGAGAGCAGAAACCCGGCAAGAAGCAGGAGAAGGGTGATCTTTTTCATGGATCCGGTTTGTTGGGTAAGGTTGCAGGGTTCGGAAGATCTACTATTCCAATCAGAACGATCCGATGATCATTTGCCACTCATTGCGTGCCGGTTCCCAGGCTGCTCCCACCCCGAAATCGAAATAAAGCCTGGAGAGAGCGAACCGGGCCCGGAGACCGGCTCCTATGAGGGTTCTGGAACGTTCCGGAAACAGCAGCGGACCGGTGTTGAGATCGGCCGCAGTCTGGCTGTAAAGGGCAATGTACAGATTCCCGAGGTAAGCGGGAACAAGCACTCCGCCATCTTCAGGCCAGGCAAGCGGGATGACATATCGCGTGTCGAACATCATCAGATTGTTCGTATCGAAAAGAATACCGACGGGAAAGACCGTATCGAGTACATCACGCGTGCTGTAGGGGCCCGGTCGATTCTGTGTAAGAAACTGGGCCCGAAGCCGGAGAGACTGGTTCCATCTGGCCAGGGGAGCCAGATAGCGTGCCACCCCCGCACGGAAACCTCTCCGTTCGGAAAAATTACCGGTGATGGTGTGTCCGTAGGCCTGAAACCGCAAGGAGGAGTCGGCAAATCCAAGATTGAACTGGGAGAAGAGAGTCCAGCCGGAATTGGGTTGAAGATCCCGTGCGAACTGACGGAGCCTCCAATGGAAAGTGGCCCGGGTGGAGAAGGAGTGAAGGGGAGCATAGGAGGAGAGCGCTGCACCAGCCTCGTCAAGACCGAAGAAACGGATCCGGGAGAGGGTCACCTCTGGTTCCAGAAAGAGAGTCGTGGTCCGGGTGTTTTGCCGGAAAATGAACTGAAACGGGATGGAGAGAGAGGCTCCTGTCTGCTCCAGCAGGAGAGAGGAAGGAAGTCCGCCCGCGGAGGGAAGACCCTCTACCGGCATCAGGGAGGGTTCACTGAAAGCCCGGATCCGGAATCCGGGATAGAATCCCGAATAGCGGTACTCCGCATCGAACCAGTAGCGACCGTGAAAGCGGCTCGGGCGGATAGAGTAGGTATGGCGCCCCAGCGGATCTGTTGAGAGCATCTGCAGGGAGAGTTCCGCTCCTCCTTCTTCCCGCCGCCGGTAACCGGGCAGAAACATCCGGGGTTTCAGCCAGGAAGGAAACGGACGGTAGGAGTGCAGTTCCCAGCCGTTTTCTTCTGATACCGCTGCTGCCGGCCTGGCCGGACCGCTCTGCCGGCCGCCCTTATCCCGGGCCGGTTGGTTCCAACCGTTCAGGGTACCATTCCAGACTGTTTCCGGAACCGGTTCAGAGAGGAAGGAGGAGCGATCAAGAAGAACAGGAAGCTGCCGGTTATTCTCCTCCACGATGTAGACAATCCGGTCCCCATCCGGTGAGTAGGCAGGTTCCAGCGCATTGAATCGCGAGCGGGCGATCCGGATCAGCTCCCTCTTTTCCAGATCAAATTCATAGAGTTCAAGGCGGCCGGTGAAATCGCTCGAAAAGAGAAGTTTCTCCCGGACCGGATGCCACCGGATGTCAAATATCGATCCGGTCTGAAACGACAGATCGGGAGGGCCCTCCAGATCCGATGAAACATCCCCGTCCGAGGTGATCCAGAGTGACTGTCGCGTCCCCCTTCGTGCAATCACCCCCAGATGGGGAAGTCTGGGATGCTGTGCGGCTTCATCGAACTGATCCCCTTGAGGCAAGCTGGCCAGCGTGTCATACCCCTTTCCGTCGGAGCGGACCCGGACCAGAAGACTCTGCTCCCCGTCGTTCCGGATGGCAACGAGTCGGGACCCGGCGGAGATGGAGGGGGAAGAGAGCATCCTGGTCCCATTCACTTCTCTGGCACGGCGGGTGTCCGGGTGGTAACGATAGAGAGAGGAGGTGAAGGTGTTCTCATAGAGAGGATGGGCAGTGTAATCGGAAAAATAGACCGTACCGTCTCCGGGATGGACCGTGTAGATCATGGAATCGGTGATGCGGTGCTCCAGAAGAAGTGTGAGCGTTTGGTCGGAGAGACGATAGAGCCAGAATCCGGTAGGGGCGTTATAGAAGCTGCCGTAAAAAAGAATCCGCTCCTCATCGATCCAGTGCGGTGCGCGGAGGGAGGCTCCTCTTTTTCCCGTCAACGGCACAGGAACGGCATCCGGTTGATCCGGAGAGTGCTGTTGCAGGCCTCTCTCTCCGTAGAGAGAGCCTGAGCCCTCCCGGGATCCGGCCCATCGGGTGAACTCCCGGTAGAGCGAGGAGGGCCATTTTCCGGTCTCCTTTCGCAGCGCCATCCCCATTCCCAGAAAAGGAAGACGGTAGTGAGATTCGATGACCCGTTTCATGGTCTGAGGACCGTACTCCTGCTGGATCCAGTGAATGAAGGGGTAGGACGCAACGTAGTGCCGGTCGTAGGGACGGGTGGCAAGAGAGGGGTGGACCAGCTGGCCCATCGACCACCTGTTCTCCAGCTGGAATCCGGAGTCGAAACGCCGGGTGAACCAGGGGTAGTTCCCCCGTCCTCCTCCCGGTGAGATCCCATGGGTCTCGTACCAGACAGCAAGCCCCTCGAAGAAGCCGGATGGTGCGGCGGAGTGGACCGATCGTCTCAGGTCGGGAGAGAAGAGCCCGATCAGCGAGGTGAGACTCTTCGGCCGGACGTTCATATGGAGGGCATGGACCAGCTCATGCGCCAGAACCAGCTCCAGCCAGGAGCCGGTCCGGGGGTTCATCGCCTTCCCCGACATGGGAGGAACCTCCACCTCGGTGCGGAAGTTGAGAGGGATCACAAAGCCGTTGGAACGCTGGTTGCGGACGTTCAGGACAACGGGGAACCGGCGGAGGGATCCTCCTGTCACCTCCTGAACTCCGGGATAGTGTTTTTCCAGGATCCGCCCCGACTCATACGCCACCGTTTCATATCCCTGCGGGAAAAGGATCCGGAAATGGGTCGTCCGGAGTTCCAGCCACTTTTCGGGGGGGCGGTAACGGTTGGTGTAGACCTGACCTTCTGCAGCGGGAGGAAGCAGCCAGATCAGAAAGAGGAGCAGGGTTGCGCAACACGCTCTCTTCTGCCTGTGCCTGTCACGGGAACCATAATGGAGGCAAATCATTTATGACAATTGAGTCTGCAGTCCGGAACCGGTTCTTCAAAACGTCTCTGTCAGCTGCCGGCAATGAGAAAATACTTGTCGGCGGAAGCCACTTCATACAAACCGGTATTATAAAAACGTTATAGTTATAACTCCTTATCGCATCGACCGTTAACTCAAAATCCCGGGTGACCATGATAAGCAGGAACACGATCGACGAACTGATTGATTCCACGGATAACCAGCTCAATATTACAATAACACTGCCTACCCACAAGAAAGGTGAAGAAGTACAGCAGGATCCGATCCGTTTCAAAAATCTTCTCACCGAAACGGAGCGGCGTCTGAAGGAACAGGGAGTAAAACAGGAAGAGATTGAGAGCCTCCTGAAACAGCCCCGGCTTCTCCTGGACGATCTTTATTTCTGGAATCACGCCGATGAAGGGATGGCGGTCTACATTAATCCCTCGGTCTACCGGCTCTACAAACTCCCCTATACCCTGCCCGATCAGGTCTACATCAACCGCCATTTTCTCATCACTCCGATCCTGCCGATGATCAGTCTGGAGGGTTCCTGGAATGTTCTCGCCCTGGATCTGAAAAACCTGAGGATGCTCTGGTGCACAAGGACCGATGTCCGGGACGACACCCCGAAGGATCTCCTCCGCAATATTCAGGATTTTGTTGAGGAGAAGCCCCGTGCTCATCTCAAATACCACACCCGGGCCGAGTCGGATCCCTACTATTTCGGACACGGAGCCTCGGAGGAGCACAAGAGCCTGACCGTGGAGAAATATCTGAGGGGGGTGGAGAAGAGCGTGACCCGACAGATGAAGGAGTCGGGAGATCCACTCATCATCGCGGGATCCGAGGATAACCTCTCCATCTACCGCTCCATCAACAAATATCCGCGCCTGCTCGATACGGCAATCCAGAGAAATCCCGGAGACATGAGCGACCGGGAGCTGCGGGATGCCGGGTGGAAAGTGATCCAGGAGTGGTTTCTGAAAGAGATGTATGAGGCGATCTCCCAGTTTGATGAGGAGAATACGGAGCGGACCTCCAACAACCTGACCCGGATTATCGAGTCCACAGTGATGGGGAAGACCGACACTCTTCTGATCGCCCGGAATGAGTCGAACTGGGGTGTGTATGATGAGGAGGCCCATACTGTTCACTACCGGTATGAACAGAACGGGCAGTCGGATGAACTGCTGAACTGGGCGGCACTGAAAGTGTGGGAGAGAGGAGGGAAGGTCTTTGTTCTTCCCAAGGAAGAGATGCCTTACAACTCCACCGTGGCGGCACTCTTCCGGTTCTGAGTCCGGCCCGGCCGGTCCGGTGCCCTTATGGTCCGCCGGCCGCAACCCGCCACGATACTGCGGGATCCGGCAAGACCCGGCATGAACCGGCGGGATCCGGCACGATCCGGCAAGACCGCTTTCGGAGAACGGTTTCTGCCCGGAGTCTCCAGGCAAGAGAAGGCCCCTTCGGGAGATCCGCCCGATCCGGTTCCCGCAGGTTTTCCTTATCTTTAAGGGAGTGCGAGTGCTCCTAACTCCAACCACCAACAGACGATGAGAAAATTCTCTGGCAACGCCCTGGCATTTCTTCTGTTACTTCTCACAGGGTGTTCCTCCTCCCGACCGGATGTGATCATCGTGCGGGAGATCATCTATCCACCAACCGGCATGAACGACAACCCCTTTTTTTCTGAAAGCACACTTCCCTTCCAGGCACCGGACTTCCGCTCCATCCGGGATGATGACTACCTCCCTGCATTTGAGGAGGGAATGAGGCGGCATGCCATGGAAGTGGATTCGATTGCCAACAATCCCGAACCGCCCACCTTCGAGAATACCATCGAGGCACTGGAGAAGAGCGGTGAGATCCTGCGACGGGTCCAGAGGGTCTTTTTCAACATGACCTCGGCTCACACCAGTGGGGAGCTGCAGCGGATCCAGGCGGAGATGGCTCCGAAACTCTCTTCCCACTGGGACGATATCCTGCTGAACCGGAAGCTGTTTGAACGGATCGGACAGCTCTACAACCGGCGCGGGTCGCTCGGACTGGATGAGGCGGATCTCAAGCTTCTGGAAGACAACTGGCGGGATTTCGTCCGGGCCGGCGCGCGTCTTTCCGAAGAGGATCAGCAGCGGATGCGCCACATCAATGAGCGTCTCTCCTCTCTTACCACAGAGTTCCAGGAGAAACTGCTGGAGATGACCCGCGAGAGAGCGGTCCTGGTGCAGAACGAAGAGGAGCTGGCCGGCCTGAGTCCCGACCGGATTGCCGCGTCCGCACTTGCGGCCCGCCAGCGGGGAGAGGAGGGGTGGCTGCTTAATCTGACCAACACCACCCGTCAGCCGGTGTTGGCAAGTCTGGAGAACAGGGAGCTGAGACGGCGGGTATGGGAAGCATCCGCCTGGCGGGGAAGAGGGGAGAACGGCGGGGTCGACACCCGTCCGCTGGTTCTGGAGATGGTGCGGCTGCGTGCGGAGAAAGCATCTCTGCTGGGTTATCCGGACTGGGCTTCCTACATCCTGGAGCGGCAGACGGCCGAACAGCCGGAGGCGGCTCTGGAGATGATGACCGGTCTTCTTCCCGCCGTCCGTCAGAACACGGAGAGGGAAGCGGAGGAGATCCGTCGCCTGCTCCGCGAGGATGGCCATGAGCAGCTGATGCCCTGGGACTGGGAGTTCTATGCGGAAAAAGTGAGAAAGGAGAAGTATGAAGTGGATGAAGAGGAGGTGCGACCCTGGTTCGAACTCGATCGGGTGCTCCGCGAAGGGGTTTTCTATACGCTGAACCGGCTCTACGGGATCTCCTTCGAGGAGAGGGATGATCTTCCGGTCTATCACCCCGATGTGCGGGTCTTTACGGTCAAAGAAGCGGACGGAGAGAATCTGGGGTTGCTCTACGTTGACCTCTTTGAACGGGATTCCAAACGGGGCGGTGCCTGGATGAGCTCGTTTGTGAGTCAGTCCCGTCTTCTTGAGCGCGAACCGGTTGTACTCATCGTACTGAATATCCCTCCGCCGGCGGAAGGAGATCCGGTTCTGGTTCCCTTCGATCATGTCACGACCCTCTTTCATGAGATCGGTCATGCAGTCCACGGGCTCTTTTCCGATGTGAAATGGCCTTCCCAGTCCGGAACGGCCGTTCCCCGGGATTTTGTGGAGTTTCCCTCCACCTTCATGGAGGATTGGGCCATCCACCCGGAAGTGATCTCACGTTATGCTCTCCACCATGAAACGGGTGAATCGATCCCTTCCGGTTTGCTGGAGCGGCTGATCCGTGCCCGGACCTTCAATCAGGGTTTTGACACCCAGGAGTATCTCGCCGCTGCCCTGATCGACATGGAGTGGCACACACTCCCGCCTGACCGGATTCCGGATGATGTAGAGGCTTTTGAGGAGTCCGTGCTTCAGAAATATGGTCTGGATGTCGAGGCGGTTCCCCCCCGATACTACTCCACCTTTTTCTCCCACCTTTTTGCGGGCGGCTATTCGGCAAGCTATTATGCCTATATCTGGAGCGAGGTACTGGCGGCCGATGCGTTTGCCTTCATGAATGAGGAGGGAGGATTGACTCGGGAGAACGGAGACCGGTTACGAAATGCGATTCTCTCGCGGGGAGGGAGCCGGGATGCACGCTCTCTCTGGCTTGATTACCGGGGCAGAGAACCCGATCCGGACCATCTGCTCCGAAGAAGGGGACTGGAACCAGGAAGCGAAGGAGGCCGACCATGAAAATCGAAAGCATCAATCCCTGGACCGGAGAGGTGGTGGCGGAGTGGCCGGCAGATGGCCCCCGGACCATTGAGGAAGCCCTGGAGAAGTCCCGCAAGGCGTTCCGGCACTGGAGGGAAGAGCCTCTCTCCCGCCGGGCCGAACGGATGGAGAGAGCGGCGGAAATTCTGTTGAACCGCAAGGAAGAGTTCGCCTCCATGATCACCCGGGAGATGGGCAAACCGATTGCCGAATCCCGGGCCGAGGTTGAAAAGTGTGCCTGGGTCTGCCGCTTCTACGCTGAAAAGGGGGAGGAGTTTCTTGCGGATAAGCCGATTCAGACGGATGCATCGGAGAGTTTTGTACGTTATGAACCGCTGGGCACCATCTTCGCCATCATGCCGTGGAACTTCCCGTTCTGGCAGGTGTTCCGGTTCGCCGCACCGAATCTTGTGGCGGGAAATGCCGCCGTCCTGAAACACGCCTCCAATGTCTCCGGATGCGCGCAGCAGATTGAAGGCATTTTTCGGGAAGCGGACTTTCCGGAGGAACTCTTCATCAATCTGAGGGTTGGTCATGACCGGGTGGAGGAGATCATTGCCAATCCCACGATCCGGGGTGTCACCCTGACCGGAAGTGAAAGAGCAGGGCGGTCGGTCGGAAGCCTGGCAGGCCGTTACCTGAAGAAGTCGGTGCTGGAGCTGGGAGGGAACAACGCGTTTATCGTGTGTGAGGATGCCGATCTGGAGGAGGCGGTAGAGGTCGGAGTGAAGGCACGGATGATCAACAGCGGGCAGAGCTGCATCGCATCGAAACGATTCATTCTTGTCGACACGATTGCCGATGAGTTCACCCGCCGTTTTCTGGAGGCTGTACGGGCATTGCGGACGGGGGATCCGATGGAGGAAGAGACAGAGATCGGGCCCCTGGCACGTGAAGATCTTGCCGAGGAGCTGCACCGGCAGGTGAAGGAATCGGTGGAGCAGGGTGCGGAGATCCTTGCCGGCGGCCGCCGGGAGCGTGCCTTCTACGAACCGACAGTTCTTGACGGAGTGGTACCGGGAATGTCCGCTTTCGAGGAGGAGACTTTCGGACCGGTTGCAGCACTGATCCGGGCCCGGGATGAAGAGGAGGCGTACCGGCTGGCTGCCCGATCCCGGTTCGGACTGGGTGTAACCGTCTTCACCACCGACATCGAACGGGCGCGCCGGAACATTCCGATGGTAGAGGATGGTTCATTCTTCGTCAACGAGCTGGTCAAATCCGACCCCCGTCTCCCCTTTGGGGGGACCCGGAACTCCGGATATGGAAGGGAGCTTGCCAGAGACGGAATGCTCGAATTTGTAAACAGGAAGACGGTCTATCTCATGCGGCCCGGAGAGGAAACGGACCGCTCCGCCCCGGTGGAGTAGCCCGCGGCAAGAGCAATTTGCGGCAAGATCATTTTCCGATGAAAATCCGGTATGAAGAGCCATGGAAAGAGCAAGTATAGAGGAGAGAGGCGGGGAGAGGGAGCAGTCAAGGAGAGCAGGTATGAAGTAAGAATGGAGAGCGGGGAGAGAGGCATTGCGGCTGGCAGCGGTGATGAAGGTGCGGAAGGGAGGCTTGCTTTTTTTGCTGAAAGCGCTATTCTGTTGTCTGGACTTTCTTCCTAAACCTCTCCTTTGCTCATGACATCCTTCGACAAAAACTCACAACTGCCGGAGCAGAATCTCCCATTTCTTCTGCTTCTCTGCATGATTGCAGCTCTTGGCGGTTTTCTCTTCGGCTTTGACAGCGGGGTGATCAACGGCACAGTCGACTCCCTGAAGATCGCTTTCGGCTCCGATACCATCGGGACCGGTTTCAATGTCGCCTCCATGCTGCTCGGATGTGCGATGGGTGCCTTTTTCGCCGGCTCTCTTTCCGATCGGTATGGTCGCAAACCCGTTCTGATGGCAACAGGAGTGGCGTTTGTGATCAGCGCCTGGGGATCGGGGATCTCCGGGAGTTCCGGAGAGTTCATTTTTTACCGCATTCTGGGGGGGCTCGGTGTGGGAGGTGCGAGTGTCCTTTCGCCCGCCTATATCAGTGAGATCGCCCCACCCGCCATGCGGGGACGCCTCTCTTCCCTTCAGCAGCTGATGATTGTGATCGGGCTGTTCAGCGCGTTCCTGAGCAACTATCTCATTGCAGGAGCAGCAGGGGGTGCATCGGGGACATTCTGGGCAGGATTTGAAGCGTGGCAGTGGATGTACTGGATGGAAATCGTGCCGGCATCCCTCTTCCTCTTCTCTCTTTTCTTTATTCCCGAATCTCCCCGCTATCTTGTGGCGGCAAACCGGATCCGGGAGGCCGAGAGCGTCCTGAACCGTCTGATGAATTCACTCAGGGCCAGCGAGACGGTGCGGGAGATCCGGATGACGGTGGAACGGAGCAAGAAACCGGCACTGAGTGACCTCTTCCTCTCCGGGAACCGGAGACTCCATCCGATCGTCTGGGCGGGTATCGCTCTCTCGATTCTTCAGCAGTTCACCGGAATAAACGTCGTCTTCTACTACGGGTCGGTGCTCTGGCAGGCGGCCGGGTTCTCCGAATCCGATGCCCTCTTCACCAATGTGATCAACGGAACGGTGAATGTCGGTTTCACTTTCCTGGCGATCGCGCTGATCGACCGGGTGGGCCGGAGGCCGCTGCTTCTGGTGGGTGCGATCGGTCAGGCGGTTGCACTGGGTGGGATGGCTGTGATCTTTTCGACCGGAGATCTCACTGCATCCGGCGAACTGCAGCTGAATCCGACCCAGGGAACTATCGCCCTGCTGGCCGCCAACCTCTATATCGCTTTCTTTGCAACCACATGGGGTCCGGTCATGTGGGTTCTGCTGGGGGAGATGTTTCCGAACCGGTTCCGGGGCAGTGCACTGGCGGTCTGCGGTCTTGCTCACTGGCTCTCCAACTTCACCATTACACTCACCTTCCCCCTGCTGCTGGCATGGGTGGGGCTCGGGGCGGCCTACGGGCTCTATTCGATATTCGGGCTTCTGGCCTTCTTCATGGTGAAGGCGTTCATTCCCGAGACGAAAGGGAAAACACTTGAAGAGATCTCGATGGACCAGGATGGCGTCGTTGCCGCTCCGGAATCTGCACGGGAATCTGCCGGGGTTCCGTAAGAGGGGTGCGCAGGGCAGGTACCGGCAAACCGGTCATCCTCCAGCTTCTGCAAATCTGCAGGATGCCGCAATCCGATCCGGCCGGGCAGGGCCGGGGACCCGGTTACCCTTTGCGGGCCTTCTCTTCCTGGCCGTTTCCGCTCTTTTCCGGATGAGAGGCCTTCCCGTTCACCGGAGCGACCTCCCCGTTGTTCACGGTATCGTAGATAAGATAGGGAGGGATGTTGAGCAGTTCGAACTCGGTCTCCAGATTCCCGAAAACACGCATGATCGGTTTCTTCAGATGGCCGCTCGTCTGATAGGCGAGAAAACGGCCACCGGGCCGCAGTGCTTTCCGTGTGTCTTCGAGCAGCTTCATCTTCCGGACCGGCTTCAGAAAGGAGAAGGGAATTCCGGAGATGATGTTATCCACCTTTCCGACATCCTCCGGATCGAGGAGATCCAGAATGTCACCCGCCAGTCCGTTGAAGACCGTTGCACGCGGGTCGCGGATGGTTTTCCTCAGGTGGTCGGCAAAATTCTCGTTGGCTTCGATCATGATCAGACGGGAGCCCGGAGTCATCTGCTCCAGAATGTAGCGGGAGAAGACCCCGTCACCAGGGCCGTACTCCACAATGAGCAGGTCCCGCGTGAAGTCGATGTGATTGCAGACTCTTCTCACGCAACGGGCAGAAGTGGGGGTGATGGAGGCCACATCCTTGTCGCGGATAAAATTTCGGATAAACTTGAGGGTGCTCATATACCGGCTATATCCTACAGTTCTTTTTCAATTTTCTCGATCTGGTCACGGATGCGGGCGGCTTCTTCAAACTCCATGTTCCGGGCGGCATAGAGCATCGAATCCCGCAAATATTCGAGTAATTTTTCTTTACTATCAAATGTAACCTCTTTCAGGGCGGGTCCCGCCTTGTATCGGATCCCGTCCTCTGCGACACTCACCGATTCGAGCGCTTTCCCGTTCTCCTCTTCCATATCAGCGAGGAAATCGCGCGTGGAGATCAGGGAGGGATCCACCAGAGGCTTGAGCTCTTTAACAACGGTTGCCGGAGTAATTCCGTGCTTCTCATTGTACTCCCTCTGAAGCTCCCTTCTCCGGTTTGTCTCGCTGATCACCCGGTCCATGCTCCGGGTGATGCGATCGGCATAGAGGATCGCCTTTCCGGATACGTTCCGGGCAGCCCGTCCCACAATCTGGAAAAGGGAGGTTTCGGAGCGGAGGAAACCCTCCTTGTCCGCGTCCAGAATGGCCACCAGGCTCAGTTCCGGAATATCGATTCCCTCCCGAAGCAGGTTGATTCCGACCAGAACCTGGTAATCACCCCGCCGGAATTTGTAGAGGACCTCGATCCGTTCGAGAGCATCCAGTTCACTATGCATGTAGGCGGCGGGTATGCCGAGATTGTCCAGATACTCACTCAACTCCTCACTCAGCCTTTTGGTGAGGGTGATGACAAGCACCCGCTCGTTCAATGCCGTCCGTTTGCGTATCTCCCCGATCAGGTCATCCACCTGATTGGAGAGAGGTCGCACCTCGATCTCCGGTTCCATCAGCCCGGTGGGCCGGATGATCTGCTCGACGACCACTCCGCCCGACTTTTCCAGCTCGTAGTCGGAGGGGGTGGCGCTTACAAAGATGCACTGACTGATCATGCTTTCCCACTCCTCAAAGGTGAGGGGACGGTTGTCCAGTGCGGATGGCAGCCGGAATCCGTGCTCCACCAGTTCAAGTTTCCTTGAGCGGTCCCCCCCGTACATCGCGCCGATCTGGGGGATGGTCTGGTGGCTCTCATCAACCACCATCAGATAGTCATCCGGAAAGTAGTCGATCAGGCAGTAGGGCCGTTCACCCGGTTCACGGCGGCTCAGATAGCGGGAGTAGTTCTCAATGCCGGCGCAGTACCCCACCTCCTGCATCATCTCGATATCAAAAAGGGTTCTCTGCTCAAGACGCTTCGCCTCAAGCATCCGGTCCTCCCGCTGATAGACATCCAGCCTGTCATAAAGTTCCTCGCGGATCTGTTCGATCGCCTCGGTGAGGCGCCCCTTGCTGGTCACATAGTGGGAGGCGGGGTAGATATAGAACTGGTCGACCGCCTCCAGAATCTCCCCGGTGTCGGGATCAAACCGCTCCATCAACTCGATTTCATCTCCCCAGAAGCGGATCCGGAGAGCATCATCCGAATAGGCGGGAAAGAGATCGACCGTATCCCCGCGAACACGGAACACACCGTGTCGGAACTCGAAATCGTCCCGGCGATAGTGCAGATCCACCAGATCGTAGAGCAGCTTGTCCCGGGAGATCTGCATGCCGCTCTTCAGACGGATGATGAGACGCTCATACTCCGATGGAGATCCGATCCCGTAGATGCAGCTTACCGAGGAGACGATGATCGTGTCACGGCGGCCGGAAAGCAGGGAGCTGGTGGCCCGCAACCGGAGCCGCTGGATCTCTTCGTTGATGGCGAGATCTTTCTCGATGTATTTGTCCTGGGCGGAGATGTAGGCTTCCGGCTGGTAGTAGTCGTAGTAGGAGATGAAGAACTCAACGTTGTTCTCCGGGAAAAAATCACTCAGCTCCCGGTAGAGCTGGGCAGCCAGCGTCTTGTTGTGGCTCATCACCAGTGTGGGCTTCCCCACATTCTCGATCACCCCGGCGATGGTCCGCGTCTTGCCGGAGCCGGTGATACCCAGCAGGGTCTGAAAACGGTCTCCCGCCTCGATCCCTTCCGTAAGCTCACGGATCGCTTTCGGCTGATCTCCCGCGGGGGGCCATGGTGACACAAGCTTGAATTCCGCCATATGCCGTAAAATAAGGAAATCCACGGGATGAAACCGGGTTTCGGCCCTCCTTTTTTCTTACTTTTCACCGATTTGACCCGCGCTGGAAACAGGGCCGGCCCCCCGGAGCAGAATACGGAACGGGTTCCGGAAATGCGTTCCTGAAAAGGTGCCGGAACGAGCCTGACACCGGCGGGCAGAGCCGATCAACAGCAAGCCGAAATCATGAGTTCAGAGAACGTACAGAATCACCTTCTGGAGCAGCGGAAGAAGATCGACCGGATCGATGAAGAAATCCTGGACCTGCTGCGGGAGAGGAACGACGTGTCGCGGGAGGTGGTCCGGAAAAAGACCGAGAGTCGCATTCCCATCTTCATCGCGGAGCGGGAGAGGGAGAAGACCCTCGATTTCCGTAAGAAAGCGGAGAAACGAGGTCTGGATCCCGACTGGGCGGAAGATTTTCTGCGGATGATCATGTCCTCCTCGCGGGACAGCCAGTCCAACGAATCGTTTCCCCGGGCGACGCAGGAGAGCAAGCAGATTCTTTTTGTAGGTGGTGAAGGGGGGATGGGAAAGCTCTACCGCCGCATCGCCGAGAGGACGGGGCATCGCGTCTGGAGCATCGACAAGGGGAACTGGTACCAGCTGGAGGAGATCGCACCGCAACTTGACCTGGCCATCGTGACCGTCCCGATCAATGTGACCGAGAGTGTAATCGAGCGTCTCGCCTCCCGCCTGCGGCCCGAGACGATACTGGCCGATTTCACAAGCAACAAGACGGGACCGCTGGAGACGATGCTCAGGAGCCATCCCGGTCCGGTTCTGGGACTTCACCCGATGCACGGCCCCGATGTTCCCAATCTCTCCAAGCAGCTGATGGTGGTCTGTCCCGGAAGAAAAGAGGAGGAGGCCGAATGGTTTATCCGGCAGTGTGAGCTCTGGGGCATGCAGATTCTCAAGGCCGATCCGGAAAGGCACGACCATGTGATGCATCTGGTCCAGGGGCTGCGACACTTCGTTGCCCTCCTGCACGGCTCCTTCATGAGGGAGTATGATCTCAACCCGCTCGACATGCTCGAGTTCTCCAGTCCGATCTACCGTGCCGAACTGATGATGACCGGAAGGATTTTTGCTCAGGATGCCGAACTCTATGCCGATATTGTGCTGGCGGACGAGGAGCGCCGCGAGCTGCTGCTGCGCTTCTTCGAGCATCATGCCAAGCTGGCGGAGCTGGTGAAAAAGGATGACAAGAGGGGTTTCATCCGGGAGTTTGAAGCGGTTACCGATTTCTTCGGACGCTTTGCCACCCAGGCGCTGGAGGAGAGCGGCTACCTGATCAACCGGCTTGCCGACCGGTTCGGATAGGATCAGACGGGATCTGACAGGGCCACAGAGAGGCCACGAGAGGTAATCCGATCAGGGCCGGATGGTAGAGATGTCCATGCCGGAATCCGGTCATGGCCGGAGCCGGGTACTGACGGATACGGATCGGGTATCAGGGCCGGAATCTGATCTCCACTTTCTGCGCCTTCTCTCCTTCCTGAATGGAGAGGATCTCCTCCACCCGGTCGGTGATCTCCAGAAATGCCTGTGCCGCCGCAGAACCGGGTTCGGCAATCACTACCGGCGTGCCGCGGTCGCCTGCCTGCATGACCGGTTCACGCAGCGGAATTTCACCCAGGAAGGGCACTTCCAGCCGGTGGGCGAGATTGCGGGCTCCGTGTTTTCCAAAGATGTAGTACTTCTTTTCGGGCATGTCCTCCGGAGTGAACCACGCCATGTTCTCGATGACCCCAAGGACGGGGACCTGTACTTTCTGAAACATCGACACCCCCTTGCGCACATCATCCAGCGCCACATTCTGGGGAGTGGAGACAATGATGGCTCCGGTGAGAGGGACCGTCTGCACAATGGTGAGCTGGATATCACCGGTTCCCGGGGGCAGATCCAGAACAAGATAGTCCAGCTCTCCCCAGGCCACTTCCTGCATGAACTGCTTCACGGCACTGGTTACCATCGGCCCGCGCCAGATCATCGCCTGATCGGTATCAATCAGAAAACCCATGGAGACAAGGTGGACCCCGTGTTTCTCGATGGGAACCAGCTTCTTGTCCACGGTGATGTCGGGCCGTTCTGTAACGCCGAACATGGTGGGCACACTGGGCCCGTAAATATCGGTGTCGAGCAACCCCACACGGGCGCCTTTCCTGGCCAGGGATGTGGCGAGGTTTGCGGCCACGGTGGACTTGCCAACACCCCCCTTGCCTGAGGCGACCGCAATGATCTGCCGGACGCCCGGAAGGATCGGTTCCGGCTCATGACTCTCCGGATGTTCCGGCCCGGATCCCTTTTCACGACCTTTGGAAAGGTTGATGCCGACAGTGATGTCCACCACCGCCTCCCTGTCGATGAACCGGTGGATCGCCTCCTCGCACCGCTGTTTGAGTTCATTGGCGAGCCGTTCGTTCCTCTCCGGAAGCTCCAGGGTGAATGAGATATATTTTTCCTGGATGATGATGTCCTGGATCATCCCGAGTTCTACCAGATCCCGGCTTTCGGAGGGGTGAAGAACATGGGAGAGGGCGGTCAGCAGCTGCTCTTTCTGAATGGACATGACAGGTGGATCAAATGGGAACCAATTTGTTCATTGTATGGTGGAAATATACGGGTTTATCCGTCTTTATTCAGATTGAATAGACACGGGGAGGATGCGTGGAAGTTCAGGCGGGATGCCGGAGAGCTCTTTCTTACGGAGCCGCAGGGCGGTGTCCTCCGTCACGGAGGAAACCCGGCCTGTATACATTTTGAACAGAATAAAGTGTGATTTTGGTTACCTTTGGCACGGGCCGAAGTGATCGGCAACGAATTTCATCGGATAGGATGACTGAAGAGATACCGGCGGCAGGCCGCACACCGCTCTATGAGAGGCATTGCGGGCTCGGAGCGAAAATGATCCCATTCGGCGGTTTTGAGATGCCCCTCTACTATAAGGGAATCCGTCAGGAACATGAAGCGGTCCGCAGCCGGGCGGGCCTGTTCGATGTCTCCCATATGGGCCGGTTCCGGCTCTCGGGGCCCGGCGCCCTGAAGCTGGTCCAGATGCTGACGATCAATGATGCCTCCCTGCTGCAGACGGGCCGGGTACACTACACCGCGATGTGCGATGAAAAAGGGGGAATAATTGATGATCTGCTTCTCTATCGCACCGCCCCCGACGAGTTTGTCATGGTGGTCAACGCCGCCAATGCGGAGAAGGACCGGCAGTGGATCCTTTCCCGCCTGGATTCCGGAACAGATTTTCACGATCTGTCGGGCTCGACGGCAATCCTCGCCCTTCAGGGGCCGGGGGCTCAGGAGATTCTTCAGCCGCTCACGGAGCTGGATCTCGGCGGGATCGCCCCCTTCACGTTTCAGACCGGCACGGTGGCGGGTCAGCCGGATCTGCTTGTCTCCGCGACCGGATATACCGGAGAGAAGGGGTACGAACTCTACATCAATTGCATGAAGGCGGATCCTGTGGCTGTCTGGGAGGCCATACTCGAGCAGGGCCGGCCGGCAGGTCTGCTTCCGGCCGGACTGGGTGCCCGTGATACCTTGCGACTGGAGATGGGTTATCCTCTTTATGGGAATGAGCTGGACCTGGACACCACTCCTCTGGAAGCGGGTCTGGGGTGGATCACCCGTCTGAAGAAGGGCGAGTTCATCGGTTCGGAGGCACTCCGCCGGCAAAAAGAGGCGGGACCGGAGAGGCATCTGGTGGGATTTGTTCTGGAGACACCGCGGAAAATCGCCCGCCCCGGCCATGAGATCCTGAACAGTGAAGGAGAGACGACCGGGAGAGTGACCAGCGGAACCCAATCGTTTGCTTCGGGTAAAGGTATTGGTCTGGGTTATGTACGCCGCGGGTCCCGGGCATCCGGAGAGAGGATATTCATCCGGATTCGGGAGGAGCTGGTGCCTGCGGTGGTCCGGAAGCCTCCTTTTTTGAACCGGACATGATCCGGATATAAAAAGATTCACAAAGAACTTGAACAAGGGCGGTACGGCGCATGGCCGCGGCTGCTGCATTTTCCGGGAGCGATCAGTTATTTGGGAGTATTATGATGCAGAATATGAATGAGCTTGATGTCTTCTTTTCCGTTCAGACATTTCAGGAAGAGGAGTTGCGAGGCAAGGATGTGGTTGTGGTCGATGTGCTGAGGGCCTCTTCAACGATCGTGACGGCTCTTGCCAACGGAGCGCGGAGCGTGATACCGGTTGCCGACATGGCGGAGGCAAGCCGGATTGCCCAGAGTGTCGACTCCGACAACGTTCTTCTCTGCGGGGAGAAGAACGGGATAAAAATTGACGGGTATGATCTGGGCAACTCACCGCTGGAGTACACTCCGGAAGTGGTGGAGGGAAAATCCCTCATCTTCAACACCACAAACGGGACCCGGGCGATCAAGAAGTCGGCGGCGGGCGCCTCCGTTCGGGTCGCCTCTTTTCTGAACCTCTCTACGGTTACAGAATCGCTCCGGGAGTCCGATAACGAGATCGTGATCGTCTGTTCCGGATGGAAGGGGAGGATGTCACTGGAAGATCTGCTGTTGGCAGGCAATCTTATTCATGCGCTCTCCGGCGGGAAACTTTCGGAGAAGGCGCGTGACGGTGCGAAAGTGGCGTTCGCCCTCTTTGAAAAATTTGGGAAAAATCTGGAATCTGTCATCTTGAACTCTAATCATGCCACCCGTCTCAAGGAGATCGGCTACGGGGAGGTCGACGAGGATATCCGGTACTGCTGCCAGCGCGACACACTCCGGGTGCTTCCCATTCTGAGGGATGGGATTATTACAGACCACTATGTCAGCAAAACGTAAAGAGGGTTTTCAGGGAAGGCTCACCCAGGCCCGCAAGATGGAGATTGCGGGAATTCTGATCATGGCTGTGGCCTGCCTCATCCTGCTCGGAATCGTAACTCACGATCCGGGGGACTACGGCATTGTCCGGACGATCCCCGCAAAGGCGATCTTCTCCCCGGAAGGCCCGGCCCTTCAGATTCACAACGGGCTGGGAGTGATCGGAGCCTACATCTCCTATCTCTTTGTCACCGTTCTGTTCGGTTACATGAGTGCCGCGATCCCGCTGCTTCTTTTCGCGCTTGGATGGACCGTTTTCCGCGGGAAAGATCTGAACCGCCTCAGCTGGCCGGCTGCCTACGGGAGCTGGTGCATGGTTCTGCTCTCCACACTTTTCGGATGGATCTACAACCGGTTTGAATGGATTTCCGCCGACTGGGCCGGAAGCTCGGGAGTGGCGGTTGCCCAGATCCTTCACAACATCACCGGACCCGGATCGATTGTCATTCTGCTCGTTCTCATCCTGAGCACCCTGCTTGTTACCGTGGACCGGGACCTGCAGAAGACGGTGGATGCGATGAAAAGGGGGCTGGAACGGCAGCGGGAGAGACGGAGCATCCGCCGGGACGAACGTCTCCGGAGAAGGGAGGAGAAAGCCAGGCTGAGGGAAGAGAAAAGGGCGGAGAAGGAGCGGCTTCGGGAGCAGAGACGGGAAGAAAAAGCCGCTGCCGCGGCGGTGGCCGCGGAAGCAA
>CAYTTA010000002.1:68625-129680 GCA_964440655.1 uncultured Balneolaceae bacterium
AAGGAAACGGCACCGGAGTCTGCCGATGATGCCTATGAAAAGATTGTCGCCGAGGTGGTGGAAGAGGAGAGCCTTCTCGGTGATGGACGGGGGGGTGACCCTGCGGTCCGTCGATCGGAAGATGCTCTTGCGGACGAGGTCACGGCGCAGGAGGAGCTGCCGCTTCACGAAATTCCGCGGGCGGTCCTGGGGAAACCCGGCAGCCCGCAGGGAGGAGCGGGCGGCGGAGGTGCCGCTCTGCCGGGAGAGGAACCGGCCCGCTCCGGGATGGAGGGAACCGCCGAAACGGGGGAGGATGAGGATGATGTGGAGATCTCGGTCTTCGTGGGCGAAGGGGATGAGGCGGCGGAAGAGCGGGCACTCGACCGTCTCAACAAGAGCAAGGCAAAAGAGATTCCCGTAATCCGCTACAAGTTTCCGACGGTAGGGCTTCTGGACTCCCCTCCGCCCGGCGGCAATCATGTCGACATGGAGGAGATCCGCGAAAACAAGAGGATTATTCTCGACAAACTGAAGCGTCACAAGATCGACATCCTCTCCATCAACGCCATTGTCGGCCCCACGGTGACACTCTATGAGCTCGAACCGGCACCGGAGGTGAAGATCAGCCGGATCCAGAGTTATGCCAATGACCTGAAGATGGCCACGGCGGCCCATGGCCTGCGGATCATCGCTCCCATACCGGGCCGTTCCGCCGTCGGGATCGAGGTGCCGAACAGCACACGGGAGACCGTCTACATCCGCAATGTGATCAACACCAAGAAATTTGTGGATACCGGCTACGATCTGCCGGTGGCATTCGGAAAGACGATCGAGAATGAGGTTTTCATGCTCGATCTGACCCGGCTGCCCCACCTTCTCATGGCGGGCGCGACCGGATCGGGAAAATCGGTGGGTATCAACACCATCATCACGTGCCTCCTCTACAAGTGCCATCCGGACGACCTGAAATTTGTGATGATCGACCCGAAGAAGATCGAGCTCTCCCTCTACCGGAATATCCAGAATCACTATCTGGCGTTTCTGCCCGATGCGGAGGAGCCGATCGTTACCGACACGAGCAAGGCGATGGAGACACTCCAGAGTGTCTGCAGGGAGATGGACGACCGCTACGAGCTTCTCAAGATGGCGATGGTCCGCGACATCAAATCCTACAACGCGAAGTTCAAAGCCGGCGAACTGGAAGAGGAGCTGGGGCACCGTCATCTGCCCTACATTGTGGTCATTATCGATGAACTGGCCGATCTGATGATGACCGCAGGCAAGCAGATCGAGGAGCCGATTGCCCGCCTGGCCCAGCTCGCACGGGCGATCGGCATCCACCTGGTGGTGGCAACCCAGCGGCCCAGTGTCAACGTGATCACCGGGACGATCAAGGCCAACTTTCCGGCGCGGATCGCTTACCAGGTCGCTTCACGTGTCGATTCGCGCACCATTCTGGACGTGGGGGGAGCCGACCAGCTGGTGGGCCAGGGGGATCTGCTCTATACCAACGGCGGGACGATGGTCCGGCTGCAGAACGCCTTTGTCTCCACCGAGGAGGTGGAGAGGATCACCTCCTTCATCGGCAGTCAGGCGGGATACCGGCAGCCCTACTACCTGCCCGCGATGAATGACGATTCGGGAGAGATTCCCGATCCACTCGATGAGATCGACGAGCTGTTTGAAGCAGCCGCCCGGACCGTGATACTCCATCAGCAGGGATCGGTCTCGCTTCTGCAGCGGAAACTGAAGATCGGATACAACCGGGCCGGCCGGATCGTCGACCAGCTCTATCATGCCGGAATTGTGGGACCTCCCCAGGGGAGCACGGCCCGGGAGGTGCGGATCGAGAGCGACGAAGAGCTGGAGCAGATAATGAGTGAACTGAATGCGCGCTGATTTCCGGAGATACCCGACTTTTCCTCTTGCTCTATTATTCCTTTTCTCGACTCTGTTCCTTCAGCTCCCGATGCCGGAGCGGTCGCAGGCACAGACGCCGCATTTTGCCGAACTGAGAGAACGGTTTGAGGAGGGGGAGATCTTTGCCGCCCGTTTCGATCATGAATACCGCGACTCCTATACCGGCGAGGAGTCTCTGACCGGGGGGGAAATCTGGATCGGCCGCGAGATGTACCGTGTGGAGAGCCAGGAGCAGATCATGCTGGTAAGGGGCGGGGAGTCCCGGGTCTATGACCCGTTGAGGAACCGTCTTCTGATCAGCGAGTATGTGGAAGAGGAGGATGATTTTGCCCCTTCGCGCATGCTTCAGGGCGTGGATGAAACCTATACGGTCCGGGAAGAGCCGGTGCGGGGCGGAACCCGGGTCATTCTCACTTCCGAAGATCCCTTTTCGGTTTTCAAGCGGGTCGAGATCACTCTCAACAGCCTGGGCGTGCCGGAACGGATTGAGGCGCGGGACCAGGTCGACAACCTGCTCATCACCCGTTTCCGTAACGGCCGTTTTTCACGGGGAGAGGAATCTCTCTTTGAGCTCCAGGTTCCGGCCGATGCCGAGCGGATTGATCTCCGGTATTGATTCTGCCGGATTTCCATTTGCCTTTCTCACTTCGTTAAAGAATTCCAAAAATTTCAGTCACGATGCGGGTGAAGAGTGTGAACTCTCCAGATAGAAGAATGAATCCTGAGAAAAGTGTGAACCCTTCTGATAAAACGGAGATGGCCCGGCGCCTCTTCCGGCTTCTTGTTTCGGTCGGTGTGGCCGCACTCTGTCTTTGGGCTGCATTTCGCGGTGTCGATTTTCAGGAGCTGGGCGGTGAACTTTCAAGGATCCGGTGGGGGTGGATCATCCCGTTTTTTTGCGCGATCACCATGAGTCATGTTTTACGCGCCGAGAGGTGGCGGTTGCTTCTGGCCGATTCCCCCGGGATTCCGGCGCGCTCCACGCTCTTCGGAGGTGTGATGACAGGATACATGGTCAATGCGCTTCTTCCACGGTTCGGAGAGGTCGCCAGACCTCTCTACGTCTCCCGACAGAGCGGCCTTTCCGGCGGGAGACTTCTCGGGACGATCGTTCTGGAGCGCGTGATCGATCTGGTAAGCATGCTTCTTCTCCTGGTGTTCAGTGTGGTATGGCTGCTGGGCGATCCCGAACCTGTTTACCGGATCCTTGGAACAGAATCGTGGAATCCGGGTAACTGGTACTGGATGGTGGCGGCAGCTGCCGCTCTTCTGGTTCTCTCTGCGGCTCTGCTGCGGTGGGTGATCCGTCACGGTGAGGAGAGGGGGAGATCTCCCCTGATCGCGAAGACAGCCGGTTTTCTAAGGGTTTTCTGGCAGGGGATCCTGTCGGTCCGGAGTGTGAAAAACTGGCCGTTGTTTCTCCTTTACACGGCGGGCATCTGGACAGGATACATCGCCATGGCCTGGTTTCCTTTCTGGATGCTTGACTTTTCAGGCAGCTGGGGAATCGGATTTCCGGAGGCGGTGGTTGTGACGATGGTCTCCGCCGTAGGGGTCGCCATGCCGGTTCCGGGAGGGATCGGAAGCTATCATCTCTTTGTGCAGCAGGCGATGGGACATCTCTACGGAGTCCCGGTCACATCCGCGCTGACGTATGCAACCGTCACCCATGCGACGACGCTGCTGTTCACATTCCTGATCGGGGCGTTTGCCCTCTGGTTCGACAAGCTGGACACTCTGAGAAAAAAACGGTTGCGTTAAGAGGAATCGCACCCTCCTGAACAGGCACCATCTGTCGCAGATGAACAAATTTTCATACATTCCGGCAATCTGTAACATGCCCCTGAAATCCCGGATGCACAAATTCACGACGATCTTCTTGCTGCTGGCCGCGATTGGGTTCTTCACGCCCGGAGCCGGCATGGCGCAGGAGTCCGAGGGCTCCCTGCTGCCGGAAATCGATCCTCAGGATATCGAGATCCGGAGCCAATTCTCCGCGAGATTTCCCGGCCTCCGCCGCCAGCCGATTCTCGGGTTCCGGCCGGGATCCCGGGTGTTTCAGTCCGATCCGGAGCGGATGCCTTTCATGGAGGAGCCGGAGGAGATCGCCGCCCAGCTTCCCATCGGTGAATTGAGCCGTCCGGATGCACCTCCATACCGCCCCTACCCCTTTGCCACCCCCCACCGTCTCTACGCTTCACTGGGTGCGGGCAATTATGTAACTCCGGAAGCCGAGCTGCGGCTCAATCATGATCTGTCGGATGGCCGGCATCTGTACGGATCGATGCAGCACACCTCCGGGAACAGCCATCTCGATCAGAAGAGCTCATTCCGATACCTGAATCTGGACGGCGGGTATCTGGGGCGGCTGAGTGATAAGACCCATTTCAACGCAACTCTCGGAATTGCCAGCGACTTCAACTATCTGATTGAACCTGAACAGTGGGGCGCATTCCTGGGACATCCGGGGAGGAAATCCTATTCGGATCTTTCGACCGCTTTCCGGATCCGGCGCAACCGCAACAGCCTGGAGCACCTGGAGGCGGGTCTCGATCTGCGGTACGGTTCGATCGGGCTGGATGAGGAGGCGACCGGCTACAGTTCCGATCTCTCCGACTGGAGAGTTTCCGGTGACATCGGCTGGAGATGGGCCGGAGGGAAGATTCATGAACTCTTCACGATCCGGGCTCATGCCAGAACCGGGGGCTGGCAGATGGCGGGAGGCGAGACGGAGATGTGGCATGTGGCGGGAGCCACGGGGGCGTGGGAATGGCTTGTCGGCTATGCAACGCGGCTCGACCTGGAGTTCGGAGCGGTCCATGTGGGAGATGCGGCAGGAGAATCGATCGTCTATCTTACGCCGGACTTCACGGTGGAGCATTACCTGAGCGACCGGATCACCCTGTCTGCCCACCTGAAGGGGCAGCCGCACCATGCACGACATTATGATCATCATCAGGAAAACCGTTTTCTGCTTCCCGACAACCTGCTCCGGCACAGTTACCGGTTGAGTGCGGGTGGTCAGCTTACCCTGGAGCCCATTCCGAACAATCAGATCCGGGTCGGCTTCTCCTATGTGAGCAACAAGAATCATCCCTATTATCACCGGAGCCAGCACAACCTTCTCGGGGGAGCGGGTCATTACGTGGTGGAATATGCCGATGCGACCATCCCGCGGGCTCATGCGGGGATGAGCGTGGATCTGGTCCGGGAGAGAATCTGGTTTGATGTGGAGGGGTATATTCAGTCCCCCAGGATATCACCCGATCAGAAAACTCCTTTCGAAGAGGAGTACGGTCTGGGAGGAACCATTACGGTCCGCCCGTTCGATCCGCTGGTTGTGGAAGGGTGGGGGCAGTTTATCGGTCCCCGTACAACACTGGAGGGAACAGAGCTGGATCCTTACCTCTTCCTCGGTACGCGGCTCGAGCTGCGTCTCACCGAGCGGTGGGGGGTCTACGGGAAGATCCTGAACCTGCTGAACCAGGAGTATGAGATCTGGCAGGGATTTCCGGAACGTCCTTTCCAGATCTATGCAGGTGTAACGCTGCGGTTGTAGGATTCCCCGGAGAATCATTGCATCGGAACGGATAAGAAAATCCGGCTCCATCCAACGCTTTCATCCGGAGGTGATGACCGGGTTGGAAGCGGAGAGCCGGGAACCGATTGGTATGGGTTGATAACCGAGTATGGCAGGGCAGAACAGAAGAATGAATAAAGAGTTTGTGAAGCTTTTCAGGGATGTCATTCGCGAGGAGATCGTGAAAAAAAACAGCGTGGAAGTGGAAGGGCTGGGACGCTTCGAGGTGGTTCACCAGCAGCAGCATCAGAAAAAGCTTGAGGACGGACAGGTGCTGATGATGCCCCCGGAAGATGTCGTCTTGTTTACTCCGGATAAAACGGAGAAGGCATGAAGATAGACAGACAGAAGCTGATTGAAATCCTGGCCGAAAGGACCGGGGAGAGCCTCGAGGAGACCTCGCGTCAACTGGATGAGTTGATTGCACGGATTCGGGAGGCTGCAGAAAAAGGGAATGCCCTGGAGATCAGGGGGTTCGGTCTCTTCTACTTCTCGGCCGACGGTGAGCTGAAATTTGATCCGGCCGATTCGTTCCGCACGGAGATCAACTACCGCTATGCCGGAATGGAACCGGTTGTGGTTCACTCACCGGCCGATCCGGCGGAACCGGCGAAAGAGCGTGCAGGCGGCGAGGACGCTGCCGATGATCCCGTTACGGACGGTGCGTCCGGTGTGGATGTTGACAAGTCGGATCCTGACGGGAAGGAGCTTCCTGCTGCCAAAGTCCCCGCAGAAGAGGAATCGGACGGGACCCCGTCAAAAAAGAAGGCTCTGTCAAAGAAGGAGGGTGAGGCCGGGGAAAAGGCGTCTGGAGATAAGGCGTCTGCCGGGGAAAAGTCGTCTTCCGGGGAAAAGCGGTCTTCCGGCGGGAAGGAGGATGAAGTGAGGAAAGAGCCCTCCGGTGAAAAAGAAAAGGTTCTGGAAAAAGATCTTTCCGGAAGAGGGAAACCGGCAGAAAGCAAGGCAGCCAAAAAGAAATCTGCAGGAAAAGGCGGGGCGAAGCGCAAGAAGTTCACTCCTTCAGATGAGTTGCGGGGGAAAAATCCCGTTTCGGTTCTGATCTATTCAATTGTCGCTCTGCTTGTCCTGGTCATCCTGATCATCATTTCGATCGATCTGGGCGCCTGGGATGGTTTGAAAAACGACGGGGCGGACCGGGTCGCCTCCTCGGACAGAACCACCCCGACCTCCCGTCTCCCGGAAGAAACAGCTGCAGGAGGCATTTCACAGCCGGAGCCGTCGGCAGAAGAGCAGACCCGGACCGCCCCACCGGCGGGAGAGTCCCGGCAAGCAGGTTCGGTTGCGGTTTCCGGACCGGCAGGGGGGCTGCCGGTGAGCAGCGGGCGTTCCGGCGGAACTGCAGACAGCGGACTTCCTGCTCCGTACGGTCTCTATGGAACTCCCTCTCCGGTTCCCTATCCATGGCACACCATTGTACTCCATTCGGTCCGTAGTGAACGAAGAGCGGAACAGATCCGGCAGACTCTGCAGGATGAAGGGTTCCGCGCAGTGATCCGGAGGGTGGAACCCGAGGGAATGGGGGTGATGTGGAGGGTCGGCATCGGGCAGTTTCCCGATGTGTCATCGGCGCAGAGAGTGGCGGAAAGCCTTCCCGCCGGATATCGGGAGAATCACTTTATCGGCATAATGGAGCCATAGAAACATACAATCTGCCGCCGCCGGACGTTTACCGTCGAGCGTCGCACGATTTCATACAGATCTCAAAGTTTTCTTCACACAGTCAATATCCTCAACACAGAACCCATGATCTCTTTCCTTTTTCAAACGACAGACGGAGCTTATGCCGATTCCCTGGCAGAGCTGCTGATGGAGGATACCTCCATGTCCCTTTTGGATCTGCTCTACCAGGGTGGCTTCCTGATGATCCCCCTGTTTCTCCTGTCGATCCTGACGGTCTATGTGATCGCAGAACGGTGGAGATTTCTGAACCGGACAGCGATGGAGATCGAGCCGTTTCTGAACAACATCGAAGCGTTGCTGAAGGCGGGTGACCAGGCCAGAGCCCTGGAACAGTGTGACCGCCATGACAAGCCGCTTGCCCGTATTCTCAAGAGCGGTATACGCCGGCTCGGTCGTCCCCTTCAGGATATTGAGGAGGCGATCCGGAATGCAGGCAAAAAGGAGGTGTTTGAGTTTGATACGAGAGTGAGCTGGCTGGCCACCATTGCCGGGGTGGCTCCGCTGATCGGATTTACCGGAACCGTTACCGGGATGATCCGGGCTTTCATGGATATCCAGGCGCTGGAGGGGAATGTCAATCCGAGCGTTCTCGCGGGGGGGATCTGGGAAGCACTCATCACCACCGTGGTGGGGCTTGTGATCGGGATTGTGGCCTATGGCGCCTACAACTACTTCATCGGCCGGATCAAGCGTCTCGTCTTTGAACTGGAGTCTGCCTCCGCCGATTTCATCGACATGCTTCAGTCGCCGACCCCCAAGAGAAGCCGGAGCGAGGTACCCTACTGATGGACTTTCGAAAGGAGAACGGCCAGTATGAACCGATGACGGTCTTCTCGCAGGCGGGACTGACCGACATCATCATGCTGCTTCTCATATTTTTCCTTCTCACCTCCTCCTTTGTAACCAATGTGGGAATCCAGGTAAACGTGCCGCAGGCCGATGCGGGAACACTGACCGACAGTCGGCACATACCGGTCGCGATCACTCCCGACGGAACCTTTTATGTGAATGGCGAGCAGGTGGCACGGGGATCACTCTCGGGCGTACTGCGCAGCGAGCATCAGCGGAACCCGCAGGGCATGCTGGTTATCCGGGCGGACCGGGATGCGCGGGTGGATGATGCGGTCTATGTCATGAACATCGGCAAGGCGCTCAATATGAATATTGTCATGGCGACCGAGAGGTCGAACTGAACCGGATGCTGGAGTGGCTGAAATCCCATATCAACGATGACAACCGGTTCGGATGGATCGTCACCCTGGCACTGCATCTGCTGCTTCTGCTGCTTGCCTTTCTCTATCACATCCAGTCCGGTTATACCGGACGCCCCTCCTGGATCGAGGTGACACTGGGAGAATATCAGACCGGTACCCAGGCCCAGTATGCCGAACAGCGGCAGGAGGAGGTTCAGACCCGCCCTGATCCGGCGGAAGTCCAGCCGGAGGAGCCCGACCCTGAAGTCCTCGAGCCGGAGGAGATTCCCGAGCAGCGTTCCGAAGAGACGGCAACACCGGTCGATCTTCCCGAGCAGCCCGAGGAGATTGTCGACCCTGAAACGGTGGAGACGCCGGTAACCGACCGGATCGACCCGACCGTCGTTCCTGAACAGCGGCAGGAAGAGGTGGAGTCTCCCCCGCGGACCCAGCAGGACGACCAGATTGTGGAGGGTGCGGAGGAGAGCGGTGATGAACGGGGTGTGCGCGGTGACCTGAATGTGGATCAGGGGACGGGACGGGACCTGCAGCGCTCTTCCCCCTATGACCTCCGATGGGAGGGGGATCTGGACCGGACGCCCATGGTCCAGCCGCTTCCGGAGAATACCCAGGATGTGGAGGCGGTCATTACGGTGCGATTCGAGGTGTTTCCGAACGGTGCGATCGGTCGCATCATCCCTCTCATCAAGATGAACCCGGAGCTGGAGAGAGAGGTGATGAGCACTCTCCGCAACTGGCGCTTCTCGCGTCTCCCTTCGGGGGTGCCCCAGGAGCCGCAGTGGGGCACGATCACATTCCGCTTTGTAATGAATTGAGCCGGAATCCCGTATTGAACGGAGCCGGAAGCGTGGGATGATCTGAACCGGAAGAAGTTGCGCCGGATTGTCAGGTCACTCCCTGCTCAACCTCTCTGCCTGCTCCACTCCCCAGATCTCCTCGGCATAATTGAGGATTGTTCTGTCGGAAGAGAAGTATCCCATCCGGGCAACGTTGAGCAGGGCTTTCCTGTACCAGGCATCGGGGTCGCGGTAGAGCTCCTCCGCCTTTCTCTGCGCTTCCATATAGGCGGTGAAATCGGCCAGGACCAGAAAATAGTCCCCCTTTCGAAAGAGAGCATCCAGAACAGGCTCGAACAGATGCCGTTCACCCGGACTGTAGTAACCATCCCGGATCTGGTCGATCACCCTCTTCAGCTCTTCGTTGTTGTGGTAATAGCTCCACGGGTCATACCCCTCATGCCGAAGGGCTTCCACCTCCTCGACGGTATGACCGAAGATGAAGATGTTCTCGTCACCCACCTCTTCACGGATCTCCACATTGGCCCCGTCCAGCGTTCCGATGGTGAGAGCGCCGTTGAGGGCGAACTTCATGTTGCCGGTTCCGGATGCTTCCATTCCGGCCGTGGAGATCTGTTCGGAGAGATCGGCGGCGGGGATCATCCGCTCAGCCAGTGATACACTGTAGTTCTCCAGAAAAAGAGATTTGAGCCGGTCACCAACCCGCGGATCGCTGTTGATCTTCTCGCTGATGGAGTTGATCAGTTTGATGTGCAGCTTGGCCATTACATACCCGGGTGCCGCCTTGCCGGCAAAGAGGATGGTGCGGGGAACCATCTCCGCATCGGGATTATCGATGATTCGGTTGTAGAGGACCGCTGCATGGAGGGCGCACATCAGCTGCCGCTTGTATTCATGGATCCTCTTTATCTGGATGTCGAAGAGAGAATTTCTGTTGATCGGAACTCCGTAGCCCGCTTCAATGAAATCGGCCAGCCGCTCCTTGTTCCGCTTTTTGATCCCGGCAAACCGTTTCATGAACTCCGCATCCCCGGTAAGAGGTTCGAGGCGCCGGAGCTCCTCCAGCCGGGTGATCCACCCCTCCCCGATACGGGAAGAGATCAGGTCGGCCAGTTCCCGGTTGCACTGACGGAGCCAGCGACGGGGGCTGATTCCGTTGGTCTTGTTGGTGAACCGCTCGGGCCAGAGCTCATAAAAATCGCGGAAAAGGGTCTTCTTGAGAAGGTCGCTGTGAAGCCGTGCCACCCCGTTGATCTTGTGGGAGCCGACGATGCCCAGCGACGCCATCCGCACCACGGGATCCTCCCCTTCGCTCACAATCGACATCCTTCCGATCCGGTTCGGATCGCTGCTCACCTTCTGGACCTCGGCCAGAAACCTCCGGTTGATCTCATAGATGATCTGCAGGTGCCGGGGCAGGAGCGAACGGAGCAGGGAGACCGGCCACTTCTCAAGCGCTTCGGGAAGCAGCGTGTGGTTTGTATAGGCGACGGTCGGAACCACCAGCTCCCAGCTCTTCTCCCAGGGGAGCCCCTCCTCGTCGATAAGGATTCTCATCAGCTCGGGGACGACCAGGTTGGGATGGGTGTCATTGCACTGGATCGCCACTTTTTCAGGAAGCTTTCGCCAGTCGCTGTGGACTTTCCGGAACCGGCGCAGAATATCCTGAACCGATGCCGCCACAAGGAAGTACTCCTGCTTCAGGCGGAGCTCCTGTCCGACAAACACCTTGTCGTTCGGATAGAGGACCCGGGAGATGTTCTCGTTCAGCTGTATGTCACGGACGGCATCGATATACTGTCCCTGATTGAAACTTTTCAGGTCAAGGGTGGATGAGGATGCTGCTTTCCAGAGACGCAGATTGTTGACCACTCCGTTCCGGTAGCCGGGAACCGGAGTATCGTAGGCGATGGCCAGGGTCTCGTGGCGGTTTCTCCAGTCAAACCGGAGGTTCCCTTCATGATCCTGCCAGGGGACAGATTCTCCATGGAAATAGACCGGATACTGGGTTTTTGGCCGCACCGTGTCCCATGGATTTCCATATCGGAGCCAGAGGTCGGGCTTCTCCACCTGATATCCGTTCTCGATGCTCTGGTAGAAAATTCCGTAGTCATACCGGATCCCGTACCCGATGGCGGGGATTCCGAGGGTAGCCATCGAATCGAGAAAACAGGCGGCCAGCCGTCCCAGCCCTCCGTTTCCAAGCCCGGCATCCCACTCCACTTCCCGGAGCCGGTCATACTCCAGTCCCAGCTCCTCCACCACGTCGGAGACCAGATCCTGAACACCCAGATTGATAAGCATGTTGTCAAGCAGCCGCCCGATCAGGTACTCCATGGAGAGATAGTAGACCCGTTTCGAGTCGTTCCGGTACCAGGTCTGCTGGGTGTCGATCCAGCGGTCATGGAGCCGGTCCAGCAGGGAGAGGACCACACTCCGGTAGTGATCCCAGTCGGTCGCAGAGAAGTGATCCTTGGCCAAGGTGTAGCGCAGATGCTGGCGGATATCCTCCCTGAAGGCGTCGGCATCCATTCCGGTCCGGGGGTTCCTGACATTCTGTTTCATGTTGATCTCCGGTTTGATCGCGTTTACTCGCGGGAGTAGATCTTCAGATCGGGCCGGAATCCCGGCCGGGTGAGGTTGGTCCTGTAGCCCAGCCCCTGAAAGGATTCCCACGCATGGTGTGCGACAAAATCCTGTTCGAAAAGGCCGTAGACAGCGGAACCGCTGCCGCTCATGGAGGCAAAGTCGGCCCCGAATTCATAGAACTGATCCCGCAGGTTGCCCACCAGTTCATAGCGTGCAACCACCGGTCCCTCCAGGTCGTTCTGCAGAAGATAGCGCCACTCTTCGGGTGGCTCTTCAAGCAGCACCTTTCGCAGGGAGAACTCGGGCTCCGGATCGGGGACAGAGAGACGGTAGGCCTCCGCTGTCGAGCTCTCGAAGCCCGGCCAGACAGTGACAATCCAGGAATCGGGCTGGATGTCGAGCGGCTCGATCTCGTGGCCTGTTCCGCTTGCAATGCCCGGACTCCCCTTCAGGAAAAAAGCGATGTCGCTGCCCAGTTCCCGGCTAAGGTCGATCAGCTCATCGTCTGAAAGACCCGCCGCCTCCAGCTTGTTGAGGATCCGCAAGGTGAGGGCTGCATTGCTGCTTCCGCCTCCCAGTCCCGCCCCTGCAGGGACATTTTTGGTCACATTGAAGGAGTAGTGCTTTCGCAGACCGACATAGCGCTCAAAGATGGCGTAAGCCTGACGGATCAGATTCCGTTCATCGACCGGAATGGATGGGTCGCTCATACGGAGTATCATCCTCTCATGCTCCCGGACTTCAAAGCGGTCTCTCCACTCGATAAAGCAGAGGCCGGTCTCGATGGAGTGATAGCCGGTGGGGAGCCTCTCCAGAACATGAAGACCCAGATTGATCTTGGCATACGATTCAGCGATCCACATAGGCGAGAGGTCAGAATAAGGGATTTCCGGCTTGATGGTTGAAGACCACCGCTCAAAATACGGCAGATCCCCATTAAACTCATCACGATAGGCCGGACCGGGCAACCGGTGCAGGATTCTTGATTCCCGGTTTCAGAAAGAGTACACTTTACCGGTTTCGGAGCCCGGTTTTATCCCGGGCCGATCCCGGGAGATCTCCCTGAATAAAACCGGGGGAATTCCGGGCAGGGACCCTCCGGCCGGGGAAGAACCCGGACTTTTGCCGGTGAGACCCTGGCGCAGATTCCTGCCGGGACGCCGGCCCGGGTCGGCATCGTCAGGTCAGACAATCAATACAATCGTCATGCAACGAACAGCATACTCCAGTTTTTTCTCGATCTCTTCTTTCCGTCTGTTTGCGGGTCTGTTTGTCGGGGCACTGCTCCTTTCAGGGTGCGGGTCCGATGTGACTCCGGACCATGACCCTGAACAGTTCCGCAGCTGGGATACCTACAAGGGGGACGCCGGGAGCAGCAGCTACTCCTCCCTGGACCAGATCAACCGCGACAATGTTCACCTTCTGCAGGAGGCGTGGCGTTTCCACACAGGAGACCAGGATAGTGCCCGGGGGCGGCTGATCGAGACCAATCCGATTGTGGTGGACGGTGTGATGTATGTGGTCTCTCCACTGCTGAAGGTGATCGCCCTTCAGGCCGATACCGGAGAGGAGATCTGGAGATTTGATCCCTACGTGGGTCGAGAGGAGAAAGATCTGCATGTGAACCGGGGGGTGGCATACTGGGAGGAGGGCGAGGACCGGAGGATTCTCTTCACGGCGGGTCATGAGCTGATCGCTCTTCATGCCGGGACGGGAGAGATCATCCCCGATTTCGGCGAGAACGGCCGGGTAAACCTGAAAGAGGGACTGGCGAGGCCTCTGGAGGATGTCTTTGTACGGTCCACCTCCCCCGGCATCATCTATGAAGATCTGATCATTCTGGGTTCGGAGGTGATGGAGCACTACGACGCCTCCCCCGGCTATATACGTGCCTACAACGTGCGGACGGGCGATCGGGTCTGGACCTTCCATACCATTCCCCAGCCGGGCGAATTCGGCCACGACACCTGGGAGGACGAGGATGCATGGACTCATGTGGGCGGGGCCAATGCCTGGGGCGGGATGAGCCTGGATCCGGAGACCGGCACCGTCTTCATTCCGACCGGATCGGCCACAGACGATTTCTATGGAGGGTTCCGCAAGGGATCCAACCTGTTTGCCAATACCGTGCTGGCACTCGATGCGCGCACCGGAGAGAGAAAGTGGCACTACCAGACCATTCACCACGACCTGTGGGACTATGATCTTCCGGCGCCTCCCAACCTGGTGACGGTGGTGCAGGGTCGCAAGAAGATCCCCGCAGTGGCCCAGGTGTCGAAGAACGGATTCATCTACCTCCTGGACCGGGAGACGGGCGAGCCTCTCTTCCCGGTTGTTGACCGGCCGGTACCCGCCTCGGACGTGGAGGGTGAAGAGGCGTGGCCGACCCAGCCCTACCCGACCCTTCCGGAACCTTTTGCCCGACAGGGGATGACGGAGGAGGATCTCTCCGACGTTTTCCCGGAGTCTCTGCCCCATCTGAAGGAGATCTTCCGCGGTTACCGGCACGAGGGGCTCTATACCCCGCCCAGCGAGCGTGGCACGGTGATCCTTCCGGGAACAAGGGGAGGCGCCGAGTGGGGCGGAGCGGCAGTGGATCCGGCCACCGGGTGGCTCTACATCAATGCGAACGAGTCGGCAGAGATCATGACTCTCAGGAAGATTGAAGGGGAGAGAAGGTCGGGCTCCGAGCGCCTCTTCGCGCTGAGCTGCGGAAGCTGCCACGGAATGAACGGCGAAGGGCGGGCGGGTATCCCGGCCCTGGCCGGTGTGACGGAGCGGCGGAGCCGTGACCAGATTGCAGGGATCATCCGTACAGGAAGCGGACGGATGCCGTCGTTTTCAACCCTGTCCGACGCCAGGATCGAAGGGCTGATCGATTATCTTGCTACGCTGGGAGGGCAGGAGTCCTCCCGTGCGGAAGGGGTGAATGACGGTACTTCCACCACATCCGGAAACAACTCTGAAAGCGGAAGCGGCGAATCTGCCCGCTATGTGAACGTGACCGCCTACTCCACTTTTACAGGTCCGGAGGGATACCAGGCGATCAAGCCGCCATGGGGCACCCTGAACGCCGTCGATCTCAACACGGGAAAGATCGCCTGGAAAGTGACGCTCGGGTTCCATCCGGAGCTTCGGGAGATGGGGATTCCGGATACCGGAACGCCCAACATAGGGGGTCCGATCGTGACAGCGGGGGGACTGGTCTTCATCGGGGCGACCCGGGATGAGATGATCCGTGCATTCGACAAGGAGACAGGCGAGATGGTTTGGGAGCACAAACTTCCTGCCGGAGGCTACGCGACACCGGCCACCTATGAAGTGGACGGGAAGCAGTATCTGGTGATTGCGGCGGGTGGTGGACGGGGAACTCCCTACAGTGATCTCTACATCGCCTTCTCACTGCCCGATGAAGCAGTCAGGCGGTAAGAACCGGCCCGGTGGTGGATCTCCGCCGCCGGCGGCTCTTCGGGTGATGCCGTTTCACTGACGACGGGGGGCTGCCGGTGGCTACCCGACGCTGAGGGTGGACGGAGGTGTTCCACCAGCAGGTCAAGCCCTGGAAGACGGGACGGCCGGCGCCGCCGGCGCCTCTTCATCCTTTTTTCTTCTCGGTTCCCAGGAGGTCACCGGCAATCTTCTCCATATACTCCAGGGCCTTCTCCCGGTCGTACGGGATGATTCCGTCAAGAATCGCCTCCTTTACAGCGTTCTTGACCCTGCCGATCACGGGCCCCTCCTGCACGCCAAGCCTCTCCATGATGTCGTTCCCGGTTACCGGATTCTTCCAGTTCCGGATCCGGTCGAGCTCCTCCACCTCCCGGATCTTCTTCTCGACCCGGTCAAAGTTCTTCAGGTATTGCTTCACCTTCCGCTCGTTCTTGCTGGTGACATCGGCCCGGCAGAGAAGCATCAGGTCATCGATGTCATCCCCCGCCTCGAAGATCAGCCGGCGGATCGCGCTGTCGGTGACCTCTTCCGATACCAGGGCGATCGGGCGGAGATGGAGACGCACCAGCTTCTGGACATACTTCATCCGCTCGTCCATCGGCTGGCCCAGACGCCGGAAGATGCGCGCCACCCATCGCGCTCCGAGAGCATCGTGTCCATGGAATGTCCATCCGATACCGGGCACAAAGCGCTTGGTGGGGGGTTTGGCGATGTCATGTAAAATGGCAGCCCAGCGGAGCCAGAGATTGTCCGACCGTTCCGCCACGTTGTCGAGCACCTCCAGCGTGTGCAGGTAGTTGTCCTTGTGCCGGATGCCGTTCACCTCATCAACCCCCTGCAGTGCCACCATTTCGGGGAGGATCAGCTGCAGCAGGCCGGAGCGCAGCAGCAGCTGAAATCCGATGGAGGGTTTCGGAGCCATCACAATCTTGTTGAGCTCCTCGACGATCCGCTCTTTTGAGATGATCCCGAGCCTGCCTGCCATCTGGCAGATCGCCTCCCAGGTCTCATCCTCGATCCGGAATTGCAGCTGCGTGGCGAACCGGATCGCCCGTAGCATCCGCAGGGGATCGTCGCTGAAGGTGCGGGCCGGATCGACCGGCGTGCGGATGAGCCGGTTCTTGAGATCCTGGATGCCGTTGAACGGATCGATCAGAAGGCCGAAAGAACCGGGATTCAGAGACCAGGAGAGAGCATTGATCGTAAGATCCCTCCTCTGCTGGTCATCCTCCAGGGTGCCGTCCTCCACGATCGGCTTTCGTGAGTCGCGGCGGTAACTCTCCTTCCGGGCTCCTACAAATTCCAGATCGAGGTTCTCGTGGCGGATATGTGCCGTGCCGAACTGCCTGAAGACCGACAGCTTCCGCGTGCCCAGTTTTCCGGCCACTTCCCGGGCGAGCCGGATGCCGGAACCGACCGTCACGAAATCGATGTCGGGATCGGATTCCGGGTCCAGGCGGTCCAGATAGTAATCGCGTACATATCCTCCCACGACATAGACCTCCTGCCCGATAGAGGCCGCTGTCTCTCCTATCAGTCTGAACAGCTCCCGGTGTCGCGTGGGAATCTGATCCATGGCAGCGGTCAGGAGTTTCTTACCTCGGAGTGATCTCCGAGATGGAGTGTTCCGCTGAAACCCTCCGCTTCTGCGTGGCTGCCGATTGTGGAATCGGAAAGCCGGCAGTTCCGGATTACACTATTCTCCCGGAGGATGGAGCGGGAAATGCGGCTGTTCTCGATCCGGCTCCCCGCCTCGATGCTTACGTGGGGACCGATTTCGGAGTCCGTGATGGTGACATCCGGACCGATGAAGACGGGCGGTCGTATTGTGCTTCCGGGCCACTTCGCGGGATCCGCTTCTTTTGCCTCTTTCTCCAGTATGACGGCAGAGGTGTCGAGCCATGCCGGCAGGGTTCCGCAGTCGAGCCACTCGTCGACCGTCGCTTTTTTGAATGTCTTGCCCTCTTTCAGCATCCGGTCCAGTGCGTCGGTGAGCTGGAACTCGCCGCCGTGCCCGCGTACGTCGTTGTCGAGCAGATAACGGATCTCCTTTTTCAGATCCTCTCCTTCCCGGAAGTAGTAGACACCGATGATGGCCAGCCGCGAGATCGGCTCGGAAGGTTTCTCGACAAAACCGGTGATCCGGTCCCCTTCATGGACGGCAACTCCGAAACGGGAGGGGTCTTCCACCTCTTTCAGCCAGATCACGCTGTCTGCGCCCTCCACCGATACCTTGCCTTCGGTGTCAAAAAGAGTGTCGGCAAAGACGATGATCACCTCTCCCGACAGATCCTCCTCGGCACACCAGACCGCATGGGCCGTTCCCAGCGCCTCCTCCTGAACCCGGAACGTCGCTGCCGCTCCATGCTTCTCGCTCATCACGGTGAGCCGGTCTCGGATCTCCTGTCCGAAGTCGGGGCCCAGAACATAGACGATTTCAGTGATGGTCCGGTCCAGGGTCCGGGAAAAAGTCTCCACGATCCGCTCGACGATCATGGTCCCGGCAACGGGAAGCAGGGGCTTGGGGGTGGTATGGGAGTGGGGCCGTACACGGGTTCCCCTCCCTGCCATCGGGATGATAAGTTTCATGCGTTTTCTCTATTTTTTCCTTCTTGCATTGCAATAGTCAGGAAATATAACCCATCGTCCGCTCCTTTACGAACAGGTCGGGCCAAAACGGCACTCTGTGAATCTCTATATCTCGTTTCTGAACCTGCTCCTGCTGGTCTCCACAACGATCCTGATACGGCACAGCGGGTATCGCTCTCTCTATTTCCTGCAGATGTTCCAGCAGAACGGGTATAAAATACGGGAATTCGGCAGGTGGCTCTCCGATCATTTCTACTCCCGCTTCGTTCTGCCGGAACACATGCTCTTCCTGATCGTCCACTTCTCTCTCCATTTCCTGATGTCGAGCCGTCTTACCCTGACGGCAGCCGCCCTCATTCTGGGTCTCTATGCTCTCTTCTGGTTCGCTCCGACAAGCCGGTTCCGGCCGGAGAAAGAGAAGAAGCCGCTCGCCTTCACTCCCCGGATGATCCGTCTGAGCCTCACGCACGGAGTGCTCACCGTTATTCTTCTCTATCTGTTTCTCGATCTGGCACTGGGCGGTGCCGCAGACCCCCGCTCTCCGTTTCCCGGTGTCCGTCTGCTTGTCGCGGATCCCTGGCTGCTCTTTTTCGGTCTGGTTCTGATCGATATCTCCATTCCTCTCTTTCTGGTGGTGGCGGCCTGGCTGATGACTCCGGTGGAGCACCGGATCCGGGAGGGGTTCAAGAAAAAGGCGCGGGAGAAACTTGCCCGGCTCAGCGGCCTGCGGGTGATCGCCGTCACAGGCAGCTACGGAAAGACGAGTACAAAGTACATGATCAACGAGCTGCTGAAGGAACGGCTTAGTGTCTGCATGACACCCGGCAGCTTCAACACGCCGATGGGGATCTGCAAGGTGATCAACAACGATCTGGATGCCGGTCACCAGATACTGCTGCTGGAGATGGGAGCGCGCTATGAGGGGAACATTGCGGAGCTGTGCGGGATCGCCCGTCCCGACGTTGCGGTGATCACCAATGTGGGAAAGGCTCATCTGGAGACATTCGGTTCGCTCGAGGCGGTGGCGAGGGAGAAGTCGGCCCTTGCCCGCGAAATGAGACCGGGAGGTCTTCTGGTTCTGAACGGGGATGACCGGGAGGTTGTCGCAATGGCGGAGCTTCATGACGGGAAGGTGGTGATTGCGGGCCTGGGCAGCGGAACGATCCGCGCCGAAGGGGTGGAGTATGACGAGAACGGAACCCGGTTCACTCTGATCATGGAAGAGGCGGGAGGAGAGCAGGTCGAGCAGCCGGTTTCCATGAAGCTGCTGGGAGCCCACAATGTGCTCAATTTCCTGCTTGCTGCCGCTGTCGCACGGGAGTTTGGCATCCGTCCGGAGACAATGGCTCTGGCGGCTGGCAGAATGGAGCCTGTCGAGCACCGGCTGGAGCTCAGGCGGCAGGGCGGGATCATGGTGATTGACGATGCATTCAACTCCAATCCGGTGGGCGCACGGAACGCCATCGACACTCTGGCTTCATTCCGGAGCGGCCGCAAGGTGATTGTCACCCCGGGGATGGTAGAGCTCGGACCGCTTCAGGAGGAGGAGAACCGGCTGTTCGGCCGCCATATCGGAGAAGCCGGTCTGGACCTGGTCATTCTGGTAGGGCGCGAGCAGACACGCTCCATTCTGGAAGGGATCCGGCAGAGCGGAGGGAACGGGCAGGATGTCCGGGTGGTCAATTCGCTCTTCGAGGCGAACGAGATTGTCCGCTCCTGGGCCAGGGAGGGGGATGTCATACTCTATGAGAACGATCTGCCGGACACCTATTCGGAGTAGGGGCGTCGCTTCCGGCCACTGCCCAACCTTTCACTCAACTACTCATACCTCAACGCTTCAGACGGGTCGGTCCCTGTCGCCCTGCGGGAGGGATACCAGCTCGCCGCCAGACAGAGAGCCATGCTGCCGGCCAGGATGATCGCCACATCGAGAGGGCGGACCGAGACAGGGTAGGCGTCAATAATGAAAGCCGAAGAGAGTTTGAGCAGACCATAGCGGTGCTGCAGCCAGGTGAGAAGTAGTCCCAGAGAGCCCCCCAGGCCGCATCCGATCAGACCGATGTAGAGTCCCTGGCTCCGGAACAGTTTCCGGATATCAGGACGTGTCATTCCCATTGCCATCAGTATCCCGATGTCACGCTGTTTCTGAAGGACGATCATGGTGAGTGAGCCGACGATGTTGAGAACCGCCACCAGCACGATGATCATCAGAATGAAGTAGGCGCCCCACTTCTCCAGGGCCATCACATCGTAGAGGGGCTTCTGCAGATCATACCAGGTGGAGATCCGGTATTCAGGACCCAGAAATTCCAGTTTTGCCCGGACCGCATCGGCCTGTTCCGGATCGGCCAGTCGCAGATCATATCCCGATATCCCGTTCCGCTCGTTGAAGAGACGCCGGGCCGCCTCCAGTCCGATGAAAACGGCCTCATCCTCCATGATCTGCTGCATCGACCAGGATCCACGCATCTGGAAACGACTCATCCGGGGGGCGGAAAACTGGGTGAGAGCCCGCCTCATGCCGGAGGTGCTGAGAAGGGAGATCTCCTCTTCGAGCCGGATCCGGTGCCGGTTGCGGACCGGGTCGCTCAGGACCACACCCGGCAGACCGCTCCGGACCGAAAGATCGAAACTCCCCGTTCGAAGATGCTCCTCTATCGGATAGACCTGCTGATAACTCTGCGGTTCAATGCCGACCACCCTCACCACCTCGTTCCGGCCGTCCTGCAGGGCGAGCATGCTTTTGCCGCCCAGCCAGGGGGTCACCGCCCGGACCTCTTCGAGTTTCAGGATCTCCGATTCCAGTTGCGGATCATGGAGAAAGGGGACCCCGGCAGCGGACTCGATGCGGATGTCGGGATCGGCATTCATAAGTATACCGCGGATCACATCGTAAAAGCCGTTGAAGACCGAGAGAATGACAATCAGAAGAGCGGTGCCGATCGTCACTCCCGTAATGCTCAGCCAGGTCAGTGTGGAGATAAGAGAGACCTCCTTTCCGGAAAAGAGATAGCGCCGGGAGACCAGCTGGATCGGATTCATTCGGTCTGTTTTTTATATCTTCTCATCAGGATAAAACCCAACCGCTCAGGACGTGCCTTATACACCTTCTTTGAAAATCGAGGAAATCAGGGCCATTTCCAACGGGACCCATCCGGATCCCTTCTCGGTCCTCGGTCTGCACCATGTGGAGTGCGACGGAAAAACCAGTCTGGTTGCCCGGACTTTTCAGCCGGATGCAAAGCGGGTGGCACTCCATCCTGCCGGCGGAAAACCCGCCGAAATGATCCGGATCAGTGAAGAGGGGGTGTTCGAACTGCCCATTCCCAGACGGAAGAAACGTTTTGCCTACCGGCTGGAAGTGGAGAATCATGCCGGAGAGGTCCGAAAGATCGAGGATCCCTACCGGTTCGGAAGGTTGACGGACGATTTCGATCTGCAGCTCTGGGTGGAGGGGAATCACCAAAAGGCATGGAAATGGATGGGCGCCCACATCATGGAAGTGGAAGGCGTCCGGGGAGCCCGGTTTGTGGTCTGCGCACCCGATGCGGCGCAGGTGAGTGTCGTGGGGACTTTCAACAACTGGGACGGTCGAGTCCACCCGATGCGGCGCTACCCCAATCACGGGATCTGGGAGATTTTCATTCCGGGGGTGGGAAAAGGGGATCTCTACAAATACCAGATCCGTTCCAGATTCCGTGACGAGCACTTTCTGAAGGCCGATCCTTATGCCCAGATGGCGGAGCTCCGGCCGGGAACGGCGTCGGTAGTGTGGGAGGAGCGCTACACCTGGCAGGACAGTGAGTGGATGGAGAAACGGGCGGCACTCCAGGCGCCGGACCGTCCTCTGGCGATCTATGAGGTGCACGCCGGCTCGTGGAGACGAAAGGCAGAGGAGGAGCCCGGTTTTCTGAACTACAGGGAGCTTGCTGAAGAGCTCATCCCGTGGCTGCAACAGACGGGCTATACCCATGTGCAGCTGCTTCCAGTCGCAGAACATCCCTACGATCCCTCCTGGGGGTATCAGCTTACGGGGTACTACGCCGTGACCAGCCGCTACGGGACGCCGGGGGATTTCCGTTATTTCGTGGACCGGTGCCATCAGGCTGGCATCGGAGTGATTCTGGACTGGGTGCCCGGTCACTTTGCCCGCGACGCCCACGGCCTGGTGAAGTTTGACGGCACCTCCCTCTATGAACACGCAGACCCCCGCCAGGGGGAGCACGCCGACTGGGGAACACTCATTTTCAATTACGGACGCACGGAGGTGATTAATTTTCTCATCTCCAACGCGGTCTACTGGCTGGAGGAGTTTCACCTGGACGGCATCCGGGTCGATGCGGTCGCTTCCATGCTCTATCTGGACTACTCCAGGGAGGAGGGAGAGTGGGTGCCCAACAAGTTCGGAGGGCGGGAGAATCTGGAGGCGATCCATTTTCTGCGCCGTTTCAATCAGGTCGTCCACGACCGGTTTCCTGGCATTCTGACGGTGGCCGAGGAGTCCACCTCCTGGGAGGGGGTGACCGCTCCGGTCGATGAGGGGGGGCTCGGGTTTGACTACAAGTGGAACATGGGGTGGATGAACGATACGCTGAGCTACTTCTCCAAGGATCCGGTTTATCGGAAGCACCACCATGGCCAGCTCACCTTTTCGATGATCTATGCCTTTTCGGAGAGCTTTATCCTTCCGCTCTCCCACGACGAGGTGGTCCATATGAAGCAGTCGCTGCTCTCCAAGATGCCGGGTGACGACTGGCAGAAGTTCGCCAACCTCCGGCTGCTCTACACCTATCAGTACACCCACCCCGGCAAGAAGCTCCTCTTCATGGGAGGGGAGATCGCCCAGTGGGGGGAATGGTCGCAGGATCGCTCCCTCGACTGGCACCTGCTGCAGTGGGAGAATCATCAGGGGATGCGTCTACTTGTATCCGACCTGAACCGTCTCTACCGTCAGGAGTCTCCGCTGCACGAAGCGGATACAAGCTGGGAAGGATTTGAGTGGATCGACTTCCGGGACAAGGAGAACAGCATCGTCTCCTGGATCCGGCGCGCTCCGGCACAGAATGAATATCTGGTGGTGGTGCTCAACTTCACACCGGAGGTGCATCATGGCTACCGGATCGGGGTGCCTGAGGCGGGCAAATATGATACGATCTTCAACAGTGACTCCCGTTACTATCAGGGAAGCAACACCGGAAATGCCGTTGCGGTGGCGGTGGAAGAGGAGTGGCACGGCAAACCGTTTCATCTCTCCCTCACCATTCCGCCACTGGCCGGCATCATCTTGAAACCGCGGAAAAAAGAGGATGAGAAGTGAGGTTCCCCCGTTCCTGCGGCACGCTTCTTCATCCGACCTCCTTTCCCTCACTCTACGGGATGGGGGATCTGGGACCGGCGGCTCTGGAGTTTCTCGATTTTCTGCAGGAGACAGGGCAGACCATCTGGCAGGTCCTTCCGCTTGGTCCGACGGGTGCGGGCAACTCCCCCTACCACTCCTGGTCTGCTTTCGCGGGCAATCCCTGGCTGATCAGTCCCGATCGGCTGGCGGAGCGGGGTCTCCTTGAGCGGCACGAGCTGGAGGCGGCAGCCGCTGAAGCGGAGGCCGGACGGAAAGCGGCTGCCGATGCCGCAGCTGCCGGCAGGGATCGGGTGGATCCGGGTTCACCGGGAGAGGGTGCGGAGGCCTCGGAGAAAGAAAGCCCCGGTGGAAGGGGAGGTGCCATTGCAGAAGAGTGGGTCCGGGGGAGCAAAAGGTACGGTCTGCTCCCTCCCGGGGACCCCTGTCGTATCGACTATGCTCTTGCCTTCCGGGTAAAGGAGCCCCTTTTCCGGCTGGCCTACGATCGCTTCCTGCACCGCAACGATGATCGTGATCGGGAGAAGCTGGAGCGCTTCCGCATGGAGAATCACTACTGGCTTTCTGATTACACAGCCTACATGGTGTTGCGGGAACTGCACCGGGGAGAGTCCTGGGAGAGGTGGGAGGAAGGAGCATCCGAACGGGATCCGGAAACGATTGCCGCCCTGCGGGCATCCCACGCCCGGGAGATCGGCTGGCAGGAGTGGCTTCAGTATGAGTTTTTCAATCAGTGGGCCTCGATCAGGGAGGAGGCCCGGCACCGGGGAGTCCGCATCATCGGGGATCTGCCCATCTATGTCTCTCACGACAGTGCCGATGTCTGGGCGCACCGTCACTGCTTTTCATTGGATCCGGAGGGGAATCCGGAATTTGTAGCCGGAGTCCCGCCCGACTATTTCAGTACAACCGGGCAGCTCTGGGGGAATCCGGTCTACAGATGGGATGTGCTGGCTCGGGACGGCTACCGCTGGTGGATGGAGCGGTTCCGGCAGGCGATGAGGATGGCCGATGCGGTCCGGGTGGATCATTTCCGCGGTTTCGAGGCGGGATGGCAGGTGCCTTCCGGCGCTCCGGATGCGGTGGATGGAGTCTGGGTGAAGGGTCCCGGGCATAAGTTTTTCGATACGGTACAGAAGGTTCTGGGCCCGCTTCCTGTCATCGCGGAGAACCTGGGTGTCATTACGGAGGAGGTCGAGGCGCTGCGGAGGCAATTCGGGTTCCCCGGAATGAATGTTTTGCAGTTTGCCTTTGACGACGACCCAAAAAATGGTTTCCTTCCACACAATCACGAACCGAATAACGTGGTCTATTCGGGGACACACGACAACGATACAACCCGCGGCTGGTATGAAGATGCGCCGGAGCTCCACCGGCACTGCATGAGGGTCTATACACGATCGGACGGGAGTGACCCTGCACGGGAGTTGATTCGTCTGGGGATGCTGTCGGTTTGCGATCAGGCGATCTTCCCGCTTCAGGACTTCATGGATCTGGGGCCGGGGCACCGGATGAATCTGCCCGGTACGGCGGAGCACAACTGGGAGTGGCGGTACACCCGGGAGATGCTGGAGCGGGTGGACCGGGAGTGGATCCGGGACCTGATCAGGCTGAGCAACCGGCCGGGGTGAATTGCCGGAATGACCGGACTTGACGTGCCCGGAAGTGCCGCGGGCCGGTTTTGGGACGTGCCTGGATGAGTGACGGGATAACGGGTACGGACAGCGTTCCTGCACGATGAACTGAGCGGGACAATACCCCTCCGGAACGGGTGCGGGCACCCTGAAAGGGCCGTCCGGCGGTTGCTTTATAAAGAAGACTTCATTTACTATCTTGCGCGGGTTAAATGAATAAAATGCATGACATGCCATTCGAACTGAACAACCTGCCCTATCGTACGGCAAAACCCCGGACGAACGGGATTACGCTGGTACTGGACAAGGGGTACAGTGTTCGGCAGGCCGAGGATTTCTGTGAGACCTCCGCGGACCATATCGACATTGTGAAGCTGGGGTGGGGCACCTCCTACGTGACCCGGAACCTCGAAGAGAAGCTGGAGGTTTACCGGAACTACGGTATTCCGGTCTATCTGGGAGGAACCCTCTTTGAAGCCTACGTTCTGCGGGATCAGCTGGACTGTTACATCCGACTGATGAAGAAGTATGACATCCGCTTTGTGGAGGTTTCGAACGGCACGATCTGGCTCTCGGACCAGAAGAAAATCGACATCATCCGCCAGCTCAGCCAGGACTTCACGGTTCTCTCCGAAGTCGGAAGCAAGAATCCCAATGATGTGATCCCGCCCTACAAGTGGGTCCGCATGATTGAACGGGAGCTGGAGGCAGGTGCCTGGAAGGTGATCTGCGAGGCGCGGGAGAGCGGCAACGTGGGAGTTTTCCGGCCCAACGGAGAGGTGAGGTCGGGTTTGATCGATGAAATCGCCGACCAGATCTCTCCGGACCATCTCATCTTTGAAGCTCCACAGAAGGAGCAGCAGGTCTGGTTTATCCGGAAATTCGGCAGCAACGTGAATCTGGGGAATATCCAGCCGATGGAGGTGATCCCGGTCGAGACGCTCCGGCTCGGTCTGAGGGGGGACACCCTGTTTGATTTCTATACCATTGAGCAGGAGAAGCTGAACGGACAGGAGAAACCGGCCGGAAAGAGGAAACTGAACGGAATCCATCCGAACAACGGCAGTCAGGAATCTCAACAGGGATAAAAGATCCAGGGGATCAGAAGAAAATGAAGATACTCTATGCAGCAGCCGAAATCGCACCTTTTGCAAGGATGACCCATACGGCGGATCTTCTCCGCTTTCTTCCGGCTTCACTGCAGGACAAGGGATTCGAGATCCGTATCCTCCTACCCAAGTACGGGACGATCAACGACCGCCGGAACCGGCTCCATGAAGTGATCCGCCTCTCGGGCATCGAGGTTGAGGTGGCTGGAGAGACCGAATCGATGAAGATCAAGGTGGCGAGCATTCCAAACGCCAAGCTGCAGGTCTACTTCCTCGATAACGACACCTATTTCAAGCGGAAGGGGATGTTCACCGATCCCAAGACCGACACCTGGTACGAGGACAATGCCCGCCGGGTTGCTTTCTACAACAAGGGGGTTCTCGAGACGGTCATCAGCCTGGGGTGGGAGCCCGATATCATTCACTGTCATGACTGGCCTGCGGGATTGATCCCCCTCCTGGTCCGCACCCTCTACCGGGACGAGGAGATCTTCCGGAATACGAAAATCGTCTACAACCTGCATCATCCGGAAAACATGGGTATTTTCGACTCCCCCGAGATCCTCGAGGTGCTGGGTCTGCCGGAGGATGTGGACAAGGATCAGTTTGTCGTGGATGGAAAAGTGGACCTGCTCCGGCTCGGTCTCTCCTGGAGCGATTACGTGGTTACGGGGAACCAGTTGAATGGGGAATTCGACGATCTTTTCCGGGAACTGAAGATCGAACCGACCAAAATTCAAGGCTCGCCAGAAGATGTTTCTGCAAAATTTGCCGATTACTACCGAGAAATCGCCCCCCCGGAAGGATAATAATACATACCCCCGGGACGTAGACACTCCCGCAGGCTTTCCTGTAAACACCCCCAAATTGCACTCTCTTTTGGTCCGACCCTCTTTCGCCGCACTGCTTCTGGCATCTCTCTGTCTGACCGGATGGATGACCGGATGCAAGGATCCCACACCGCTGGACGGCGGATTTCTCGATCCGGGACCGGGTCTGGAGATCCGCACGGTTCCCGTGGAGTCGGTCGAACCCTACTCTGTGGAGAGCTATGCCGGCCGGCATCGCGTCATGGGAATCGGTCGTTATGACGATCCCCTTTTCGGGGAGTACCTCTCGATCGGTGTGATCAAGCCCGCCATCGATACCCTCAAAACCGGCTCCCGCATTGAGGAGGAGGTTCCGTTCCGGCTCAGGCTGGTCTTCAGTTCAGAGATCTACGGTGACCCCGCCTCCACGGCGAGTTTCAATCTCTATCCGGTCACCGAACCCTGGAGAGGAGCGGAACTCCGTTTCGGGCAGAGTCTTCCTTATGACGAGACCCGTCCTGTGGGATCGTTCACCGCCGGCGCGGCCCTCGATACCATACTGGTCGACCTGGACAGGGAGTGGGTGGAGGAGTACAACCAGTTTCTTTCGATGAAGGAGTCGGAGCGTGACTCTCTCTACCGGGATCAGTTTCACGGACTGGCCATCGTGCCGGATGCATCGGTATCCAAGGTGATTTTTCCTCTGGTCCGCCCTCTGACCGGAGAGACGGACGACGACACCAAATTTGTCCGGTTTGTGGCCGGGGATGAGGGCGGTGGAGATGAGGATGGCAGGAAATTCCAGTCCGTTCTCGACTGGGGTGCTCTTCAGTTCCGTTCGGAGCCCGCCACGGAAGCTCAGGGTCTGATCGCCCACAGCACACTCGACCGAACCCTGCAGATTCATCCGGGGCTGGATGAGGAGAGACTTGGAAGCCGCAATCTGGCAAGTGCCATGTTGGTGCTCAATGAAAATCTTGATCTGATGGAGCAGTCTCTTCCCCCGGGACACAAGAGGCCGGAGATCAGCAGGATGAGCATTCATATCGTCAGCTGGGGGAGCGTCAATGATGCCGTCTTCACCCGTCCCCCCGATTTTACGGCGGAGAGCGATGAGGGGAGTTTCCGCTTTGACATCACATCCTGGGTGAACTCCCTTCTGTTTGATCAGCAGCCGGAAGGAAACCTCTATCTGACCGCGGGAACAGCGGGAGGGATTCCGTTTTCCACCCTCTTGTATGATGCGTCCGCTCCGGATGAGGAGAAGCGGCCAAAAATCTTGATAACGGCAGTCAAATCGGATCTGGAATGATGCGCGGCACCTCTATTCTCCGGTTCTTCCTGATTGTGATGGTGGCGGGTCTCTTCCTGCCGGTTCAGACTCCGCTTCAGGCACAGACCCTGAGGAAGGCGGGGGCGGGGAGCCCCTATTCGGCCATCGGCCCCGGTGAACCGGCCGATCCGCTCTCCCCCTTTACCGCCGGCATGGGACTCTCCGGGGTCTCTTCCTGGGACCCCTATGCGGTGAACAGTGTGAACCCGGCTCTCTGGGGACTGAGCGGGTTCAGCCAGGGCAGCATTTCGGCCGGCCATATGAGTCATGATGTCTCTGAAGGGGAACTCCGTACAACCTACCAGAGGTTCACGTTCGACCATTTTCAGGTGGTCTTTCCGGTGGTGCGATCACGGTTCGGATTCTCGTTCGGGTTTCAGCCGGTGACCCGATCGGTCTGGTCGCTCAGCCGGAACGACTCTTTTCCTTTCGAGGGGTTTGATGAGGAGGTCGGTGTCAATTTCAACCGCGAGGGGAGCGGGGGCATCAACAAGATGGAGCTGGGAATGGGATGGCGTCCGAGTCCCTACTTCTCCATAGGGTATGCGGGATCCCTCCACTTCGCCTCCATGGAGCGTGAGTATATCACCCTTTTCGGTACAACCCGTATCAACAGTCTTGCCTGGCGTGAGACATTTACGGGAACCTCCACCGGTCACCGTCTGGGATTGCATTTCCGCTATGCGGGTCTGTTGCGGACCAACGATTCGGTCTTTCTTGGAGGAACCCTCGCTTTTCCGGTCCGCTTCGGGATGGACCGGAGCCTGACCGGACTTCGGGATGTAGGCGGGAACTTCGTGGAGGTGGATCTGATTGGAGAAAACGGGGTCCGGGATGGTGTGATGGAAATCCCATTAGAATTTAATCTCGGGCTTACGTATAATCCTGCTTCTTCTGTAAATATCTCGATCGAATATTTGCAGCAGTACTGGAAGCAGGCGGAGTTCACCTTCAATTCCCTGCAGGAACAATATCTTGTTGATCGATCCAAAGTAGGCCTTGGGGCTCAATACCATCCCTATGTGACACGTGCCGGTGGATTTTTTTCCCGGCTCAAGTACAGCACCGGGATCTCCTGGGACAGTGGTCATCTGATGATCGATAACCAGAATGTTGAAACCCTGCTCTTGCACGCCGGTATTGGAATCATTCCCGGTGCGACCCGCTCTTCGGTCGACCTTAGCTTTCACTACGGTTTTCGCGGGACAGGGACAGAGAGCCTGATCCGTGAAACGATCTGGGGATTCAGACTCTCCCTGAATCTGGCTGAATTCATGTTTGTTCAACCGAGATTTCAATAATAATTTTTGTCAATAATAATTTGCCCGCCGGCCCTGTTTACAGGGTACCGGCAGAAACAGATGATTTAATCTTATGAAAAAGTTCATTCTTGTCGTTGCGATCCTGGCAGGCATGACCTCCCTTTCCAAAGGGCAGTCACAACCGCCCTACGGAATGAGTCCTCTGGAGGCCTACAGCCTCTTTTATGAGAATTACCGGACAGGGGACTATGAAATGGCTCTCAATTTCGGCAAATGGATGCTGGAAGCCCGCCCCAGAGAGATTCCGGGTCACTCCTCATTCTCTCTTCCCACCCAGTTTGAAAGAATGATCAACGTCTACACCGGTCTGGCGGAGAAGGAGCGGGATCCAACCAGAAAACTGGAACACCTTCAGGAGGCTCTTGCTATCTACGAACTGGCCAGGGAGACCTTTAGCGAGGAAGAGATCGACCTGTTCCGCTGGATCTATCGCCATGGACGTTTCTATCAGGATCATTCCGACCAGCTCCCCAATGCTCTTGAAAACGCATACGCACTCTATGAAGAGGCGTTTGAAATGGATAAGGAGCGGTTCGCAACGATGAGTGACGGCTATTTTGCACGGCTCCTTCTAAGTTATTATGTCGCTTCTGGAGACCGGGACAAGGCGCTTGCCTTTATCGAAGAGGTTGAGCCGCATGCCACAGCCGGACTTGCAGGGGATATCCGTGATGCCCGTGACCGCCTTTTCAGCAATCCTGAAGAACGGGTTGAGTTTCTGGAAGGACAGATCGCGGAAAGTGATGATCCGGAAAGTATTCTGAAAGAGCTGGCTGATCTCTATGACCAACTCGGCAACCGTGAGAAGTTGGTTGAAACGGCCCGTCGTCTCTATGAAATGAACCCCACGTTTGAAAATACCCGAAGAATGGCAGATCTTGCCCTTTCCAACGCCCAGTACCGGCAGGCGATCAACTATCTGGAGGAGGCGCTGGGGAAAGCTCCGAACGAAAATCTTAGAAAGTCGACCGGTGTGGATCTTTCCGAAACCTGGCAGAACGCAGGGGATTTGCAGGCATCCCGACGATATGCGCGTCAGGTACTGGAAATGGATGCCAACTACGGTCCTGCCAACCTGAGAATGGCTGCCATCTATGCGGCAGCTGTATCCCAGTGCACTTCCGGACGGCGGGTTGAACGGGACGACCGTACGGTTTACTGGCTTGTTCTGGACTATCTTGAGAAAGCTCAGCAGGATCCTTCAACGCGAAATGTCGCAACCCGGCAGATCCAGTCCTACGCACCGGTAATGCCTACGGCCGAGGACAAGTTTTTCCGGGGATGGGAGAGTGGCCAAAGGCTGAACATTGACGGCAGCGTTGGGGAGTGCTACAGCTGGATCAGCGAAACCACGACCGTCCGTTAAACCACGGACGGTTACCGTCGTTTCCTTTCTCCTGAAGGAAGGTTTTGCGTTGGAAGGCAATCATTTGTTGAGTGCGCTCGCCTCCGAAATCCGGCACACAACAAGTGAACCGCCCTGACGTTTTTAAGTTGAATGCCATGCGGCGCAAAACCTTCCTGTTTAATGAATTTTCTTCAAGACGCTCTTGTTATTAATTGACATGAGCCGTCCTCTGTATTTCACTCCCTGTACGCATCATCACCACCGTGCGGGGTTTCTGATCCTCAAAACGCATGAGATGTTGACCCTCTTCTGAAAGGAAGGCGAAGGCCGATAAACAGAGAGGACCCTCAGGACAACTCATCCCATCGACTGTTCCCAGATTAGAAGGAGACAGTACATCCGATTAAAGGTATTTGTATCAGAATCCTGCAAGAGGGGTTGTCGCCCCTTGCTGCGTTGCAAATGCACAAAAGCTATACCTTATCATTATTCCATACATTTTATGTCACGTTCGAAAAAATACAAGAGCCGTAAAGTGAAAAACGGCGGAAAAAGCCGGAAGAACGGAGGTGTATTCACTCCGAAATTCATCGACAATCAGCACGTCCGGATCGGAGGGAGATATCACGGAATTCTGGAGATCAATCCCAAGGCCTTCGGATTTATCCGAAGACTGGATTATGAATTCACCTACGAACCAAAGGATCCATTCCTGGTTCCCGATATGGTGAAACATTATGAACTGAGACCCGGGCTGGTTCTGGAGGGGGAATTCGAGCAGGATCAGCAAGGAAACCGAAGGGTTGTCTCGATCGACCGGATCAACGGCGCACCGGTGGAAAACTGGCAGAAAGTGAACCGGTTTGAACTGCAGACACCCATCATGCCCACCGAACATATCCGTCTGGGGCACTCACCGGATGATATTGAACTTCGGGTGATCGATCTGATCGCCCCGATCGGGAGAGGTCAGCGGGCGCTCATCGTGGCTCCGCCCAGGACAGGGAAAACCGTGCTGCTTAAAAAGATCGCGAAGAGCCTGACAGACAATTACCCCGATATTCATACGGCGATTCTGCTTGTGGATGAACGTCCGGAAGAGGTGACCGACTTTCTGAGAACCACCAATGCGGAGGTTTTCGCCTCTTCCAACGACAAGCCGACCCAGAGCCACATCCGTGTCTCGGAGCTGGCACTCGGGTATGTGAAGAGAATGGCGGAGTGCGGCAATCACGCCGTACTTCTTATCGATTCGCTTACCCGCCTCGGAAGAGCTTACAACGCGGTTCAGACCAACAGCGGGCGGACGCTCTCCGGCGGTCTCGACATCCGCGCTCTGGAAATTCCCAAGAAGATCTTCGGATCAGCCCGGAATATTGAGAACGGGGGATCACTCACCATCATCGCGACCTCCCTGATCGAGACCAATTCCCGGATGGATGATCTGATCTTCGAGGAGTTCAAGGGGACCGGGAACATGGAACTTGTGCTGGACCGGGAGCTTGCCAATGACCGGATCTTTCCGGCAATCAACATTGCTGCGTCCGGTACGAGGAATGAAGACCGGTTCCTGGCAGAGAAGCTTGAGGAGCGGAACATGGTACGCCGCTTTCTGCTGAAAAAATCGCCGAAAGAGGCGATGCTCATGTTGCTGAAGGTGCTTCGGCAGACGGAGAGCAACGACGAACTCTTCTCACAGATTGCCGCTTCGGTCTGACGTCGGTATCCGGTTCAGTTTTCGTATCGGTCCAGTCGGAACTGCCTGCCCAGATAGAGCTTCCTGGCCTCTTCATCGGCGGCCAGTGTTTCTGCGGTTCCCTCTTTCAGAATCCTTCCATCAAACATCAGATAGGCCCTGTCGGTGATGGCAAGGGTTTCGTGCACATTGTGATCGGTGATGAAGATCCCGATGTTCCGGAATCTCAGATTTGAGACGATCTCCTGAATATCCTCCACCGCGATGGGGTCCACGCCTGCAAACGGTTCATCAAGCAGGATGAATTTGGGGTCGCGCACCAGTGCCCGGGCTATTTCTGTCCTTCTCCGCTCCCCTCCGGAGAGAGCGTAGCCCCGTGTATTGGCCACTTTCTGAAGTCCGAACTCCTCGATGAGCGCATCTGCCCGCTGATGGATCTCCCGTTTTGGGAGGGGAAAGAAATCCATGATCGCTTCCAGGTTCTGGCGGACGGTGAGATTGCGGAAGACGCTCGCTTCCTGGGAAAGATAGCCGATCCCCATGCGGGCACGCTGATACATCGGTTTTACCGTGATTTCCACATCGTCCAGCCAGATCTCTCCGCCGTTGGGGCGGATGAGCCCCACAAACATGTAGAATGTGGTCGTCTTTCCCGCCCCGTTCGGTCCCAGCAGCCCGACAATCTCACCCTGCCGGACATGGATGGAGACATCGTTGACGACGGTTCTCTTTCGATAACGTTTGATGAGCCCCTTGCTGTAAAGCGTCCGATCCCCCTCCTGCCGCTCTTCCTGATGCTGACTATGTCTCTCTTCCGGCTTCATGGATGCGGTTCAGGGCTCCCCTGTCATCAGGCCGCAGAAAGAGTGTTCAGAACGGATTCAAAAATCTTTCGCCCATCCTCGGATCCGACCAACGACTCTACCGCCCGTTCCGGATGGGGCATCATTCCCAAAACATTACCCTTCTCACTGCAGATCCCGGCGATGGAATCGAGCGATCCGTTGAAATTGGATTCCGGAGTGATCTTTCCCTGATGGTCACAGTAGCGGAAAAGGATCTGGTCATTGTCCTGGAGGCGTTTCAGACCGTCCGGTTCGATAAAGTAGTTTCCTTCCCCATGGGCTACCGGCATGCGGAGAAGATCCCCCTGACGGAGCCCACGGGTAAAGATGCTTCGGTCGTTCTCCACACGGATCCAGGTCTCCTTGCTGACAAAACGGAGATTCTTGTTGTAGAGCATCGCACCCGGAAGCAGACGGGCTTCCAGAAGGATCTGGAAGCCGTTGCAGATACCGATTACCGGCCGCCCCTGCTTAACGAAGCGGGAGACCGCCTCCATGACCGGAGAGACCCGGGCAATGGCACCGGTCCGCAGATAGTCACCGTAGGTGAATCCTCCCGGAATGACAAGCAGGTCGATACCGGAGAGATCGGTCTCCTTGTGCCAGATGAAGCGTGCCGGAACTCCCATCACATGTTTGATGGCGTGATAGGCATCGTGATCTGCATTGGATCCGGGAAAGACAATGACTCCTGCTGTTCTGGACACGGTAATAGTTGTTGAATTAACCTTTGATTTCAGTAATCAGTTCGATCTCCTGCAGTACGCCGTTTATCCGCAGGCACTCTTCGAACGATCCCTCGTAGACAATGGCCTTGCCTTCACTGTGCACCTTCCAGGTGAGTTCTTCAGCCCGGGAAATGGAACAGCCAAGCGCCTTGACGAGCTGGTTGATCACCTCGTCGAACGTGTGCTCCTCATCGTTGTAGAGAATAAGTCTCCAGGGCGTCTCTTCACTCTCCCGGGTTTCCTTCTCCTCCAGAACATCCACCTCCACCTTCGGAGCGGGCTTCTGCTGCTGCTGTTGCATCTTCCGGACAGAAACGATTTCCTGGGTAGTCATGACAGAGCAATTTGAGAACTCTCGGGTACAGGGAGTACCTTCGGAGCGAGCTATGAAACGGGTGCCTCGATCTCTACGGTGTAATCTTCCATGACCTCGTTCACGAGCAGCCGGGTGCAGGCAATCTCTGCGATTTCCCGCGCTTTTTCCTCATTCTCGGCATCGATTTGCAGTTCGATCCGTTTTCCGATCCGGACCTCCCGGATTCCATTCAGACCGAGATTGTGAAGCGCCTGGTAGGTGGCTTTTCCCTGCGGATCAAGAATCGATTTTCGCAGAGTAACGTTGACAATCGCTTTATACATATGTGGAGTTTTTTGTCGAGGCCTTTTTCAGTAGAGAATTTAACCTTTATTCAACTCAGCTGCTAAATCGAGTTGAATTTGACGGGCCATCTCATCGATGGAGAGACGGGCCGCATCGAACCACCGGACAAACTCCCATCGACGGAACCAGGTGAGCTGTCTCCGGGCATAGCGCCGGGTCGCGGTCTGAATGTCGTGAACCATCTGGCGGTAGGGGATCTCCCCCTTCAGGTGACGGATTACTTCACGGTACCCCACGGTGTTCAGCGCCTGGAGATCGGGCGGATATCCATCAGAGAGTATCGATTCGGTTTCGGCTACCAGTCCCTCCTCCAGCATCTGCAGGGTGCGTTCACCGATACGTTCATGAAGGAGCTTGCGCGGCTCCCAATGAAGTCCGTAGACGAGCAGATCGTCAGGAGGCCGGACAGGTTCGTTAAGTTTGTGGAAACTGCTGTAGGGGCGGCCGCTCTGCATCCAGACATCGAGCGCCCGCAGGATACGGTTGGGGTTCATTCCGTCCATCCGGGAAACCGTAACCGGATCCACCCGTGCCAGTTCACGATAGAGCTCCGGAAGCCCCTCTTCCTTCAACCGGTTCTGAAGCAAAGCGAGATTTTCCGGATCCGCGGGAGGGAGCTGATCGAGAGGCCGGATCAGGGCCTGCAGGTGGAGGGTGCTCCCTCCTGCGTAGATGACAGGCCGTTCTGTATGAAGGATCTCACGTTCCCACTCTTCGGCACGTTTCATGAAATCGGAGGCGGAGTCCTTCTGTCGGAGATCGAGAATGGAGACATTGTAATAGGGTACTTCGGAGAGAAGCTCCGCTCCGGGCTTCGCGGTCCCGATATCTATTTTGCGGTAGCACTGTCGGGAATCGACGGATATGATCGCTCCGCCTGTCTTGAGCGCCAGTCGGTGCGCCAGTCCGGTTTTGCCCGAAGCGGTGGGGCCGATGATCATGATTCGCTTCATGGAGAATGTGTTGCCACTCCTTTCAAGGTTGCAGCGGGAGCAAGGATTTAGTAGTATAAGAAAGTTTGAGAACCGGCTCCCGGACAGGATTGGACGCGGATTCCGGCCGGTTCGATCGCCTTTCGGGACGTTGGCTTGATAACGTCACGCTGAATCAGAAATTCCGCTTCCGGGATCGTCAAACTCAACTCCTCATTCTATGAAATTTTCCGTTACCAGCAGCAATCTGAATCAGGCTCTCTCTGCCGTTATAGGGGCCGTTCCGACCAAAGCGACCCTGCCCATCCTGGAAACCGTTCTTTTTGAGACGGAAAACGGGAGACTCAAGCTGACGGCTACCAATCTGGAACTCTCCATTATTGAATATCTGGATGCCGATATCGAGGTAGAGGGAAGGGTGGCCATTCCGGCCCGGCGACTGCTGGAGACGCTCAGGCAGCTGCCGGAAATTCCGGTACGGTTTGAAGTGGATGACCGTCAGAATATCCGGTTCCGGACCGACAGGGGGAGCTACAAGCTGGTGGGTGAGGAGGCCGCCGAGTTTCCCGAGACGCCCGCCCTCAGCGACGGCACGCTTCTGAAGACCTCCGGCGACCTTCTCCGTGATGCAATCCAGAAAACCAATTTTGCGGTTTCCAACGACGATCTTCGGCCTGCCATGATGGGGGTCTATTTTGTAATCGGCAAAGAGAAGAGCACTTTCGTGGCCACCGATGGTCACCGGCTGGTGCGCTATATGAACCGGGGACTGGTGAGTGAAGAGGAGCTCGGTTTTATTGTGCCTGAGAATTCCCTCTCCCAGGTGCAGAAAGTGCTTGATGAGGAGAGTGAGTGTGAAATTACGGTCACACAGGGTCATGCCCGTTTTCAGAGCGGAAACACCATCATTCTGACCCGCCTGATCAATGAGCCTTATCCCAATTATGAATCGGTGATCCCCCACGACAACGACCGTGAGCTGATCATCTCCAAAGAGCAGATGCTGGCAGCGGTCCGGAGGGTTTCGGTCTTCTCGAGCACAACCGCCCGTCAGATCAGACTGGAGCTGGAGAACGACCGGCTCACCATCCGTGCGGAAGACCTCGACATGAGCAGCGAAGCGAAAGAGGAGATCCGATGCGACTATTCCGGCGAGCCGATGGAGATCGGATTCAATGCCCGCTACCTGGCCGATGTGCTGAACAATATCGACGGGGATGAAGTCCGCTTCCTCTTCTCCACACCCAATCGTGCGGGGATCGTGAGACCGGCGGGAGAGGATGAAGAGCGGGAACTTCTCATGCTGGTCATGCCGGTCATGCTCAATACCCATGTGTGAGAATGAGCCGGATCATCACGCTCACGAGTGATTTCGGCTTGCAGGATCACTATGTGGGCGCCATGAAAGCCGTCATTCTGGGAATTGCCCCCGATGTCCGGCTGGTCGATATTTCCCACGACATCCCGCCGCAGGATGTGATGGCCGGAGCGTGGGTTGTTCAAAATGCCATTCCCTGGTTTCCCTCCGGGACGGTTCATCTGGTCGTGGTGGACCCGGGTGTGGGTACCGACCGGAATCCGGTGGCTCTTCAGATCGGCAATCAGTTTTTTGTGGGTCCGGACAACGGCATCTTCTCTCTGATCTCCGACCGGAAGGAGATCAGGGCCTGCAGGCTCACCAACCGGACCTACTGGTGCCGGGAGGTTTCCAACACATTTCACGGCCGGGACATCTTCGCACCGGTTGCCGCCCACCTCGCGAACGGGGTGCCGCTGGAAGAGCTGGGAGAGCCGGTCAGCAAGCTGAGCACCTACCGGTGGGCACGCCCTATCGCGGACAAGACGGGGATCCAGGGGTGGGTCATCCACATCGACCGGTTCGGCAATCTCATCACCAACATCTCCAGAAAGCTTTTCGACGAAACCATCGGTTCGGAACGAATCAAGATCTATGTGGGAAGCGCCATTCTCCAGGATGTGGTCCCATCCTACGGCTATGTGGAAGAGGGGGAACCGGCCGCCTACTTCGGGAGTTCCGGAATGCTGGAGGTGGCCATCAACAAAGGCAATGCCAGCAAACTGCTGGGAGTGAGCCGTGGGACGCAGATCTCCATTGTGGTGCAGAATCAGGTGCACGCCGGCGGCCGTCAGAAACGGAGCTGATTCCGCACTCTTCTACATCCTTTCCGGGGCGGTGATTCCCAATATACCGAGACCGTTGGCCAGAACCCGGGAGACCGCATGGGCCAGTGCCGCCCTGGCCTGCATCAGTGCAGGCTCCTCTCCGATAATCCGGCAATCGTGGTAGAAACTGGTGAACCCGGACGCCAGTTCATTCAGATAGGTGATCACCCGATGCGGCTCCATGCTGTCGGCTGCTGACCGGACAATCTGCGGGAACTCCATCATCTGCTTGATCAGGCGGATTTCACTCTCATGGGTGAGCAGCTCCAGCTCCGGATCCCCTCCCGTGTCGGTGACCTCGTCCGCCTTCCGGAGGATGGAGCGGATCCGGGCATGGGCATACTGCAGGTAGAAAACCGGGTTCTTTTCGCCCGCTTCCCTTGCCTGCTCAATGTCAAACTCCAGATGAGTGGAGGGGGAGCGCATCAGGAAGAAAAAGCGGGTCACATCGGCTCCGACTTCATCCATCAGCTCATCCAGAGTAATGAAATTGGCCTTGCGGGTACTCATCTTGTAAGGCATTCCGTCCTTGACGATGGTGACGAACTGATAGACCAGAACATCGACCCTGGAGGTATCATATCCCAGAGCGCCCAATGCATGGATCACATCGGGGTAGGTGTCGATGTGATCCGCTCCGAAAATGTTCACGCAGAGGTCGTACCCGCGCTCCAGTTTCTTGATGTGATAGGCGATGTCGGGAAGCCGGTAGGTCGGTTCGCCGCTGCTTTTCACCAGCACCGTATCTTTCTCTTTCCCGAAACGGGTGGTGCGGAACCAGACCGCCCCTTCCTGATCGTAGACAAGATCCTTCTCCCGAAGTCGCTCCAGCACCTCCCGGATCGAACCGTCATCATAAAGATCCTGCTCATTGTAGAAGCTGTCCATGCGGATCCCCAGTCTCTCCAGCGTCGCCAGAATGTCTTTGAAGATGAGTTTTTCGGCACGTTCCCGGAAAAGGGAGTCGCTCTTTTCCCCGCCGAGGGTGTCGCCATGTTCCCGGATCAGATCCCGTGCGATCTCCCGGATGTACTCTCCTTCGTAGCCTCCATCGGGAAGCTCCGCCTCCCGGCCGGTCTCCTGCAGATAGCGGGCCCGGACACTCTCTCCCAATATTCGCATCTGGCGGCCGGCGTTGTTGAAGTAGTACTCCCGATCGACCGCGGCTCCGGTCCATTCAAACAGACGGGCCACGGTGTCTCCGAGAACGGCATTCCTGCCATGTCCGACGGTGAGCGGACCGGTCGGGTTGGCGCTTACAAACTCCACCAGGATGCGTGAACCGGCATTGTGATCCGACCTTCCCCACGAGGTGCCCTTATCCAGAATGTCGGCCAGCGCGTCGTAGAGATAGTGATCGGCAAAACGGAAGTTGATAAAGCCGGGACCCGCGATCTCGACAGCGGAGAGTTTCCGGGGATCTGTCTCAAGGCGGCCAACCAGCTCTTCGGCGATCTTGCGGGGATTGTTGCGAAGGGGACGGGCGAGCGCCATGGCCAGGTTGGTGGCGGCATCCCCATGAGAGGGGTCTCTCGGTTTTTCGATGATGATCTCCGGTCTGTCGGACAGGTCGGGGTAGAGGGAGTCGAGCGCCCTGGCAAGGATCTGCTTCAGATAGTCATTCATCAGAGGAGTGGTAAGGAACGGAATTTCGGGTTCGGATGCTCTGTTCGGCGGTTCGGGCAGCTGAAACTGTCAGATCGGGCACAGATCACCTCATGCCGTGCCGCCGCGAAAGAGTACCCTTGAATAAGGGGTCAAAATATAAAGGTTTGGGGTCGAAAATGGAGATGGAAAGGGTGAATGAGATGATCGGATTTTCCACCGCTACATCAGCCCCCTGCTTCTCAGGCTCACAAACTCATCCCCGGCAATGATGATGTGGTCGTCGACCGGGATCCCAAGCAGCTTTCCCGATTCGGCAATTCGCCGGGTAAGGTGAACATCCGCGCGGGACTCCCTGGCCTGGCCGGAGGGGTGGTTGTGAAGCAGCAGGATGCTGGCTGCATCGTTCATCATCGCCTGGCGGAGGACTTCGGCCGGATCGACAATCGTGGCCGTCGCCCCACCGGAACTGATCTGCCGGTAACCTGTAAGCCGTTTTGCATGATTGAGAAAGGCCACCAGAAAGACCTCATGATTCAGGTCCCGCAATTTGGGGGCGAAATAGGCGGCCGCCTCTTCCGGGCAGCGGATCACGATTTTCTCTCCAAGAGCGGCAACCTGGATTCTGCGGGAAAGCTCGAACGCCGCCTCCAGGGTGATCGCCTTCACATTGCCGATCCCCGGAATCATTTTCAATTCCTGCCAGTCCCGTCTTGCCAGATTTCTAAGACCGCCGAAATGGCGGATCAGGGAACGGGCGGTCTCCACTACATTCCACCGGCGGCTGCCCGTCCGCAGGATAATGGCGAGCAACTCCGCATCTGAAAGTGTCTCCACACCATACTGCATCCCTCTCTCCCTGGGCTGTTCATCCGGCTGCATCTCCCGGACCGTCCCGCTTCCCATCAGCGTCATCTCTGGGATCTTTCCATTCCTGCCCGATATCTCCATCCTTCTCTCCTGCTGCTGATTTCTCTCCGGTTCTCCTGTTGCCCGCCTCTGTACGGGTCGATCACTCTTCCGAATGACTCCTGCTGCAGGGTTTCCTTACAACGCCGGATTGCGACGGTTTCCACTCATTTATGTATTATCTTTATCGACTGTCCGGAAAAACGGCCGTGCCGGGAGTGACAGAAAGATGAGAGCAGAACCGAAATTGCCAGTACAGATGATCCGACCGGGGGAAAAGATCGATACCGACTTCATGGTGGAGGTGGTGGAGAGGGATCGCATCGCAGAGGTCCGCTTCGCCGATCTTCTCGACCGGCCCGCTATCGTGTCCGTCTACATGCGCAACAACACATCAGGTTGCGACCTGCAGAACCGGAGTCTTGCGGAGGAGGCGGAGTGGTTTGACCGGAATGGATACAACCTGATCGCCCTGAGCAAGGATGGGTGCCGGTCCCATCTCAATTACGCCAGGAAACTGGGAATTACCTACAGGCTGGTATCCGATCCGGAGCACCGGTTTTCCAGGGCAGCCGGAGCCATCGTGGAGAAAAAGATGTTCGGCAAGAGCTATAGAGGACCGTCCAGGTCCGCATTCGTCATCGCTCCCGACGGAACGGTTCGGGGAGTCATCGAAAAGATCGATACGAAAAATCATGCAGAAGAGTTGAAAGAGTTGATCAGGCAACTCGACCGGCATGACCGCTAAAATCAGCAGGAAAGTGCTTTATGAAAACGTTAGTCATCGTTGAGTCACCGACAAAAACGAAGACCATCTCCAGATATCTTCCTGAAGGATATCTGGTGGATTCGTCCATGGGACATATCCGTGATCTTCCCTCATCGGCCAAAGAGATCCCTGCCCGGTACAAGAAAGAGCCCTGGGCGACGCTGGGAATCAATGTGGAGGAGGATTTCGATCCGCTCTATGTAATCCCCTCCGACAAGAAGAAGGTGGTGAAGCGGCTGAAAGAGCAGCTCAAGGATGCCGACGAGCTGATTCTGGCGACGGACGAGGACCGGGAAGGGGAGGCGATCTCGTGGCACCTGGTTGAAGTGCTCCAGCCGAAAATCCCGGTCAAGAGAATGGTGTTCCGGGAGATTACGGAGGAGGCGATCCGTGAGGCACTCCGGAACTTCAGGGAGATTGACATGAATCTGGTGCAGGCCCAGGAGACCCGCCGGATCATCGACCGGCTTGCCGGCTATACCATCTCCCCTCTGTTGTGGAAGAAAATCTCGCCGGGCCTCTCTGCCGGCAGGGTGCAGTCGGTGGCAGTTGCCTTCCTGGTGCAGAGGGAACGGGAGCGGATGAGGTTCCGGAGCGGGACCTATTACGATCTGAAAGCTTCGCTCAGCAAGATGGGTGAGAAGGCGCTGTTTCCCGCCGTACTGACCCATCTTGACGGTCGTCGTATCGCCACGGGAAAAGATTTTGATGAGAATACCGGTCGGCTGAAGAAGCCGGAGAGTGTGGTGCTCCTGGACCAGAAAGCCGCAGACGAGCTGCGGGAAAAACTGGAGAAAGCGAGCTGGGAGGTGACCGCCCGGGAGGTGAACCGCCAGAAAAGGTCTCCCGCCCCTCCCTTCATCACCTCGACCCTGCAGCAGGAGGCAAACCGGAAGCTCGGTCTCTCTGCCCGGGACACGATGAGCATCGCCCAGAAACTTTATGAGAACGGGCTGATCACCTACATGAGGACCGACTCCACCCACCTTTCCCGTCAGGCGATTGATGCCGCGCGTGCCCAGGTGAAGGAGCAGTACGGGGAGGAGTACCTCTTCGAGCGGGTCCGCAACTACTCGAGCAAATCCCGGAGTGCCCAGGAGGCACACGAAGCGATCCGGCCTGCCGGTTCCCGTTTTGTGCATCCGGAGAAGTCGGGACTCTCGGGTCGTGCCCTGCAGCTCTATGATCTGATCTGGAAACGGACCATCGCCACGCAGATGGCGGAAGCGGAGCTTGAGTTTGTAAATGTCTCCATCACCGCGAGTGCCGGCGGGAAGGAGGGAGCGGTGGCGGCCGATTTCCGGGCGAACGGCAAGTCGATCCTTTTTCCGGGCTTTTTCCGTGCCTATGTGGAGGGGAGCGACGATCCCGATGCCGCTCTTGAAAGCCAGGAGATCCCGCTTCCTGATCTGCAGGAAGGAGATGCTGTGGAACTGAACGGGCTGGAGAGCATCGGCCATGAGACCAAGCCCCCCGCCCGCTTTACCGAAGCGACGCTGGTCCGGGAACTGGAGAAGCAGGGGATCGGGCGGCCCAGTACCTACGCTTCCATTATCAGCACCATCCAGGATCGCGGATATGTTGTCACCGATGGCAAGGCATTGGTCCCGACCTATACAGCTTTTGCCGTCACTTCTCTTCTTGAGAAGCATTTCCCGGAGCTTGTCGACAGCGAGTTCACTTCGGGTATGGAGGAGAAACTGGATATGATCGCCAGGGGGGGAGTCGACCCCAACCAGTACCTGTCGCAATATTATCAGGGCGAGGAGGGACTCAAGGCGAAGGTGGAGAACCGGGAAGACAAGATCGATCCTCAGACTGCCCGGAAACTGGATCTCCCGATCGAGGGACTGAACGGAATCGGTGTATATATCGGCCGGTTCGGTCCCTATGCCAAAACCGTCAAGAAAGATGAAGAGATTTCGGTCTCGCTTCCGGTAGATCTTTTTCCGGGCGACATTACCGTGGACAAGCTGCAGGAACTTCTTGAAGCGGAAGAGAAAGGCCCCTCTGTTCTGGGTGTGCATCCGGAGACGGGAGAGGATATCTATCTTCTGACGGGCCGTTTCGGTCCCTACATCCAGCTGGGTGAAGCGGATGAAAAGAACAAGAAGCCCCGTCGGGTCTCTTTGCTAAAGGGAATGAAACCGGCGGATGTCGACCTGGAACTGGCCCTCAGGCTGCTTGAGCTTCCCAGACTTCTTGGAACCCACCCGGAGACGGGCAAGGAGGTTCGTGCGGGGGTCGGGCGATACGGCCCGTTTGTCGTTCATGACGGAACCTTCAAGTCCCTGGCACGGGAGGACAATGTGCTGGAGGTCGGTCTGGAACGGGCGCTGGAGCTGCTGAGTCAGAAGAAGGGTGCCTCCCGGCGGAGTTCCGAAATCCAGGGTCTCGGCGAGCATCCCGATAACGGCGAACAGATCCGGGTCATGGAGGGAAGATACGGACCTTATCTCAAGGTCGGGAAGAAGAACATCGCCCTGCCAAAAGGGGTCAATCCGGAAACGGTCACTCTCGAACAGGCGGTCGAGATCATCCGGGAGAAGGCAGGGCGCTGAAGAGGCGGTTGACACGGCTCTTCCCAGCTTTTATAATGAGACAGTCCGGAGGATCGGATCTCCACGCTGTTCAACACGTTGAGCGGGGCCCATGGAAAAAAAATCCGACTTTCATTTCAGTTATCCTTCCAATCTTCACGAGCTCGATCTCGCCACCATGGTGAGCATGTACCGGGCACGCGGCGAGCCACGGAAAGCTGCGCCCGGAAAGTATCTTGCCTGTGCCGTTACCCGGAGGCTGCTAAAGGAGGGAAAGTGGTGGTTCGGTCTCTACTACAGTCAGAAAGCCTGGGACACTCTGCTGACGCGCAACTCGGAAGGATACCCTCTCACCGAGGCGGAACTGAACGTTTTGGGACTGGTGTTCGCCACTTCTGATGAGCCGGTTCACCGCGACTATATTGAAAAAAATTGCGGGGTGCTTCCCAAGCTTGCCTATCTCATCATCAATGATCTGAAACAGTTCGGTTTTCTGGAAGAGGATCCGGAGGGGTGTCTTATTATCCGGCCGCGCGGCGAGCGCGCGCTTCAGGGGATCTGTCGCCGCATCTACGAAAGGAGGTTCCAGGTGGAGATGCTCCTTGCTTTCTCGAGACCTGAAAGCAGAGGGTCTCTGACCGCAGGAGAAAAAGAGGGTCCGGAACAGACCACGCTTTTCTAGAATTCTTAAAACTATCTAATATTCAAGGACTTGCTCTGTTTTGCCATTGTTTTATCTTGTATGAAAATTACAAGATGAGCAAAACGAAGCAGAGTGCAGATGGACTATGCTCCGCTGGTCAGGGCAATACAGGAGGGGGATCAGGAAGCCGCTAATCGTCTGGTTGCAGAGGCAGGTCCCATTTTGATCCGTATGCTGAAGGTGCGGATGAACGCCACCCGGGAGGATGCCGAGGATGCCGTCCAGACAATGTTCTACTCTGTCATCACAGCCATTCAGGAGGGAAGAATCCGAAATCCCTCCGGTCTCCTCTCCTACATGATTGTCACCTGCAAACACAACTACCTGAAAAACAGGGAGCAGTTCCGCACCGAACTGGATGAGAAACAGGTGAATGATTCGGCAACGGAACCGGACCAGCTGACCCGTCTTATCGACCGGGAGAGAGAGGAAGCACTCTCGGAGTGTCTGGAGTCGCTGCCCCCGGAGCAGAAAGAGTTCATCGGTTACTGGCTGAGTCACCCCGATGCAAGGGCATCGGAAGTGGCCGAACGTTTCGGAATCACCGTGAACAATGCCTGGACCCGGAAGCACCGGATCATCAGGGCACTGCAGAGATGCCTGAAATCAAAACAGTGAAAATATTTTGTAAGGAGATGCGGTCAGGGAGATCATACTGCCATAGTCAATAAATGAATGCACTAGGTTCGTCTCGGAACAGAAGGAATCGGTATACTGTCTCTGACCGGCAGTAATCGGATGTGGCTGGATAAGGTCCGGGAATTCTGAATGAAACGGGGCGTCCGACGGGGAGCCGGATCGCCTGAACTGACAGGAATCGCCCGGACAGATTGCAAAAAACGGAAGGTGCAAGGGAGCTTAGGGCCGGAAGTACCGGTCCGGAAACTTTCTGAAATGGGACGGTAAAGAGGAAAGTGGTATGAAGGAAATCGATGTACTGCGCCAGATCGATCGCTATCTGAAAGGCGAATTGAGTGAAGAGGAGACCGACAGGTTGTGGGAGCTTTTTCTGAAAGAACCCCGCTATCTGAAGTGGATGGAGATAGAAACCGCCGCCCGTGAGCATTTCCGTCGAAAGGAGCATGGGAAGAGCCGCCGGAAGTCGGAAGAGCGACGGAAAGAGAAGGGACCCTCGGATGATTCTCCCCCGGACAGCCAGCGTAACAGGATGAACGGCAGCTGCGGAGGGGGAACGGGTGACATCCAGGCAAACCACTCATCTGTCCGTATCCTCACTCCTCTCTTCAGAAATCGGGAGGCGGTTCCGGCTCCGATACTTCTTGAGCCCATCGTCCGCCTGTGTAACCGATTGTTTTCATGCAGGAGGCTCTTTATTATTACAGGCCGCAGGGTGCGGCCGGCCTCTACCTGACTTGACGGCCGTTCAACAGAGAATCCCACTACACTCCTCTCTCTTTGCAAAATCCGCTTCTGAACCCGTACGAAAAGGAAGAAGCATTCGAGCAGAATGTGCGCCCTTCCTCCCTGAGGGAGTTTATCGGCCAGGAGAAGGTGATCCGGAATCTGGAGGTCTTCATCCAGGCGGCGCGAAAACGGGGTGAGGCGCTCGATCACGTGATCCTCTCCGGTCCTCCCGGTCTGGGAAAAACCACTCTTGCCTATATCATCGCGCGTGAAATGGGTGTCCGCATCCGTCCGACCACCGGTCCGGTACTGGAGAAGCCGGGCGATCTGGCGGGTATGCTCACCTCCCTGGAAAAAGGAGATGTTCTCTTCATCGATGAGATTCACCGCCTCAGCCCCGTGGTGGAGGAGTATCTCTATTCGGCCATGGAGGATTACCAGCTGGACATTGTGATCGATTCAGGGCCCAACGCCCGAAGCGTACAGATCGAGCTCGAACCGTTCACCCTTATCGGTGCCACGACCCGGAAAGGGTTGCTGACCGCTCCGCTCCGTGCCCGTTTCGGGATTGATCTGCGGCTTGACTACTACGATGTGGATATCCTGCAGGATATCGCCATCCGGACGGCGGGAATTCTGGGATTCGGGATCACGCCGGAAGGAGGCCATGAAATTGCCCGCCGGAGCCGCGGTACGCCCCGGATCGTGAACAAGTTGCTGCGGCGTACCCGGGATTTCGCACAGGTGGACAACCTGGAGGTGATCGATGTAAAGGTTGCCGACCGGGCTCTCAATGCACTGGATGTGGACCGGAACGGTCTGGATGAGATGGATATCCGGATTCTGCGCGCCATTGTGGAGACCTATCGCGGAGGGCCTGTGGGTCTGGGAACCCTGGCTGTGGCAACAGGGGAGGAGAAAGGGACCATTGAGGAGGTCTATGAACCTTATCTGATCATGGAGGGGTTCATCCAGCGTACACCGAAAGGGAGGGTGGCCACCGCCCGCGCCTATGAATATCTGGGTGTGGCAGGTCCCGGCGAAGAGCAGAATCTCTTTACAACTTCCTGATGAATCTAATCAACGCATCAAAAAAGATAGACGGAATTTCGTAGTTTCATCATCTTCAGGCAGCGGCAATCGGACGGATTCTGAAGACAGCCCCGCCCCGAACCACTCTCACAAACCGACTCTTCAACCGGTCAATCAACAGAATTGTCATGAACTACCTTTTTACCTCCGAATCGGTATCGGAAGGACATCCGGACAAGATTGCAGACCAGATCTCCGATGCCATTCTCGATGAAATGCTGAGAAACGATCCGGACTCAAGGGTTGCCGTGGAGGCCCTGGTGACCACGGGACTGGCCATTGTTTCGGGGGAAGTGACCACCCAGGCCTATGTTGATGTCCAGGAGATCGTACGGGATGTGATCCGGAAAATCGGCTATACCAAAGCCAGCTACCGTTTCGATGCCGATTCCTGCGGGGTGCTCTCGACCATCCATCAGCAGAGCCCTGATATCGCGATGGGAGTGGACAGCCACGAGGGCAAGCCACAGGGAGCCGGGGACCAGGGAATCATGTTCGGGTATGCGACCAGCGAGACCAGGGCGATGATGCCGATGACGATCCAGTACTCCCACGATCTGCTTCGGGAGCTGGCCCGGATCCGGAAGGAGACGGCACTGATGCCCTATCTCGGTCCGGACAGCAAGAGTCAGGTGACCGTGGAGTATGATGAAAACAACCGGCCGAAACGGATCGCCACAATCGTCATCTCGACGCAGCACGATGCCGATGTGGAGCAGGCCCAGATCCAGGCCGACATCAAGAAGTACCTGATCCGGGAAGTGATACCGGAAGAGCTGCTCGATTCCCATACCATCCTTCATGTCAATCCGACCGGACGGTTTGTGATCGGCGGGCCCCATGGGGATACGGGGCTTACCGGACGCAAGATCATCGTAGATACTTACGGGGGATGGGGCGGACATGGAGGCGGCGCCTTCTCCGGAAAGGATCCCTCCAAAGTGGACCGGAGTGCCGCCTATGCCGCACGGCACATCGCCAAGAATGTGGTGGCCGCCCGTCTGGCCGACCAGTGCCTGGTTCAGGTGGCCTACGCCATCGGTATCGCAGAGCCGGTTTCCATCTATGTGAACACGTACGGAACAGGCAAGGTGAAGGATGCCGATCTGGCCGATGCCATTCTGAAGGTGTTCGATCTCACCCCGGCGGGAATCATCAAACGGTTTGACCTGAAGCGGCCCATCTATCAGCAGACGGCGGCCTACGGACATTTCGGCCGAGAGGAGTTTCCCTGGGAAAAGACGGATTACGCGGACCGGATCTCCAATGCACTCTGACACTGTTGTCTGATGCCGCCTCGGTTTCGGTGCGTTCTGATAAAGCCTGGTGCGTTGAGCACAGCTTGCTCAACAGCCAGATCACTCTGAGAAAAGACGATTTCCGGGCTGAATCAGCGCTGGCAGGTTGTCGGGAATTCCAGCTCCAGCTGACGGCCGGGAGAGTCCTCATTCCTGCTCAGGGATGAGAGAGTGACTCCCAGAAGACGGATCTTCCGGCTGCCGGCCTCTGTCTCCTCCACCAGTCCCAGAGCTGCGGCGGCGATCTCCTCCCCGTCCGAGAGAGCTTCAGGGAAGGTGATGCTCCGCGTAATGGTTTCAAAATCATCATACCGGACCTTGAGCGTCACGGTTTTACCCGACCTTCCCAACGCGAGGAGAGAATCCGACACCTCTTTTGAGATCTCCTCGACCTGTTCCCGGATCCCGACCAGGTCGGAGAGGTCGGTCGCAAAGGTTTTTTCACGCCCCACCGATTTCCGTTCCCTGTGCGGGGTCACCTCACGATTGTCGATGCCGCGGACTATCCGGTAGTAGTGGTGTCCCGCTTTTCCGAAATGGCGTACCAGCTCCTCTTCCTGCCACTGTCTGAGATCGCGGCCGGTATGAATTCCCAGGAGCTTCATCTTCTCTTCCGTGGCTCTGCCGATTCCGTGGAAACGGCCGATCTCCAGGTTGTCGATAAAGGAACCGGCACGGGAAGGGGGAATGACGTAATAGCCGTCGGGCTTGTTCACATCCGATGCCATCTTGGCCAGAAACTTGTTGAAGGAGATCCCCGCTGAGGCGGTAAGCCCGGTCTCCTGCCGGATTCTTCTGCGGATCTCGAGTGCGATCCGGGTGGCGGAAGGATAGATCCCTCCCTTCTCCCGGAACGGCCTGCTCCCGTCGGGACAGGTATTGCTTCTCCGGCTGGTGTCCCGGCTCTCCGCGGCTGACCGGACCCGGTCGGTGACATCCAGATAGGCTTCATCGAGAGAGAGTGGCTCTACCAGGGGAGTGTATTCACGCAGGATCCGACGGATCTCTCTGGAGACCTCCCTGTAGACCTCGAAACGGGGACGGATGAAGATGGCGTGTGGACAGAGCCGGCGTGCGACGGCCGAGGGCATGGCGGACCGGATCCCGAAGCGCCGCGCCTCGTAGCTGGCCGCCGCAACCACACCCCGCCCGGCGGGATCGCCCCCCACAACCAGAGGCTTCTCCCGGAACTCCGGAAAATCCCTCTGTTCGACCGAGGCGAAGAAGGCGTCCATGTCGATATGGACGATCTTTTTCAGCGTATGTCTGTCGTCGGGATTCATCACCGGGGAGAGACGGTTTGGCAGAGCATTCAATCAGACTTTTCTGTATCTTCAGCAACTTCGACCTGATAAATATAACAACCAAACGGTTTTCTGATGGAAGAACTGAATGGCACCACGATCTACTGGCTTGTCTCAATCGGTCTGATGATTGGGTATGTCACCAAGATCATTATGGGTAGCAGGGGAATGACCCTGAAAGGAAATCTCATCGTCGGAGTAATCGGGAGTCTGGTGGTCGGTACTACCGCCATCTTGTACAATCTTTTCGGTGCACTCATCTACGCCACCATGGGAACCAGCGCGATTCTCTTTCTGATCAATGTGTTCAATATTGAACCGAAGGAAGCCCGGTCGACCGATATCTCCCGTTAATGAGGAGAGTTTCGCATCTCTCCGGCTCGGATGACGAATAATCAGCCTGGGCCGGCTGCTTCTTTTCTCTTTTCGGATGCCGCCCGGAGGCCTGTTTTCCGGGCCCGTTGTGCAGCAGACAGCTTGTCAGAAGAGGCCCGGGAAAGCCCATCCTCTTCCCGTTGCTCTTTCTTCTACCTCTGATACCCGTTTTACTTTTTATACAGCATTAATACTCAAGGCAACCCATGTCGGATAATTTTTTCAGTCAGATCAATGAGGCTTTTGACAAAGCCGCGAAATACACAAAGTTTGAAAAAGGCCTTCTGAATGAAATCAAGGTCTGTAACCACGTCCTGCACATCACATTCCCCGTGGAAATGGATGACGGCTCGATCGAGGTGATCGAGGCCTGGAGAGTGGAACACAGCCACCACAAATTGCCCACCAAGGGAGGGATCCGCTACTCGCTGACGGTGAATGAGGATGAGACGATGGCTCTTGCCGCGCTGATGACCTACAAATGCGCGGTGGTCAATGTGCCGTTCGGCGGAGCTAAAGGCGGGGTGCGGATCGACCGGTCCAGATATTCCCAGGCTGAGCTTGAGCGGATTACACGGCGCTACACCTACGAACTCTGCAAGAAGAATTTCATCGGGCCCGGATCGGATGTGCCGGCGCCCGATTACGGCACGGGGGAGCAGGAGATGGCCTGGATTCTGGACACCTACCGGCAGATGAATCCCGGAGACATCAACGCCGAGGCTTGCGTGACCGGCAAGCCGATCGCCCAGGGTGGTATCCGGGGGCGTGCGGGCGCGACCGGACGAGGGGTCTATTTCGGAATTCAGGAAGCGTGTGAAAACGCGGGGGATATGAAGGCGCTGGGCCTGGACCGGGGGCTTGAAGGAAAAACATTTGTCATCCAGGGGCTTGGCAAGGTGGGGTACCACAGCGCCAGAAACCTGATCGACGGAGGCGCAATACTGGTCGGAGTCGCCGAGGTGGAGGGTTCCATCTACAGTGAGAAGGGGATCGATCTGGAGAAGCTGATGGAGTTCCGGAAGGAGACCGGTTCGATCATCGGTTTTGAAGATACCTGCGCCCTTGAAGACCGGAACTCTGTCCTTGAGATGGAGTGTGATATCCTGGTGCCGGCGGCATTGGAAGGTCAGCTCCACCGGGAGAACGCTCCCCGCATCAAGGCGAAGATCATCGGCGAGGCAGCCAACGGACCGACCACTCCGGAAGCGCACGAGATTCTGGTGAAAAAGGGAGTGTTGGTCATTCCCGACATGTTCCTCAATGCAGGAGGGGTTACGGTCTCCTACTTTGAGTGGCTGAAGAACCTCTCCCATGTCCGGTTCGGAAGAATGGAGAAAAGGTTCGAGGAGACGGGATACCGGAAGATACTGACCGCTCTCGAGAAGGTGACCGACTACAAATTCAGCGAACAGGAGATGAGCTTTCTCGCCCAGGGAGCGGACGAGCTTGATCTGGTCTATTCCGGTCTGGAGGAGACGATGAGCGGTGCCTATAACGAGATCAATGAGCTGCGAAAGATTCACGGTGTCGACCTGAGGACGGCAGCCATGATCAGCAGCATCGAAAAGGTCGGCAGGATGTACGACCAGCTGGGAATTTTCCCCTGATCGCGTCCGGGGAATCCCTTATTCATTCTGTTTCCTTATCGGCAAGAAGTTGACGCCGGGTTTCGTCTGATGACGGGTCCCGGCGTTTTTTTTGAGTCAATCAGAGAAGTAACAGCTTGTAGTTTTTTGTCGGGCACAACTCCTTCAGCCTAGGCTCCCACTCAGCTCATCTCCACTCACCCGGCTCCCGCTCAGCTTGCACCCTTCTATCGTTTCGCATGCCTTCATCCGCATGACGGCAAGTCCCACCCGAAAAATTTCGGCTCTTTGCGGATTTCGACGACTTTTTCTGTTTATCTGCACTCTTTATCTGTACTCTCCCTCCTTTTCTTTACAGGCAGCTTTTGATTCCGGCAGTGACCCTCTTCCTTTCTCCGCTATTTTTCTGAAGTCGACTTTTACTTCCGGAGTTTGTTATTTCAAAGACCGGTTTCCCCGGAGTTGACTCCAACGTTTACCAGGCTGTTTCTGTGAATGATCCGATCCCGTTGTGTAATGACCATGGCTGAAATAAGGCCGGCGAATACCACAAAGCATGAACGAAGCGTATCGCAGTGACGAGGAGCTGGTACAGAGAATCCGCAGGGGGGAGAAGGAGGCGTTCGAGACTCTCTACCGCGCCTATTTCTTTGATCTGTGTGAATTCACATACCGGTATGTCCGGCTGCCTGCCGTCTGTGAGGAGATCGTCCAGGATCTGTTCCTGAATATCTGGAGAAGAAGGGATAATCTGAGTCCGAAGGGAAGCATCCGCTCCTATCTCTACAAATCAGCCCGGAATGGTGCGCTGGATTATCTGAAGCACCTGGAAGTCCAGCGGGAATACCTGAAGAATCACAAACTGGAGAAGCAGCTGGAGTGGGAGCTTCTCAAGCTGGAATCTGCGGCTGGAATCCTGGAGGAAGAGGAAGGGGTGGAGCTGAGCGAAGCGGTCCGGTCCGCCATTGCCAGCCTGCCGGACCAGAGACGGACAATTTTTCTGCTCAGCCGGGAGGATGGACTGACCTACCGCGAGATCGCCGAAGTCCTCGATATTTCGGTAAAAACCGTGGAGACCCAGATGGGGCGCGCTCTTGCGACGCTCCGTACATTGCTGGCAGAATATTTTCTATAAACATCCTAAAAAGGTATCGAAGCAATATGATCAGCAGAAGAAAGATGATGAAGTATCTGGCGGGACTTCCCCTGCTTGGAGGTTTGACATCCATGGCAGGCAGGGCGGAGGCAGCCGTGAAAGGGACCAGGGGATATCCCGGGGGGCGCGATTTTTACAAAGAGCTCGGACTTCGGACCTTTATCAATGCGACCGGAACCCACACCTATCTTACCGGTTCCCTCATGCTGCCCGAAGTGATGGACGCCATTCAGTACGGTTCCACCCAGTATGTCGACCTGAACGAACTCCAGGACCGGGTGGGCCAGCGCCTTGCCCGGCTATTGCGGTGTGAGGCGGCAATGGTCACAGCCGGCGCGGCATCCGCTCTGACACTGGGAACCGCAGCTGTCATCACGGGAAAGGATCCGGAGAAGATCGTTCAGATTCCCAACCTGCCCGGACCGCAAAAAGAGGTGATCATCCAGCGGCGCCACAGATTCGGGTATGACCATGCCGTGCGGAACACCGGAATCCGGTTTGTCGAGGTGGAGACACGGCAGGAGCTCGAGAGAGCCATCAATGAGAATACGGTGATGATGCTCTTCATGAACGCAAACAACAACTACGGACATATCAAGGATCAGGAGTTTGTCGAGCTGGGGAAAAAACATGGTATCCCTACATTCAACGACTGTGCGGCCGATGTCCCCCCGATGGAGAATCTCTGGAAATACACCGAGATGGGGTTTGATCTGGTCACCATTTCAGGCGGCAAGGGGTTGAGGGGGCCGCAGAGCAGCGGTCTTCTGCTGGGGCGGAAAGATCTGATCGAGGCAGCCCGGCTCAATGCCCCACCGAACGGCAATACCATCGGCCGGGGCATGAAGGTGAACAAGGAGGAGATTCTGGGGCTGATGGTGGCGGTGGAACGCTATCTGGAAACCGATCATCAGGCGGAGAGAGCCGATCTGGAGAGACGGGTGAATCATATCCGGGAGACCGTCTCCGCGATTCCCGGTATCCGTGCCGATATTGTAATCCAGGAGATCGGCAACCATGTCCCGCAGGTCAGGATCTCCTGGGATTCCTCCCGGATCCGGCTCACCTACAATGAACTGATTGAGAGGCTCCGGTACGGACATCCCTCGATCGAGACCGCCCAGAAAAACTGGCTCGGTGAAGGGGTTTTTGTCTGTATGTGGATGGCCCGACCGGGAGAGGAGAGGGTAGTTGCCGAGCGGCTCCATGAGGAGCTGACAGCGGCGCGGGCATGATCTTCCTCCACACAACTCTTCAATCTGCCCGGGGAAATGACCCCGGGCATTTTTTCCTCGTCCCCTTTCTCTTCCTCAGGGGTATTTGCTCCGCTTAAGCTTTCCGGTAATGCATCCCCCTCCTTATTTCCCTTGCCCCGTCTGCCCTGTTGTGTACCTGAGGACACACCCCCTCTTTATAACGCTCGATCCCGTCTGTCCGGTTATGCCCTGAGGACAACCGCAGGAACTCCCTCGGACACCTCGGACGGTCTCCAGGCCTCTGAAAAAATATTCTCCTCTCTGTCAGGGTGACTCCGGATTCAGTCGTATTGATAGGTGTGATGGGATTGGAATACCGGCGTGATGGCCGTGATTTCCCACTACCGTCCGGGTTCAGAGGGCCGGAAAACGGGACTTTCCTGCGAGAACCCGGAGGCACATCAGCAATTGGTTTTTCGGGAGCAATTACGGAGCTGTAAAGGATTAATGGACAACCAGGAAAAACGAACCGATTATGAACGGATTGCCCGCTATCTCGCCAACGAGTGTTCGGGGGAGGAGATGGCGGAGATCGAGGCTCGAATGGATGAGGACCCGCTGCTGGCAGGTGTGGTCCGTGAGCTCAGGATGATCTGGAATGCCAGGGAAGCGAGACCCGCTGCCTGGGATGTGGAGAAGGTCTGGAAACGGATCAGCCTGGAACTGGACCGGGAAGAGAGAAGCGTCGGAAGAGTCCGGACGGAGAAGATCCGGCGCCGTCCGGACCTGAACTGGATGTTCCGTGCGGCCGCTCTGGTCGCGCTCGGTTTTGCGACTGCCCTCTTTACCCTCCGCTATATGGAGCAGGAGCCGGAAGAACCGGTTTCCGGCATCAAGGAAGTGGTCACCGACAAGGGGCAGCGGGCAGAAGTACGGCTCAGTGACGGTTCCCGCATCCGGATGAATGCGGAGAGCACTATTCGTCATCCGGCGGAGTTTGATGCCGAACAGCGCTTTGTTCACCTCACCGGCGAGGCCTATTTCGAGATCACTCCGGACGACCGCCCCTTCTATGTCTTTGCGGAGAATACCGTTATCCGGATTCTGGGCACCGAATTCAATGTGAACGCCTACGCCGGGGAGGAGGCGGTGGAAGTGGTGGTCACAGACGGTACCGTTGCCGTCGGTTTTGCAGGACCTTCCGGAGAGAGCGCCATCCTCAACAGAGGGGACATGGCACGGCTGCTGCGGAACGAGGATCTGCTTTCGGTCACTCAGGGGGTGGATGTGACGCGCTACACCGGCTGGCTGGAATACCGGCTCGAGTTTGAGGATCTGCCGATGAAGGAGGTAGCCACACGACTGGAACGGTGGTACGGGGTCGAGATCCGGTTTGCGGACCCGGCCACAGGTGAGAAGCGGCTTTCGGCAAGCTTCCAGGAGGAGTCGATCCAGGAGGTGCTGCGTGTCCTGCAGCTCTCTCTCGATTTGGAAGCGGAGATAGGTGGAAGGACGATCACCCTTCGGCCCGCACGCTGAACGGCTGCCGGGCAGAGTAGAGAGCGGTTACTGGTACCTGCTCAAACTGTTTGAATAACCCGTTAAAGGAGGATACACATGGTAAAATCACTACTGAAATCCTGTCTGATACGACCCGTTGCGGCAGGATTCCTGCTTTCAGGAATCTGCATTCTGGCCCAGCCGGATGCCGGCGCTCAGGTTGTTCAGGCTGCGTCTCTGACTGAAAACTACGGAGCGGTGCTGCCGGCCCGTTCCGGCGCCCTCGAGCTGCTCCACTTCGCCCCGAAAGAGGTGGGAGAGGAGAGCCGTGCGGCACTTGACCGGATCATCTCCATCGACCTGGTCAACGTGCCGATGGAGGAGGCGCTGCAGGCCATCGCGAAGAAAAGCGGCCTGAGGGTCGCCTACAGCAAGGATGTGGCCGATGCTCCCTGGCGGCGTCCGGTCACGGTCCGGTACGATCGGGCCACGGTGCTTGGAGCGCTCTATGATGTACTGGGCGATACCGATCTGAAACTGACTCTCTCCTCCGATTCGGGTGATGCCCAGCTGGTGGTGGTGCGAGGCTCCATCATCGAACTCCATCCGGAAGCGGTTTCAATGGCGGAAGAGGTCCAGCAGTCGGTGTCCGGACGGATAACAGATGCCTCGACCGGCGAGTCAATTCCGGGTGTGAACATTCTGGTGGAAGGAACGACCTCCGGGACTACAACCGATCTGGATGGATACTATCAGCTTAATGTAAGCAATCTCCAGCAGACACTGGTGATCTCCTATATCGGCTATGCCTCGCAGCGAGTACCGCTTGAAGGCAGATCACAGCTCGACATACGCCTCGACCCGATCGTGACCGGCCTCGACGAGGTGGTGGTCACGGCCTTTGGTCTGGCGAGAGACCGTGCTTCCCTGGCCTATTCGGTCACCGAGGTGGGCGGGGAATCTCTTGCACAGGCACGCGAGATCAACGTGGCCAACGCCCTGACCGGGAAGGTTGCCGGTGTGAACGCCACCAGCATGGCCTCCGGAGCCGGGGGTTCCAGCAGGGTGGTGATCCGGGGTTCCGGTTCCTTCGGAGCCAATAACCAGCCTCTCTATGTGGTGAACGGGATGCCGATCACCAACGAGCCGCGTGTTGCCCGGGACAATGTCGGGGGATCTCGGGTGGATTACGGGGATGGAATCATAAGCATCAACCCCGATGATATCGAATCGATCTCGGTTCTGAAGGGCGGTGCCGCTGCGGCCCTTTATGGCAGTGATGCGGCCAACGGGGTGATTCTCATCACCACCAAGCAGGGGAGCGCCGACCGGATGGAGGTGGAGTACAGCTCCAACTTCACGGTGGGTCACATCGCCCTCTACCCGCAGTACCAGTACGAGTATGGACAGGGAAACAACGCACGCCGACCTCAGAGCCAGACCGAGGCGATCACGACCGGACGGCTCTCCTTCGGCGAGAAGATGGACGGGCAGCCCTACGTGAACTTTGCAGGCGAGACGCGCCCCTATTCCCCGGTGAGTGTGAAGCAGAATATGAAGAACTTCTACCGTCCGAGCACCAACGCCACCAACACGCTAGTCTTTTCGGGCGGCTCGAGCCGGCTGATCTACCGCGCTTCCATTTCCGATCTGCGGGCGGAAAACATCCAGCCCAACTCCGGATACCAGCGCAAGACCGCCAACATCAACCTGAAGACCTTCCTGAGTGACAACCTGAGCCTGGAGACGATGGTTCAGTTCAACAACCAGCAGGGGCGCAACCGGCCGGGAGTCGACTATGTCGGGGTGAATGCCAACTGGGGTGTCTATCTCCTGGCCAACACCGTGGATATCCGGGATCTTGCTCCCGGCTATAATCCGGAGACTCTGCAGGAAGTGGCGTGGCAGCATGTGAGCGAGGCGACCAACCCCTATTTCGTCATCAACCGGATGGGGAACTCCGACCAGACCGACCGCTCCATCACCCAGGCCGCCCTTACCTACAACATTCTTCCCAACCTCTATGTGAAAGGGGACTTCTCAAGGGATTTCAACAACCACGAGCAGGAGTCCTTCACCCCAATGGGGACCAACTACCGTCCGCTCGGGAACTATCAGTCCTCCTGGAGAAAAGGGGAGCAGATCAACGCCCGGCTCATTGCGGGATATGAGACGGAGTTCATGCATGACTACAGCCTCTCCGCAATGGTGGGAGGGAACGTGGAGCGGATCACCAACAAGGATGGCTACCTGAACGGGGAGGAGTTTGTGATCCCCGAATGGATCAGCCATGTGAACCTTGCCAGCACAACCTCCGGAAAGGGGATCTACCGGCGGGGGACCAACTCTCTCTTCTCCTCGGTAGACCTGGGATGGCGGGAGATGCTTTTCCTCTCTCTGACCGGCCGCCAGGACTGGTTCTCCACACTCCGTTCCGGATCCAACTCGATCTTCTATCCCTCCATCGGGGGTAGTTTCCTGGTCTCCCGTGCCGTGACGCTTCCGGAGGTGATCAGCCTGCTCAGAGTGCGGGCGGCCTGGGCACAGGTGGGCTCCTCCACGGTCGGGATCGGCGAGATCATCCAGACCTACAATTTCCGACAGGGAGGCCATCTGGGCCGGCCCGTCCAGACAACATCCACATCGCTCACCAACCCGGATCTTCGGCCTCTTACGAGCACCACTTCCGAGGTGGGACTGGACCTGGAGCTGATGCAGAGCCGTCTGCGGATTGATTTCACCTACTACGACCGTCTGAGCAAGGATGACATTATCAGCACCAGCATCGCCAACACATCGGGCGCAAGCTCCACCACCATCAACGCGGGCGAGATCAGCAACAAGGGGATCGAGCTTCTGATTTCGGGGGATCCGATCCAACGGAACGACCTGGGGTGGACAGTGAGCTATAACCTTGGTTACAACAAGAACAAGGTGCTTTCGCTGGCACCGGGACAGACCACCGGCGGAACAAGCTTGCTGGGCCGGGACATGAGCAGCATCTTCTACCACACCTGGCAGACCACCGACGATGGTACTGTGATCTTCAATGAAGTGAGCGGCTATCAGCTCCGGACCGATGTTCCGGTCTTCGCGGGTGTGGGTGTGCCGCCCTGGACCATGGGGCTTACCAACACCGTCCGGTACAAAAACTGGATCATGGATGTTCTGATTGACGGGAAATTCGGCAACCACTTCTTCTCCCAGGCTCATCAGTACATGCACCGGTTCGGCCTGACCAAGGAGACCCTTCCGGGCAGAGAGGACGGTCTGACCGTGACCGGGGTGGACCGGGACGGGAATCCGTTCACCCACTTCTGGCCGGCTGAAGCCATGGGGACCTACTACAACAACGAAGGGACGCACAATCAGATGCTCTTCGTTCAGGACGGAAGTTTTGTCAAGCTGCGGAGCGTCGTGATCGGATATACGATCCCGACCGAGCGGATCAGCTTTCTTCAGGGAGCACAGGTTTCACTTGTTGCCCGGAACCTGGCAATCCTCTATAAGAAGACGAAGCACTTCGATCCCGAGCAGAGCTTCCTGCCCAACGACAACGTACAGGGAAGTGCGGGCGTGATGCTCCCCCGTACGCGGGATATCGGCCTGCACCTGAGACTCAATTTCTAACCCTGTTCTAAATCGCAAGACCCATGAAGAAGAAATTCCTTTTATATCCTGTTTTGCTGGCCGGCGGACTCTTCCTGCTTCAGGCGTGCGACCTGGGGGAGCTGACCGAGCTGAACAAGAATCCCAACCAGGTGGAGGAGGTGGTACCGGAGTATATGTTCACCAACGCCCTGCTGAGCGGGGTTGCACCCGACTGGTCCAGCGACTACCGGATGTATGGCCAGTCGATGCAGATGTTCGCCACCTATTTCGAGGTGACGGCTCCGGGGGACAAATACTTCAATGAGTGGGGGGCGAGAACCGGCTGGACCTATACGGGGGCGCTCTTTCAGAACGATCTGGTGATGCGCAACACGACGGCGCCGGAGGATATCAACAAATACACCGCCGCGCGGATCTGGAAGGTCTACCTTTTCCACCATGTCACCGATCTTTTTGGGGATGTCCCCTACAGCGAGGCGCTCAAGGCCCAGGAAGGGATCTATGAGCCGAAGTATGACCGTCAGGAGTTCATCTACACCGACATGCTCAACGAGCTGGATGAGGCGGTCAAGGCGTTCGATCCCTCAAAACCGACATTCGGGAGTGCCGATCTCTTCTACGGCGGAAACATCGACCAGTGGAAGAAGTTCGCCTACTCGCTGATGCTGCGGCTCGGGATGCGGCTGAGCGAGCGCGATCCCGTTCTGGCGGAGAAGTATGTACGTAAGGCGATCGAGGGGGGAGTGATCCTCTACGATGAGGATGTGACAAAGGTCTTCTACGAGGACGGGCCCCTCACAGCCACCCGGAACCCGAAAGCGGTCGCCCTGGTGAACGGAGATTTCAGCAACCCGCAGACCACCAGTACGGCCCAGGGCTCCAAATACGCCAAGACCTTTATCGACCACCTGCAGGCGACCAACGATCCGCGGCTTGAGGTCTTTGCCATGCTCTGGATGGGACCGGAAGGGGAGAAGCAGCCTTATCACGACCCGGCCATGCAGCGGGGAATGGAGAACGGGGTGTTCAACGTGGAGCCGGATGATTTCGAGACCTACTCCGAACCGCGCCGCTCCACCATCCTGAACTATGCAGCACCCGTTCTGGTGATGACCAACGCCGAGACCCATCTGCTTCTGGCCGAAGCCGCCCTGCGGGGGTGGTACGACGGGGACGAGGAGTTTCACTACAATGAAGCGGTGCGGGCCGGAATGAGGCAGTGGGCTGATTTCGGGGAGGGGGGAAGCATCTCTTCCGCCAGAATCGAGCAGTATCTGGCAGAAAACCCCTACAATGTGTCCGGTTCAAAAGAGGAGCGACTCGAGCAGATCAGCGTGCAGAAATGGGTCTCCCTCTTCCTCGACTTCAAGGAGATCTACGCCAACTGGCGGCGCACCGGCTACCCGGCACTGACCCCGACCAACTATCCGGGGAACATCACCGGCGGACAGATTCCCCGCCGGCGCATCATCCCCGAGTCGGAAGAGCGGTACAATGAGAAAAACATGCTTGAGGCCATTGAGCGCCAGGGCGTCGGAAACGACCTGATGAGTACCGTCTGGTGGGATCCGATGTATGACGGGAATCCCTGATCGATTCGGGATTTCCCGTCGATCCGGGAACCGCTCTCCCGGAATCCCTGATCCGGAAATACGATCAACCAAAATATGGCACCTGATCAAATCCAGAGTCCACCCTCACGGGGGTGGACTTTTCTGGTTTTCACCGCACTGCTTCTCCTTCCGTTCGTGGTCCTCTCCGGTTGTGGTAGAGACAAGGGATGGGTACGTGACTTTTCCGGTCTGCAGGTCTACTCCTCTCCCCGCCTGGCGGATCTGGACGGGGACGGGGTGCTGGATGTGGTCGTCGGGATGGGGAGGCGGGAGTTTCTCGACTCCGACACGGCCGTGGTCGCCCTGTCGGGAGCGAACGGGGAGGTGCTCTGGAGTGTCCCCGCACGGGATGAGGTGTTCGGATCGGCCGAATTTCTGGACATCAACGGAGATGGCGTGCCCGAGGTGCTTATCGGGGGGCGGGCTGCCACCTTCCTGGCCCTGGACGGGCGGGACGGGACCTTGCTGTGGGAGTATCGTGAAAAACCGCCGGCAGACGGGGAGATTCCGGGCAACTGGAACCGGTACAATTTTTACAATGCGCAGATTCTGCCCGATCTGACCGGGGACGGAGTTCAGGAGATCCTGCTCTCTGCGGGGGGCGGAGGAATCAGTGCCTCTCCCGACCCGCGGGATCGCTATCCGGGAAA
>CAYTTA010000003.1:0-37580 GCA_964440655.1 uncultured Balneolaceae bacterium
CCTTTGCCAGAGCATTGGATAAGGCAGCTGCCTCGCTTGCTATTACCTGTCATTCCCGGGTTGCGAAATGGTCAGAAAAGCGGGCGACCGGGCTCGAACCGGCAACATTCAGCTTGGAAGGCTGACACTCTACCAATTGAGTTACGCCCGCTTGCAATCCTGCGTGGGGGGAGCAGGATTCGAACCTGCGAAGGCTTTCGCCAACAGATTTACAGTCTGCCCCATTTGACCGCTTTGGTATCCCCCCGTCATGATGTAAATGAACAAGGCAGAAACACCCGAAAGCGCCTCTGCCATTTTTATCAGCGAGCCAGTGGCCGGATTTGAACCGACGACCGACGGTTTACAAAACCGCTGCTCTACCACTGAGCTACACTGGCCTCTCTTCGGAAGCCCCCTGCCGGGGACCCTGCCTGTGGCGATGCGCGCGGACTGCCGGACGCACTTTAATTCCTCAGGCGAAAGACCCGAAATTTAGAAACATAAATATACGATGTCAACAGATTGAAAGACAGTTTTTTTATCCGGGCCCCTTCTCTCTTTTCCGGACCCGCTTTATCACCAGCCGCAATCCCAGAAAAAAGAGGAGCGCCGCCAGGATCAGCCGTCCATAGAGACTCAGATAGCTTCCGATCAGCTGCCAGTTTTCATGCACCATCCATCCGGACTGGAGAAGAATGGCATTCCAGAGCAGCGAACTGACGGTGGAACTGATCACGGTATTCTTCACATTCATCCGGTAGATTCCCGAAGTTAGTGAAATTACCGATCGTGTGCCTGGCAGAAAACGATTGGCCACCACCACCCACTGACCCCATCTCTGCATCCATCGCTTGCCCCGCTCGAAGTAGCGGGTGCCGATCATGCGCAAGAGCCAGAACCTCTCTTTCTGTGCGTCAATCTGGTATCCCCAGTAGCTTCCCACCGCATACATGGTCATGAATCCCAGAACCGAGGAAGCGGCCGTCACCCAGAGCAGGGTAGAAAAACGGACCAGCTGTTCGGCCGCCAGGTAGCCGCCGTAGACCAACAGAAGATCTCCGGGGATCGGCGGCATGACATTCTCGCCATAGGCGATGAGAAAAAAAATTATATAGATACTGAGCGGTGAGAGACTATATATATAGTCAACCAGCAGATCAAGGGAGAGATCCATTCTCAGCGTGTGGTTGTTAAAAGCAAGGTGACGTGAGCGGCGATCCCTTCCCCCCGGCCAACGAAACCGATCTTCTCATTCGTGGAGGCTTTTACAGAGACCCGATCCGTTGTGACCTTCAGCAGCCCGGCCACCGATTCCCGGATCCTGGCGGACCATGACCGGAGTTTCGGCTCTTCGGCAATAACCGTTGCATCCATATTGATCACCCCCCACCCAAGAGCTTCCACCTTCTCCACGACATGGCGGAGCAGCTCTCTGCTGTCTGCTCCCTTCCATTGAGGGTCGGTATCGGGAAAATGGGTCCCTATATCCCCGAGGGCGAGTGCTCCCAGAAGCGCATCGGTAATGGCATGAAGAAGGACATCCGCATCGGAGTGACCAGCCAGCCCTTTTTCATGAGGTATCTCCACCCCGCCCAGAATGCATGGCCTCCCCTCGACCAGCCGGTGAACGTCGTAGCCGTACCCGATCCGAATCTCCATCCTAACGTCCATGATTTCTGTTTGGGTCCTGACCGTCGCCGCCGGTCTCCTCTTCCGGCTTTACGGGTTTCCCCCCCGGCTGCTCAGGCTCACGCTCCCGCCTTTCCATCTCCGCGCCGCCCCTTCCCGGCTCCGGTCGGGAAAGAAGCAGCCTGGCCAGATAGAGATCTGCCGGCCGGGTCACCTTGAAATTGAGCGAGTCTCCTGTCACGATCACCACCTCCTCACCCAGCCTCTCCACCAGGGAGGCATCGTCCGTTCCGGAAAACCCTTCACGCCACGCCATCTCATAAGCGCGGCGGATCAGTGCGGTCCGGAAGATCTGGGGAGTCTGCGCCTGCCAGAGATCCCTCCGCTCCACCGTCTCCTGAATGCTCCCGTCCGCCCCGCACCGCTTCAGGGTATCCTGCACCGGAACCCCTAACAGTGCCGCTCCCCGTGCGGCGGCGGCGCTCAGGGCACGGCCGATCATCCCGGAGCGGATCAGGGGACGGGCGGCATCGTGGATCGCAACCAGTTCCGCCTCTGGGCTGACAGCCTCCAGAGCCTGACGTACAGAATCCTGTCGCTCCGCTCCCCCCTCCACCACCTCGAGCCCGACTCCTTCGGGCAGCAGTTTGCGTAGAGCGCGGGCGTTCTCCATCCACTTGGCCGGAGCGGCAACCACAACCTGATGAAGACCTCCCACTTCCGTAAAAGGAGCGACCGCATGCTCAAGAAGAGTCTTCCCGGCCACCTCCAGAAATGGCTTGGGAGTCGCCTCGCCGAGCCGGCTGCCGGAGCCGGCGGCCGGGATGATCAGTGCGAACGGAATGCCGGAATGCCCCTTTTCACGCATCAGAGAATCAGCATTGCGTCTCCGAAGGAGAAGAAACGGTAATTCTCCTTTCGAGCCTCTTCGTAGGCCTCCATCAGGAAATCATACCCTGCAAAACCGGCGGCAAGCATCAGCAGGGTCGATTCCGGACGGTGAAAATTTGTGATCAGCGACTCGGTGATCTTGAAGTCGTAGGGCGGATAGATGAATTTGTCGGTCCATCCGGACCCCCCTTTCGACATGCCGCTGGCCATGATGCTTGTCTCCATGACGCGTACCGCCGTGCCGCCGCACGCCACAACCTTGTTGGTCTTGCTGCGCAGGGCTTCATTGATCTTCTCGGATGTCTCGGCAGAAATGAAGTAGTTTTCCGAGTCGGTCCGGTGTTTGGTCAGATCCTCCACCTCAACCGGGCGGAAAGTGCCCCACCCGATATGAAGGGTGACCGGAACGAACTCCACCCCTTTCTTCCGGATCTTCTCCACAAGTTCCGGTGTGAAGTGCATTCCCGCCGTCGGGGCGGCCACTGCTCCCCGCTCCCTTGCAAATATGGTCTGGTACCGCTCCTTGTCCTCCTCTTCCGGTTCCCGTTTGATATAGGGGGGAAGGGGCATCTGTCCGATCTCATCCAGAATCCGGTAGAGCTCCTCATTCGGGCCATCGAACAGAAAGCGGATCGTCCGCCCCCGCGACGTGGTGTTGTCGACCACCTCGGCCATCAGCTCCTCTCCGAAGTAGAGCTTGTTCCCGATCCGGATCTTCCGTGCCGGCTCCACCAGCACATCCCAGAGCATGTTCTCCGGCTGGAGCTCCCGAAGCAGAAAGACCTCGATATCGGCATCGGTTTTCTCTTTTTTTCCCTTCAGTCTGGCAGGAAACACTTTCGTATTGTTGTAGACAATGACATCTCCCTTGTTGAAATATTTGTGGATGTCGGCAAATGTCTCGTGTCGGATGCTGCGGTTCTCCCGGTCAAGAACCATGAGCCGGGAGGAGTCCCTGGGAGAGACCGGATATTCCGGAATGTTCAGGGAATCCGTTTCAAACTTGAAATCCGTCAATTTCATTTTCATGTTCAGAGGCATAGATATAAACTCAAGAAGTGGGTTAGCCTGATAATATACGGCCTGATGCCTTTAGACGAAAGAAGGGCCGTGTTCCGGGCATCCGGCCGTTTTACGCCACAGATGGATGAACACTCTTGTGGACACTTTATCCAACTCACTGTGGGGCGTTTTATTATACGTTTTCATGGAGAGAATCTACGACAGGGAGCCTTCAGCATCACTTCCGGCGCTCTTCAATACCGGTTTACTTATAATTTCCCTTTCTTTATACTTAAGTGTGAGCAGGTGCGTTTTTCTTCCAAAACGAAGGTAGCCATGATCCGAACTTTCTTCCTCCTTGCCGTGATGATGCTGGGTTTGACAACCCTTACTGAGGCGCAGCTCCGGAAAGATCTGGTCCGCCCGGGCGACTATACAGGTGCCATCTTCCGCACGAAACCGGCCGGGGACGGAAGCTGGGCCGACCGCCTGAACATGACGATGAGCCACTCCTACAGCATGAGTTTCGGAAGCTATGGCGGTCAGTATCAGAACCTGAACGCCTACACCAACCATATGGCGTTCGATCTGAGTGACAACATGACCGGCTATCTGGATGTTTCCGTCCTCCACTCCCCCTTCGGCGGCTCATTCCTCAACTCGGGGGGCAACGGCATGGGAGCCCGGGTCATCATTGACCGCGCGCAGCTTGATTATCAGCTCTCGCCGCGGACCAGCCTCTCCATTCAATTCTCACAGCGGCCCGGGTATTACGGCTACTATGGTCTCCACAGCCCCTTCCATCGGGCTGAACGCGGGTACTGGTATTAAACGGCGTATCACCGGCTGAATGACACAAGACAGATCCGAACGAGAGGAATTTCTGCTGAACGGCGCCATCGGGTTTCTTGGCATTCTGCTGTTTATCCTGGTAACCGCCCTTCTCTTCCGGCTGATCTATCCGAGGATCCAGAACGAACGGGTGGCCGAAGATCCCGTACTGATCGGAAACATCATACAGCTGGAGGTTTTGAACGGATGCGGTGTCCCCGGTGTGGCGGGCCTCTTCACCTCGACCCTGAGAACGTTTGGATTCGATGTGGTCGAGTCGGGCAACTTTGACCATTTTGATCTGAAAGAGACCATTCTGGTCTCCCGCAACGGAAATATGGAAAATGCACGGAGAGTGGCCCGGGCTCTTGATCTTCCGGAAGACCGGATTCTGCTGGAGAGTTCGGGCGATTATTTTCTCGATGCGACCCTGATTATCGGATCGGACTACTCCTCTTTCAAACTCGAATCGCAATAACCCCGACTCCATCCATGACCGAAACACCCCGCGCGGCAACCCAATCATTCAAGAGTCACCAACCCGGAGAGCAGCACGAATCGGGACCGCTTATCAGCACCATCACGGAAGCACTTCTGGAAAAAAAAGCAAGAGACATTGTCCTGCTGGATGTACGCAATCTCACCACACTGACCGATTTCTTTATCATCTGTCACGGCACATCCGATACCCATATTCAGGCACTAACCCGGCACGTGCTGGACCAGGCCCGGGAGAAACTGGGAGAAAAAGTGTGGAAACAGGAGGGAGTCGAAGCAAGAAGGTGGGTCATCCTTGACTATGTTGATGTCGTCATCCACATCTTCAACGAAGAGAAGCGTCACTACTACGGGATTGAACGGATGTGGAACGATGCAGAAAGAACAGAGATCAAAGACCCCTCTGCCTGAGGCAGGGGCCGGTACGGAATAGCTGTCCCGGCGATCGATCCGGCCCGGGGGGAGTCATGTGGCATACATGAACAGACGAGCGATACAACCTGCGCTGATTCTCCTCTCTCTGGGACTCCTCCTCACCGGTGCCTATCTCCCTTTCGAAATCAGCTCGTCAAGGGAACGGGTGCCCCATGTGCAGCCGGAGGATCTGATCCTTCAAAGCCTGGATGACGCGGAAGAGCTTTTCTACGAAATCCATGACCTCTTCCGTGATGAGACGCTCCGGCTGCAGGAAGAGATCCGCACCGCCTTCCAGCCGGGAGTCTCCCGTCAGACCGCCTATCAGCTCATGGAGAAGTATCCCGGTTTCTGGGGTGCCGCCCTCTACCGGAACCGTGATCTCTATGCATGGAACGGATTCGCGCTCCCCGACCTCCCGCTGCTGGAACAGAATCCGGACGACACCCTCTTTGTAGAGATCCAGCGCCGGAACAATGTGATCTTCCTCTACGGAAACATCTCGTTCCGCATCGGCAACGAGGATCGCTTCACGCTGCTCACATCCCGCCGGCTAAAACAGCAGAACATCCTTCCGATTGCCGAAGAGCAGGAGGTCGATATCGCCCGCGATCCCTCTCTTTCGAGTGGATATCCTGTCCGTTTCCTCTTCTACGATCCTCCGCCCGACACGCCTGTCCTCCACCGGAAACTGGCAATGGCCCATTCCGATTCGGTCGGGATGGTCTATGCGGATCCCTCCGATCTGGAGCACTACCTCCGGAACAAGGAGATTCAGACCGACTGGTGGCGGACCCTTTTCCATCTTATGTACGCTCTGATCTTCTCATCATTCATTTTTCTCTGGTCCTGGTCCCTGCGGACCTGGAAAGACCTGGCGATCCAGCTTTCTCTCCTGCTTCTGATCTGGGCAGCAGTCAGCTGGAGCAACCTTCCTGTAAGGTGGATCTCCCGTCTTTTCCCGACCTGGAGCCAGAGTGACCTCGAGTCCCTTCAGGCGATCTCCTGGTATGCCCTCCATTCCGTTTTCATTTTTTTCACCTCCCTCTCGGTCATCAACACTCTGACCCGCAACTGGAATCTCTCCAGCCCGGACCGCCATTTTCACACCTTTTTCTATTCGGTCGCGCTGAGTGGCGTAAGCGTGCTGCTTCTGCTCTTTTTCCTTGTAAGCACCTGGCAGACCGCGCTCCGGGCCGAGATCTCCCTGTTGGACCTCGAGCTGCTTCCCACTTTATCAGGATGGATTTTCTACATCTCAACGGGCTTCTTCGTCTCCTCCATCGCCTCGATGCTCATCGCAGCCTGGTGGTTTCTCTTCATTTCGGAAAAGGACAAGACGGTGGTCATCGCGGTGATCGCCATCGTCACCTTCTTCCTCTTCTATTTCATCGCCAGCCGCCTCACGGTCCAGCCCCTTGTCACCGGCTGGATCGTTCTGCTCACCTTCGGACTCTTTCTTGTCTGCATAGGAAGTGCGGCGTATATCTACCGTTTTCCCTCCTCGTTCCTGCAGATGTCCGGCTTCCGGCTGCTTCTGCTTTCGGCTCTGCTCACGTCAGTGGCCGGTTACACGATTTCAGCCAACGCCCACTTTGAACGGATGGACGGCCAGCTCATCCGCCAGGCCGAAGAGTTTGCTGAAGATGAAGAGACCGGGGCCAGGGAGGTGCTCCATCAGCTCCTGACACAGATCGAAAGGGAACTGACGGCACTGCCACTTCCCGAAGGGGAGGACGCCCCCCCTTCCGTTCAGGCCATCTTCCAGCGTGCGGTGCAGTCCTCCATGAGGGATGAGTGGCGTTCCTGGTCCTGGGACATTCATCTGCTGGACCGGGATGGCAATCTGCTCAGTGACTATGCCACCAATCTTGATTCACCGGGAACAGGGTTCTACACTTTCCCTGGCATTCAGGCTTCCTACCGTCTGGAACGGATCCGGCGTTCCACCAACCGGCCGGTCATTCAGGAACGACCGCCCTCTCTTTCACAGGATGAGTACAGCACCTTCTACAGAGGCTGGATACCGGTCTATGAGAGCATGGAAGAGAATGGAGAACGGGAGGAGATCGTCCTCTGGGTCGTGGGTGCAATTTATGTGGAACGGCCCGACTTCAACAAACCGATCCGTGCCGTCCTGGCGGCCGCAACGCTCGAGGAGTGGCGCACCTCCACCTATCTGGCGGAGTTCACCGGGGGCCGCCTTACACGGAGCAGGGTCCAGGGAATCTATGCGAATCAACCCAAATACAACCGTCTTTCTCCCCGGGAAGTCGATATTGCCCGGCAAGACTCCGTCGCGTTTATCTCCAGTCTTACATCGCAGGGCACCTTCCGGGAACTGATCTATCAGAAATCGGATGATGTCGTCATCAAGGCAAGCACCCCTGTCCCGGGGCTGGCCCATCACCTCTTCTCTCTCTTCCGCTACAGCGTGGTGATCACCTCCACCGGTCTGGTCCTTTTTCCATTTTTCTCCCTGATCGGCTGGAAGACATTCAGCCTCTTCAGCCAGAGCCGCCGGTTCCAGCACCGGCTCCTGGACGGACTCATGCTCTCCACTCTCCTGTTCCTGATCGTACTGGTTGCGGCAACCCGCTATGCGATCAACCGGCAGAATCAGTCCAATCTGCAGAGAGAGATGGTGACAAAACTGGATAATCTTCACGACTCCATCCAGACCGATCAGCTGCTTCAGGAGGGCAGCGAGTTCATTCCGCTCTCCAGAATGACCACTCCTCTGAATGCAGATGCGATCTTTTTCCGGTCGGTCCGGGTCGCTGAAACCACCACCCCGCAGATTTTTCAGCAGCATCTGCTTCCGCCTCTCCTCCCCTTCCCCGTCTTCGATTTCCTCTACAACCGCCAGAGGGAACATGTGGTCCGGCTTGTCCGGCTGGGAGAGGAGCAGCTGCTGATCGGATTCCGGGTGCTTCAGTCCGGGGAGGATGAACCGATGGCTGTCGTTGCCATACCGACCTTTCTGCAGTCTCCTATCTATATGGAGCAGCTTCTCAATACCACCAGCTATCTTCTGGCTGTCTATCTTCTTATTTTTGTTCTGTTCATAATCGGAACCGTTCTGATCTCAAGCCGGCTTACCCGTCCCCTTCAGGATATCCAGGCCGGTCTGAACAAGATCTCGGGCGGAGACCTGGAAACAAAGATCCCCGTCCGGAGCCGTGATGAGATCGGCTCGCTCTCTGCTGCCTACAACACCATGGTGGAGAAACTTCGTGAGGTGAGGGTGAATCTCGCAAGGGCCGAGCGGGAGGCTGCCTGGAAAGAGATGGCGCAGCAGGTTGCCCACGAGATCAAGAATCCGCTCACTCCCATGAAGCTCAATCTCCAGCATCTGAAACGGCAGCTCAATGAGCACCCCGACGATGCCGCAAGACTGAAAAAAAGTGTGGAACACGTGGCCCGGAATATCATCGAACAGATTGAATCCCTGAACCGGATCGCATCCGACTTTTCCCGCTTCGCCAGACCGATGCCCGAGGAGCTCACGGATGTGGAGATCAATCAGGTGGTCCGGTCGGTTGTGGATCTCTACAGCCCGGAGGCGCCGGGCTCGATCCGGAGTGAGCTCTATCCCTGGCCGCTCACCATCCGGGGAGCCGAGGATGATATCCGGCGCACTCTGATAAATCTGGTGAAAAACGGACTGGAAGCCTCCGGAGAAGAGGTTTCGGTGACCATCCGGACCATGAGAAGAAAAGACCGGGCAAGGATCGAGGTGGAGGATACCGGATCCGGAATTCCGGATGAAGACCGGGAGAAGATCTTCGTGCCCAATTTCTCCACAAAATCGAGCGGTACGGGACTGGGCCTTGCCATAACCAAAAAGATCGTTGAGGCGCATCATGGCAGGATCCGCTTTGAGTCGGAACAGGGAAGGGGAACCACCTTTATTATAGAGCTTCCGCTGACAGGCAGTAACAGTGAGGAGATCTGAACGGATGACTCCCTTGCAATCCTTCAGAAAAGAGGCCGGGGCCACCCTGCGTCTCGGTTTCCCGCTCATTCTGGCCCAGCTGCTCCAGATGTCGATGAATTTTGTCGATACGGTCATGGCAGGCCGCATCTCCGCCCTCGACCTGGCTGGAGTGGCGGTCGGCTCCAGCCTGATGGTTCCCCTGCTTGTCCTGGGGAACGGTACGGTGATGGCCGTCAACCCGATTGTTGCGCAGAATTACGGAGCCCGGCGTTTTGACCGGATAGGGAGCAACGCACGGCATGCCCTCTGGATAAGCCTTCTTGTGGCCATCCCTTTCTTTTTCATCCTGCGGAACCTCTACGGCCTGATGGGGCTGATCGGAGTGGAAGAGGAGATCATCTCGATTGCCGACCGCTATCTTAAAGCGATCTCATGGGGAATCTTCCCGGTAATGGCGTACAGCGCGCTCCGTTACTTCAACGAGGGACTCTCGGTGACCCGGCCGACCATGTATATTGCCCTGGTCGGCACCCTGGCCAATATTCCCGTGAACTACGTATTGATGTTCGGAAAGCTTGGACTCCCAAGGCTGGGGGCCCCCGGGGCCGGATATGGATCGGCCATCGTCTACTGGCTGATGTTCCTGCTCATCCTGCTCTTCACCTCCCGATTCCATGCATGGAGACGTTTCAGAATTTTCGGAGCCTTCCGTCTTCCGGAAAGAGAACAGCTCCGGGAGATGCTTTCGATCGGTATTCCCATCGGAGTGGGGGCAGCCATGGAGGTCACCATGTTTGCGGTAACCAGCCTCATGATGGCAACACTCGGGACCGTTGCTGTGGCAGGACATCAGGTTGCAATCAATTTTGCAGGTCTTACCTTCATGGTCCCTTTCGGGCTCTCCATTGCCGTCACCGCAAGGGTTGGAGTCTCCGCCGGAAGAGGACGACTGGAAGAGGTCCGTCAGAGAGGCAGTGCCGGCATCCTTCTCTCCGTCCTCTTCATGTGTCTGACGGCTGTCTTCATTCTGCTTCTCCCGGATCTGATCGCATCCATCTATACCAATGACCCCGCAGTCCGGGAGATGTCGGTCCAGCTTCTAACCCTGGCTGCCATCTTCCAGATTTCGGACGGGCTGCAGGTGGGAGCGTTCGGCGCCCTCCGAGGCCTGAAGGATACGCGGTTCCCCATGTTTATAAACATGTTCGCCTACGGGGTCGTCGGCCTGGGACTCTCCTGGTTCCTGGGACTCTACAAGGAACTGGGTCCAAGGGGCTTGTGGACCGGGCTGATCGTAGGACTGACCATCGCCGGTGTGGTCCATACTGTCCGGTTCTGGTACAAGACCCGATGATGAACAAGACCGGTTGCTGGTTGCTGAAACCCACCGTGCGGAAGCTGTCACGGATTACGGACTGTGCACTGGGGGTGAGTATCTGAATCCGGACTTGAGAATATTTACAGAGCGGTCCGGCGACAGTTCAAAAATTGGCGACAGTTCAAAAATTCATGACAGGGGGGCAAAAACAGATCGGGCCCGCCCAGGGGGCAGGCCCGTCCGTCCTGAAAGGTCCTGAACCGGCAGGCGCCTTATGCCTGCTCCTGAAGAAACTCCCGGAGAACCTTGTGAAGGATGCCGCCATGGCGGTAGTAGTCGATCTCCACCGGTGTGTCGATCCGGCAGATCGTCCGGAAAGTGATCGTCTCTCCATCCTCACGGACTGCGGTGACGGTCACCTCCTGTCCCGGCTTGAGCTGATCGTCCACATCGATCCGGAACGTCTCCGATCCGTCGATCCCCAGTGACTCATGCGTCTCACCATCGGCAAATTGAAGCGGAAGAACTCCCATTCCTACCAGGTTGGAGCGGTGAATCCGCTCGTAGGAAGCGGCAATAACCGCTTTTACACCCAGAAGAAGGGTTCCTTTCGCTGCCCAGTCGCGGGAGGATCCCGATCCGTACTCATGACCTGCCAGTACGACAAGAGGAGTGTTCTCGGCCTTGTAGCGCTGGGCCGCCTCAAAGATCGAGGTGACCTCTCCCGTCGGAAAGTGACGGGTATAGCCTCCCTCCGTTCCGGGTGCCAGCTGGTTTCTGAACCGGACGTTGGCAAAGGTCCCGCGGGTCATGACCCGGTCGTTCCCTCTGCGTGAACCGTAGGAGTTGAAATCCTCCGGCTTCACTCCGTTCTCAATCAGATATTGTCCCGCGGGGCTGTCAAGAGCGATGTTCCCTGCCGGGGAGATATGGTCGGTGGTGATGGAATCTCCCACCTTGATCAGAGCGCGGGCACTTTCGATCGGCTCGATCGGAGCCACATCCAGACTCATATCGGTAAAGAAGGGAGGCTCCTGAATGTAGGTCGAACTCTCCTTCCACTCATAGATCTCGCCGCCGGTGACATCGATCTCATCCCAGGCTTCGGACTGCAGCACATCCTTGTACATCTTCTCGAAAAGCTCGGGCCGTATGGCTGATTCGAGATAGTTGCTGATCTCCTCGCTGGTCGGCCAGATGTCTCGCAGATAGACATCGTTTCCATCCTTGTCCTTGCCAAGCGGTTCTTTCTCCAAATCGATATCCACCCGTCCGGCCAGTGCGTAGGCAACAACCAGCGGAGGGGAGGCCAGGAAGTTTGCTTTCACATAGGGGTGAATCCGGCCCTCGAAGTTCCGGTTTCCTGAGAGGACCCCGGCCACCACCAGATCTCCCTCCTCGATCGCCTGAACCACCGGCTCCGGAAGCGGGCCCGAGTTGCCGATACAGGTGGTGCAGCCGTATCCGACGAGATGAAATCCGATCTCTTCCAGATAGGGCGTCAGGCCGGCTTCATCGAGATACTCGGTCACGACCCGGGAACCCGGCGCGAGGGAGGTTTTCACATAGGGGGGAACCTTCATTCCCTTCTCGACCGCCTTGCGGGCTACAATTCCGGCACCCAGCATCACGCTCGGGTTGGAGGTGTTGGTACAACTGGTGATCGCAGCGATCACCACATCCCCGTGCTTCATCTTCAGCTCCTGCCCGTTGCGGAAAGTTCCGGTGGAGGCAAGCTGCTCCTGAGCAAGATTGAAGCCCATGGTGGGATCATTGCTGGTCAGTGAGTTCTTGAAAGTCTCTTTCATCCGCGGGAGGGAGATCCGGTCCTGCGGACGTTTCGGTCCGGCCAGCGAAGTCTCGACATCTCCGAGATCCAGCTCAAGAACCTCGGTGAAGAGCGGATCCTCCATATCATCCGTACGGAAGAGCCCCTGCTCGCGCATGTAGCTCTCTACCAGTGCAACCTGTTCTTCGGAACGTCCGGTCAACCGCAGATAGCGCATGGACTCCTTGTCCATCGGGAAGAAGCCCATGGTCGCTCCATATTCTGGCGCCATGTTTCCGATCGTGGCACGGTCGGGCAGACTCATGTTGCTGAGCCCGGGGCCGAAGAATTCAACAAACTTGCCGACCACACCATGACGGCGGAGCATCTGGGTGATGGTAAGTGTCAGGTCGGTGGCGGTAATCCCCTCCCGAAGCCGTCCCGTCAGACGGAACCCGATCACTTCCGGAACCAGCAGATAGATGTGCTGTCCCAGCATGGCCGCCTCCGCCTCGATTCCACCCACTCCCCAGCCCAGGATTCCGAGACCGTTGATCATGGTCGTGTGGGAGTCGGTTCCGACCAGTGTGTCGGGGTAGACGATGGTTTCACCATCACGGTCCTTCCCGGTGAAGACTCCTTCGGCAAGATACTCAAGGTTTACCTGGTGGACGATCCCGCGCCCCGGGGGCACCACCCGGAAATTGTCGAACGCCTTCTGACCCCATTTCAGAAATTCATAACGTTCACGATTCCGCTCCATCTCCTTCTGGACGTTGAACATGAAGGCGTACTCCTGACCGAACATGTCCACCTGAACAGAGTGGTCGATCACCAGGTCGACAGGAACCTGGGGATTGATCGCCTTCGCATCCCCGCCCATGCGGGCCATGGCCGAACGAAGGGCTGCCAAATCCACAACAGCCGGAACTCCGGTGAAGTCCTGCAGAACCACCCGGGAAGGCTTGAACGGCACCTCACCGCTGGGATTCTTGGGATCGTAGGCTGCCAGACGGCGGATATCGTTTTCCGTGACGGCATATCCGTCATATTCCCGCAGGACCGATTCCAGCAGAATCTTGATGGTGAAGGGAAGCCGGCTGATCTCTCCGTAGCCCAGCTCTTCCAGTTTTTTCAGGCTGTATAGATGGGCCTTGCCTGAACCCGTGTCAAATTCAATTCTGGTTTCCAGAAGCTCTTTGTTCTTGCTCATATCGGGGGTCTCGGTTACAATTTCAGGTTACAGAAGGATATCGCACAGGACCGCTTGCGCGAGAAATCAATTTACAAATCGTTTTCCATAAATTCCTGCGACGGCGGCTATTCCCCCAGTGGTGCGCACCGTAAAATCTTTCCCTTTTCCTTTGCAAACGAATCCAAATCCTCTTACTTTTGGAGACTTGTCAAAAATTTTCTTAAGAAGAAACGTTTCGCCGTGAATACCATCAGCAACAGGACCTATTCCGCGCGTCCTTCGGACATCAGGAAAGAGTGGATTGTCGTGGATGCCGAAGACCAGCCGCTTGGCCGGCTCAGCAGCCGCATCGCGACCATTTTGCGCGGAAAGAACAAGCCCCACTACACGCCCCACATGGATACGGGCGACAATGTCATTGTCATTAATGCGGAGAAGGTCATCCTCACCGGGAAGAAAATGACCGACAAGACCTATTTCCGTCACACGGGGTATCCCGGTGGTGAGTCTTTCACACCTGCCTCGGCCCTGATGGAAAAAGATCCGACAGCGCTGATCCGGCGGGCCGTCAAGGGGATGCTCCCCAAAAACAGGCTGGGACGAAAGCTTCTTACCAATCTGCGGATCTATGCCGGGCCGGTGCATCCCCACACTGCGCAGCAACCTGAAAAAAAAGAACTGTAATCTTTCATGTCACAAGCCAACTACATCGGCCGTAGAAAGACCTCCACGGCCAGGCTCTATATCAAGCCGGGATCGGGCGAGTTTCTCGTGAACAGAAAGAAGCTCGAAGACTACTTTAACTCCATTGCGCATGTGAATGTCGCAACCAACCCGCTCCGGATTGCCGAGATGGAAGGGAAGTACGACATCAAGGTGACGGTAAGCGGAGGCGGGATCACCGGCCAGGCCGGGGCGATCCGTCTCGCACTTGCCCGGGCGCTGGATGATCTGAATGAGGGACTCCGACCCGTACTCAAATCGCACGGCCTGCTTACCCGGGATGACCGGATGGTCGAGCGTAAAAAGTACGGCCAGCCCAAAGCGCGAAAGAGATTCCAGTTCTCCAAGCGGTAAACCGGGCTGTCACGGCAGCTTCTTCCGGGAGGGAAAGAGTGGTCTCCCGGCGGCGGCACGCCTCTCTCCGATTTTTTTCAGTCCGGCTGCTCCTCCGGAGCATCCGGGCCAACATCACACATACGCAGCGACTCTGCGCCGGGTGTCCTGACCGGAAGCTGCCCGACGGAGCAGTGCATCAGCCCGCTCCCAGGGCAGGCGGACCGAAGGATTGGCGTCAGAGGTGGACCTGTGTAGCGGATTAACTCAAAAACCCTGAAGACCATGCCAGAAGCAGCATCTATTGAAGATCTCCTGAAATCAGGAGCCCATTTCGGTCACCTGACCCGACGCTGGAACCCCAAGATGAAGGAATTCATCTTCATGCAGCGGAACGGGATCCACATCATCGACCTGAAAAAGACCCGTCACTATCTGCAGGAAGCCCTGGACGAAGTGACCCGTCTTGCGAGGGAGGGGAAAACCATCCTTTTTATCGGAACCAAGAAGCAGTCCCGCGATGTGATCCGCGATGAAGCGATCCGGTGCGGAATGCCCTATGTGACCCACCGCTGGCTTGGCGGAATGCTTACCAACTTCAGCACGGTGCGAAAAAGCATCTCCCGTATGGAGGAGATCGACCGGATGAGCAAGGATGGCACCTACGAGGAGCTCACCAAAAAAGAGGTCCTCATGCTGGAACGTGAGCGGGAGAAACTGGAAGACACACTGGGCGGTATCGCCAACATGACCCGTCTCCCGGGAGCCGTATTCGTTGTGGACACCATTCGGGAGCATATCGCTGTCAATGAAGCAGTCAAGCTCAATATCCCGATCATCGCCATGGTCGATACCAACAGCGATCCCGATATTCCCGACTACATCATCCCCTGTAATGACGACTCCGCACGTACCATCCAGCTGATCACCTCCCAGGTGGCCGATGCTATTATTGAAGGGGCCGCAGAACGGGAAGTTCTGAAAGAGGAGGAGCTGATGGAACAGGCTGCCGAAGAGTCCCGGGCGCGGGAGACCGAATCGGAGGAAGAGGAGAAATCGGCTGTTTCCCGAAGGCGGAGACGTCGCCGCAGAGAAGGAGGCGGAGAAGGTGCCCGCACCTCCGGAGCAGGTGAGTCAGAAGCGTCCGGAGCGGGTGAAGCCGCCGGGGAGAGTTCAGAAAGTGATTCGGTCGAATCCGGGGGTGAGGAGGAGTAACCTCCACCCCCCTTCTCATAGAGCCTGTAACATTTAACCAGAAGCAATCATGAGCATCAGCGCAAAAAGTGTCAAGGAACTGAGAGATCTTACAGGTGCCGGAATGATGGATTGTAAGAAAGCTCTCGCGGAAGCCAACGGGGATATGGAGCTGGCCGTTGAAATACTGAGGAAGAAAGGGCAGCAGGTCTCCGAAAAACGGGCGGATCGGGAGGCCAACCAGGGACTGGTGGTGATCCGCATCAGTGAAGACGGCAAGAAAGGAGCGGCACTCGAGATCAATTGCGAAACCGATTTTGTCTCCAGAAACGAGGATTTCCAGAAAAAGACCAGCCAGTTTCTGGACACTCTTTTCGAAACGGAGAGCAGCACGGCAGAGGAGCTTCTCGGCCAGGATCTGGAAGGACGGCCTGTTGCCGAACATCTGGACGAGATGACAGGAACCATCGGCGAAAAGATCGTGATAAGCCGCGTTGTGCTGGTGAAGACCGACGGTGCGCTCGTTGACTACATCCACCCCGGCAATCAGCTCGGCGTGCTGGTTGAGTTTGAAGGAGAACTGGCAGACACGGCAGCCGGGCGGGATGTCGCAATGCAGATTGCTGCAATGTACCCGATCGCTGTCCGGCGCGAGGATGTGGATGCAGCGGTGATTGACAAGGAGCTCGAAATTGCCCGGGAACAGCTCATCAATGAAGGAAAACCCGCCGAGATCGCCGAAAAAGCGGCACAGGGCAAGCTCCGAAGATTCTATGAGGAGCGGGTGCTGCTCGAACAGAAGTTCGTCAAGGACAACGAACTCAGTGTCAAGGAGTTTCTGGAACAAAACAGCCTCCCGCTGGTCCGCTCTTTCCACCGGATCCAGCTGGGCGAAAATTCCTGACAGAAACTGGAAAAAGGCTGCCTCTCCGGTGGCCTTTTTTTTATTGAACGCAGACCTGTTTTAGCAGAACGCAGACGTGGCAAATCAATACAATCGCATTCTTCTCAAACTGAGCGGCGAAGCGCTGCTGGGTAGTCAGGGACACGGCATTGACGGGAACATCCTGGATCAGTATGCCGAAGAGATCAAAAGTGTCCAGCAGGAAGGAATCCAGGTCTCTGTCGTGATCGGCGGAGGAAACATCTTCAGGGGTGTAAAGGGAGCCACGGAAGGGATGGACCGGGTTCAGGCGGATTACATGGGAATGCTGGCCACGATGATCAACAGCATGGCCCTTCAGGATGCACTGGAGAGAAAGCAGGTTCAGACCCGTCTTATGGCGGCCATCCGCATGGAGGAGATTGCCGAACCCTACATCCGAAGAAGAGCGATCCGGCACCTGGAGAAAGGAAGAGTGGTGATTTTCGGAGCCGGGACGGGGAACCCCTACTTCACAACCGATACAGCCGCCGCCCTCCGTGCCATCGAGATCGAGTCGGATGTGATCCTGAAAGGGACAAGGGTTTCCGGAATCTACGATTCGGATCCGGAACTCAATCCCGATGCAGAAAAGTTTGATGTCATTACCGGAGACGAGATCCTCCGCCGGCGTCTCTCGGTCATGGATCTGACCGCCTTCACACTCTGCCGGGAAAACGAGACCCCCATTATTGTTTTCGACATGAATGTGAAGGGCAATCTCAAACGGATCGTCTGCTCCGGAGAGCCGGTCGGCTCGACCGTCATCTGGAGTGAGAATCCTTCCGACTAGGTGTAGAACCGCCCGTAAGTGCGGTCCGCCAGAGCTCCTTCCGTTTGGGAAGAAAGCACTTTTTCTTACCTTCCTTCATCGTGCATGAGCATCCGGCTGCCGTTCCGCCGCTTCGGAAAGGCCTTCCGGAATGTCGCCGGTCCCGGAACCGCGCATCGGCCGGAGAGAATCCTTGCCAGGAAATCGATGCGTCCGACAACCGGCTGCCTGCAACCATGTTTTCCCCTGACCCTCAATATTAAAATCTGATGCCATGCTACCGGATGAATTAGACGGGATCATCTCGCTTGCCGAAGAGTCCATGAAGGATGCAGTCCAGTATTGCAAAAAAGAGTTCTCACATATCCGGGCCGGCAAGGCCACTCCCGCTCTTCTCGAGCACATCCGCGTGGAGTACTACGGCTCCCAGACTCCGATCAATCAATTGGCCAACCTGAACGCTCCCGAGCCGCGATTGCTCACCGTGGAGCCGTATGACAAATCGGTGCTCAAGGAGATCGAGAAGGCGATTGTGGCCAGTGGCCTCGGTTTCAATCCCAGCAATGACGGAAACATCATCCGGATTCCCCTGCCCATCCTGACCGAGGAGCGTAGAAAAGAGCTGGTCAAGAAAGCCAAGGAAGTGGCTGAAGAAGCGCGGATCAGTATCCGGAACAGCCGGCGGGATGCCAACGACGAGATCCGGAAAACCGTCAAGAGTGAATCCCTTGCGGAAGACCTCCAGTATGTCGCCGAAGGGAAAGTGCAGGAACTGACCGACCAGTACATCAAGCAGATCGATTCCGCCCTCGATCAGAAGGAGAAAGACATCCTTACCGTCTGATCTTTGCCGCATGTACATATCCGAGCTTGATCTTCACGGTTTCAAGAGTTTTGCCTACAAGACCAAAGTCCGGTTCGACAGCGGGATAACCGCCATAGTCGGTCCGAACGGGTGCGGCAAATCCAACATCGTGGATGCCCTTCGATGGGTGCTCGGGGAGCAGCGGCCTTCCCTGCTCCGGTCGGCCGCCATGAGCAATGTGATCTTCAATGGTACAGCCCGGAAAAAACCGCTCGGGCTGGCCGAAGTCTCCCTCTCGCTGATCAACAACCGGGGAATACTTCCGGTCGAGTACAGCGAGGTGACCATCACCCGGAGACTCTACCGGTCGGGAGAGAGCGAATACCTCCTGAACAACACCCCCTGCCGGCTCAAGGATATCATGGATCTTTTCATGGATACCGGCATGGGTGCCGATGCCTACTCGGTGATCGAGCTGAAAATGGTCGAAGAGATCCTGAACGACCGGAACAATGACCGGAGAAAACTCTTTGAAGAGGCGGCGGGAGTGACCCGTTACAAGGAAAAACGGAAACAGACACTCCGCAAGCTGGATGAGACCCTTCTGGATCTTCAGCGTATCGAAGACATTCTTGTTGAAGTCCGCAAGAAAACCCGTTCTCTGGAACTGCAGGCGGAGAAGGCGGAGAAGGCGAACCGGCTGCGCAGCGAGCTTGAGAAGCTCGACAAGGCGTGGAACCGGCAGGAGTGGCAACGGATCAACGGGGAGCTCGGCCCCCTGAGCGAGCGGATCGGACAGGCCGAAAAGGAGAAGGCGGAGATCGCCGCATCGCTCGAATCGCTTGAGGTCCGGGAAGAGGAGCTGAGAAAAGGGCTCACAGAAAAAGAGCGGATCGAGGCCGAACTGAGAAAGCGGACGGGTCATCTGACCAACACCATCCGGGAGCTGGAGTCGGGCCTTAAGATCACGGCAGAGAAAATTGCCGGAGAGGAGAAGATGATCCGGCAGTCGGAAGAGGATATCCGGCAGGCGAAGAGCGACCTCGAAGAACTGAAGATCCTCCGGGACTCCGGCCAGGAGAGACTGGTCCAGTTCCGTCGGGAGATGGAGAATTCGGAGAAGAACCTTAAAGAGTCCCGGGAGCAGTTCTCCAGCGTCCAGCAGGAGTACAATCGCATCCGCAACCGGATCCGGGAGCTGGAGACGGCCATCGCTGCGGCAACCCGGGAGATGCGCTCGCTTCAGGAGAGCCGGATACGCCTTGAATCGAGACTCGAGAATACCGAAGAGGAGAGAAACCGCCTTCGTCTCGACATGGATCGGTTGCAGAAAGAGATCGGAGCCCTCGAAGCGGAGCGGGAGATCATCGCTGTGGAGATGGACGAGCTGCGTCGCGTGCAGGATGAGAAGCGGAGAGAGCTCGAACATGCCCAGCAGCGGCTCCGTCAGCTTGATGCGGACCGTGAAAAAGCGCGTGAGGAGCTGCGTTCCGCCCGGAGCGAGCGGGATGCCCTGCAGTCGGAGATCCGACTGCTCCGTGAGCTGTCCGAATCCAGGGAGTTCTTTCCGGCAGGTGTATCCTGGCTGATGGAGCATCATTCCGGCGAGTTCCGCCGGCTGGAGCTGGTCGGCAGTGTGCTTCACACTGATGAGGCGCATGCGGCCGCACTCGACACCGCTCTGGGGGAGACGATCAACTACCTGATTGTCGCCGATATGGAGGAGGCCAGAAAGGGGGCCCGGCTCCTGCGACAGGAGAAGAAAGGGCGGGTCACCTTCATACCGCTGGCTGAGCTGAAGGAGAGTTATCCGGTGGAACCCGACTCCATCCTTGAAAAAGTGCGTGTGGAAGAGGCATGCAGACCGGTTGCCCAGCTTCTGTTGGGGTCCGTGCTTTTTGCCGAGGATCTGGACGAAGCGGGACGACTGCTTCAGAAAGGCGGGACATCTGCCGTGACACGAAGCGGGGAGAAACTGACCACCCACCATTTTCTGAAGAGCGGCGGTGAAAGCGGACAGACCGGTGCCCGGCTCGGCCTGAAAGACAAGATCGAAAAACTGGAGGCTCGCCTGCAGCAGACCGAGCAGACGCTCCAGGAGAGAGACGAGGCGCTCCTGCAACTGGAACGGCAGATGGAGCAGTTCGATCTGGAGAGGATGAGACGTGAGTTTGACGAGTTCCGCGGAAAGATCCACAAGACAGAGAGGGAGCTCGGCGCCATCGAGTCGAATGAAAAGCTCTACCGCAAGAACCTGCAGGAGACGGAGCTACGGCTGGCCTCCCTCTCCGAAAGTGAAGAGGCGGCTGCCGAAGAGCTGCAGACCCTCGACCCGAAACGTGAAGAGCTGCAACAGAAGATCGGCACCCTCGAAAAGGAGCATCTGGAGCTGGGGCAGAATCTGCAGCGGCTGGAAGAGGAGATGGCGATCGCCCAGAACCGGTACAACGATGCCCAGCTCCTCCATCAGGATCTGAAGAACAAGACGGAAAATCTGGAAAAGGAGATCCGAACCGCCGACGCGGGAATGACCTCCCTCCAGAACAGACTCTCCACCCGGGAAGAAATGACACACCGAGGCCGGGAGAGGATCGGTGCCTGGCAGCGCTCGATCGCAGAGATGGAAGAGGAGATCGAGGTGAAGAAAGAGCAGAAGAGTTCGCTGGAAGAGGAGCTGGCAGCCGCCGAAGAGGGAACCTCTCTTCAGAGGGGCCGAATCCGGGAGGTGGATGAGGAGCTCAGGAACCTGCGCCGGAAAAAAGAGATCAATCTGGAGCTGGTACACCACCTGTCCATGGCACGAGAGAAGCTTCAGCTCCAGGTCACTTCACTCTCCGACCACATCTGGGAGACCTACGGTATCCTGATGAAGCAGATCGAGGAAGAGCTCCCCGAAGAGATGGAGGGCGAGGAGGCCCGAAGACGGATCGCCTCCCTGCGTCAGCAGCTGACCCAGCTCGGAGAGGTCAACTCCCTCGCCATTGAAGAGTTCCGTGAGGAGAAGGAACGGCTTGAATTTCTCGAAGGGCAGGTCCAGGATCTCAGGGAGGCAGAGGTACAATTGCGCGAGACGATCCAGGAGATCAACGAGACGGCAACCGAACGGTTCAACACCACCTTCGAACAGATCCGGAAGAACTTTATATCGGTCTTCCACACCCTCTTTGAAGAAGATGATCACTGCGATCTTCTCATTGAACAGAATGTGGAGGACCCCCTGGATGCAAAGATCGAGATCATTGCCAAGCCCCGGGGTAAACGGCCCTCCACGATCAACCAGCTCTCGGGTGGAGAGAAGACCCTGACGGCGATCGCACTGCTTTTTGCCATCTACCTGGTCAAACCCTCACCCTTCTGCGTGCTGGACGAAGTGGATGCCCCGCTCGATGATGCCAATATCGAGCGGTTTGGGAACATGATCCGGAGCTTCAGCCAGCAGACGCAGTTCATCATCATCACACACAACAAGAAGACAATGTCCAAGGCGGAGATGATGTATGGGGTTACCATGCCCGAGACAGGAGTGAGCCGTCTGGTCGGAGTGAAACTGGACGAGGTGGCCTGAACCTGCGGTCAGTGCCGGCGCATTCTCTTTCCGCCCCTCTTCTCCCCGGATTTTCCCGCCTTCTCCTTCTTTACAAAATGGGCATAGAACGGTTCCGGCTTGCTGCTTCGTCGCGGGTTCCGGCTCTTGAAGGGCCGTGCCTGCACTCGCCCTGTCTCCCGTGCGGTCTCCAAAACCTTCTTCGACTCCTCCTTCATCCGCAGGAGGGCAGCCGCCACCTCGATGGGTGTGTACTCTCCGTCTTCCCCGTCGAGCATCGATTCGATCTGTTCGATCCAGGGGCGTAGCCCTCCCGCCTCAAGCTCTCCTCTCACCTCCTGCAGAAGAAGATTGATGCGTGATTCGGCCACCTCCTGTACCGAGGGCAGAGGGATCGTTTCCAGCCGCTGACGCAGCAATTTTTCGATCACCCGGATGCTCCGCCCCTTCCGGCCGGATGCAAACGTAAAAGCCACCCCCTCTCTTCCGGCCCTTCCGGTCCGCCCGATCCGGTGGACATAGTTCTCCGGATCCAGAGGGATGTCAAAATTGAAGACCGCATCGACATCCTCCACATCGAGTCCGCGGGCTGCCACGTCGGTAGCCACCAGGATTTCGATCCCCTCGCCGCGGAACCGCTTCATCACCCGGTTGCGGGCGCTCTGGGAGAGCTCTCCATGCAGGACCTCGCTGGAGTAACCCCGGGATCGGATCTCTTCCACCAGCTCGTCACAGCCGCGACGTGTATTGCAGAACACAATCGCCTTCTTGTAGCCATGCAGATCCATCAGACGGCTGATCCCCTCGGTTCTCATTGAATCACGCGCCTCGACCACAACCTGACGCACCCTTTCAGCCGCCAGAGTCCCCCCTTCCATCCGGATCACGGCGGGTTCATGCAACCACTCCTTTACCAGTCCCCGGATGGGTGGCGGGAAAGTGGCGGAAAAAAGTATGGTCTGAAGCTTCCGCTCCCCGGACGCGAATCGGAGAATGGTCTCGATCTCTTCCCGGAACCCCATATTAAGCATCTCGTCCGCCTCGTCCAGCACCACTCTTTCCAGATGATCCAGCTGCAGAGTTCCGCGGTAGAGGTGGTCGATGATCCGGCCGGGGGTCCCCACCACGATCTGTGGAGGAGTCCTGAGATGAGTGATCTGACGCTGGATAGGCTGACCGCCGTAGATGGGCACAATCCGCACCCCTTTCATGAAACGGGCCAGCTTGATGAACTCGCCCGTTACCTGGACGGCCAGTTCACGGGTGGGGCAGATCACCAGAGCCTGTACACGGTCCCGGACGGGATCTGTCATTTCCAGGACAGGTATGGCAAATGCAGCGGTTTTTCCGGTTCCGGTCTGAGATTGTCCGACCAGATCGGATTGTTCCAGTATGGCGGGAATGGCAGCCGCCTGAATGGGCGTGGGATTTTCAAAGCCCATCTCCCCGATGGCACGTTGCAGGGGTTCCCCTACTCCCAGTTCACTGAATGGTTTTGTCTTCATAATGAATGGCTGTTACAGAGAAGTGATGAATGTTCTGTCTCCAACACCGGAGCCAGGTCTCCCTGTCGTACTCCCTTGATTGTCATCTGCAATGGTCATCCCTGGCAGCAGGATGTCTGAAGGCAAAAAGGAAACAAATAAGGAAGGGTGCAGAAACTACTGAATACCAAGGTACGCAATATAATCGGTGAATGATACGGGGTGAATGTTACCCGGCCATCCCGCCATCCGGCATTCCGCCTCAATCTGATTCCCGGCCCGGAATTCCTTATATTTGATCCTCTTGAGCCGATCCCGGTTAAAAAGTTTCAGCGACAAGGAGATCCCAACCCACCGACTCTTTCATGGCACGAAAAAGTTTTGAAATCCCCGAGATGTACCACTCCCCGGTCATCCGGATGGTCAAGGAGGCGAACAAGATAACCGATCCGCGAAAAAGGGATCTGACACCGACCGGGATGGATTTCGGCTCCGTCTCGTTTCTCATTCCCCGCCATTTCGGCTTCTGTTACGGAGTGGAAAATGCGATCGATATCGCCTATCGCACCGTGGAGGAGAATCCGGACCGGCGGATTTTCCTTCTGAGCGAGATGATCCACAACCCTTCCGTCAATGAGGATCTGAAAAGCCGGGGTGTCCGGTTTCTGTTTGGAACCGACGGGAGTGAAAAAATTCCCCTCGACACCCTTGATGCCGAGGACATCGTCATTGTTCCCGCTTTTGGGACCACCCTGGAGATCCAGGAACGGCTCCGGCAGCGCGGAATCGATCCCTACAGTTACAACACCACCTGCCCATTTGTAGAAAAAGTGTGGAACCGGGGACGACAGCTTGGGAAAAAAGGGTACAGCCTGGTGATTCATGGAAAGCATGAGCATGAGGAGACACGTGCCACCTTCTCCAACAGTGCATCCCATTCTCCGGTGGTCGTGGTGCTGAATCCCGAAGAAGCGAACATTCTGGGTGAAATCATGACGGGAAAACGTCCTCTCTCGGAGTTTGACAGGTGGTTCGGCCACAAGTGCACTCCCGGATTTGACCCAGTGAGGGATCTGGAGACCTTCGGTGTGATCAACCAGACCACCATGCTGGCGACCGAGACCAGCAAGGTGATGGAGATCCTGAAGAGAGCTGCCGCCGAACGGTTCGGTCAGGAGAGTGTGGAGGATCACTTTGCCGACACTTCCGACACCCTCTGCTACGCCACCAACGAAAACCAGTCGGCAACCTACGCACTGGCCGATGCCGATCCCGATCTGGCTATCGTGGTTGGCGGGTACAACTCATCCAACACGATGCATCTGGTGGAGATTCTGGAAGGGTATTGTCCTACCTACCATATCCGTGATGCGGGAGAATTTGACACTCCCGGATCGATCCGACATTTCAATCAGTGGGAGAAGAATGTGGTCGAGACAAGGGACTGGCTTCCCGATCCGGGAAGACCCCTGAAAATCGCCCTTACATCCGGAGCTTCCTGTCCCGACATTCTTGTGGATGAGGTGCTTATCAAGATCCTCTCCTTCTATCCCGATTCACTGCCGCTCGAAGAGGCCCTTCGGCCGATCGAGGAGAAGATCGCCGAAGCCGGCTTGTAATCCACGGGCGGGCTTTTTCCGAGCATACTTCTCCCCGGACTGCATTTTCCCCGGACCGGCAAATTTCGGAGTGGGCATTTCCCCGCGCTACATGGTTTTCAGGGACGTGGAACAGTGCCTACTGATTTTCCGGAAGAACGATGAAGTAGGAGAGCGTTCGCGGCTGAAAACTTCTCAGGCGGATATCATACTGCTCATCGCTGCTCTCGATCTTCGGAATGACGGTGCCGGTCGTATCGGAGAGGATATCGTTATAGTCAATCCAGGCGATAAAAGGCCTTCGGTTCTGGACCTCGGCATACTGATCGAGCGGCACATCATATCGGATCGTTACCGAAGAGGGATTGTAGGTGACAGCTCGTCCGGGAGGCAGATTCCGAATCCGGACCGGAATCCGCAGTTCACCTTCGGTGAATTCCGTCACTTCATAAAGAAAGCGGACGGACTCCGGACTGACTGTAACACCGGGAACTGGAGGGATCACTTCCAGCTGAAGCTCTCCCGGTTCATCCACATCCTTCAGGCTGACCGGCCGGGTCACCACCCGGTCAATCTCTTCCAGATGGGATCCCGCACCCGACAGGGTCACGCTGTCCGGTTCGATGCGCGGCTCATGGGCCAGACTGTGACGGCTGCGCAACTCCAGCTGCACCTGAGACTCGACCGGCACCCGTTTCTGCATCTTCTCCTCCAGGGCCAGATTCAGGACAAGCGGCTGCACCTTCGTGATGTTCACATCGGAGATGATCGACACCTGTCGTCGCACATTTTCAAACAGATTGGTCTCCTCAGCGAGAACATCCACCTGAATGGCGGGCGGGTTGTTGTAAAGGGAGATCAGTTTCCATCCCTCCCCCATAACCCCGACCGATGCATTTTTCGGTGGCTCGTTGATCAGTGCCATGTTATCGGGAAGATTCACCACCTGCAACGGAAGATTGATGGTGATATGAAAATCCCGGCTCAGATTTACGATAAACCAAAGACAGAACGCCAGTACAAAGGAGATCCCCAGCACCATGAATTTCTCACGTGGCAGATAGGCGGCACGACTCTCCTCATCCGAGTCGGCAAATTCCTGTGCCGGGAACAGCAGCTGACGCAATCGTCTCAGCATCTCACAAGGATCTCCTTAACCGTCTGGCTTCCCACCCGCTCATTCAGTCTCTTGCGAAGCGGAAAGCGGTTCATGTGCAATTCATGCCTCCAGGCTTCATTTATAACGGTAACAATCAGCCGGTCATTTTCAAACCGCAGATCTCGGGTCGCTTCTGCAACCTGTCTTCCCACTACCTCTTTCCAGAGATGCAGCACCAGTCCCCGTCTCATTTCGGCAGGGTTTCCCATCCGGGCAAAGTACTCCCGCAGCAGTGTCTCCAGTGGTTTGGGGGTCCGCCTCGCCATCGCGCAATGCATTCTGTTTAACCTGTTCCCGGCCGGCCTGACCTGCTGTCCTCCGCTGCCATACGGATCGGCAGGCCTCTACCGTACCTTCTCCACCACCCCCCGCTCCACTCGGTAATGACCGTCCTTCGCCGACCAGGTCACCCCACGGAACGGATCCTCTGTGGCGGATGTGATAAAGCACTGACCGGGATGATTCAGCAGCTTCTCGAGAAGAAGCTGCGCCTTCCCGGGATCAAGGTTACCAAAAACATCATCCAATAGCATCAGGGGAAGATCATCCAGCTCGTCCGAATAGTAAAAAAGCTGCGCCATCTTGAGTGCCGCCGAGAAGAGCCGGTGCTGCCCCTGGGATCCATAATTTCTAAGCTCCTTTTCCCCCAGCAGGAAGAGGATCTCATCCCGGTGCGGGCCGACGAGGGTCTGTCCCCTCTCCCTCTCACGATCAGATGTTCTGTCCAGCTCCTCTTCAAATTTTTCTCTGATGATCTTTTCATCCTCTTCCGGTTCACAGAGAGTCCGGTATTTCAGATCCGGCTGCAGGCCGACCGCCTCCAGGAATTGAAACTGTCCGGAGAGGTACTCACGGAAGCGCTCCAGGATCCGGCTCCTCATTGCAATAATCGACGTGCCGGTCTCGATCAGCTGGATGTTCCACGGCTCGAGGAACTCCCGGAGTCTGGTTGGCGGACCCTGAAACTCCTGAAGAAGCCGGTTCCGCTGCCTGCGGACATGTTGATAACGGAGAAGATCCTGGAGGTACCGGCTGGAGATCTGGCTGATGAACCCGTCGATGAAAGCGCGGCGGACAGCCGGCCCTTCTGCTGTCAGCTTCAGATCCTCCGGGCTGAGCACGACCACCGGGACCATGCCGATCAGATCGGAGAGGCGGGCAAGCGGGCTGGAGTTGATGAAGATTTTCTTGCCTTCGCCGCGGGACCAGGCACAGGAAACAGTGAAATCGGTTCGGATCTCCCCGCTGAAACGCCCTTCGATCCTGAACCAGCTTTCACCGGAGGTCGCCATGAACCGGTCCCCGGTCATGACGAAACTCCGGGTCATGCAGAGATAGTGGATCGCGTCGATCAGATTGGTCTTGCCCGCCCCGTTCGGACCGGTGATCAGATTGACTCCTGGTGACCACTCTATTTTTGCCTCCGGATAGTTCCGGAAGTTGTTCAGAGAGAGGTCATGGATCCGCATGGGAAGTCAGATGGTGAACGTCCGGGGCCGGAGCTCAGATACCGAAAACATCCCGGCCGGAGAAGAGGGCATTATCCCCGAGCTCCTCTTCGATCCGGAGCAGCTGATTGTATTTAGCTACCCGGTCGGTCCGGCTCATGGAGCCGGTCTTGATCTGTCCGGCGTTGACAGCCACCGCAAGATCGGCAATCGTCGTATCCTCCGTCTCGCCCGAGCGGTGAGAGATCACCGAGGTGTAGCCGTTCTTGTGTGCCATCTCGATGGCATCGAGAGTTTCAGTAAGCGTTCCGATCTGGTTCACCTTGATCAGGATGGAGTTGGCGATCCCATCCCGGATCCCCTTCGAGAGGCGCTCGGTGCTGGTGACAAACAGATCGTCCCCGACCAGCTGGACCCGGTCTCCGATCGCCCGGGTCAGTTTGGCCCATCCCTCCCAGTCATCCTCCTGCATTCCATCCTCGATGGAGATGATGGGATAGTTTTCCACCCACTTCATCCAGAATTCGGTCATCGCATCGGAATCCCGGCGGCTGCCGTCACTCCAGCGGAACTCATAGACCTTCTCCTCGGCATTGTAGAATTCGGAGCTCGCCGGGTCCAGGGCGATCAGCACATCCTCTCCCGGCGTGTAGCCGGCTTTCTCTGTCGCCTGAAGGATCACCTCAAGCGCCTCCTCGTTCGATTTCAGATTGGGAGCAAATCCCCCTTCATCCCCTACGGCCGTCCCGTATCCTTTGGAAGAGAGAACCTCCTTGAGGTGGTGGAAGATCTCGGCACCCATCCGGATCGCTCCGGAGAAGCTCCCTGCTCCGGCAGGCATGATCATGAATTCCTGGATATCCACATTGTTGTCCGCATGGGATCCCCCGTTGATGATATTCATCATCGGAAGGGGCATCCGCTTTGCATTGACCCCTCCGAGATAGCGCCAGAGAGGGAGCCCTACGGAGTGAGCCGCCGCTTTGGCCGCGGCCAGGGAAACCCCGAGGATCGCATTGGCGCCCAGTTTTGATTTGTTGGGGGTACCGTCAAGCTCGATCAGAAGCCGGTCCAGTTCGTTCTGCATCAGTACCGGAAATCCCTTCAGCTCCCGGGCGATATCGGAGTTGATGTTCTCCACCGCCCGGGTGACCGATTTTCCGAGATATCGATCCTTGTCCCCGTCCCGCAGCTCGATCGCCTCATGCTCACCGGTAGACGCCCCGGAAGGAACCGCAGCCCTTCCCATAATTCCGTCGTCCAGGATCACATCCACCTCGACGGTCGGGTTTCCTCTAGAATCGATGATCTGTCTTCCGATAATCTGGTCGATATAGCTCATAGTTTGTCCGGTTCGTTAGTTTAAACGGGGATGTTCTGAATGATATCCAGTTGTAGAAGAGGGAGGGACAATATACATAAATCGGGATCACTGCCGAAACCGGCCACCCGTAGCCCTACCACATCCGGCCAAATACAAAACTGACCTGGGGGGTGCCGAAATATTTCTGCGGTTTGAAGAACGGGATCATCGGGTAGGTCCCGTTGATCACCTGCTCCTGGGTAAAGGGCTGCTGGCTCAGATCCGGCTGATTGGGATACATCAGCTCGATGCCGTCCCGGAACCAGTAAAAAAGATAGCCGAACTGGATGGAGGTCAGATTTGCAAAATTCCGTCCGATGTCGAGATTCAGCATCAGCTCGCCTCCCATTCCCAGATGCCACTCCCCCTGCCCCAGACCGGTAAAGATGTCGTTTACCGGCTCGAAATAGTTGAACCCCGCCGCAAACTGCTCTCCTTCACGGAAACCGTTCCCGTTGTGGTCGTTGAAATAGGGATAGGTGAACGCCATGACCGGTCCCGCACTCCCGCTCAGAAAAAACCGGAAGGAGTCCTCCACAGAGCGGGCGAAAATCCGATGGCGGAGGCCGAGGAAGAGCGGGAAGGAGAATCCCCGCTGATACTTGTTGGGAATGATCTGCTGACCGAAGAAAAAGTCGGTAAACGTCTGCTCGCTCGCGTCGCGGAGACCGGCCATACGCAAGATGAGGGTCCCCTCCATGTAGGGCGCCAGAACCCTGCGATACTCCGCCCCCAGACCAAAGCCGAAGTTGTTGATGACCACATTGAATCCGATCCCCCTCCGGACCCCTTCATCCAGAGGCGTCCGTGGGGCGTCGTAATCCATCAGCTCCGGCTCCCGGATCTGCCCCTGGGCGGTGCCGGTGATCAGAAAACCTGCTGCAAACAGAAAGAGCAGGAGGAGAAGCGCGTTCGATCTGGAAAAATCACTCATCTGCAGTCCATCGGTTTGAATCCTTTTGAATCCTGTCGTGATGCAACAAAATCCGGTTTGCCTCCATTGCATCATATTAATAAAAAGTGGCGAACTTTGTCCCTACTTCCTTCTCTCACACTCTCTTGAAGTGGATTTTCAGGGCAATGGAACCCACGAAAACGGCGTTTGCATCTTGTTGGTATAAGCTTTTTATTCCTGCTGACTATTTTGAGGACACCTGTAACAAAACTTTCCGGATGAGTACAGTTACAAAGTACCTGGTTTACGGGCCGAATCAAACGCTCCGCCGGCTGGCCCCCAGCCTTCTCGAGACGGTGGAACCGAAATACCTCTACTCCTATACGTCCCGCGACGGGCTCGATGAGATTCACGTCGCTCTCTACGAGCAGTATGAAAAGCAGGTCAATACCACCGTCACCCTTCTCTGTGTGATTGAATGCAATGAAAAAAGGAACCGGATCGAGCTGAAAAAGGCGGGAGGACGATTGGGTTTCAGAGGGAGTTCCCTGACGGAAGAGAAAAACATTGAAGCAGATGTGATCGATTTCATCCTGGACTTTTCGAAGCGGTTCGGGCTCTCCATTCAGGAAGAGGTGGCTGAATCGAACAAAGACGAGGCGTGACGAAAAAGGGGACTCCGAAGGTCTGGACCGTCCTCTCCATGCTGGAGTGGGCTACCGGATACTTCCAATCGCACAAGGTTCCCGATCCGAGGCTGAGCATAGAGTGGTTGCTGGCCGAAGTGCTTGGCAAGCGGCGACTCGACCTCTATCTCAATTTTGACCGCCCTCTGTCGGAAAAGGAACTGGACCGGTTAAGACCGTTGGTCCGCAGACGGGCGCAGCATGAACCTCTGCAGTATATCCTCGGATATACGGAATTTATGGGTCACCGGATCCGTACGGCCCCGGGGGTGCTTATTCCCAGACCCGAGACCGAACAGCTTGTTGACCGTATCCTCCAGGATCTGGAGAGTGGTCTCCTGCTTCCCCGTTCCGGCGGGGAGACCTCACGCCCGCCCCACTCTTCCGATTCCGGGATGAAACCTGAATTTTCTGATGTCGGGATGGGATCCGAATCTCCCGACTTCCCTGAGAGCAGCAGCCCGGATTCCGGACAAGAGCCCGGTGGAGTGGCGGCTTCAAAACGACAGATCCGTGCGGTGGATATCGGAACCGGGTCGGGCTGTATTCCCGTCGCCCTGGCGAAATCGAAGAACGCCGAATGGATCTGTACGGGAATCGACATCTCTGAAGAGGCGCTGCGCATCGCAGGGGAAAATGCGGAACAGAACGGTGTCTCCGTCGAGTGGATCAAGGCGGATCTGTTCCGCTTTGATTCAGATCCGCAACTGGAAAACCGGACGTTCGATCTTATTGTCTCAAATCCGCCCTATGTGCTTCCTGAAGAGGAGGAGTCGCTGGAGCGGCAGGTGAGGGAGTATGAGCCCCGCATCGCCCTGTTCCACGAAGATCCAGTGGAGATTTGTCGGGCCATCTCTCTCTGGAGCAGAGAACATCTCGCCCCGGACGGGGCTCTCTATCTGGAGTGCAATCCATTGCTGATCACTGCTATCCGGGATGAACTCCTCCCATCGTTTGCCAGAGTGGAGATCCTGCAGGATGATGATGGGAAAGAGCGCTTCATCCGCGCCTTCCGTTCCCGCTAACTCATACCGGGACAATCGCTTTACAACAACAAGTAAAACATCCGCAAGGAGGCCGCATTTCATATGTAAGAAAATGTGGATAACTTGTGGATAAATTATTTGTCATCGCCCGTTGTCCCGGGCAGTCCGGCAATTCAGGCGACAATGCCGGTTTTGAAGTGTCAAGGGGGAAGACGGAATCCCTGTAAAAAGTCTCTTAATGAATTGGCAATCAATAAGATATGCCTTTTCACCCTATGTGGATAACTTTGTGCCGCACAGGCCGGCGCGGGTTTGACAACGGAAATAGAAATTGCCATTTTCCTGCCAGCTTCACGCCTGTATACGCCCTGTTGTGTGGATAACTGAGAGTGCATTAACAACAAAAATCAAATCAGAGGTCATCGAATCTTTGGAAATTTTGAGTGCAGAGTCTGCCTGGGAAGAGTGTCTGGAGATTATTCGTGACAACATCAGCCACCAGAAATTCAAATCCTGGTTCGAGCCGATTCGTCCCCTTAAACTGGAGGACAACACGCTGACGATTCAGGTACCAAGTCAGTTCTGGTATGAATGGCTGGAGGAGCATTACTACAAGATGCTCCGGTCTACCATCGCGAAAGTTCTGGGAAGCGAGGGCAAGCTGGAGTACTCCATCCTGGTCGAGAAAGCCGACAACCAGGAGGAGAGCCGGACCGTCCATCTTCCCCAGCGTCCCATGCCCCCGAACAAGCCGCAGGAGATGAACGCCTACACCGAGATCCCTCCGGGACGGATCGAGAACCCCTTCATCATTCCCGGTATCCGGAAGAGCCGGGTGGACTCCAACCTGAACAGCAACTACGTCTTCGAACGCTTCATCGAAGGGGATTGCAACCGGCTTGCCCGTTCGGCCGCCATGGCGATCGCCGAGAATCCGGGCAAAAACTCGTTTAACCCGTTTTTTGTCTACGGAACTACCGGACTGGGCAAGACCCATCTGGTCCAGAGCATCGGCAACAAGATCAAACAGGAGTTCGGAGATGAACTGACCGTGCTCTATGTCTCTTCAGAGACCTTCACCAATGAATTTGTCCAGGCGATCCGGAACAACCGGGTGAGTGAATTCTCCATGTTCTACCGCAGCATTGATGTCCTGGCGGTGGATGATATCCAGTTTTTCAGCGGCAAGGAGAAGACACAGGAGGAGTTTTTCCACATCTTCAACTCCCTGCACCAGGAGGGAAAACAGATTATCCTGAGCAGTGACCGTGCGCCGAAAGATGTTCCGGATATCCAGGAGCGGCTGATCTCCCGGTTCAGCTGGGGGCTGAGCGCCGACCTTCAGATGCCGGAATATGAAACCCGATACGCCATCCTGGAGCGGAAAGCGCAAGACAATGGAATCCAGCTCGACCCTGCAATCCTGGAGTTCATCGCCCATAATTTCAAAACAAACATCCGCGATCTGGAAGGGGCCATCATCAAACTGCTGGCCACCGCATCCCTCAAGCACATCGACGAGATTGATCTGACACTGGCCAAGCAGATCCTCAAGGATATGGTTCGTCACTCCAACAACCAGATCTCGATCGAGGCGATCCAGAATCATGTCTGCGAATATTTCGGGATTGATCCGAACAAGGTCCGTGAAAAGACACGGAAACAGGAGATCGTGGAGGCGAGGCAGATTGCGATGTATCTCTCCAAAAAGTTCACCGAATCAAGCCTGAAGACAATCGGGCTTCATTTTGGCGGACGGGACCATTCAACCGTGATCCATGCGATCAACACCATTGAAAGCCGTCTCTCCACCAGTCCGAAATACCGGAGGATACTGAGCGAGCTGGAACAGAAAATCGAAGTGGCCATTCTTTAAGGAGATCCTGATACATTGGATACACTCACACTCAAATCACTGCAACTTTCAGGACACCACGGTGTCCATGAAGAGGAGAGAAAAAAAGGGAACCGGTTTGAAGTGGATGTGATCGTGCGGGGGGAGTTCCGCCAGGCGGGTCGTTCGGATGATCTCACGCTGGTCCCCGACTACGAGCTGATCGCCGAAGTGGCGGAAGAGGTGGTCACCGGCCCCTCCCGCCAGCTCATCGAGACACTCTGTCTGGAGATCGGGGAGAAGATCCTGGAAAAAATTCCGGGGATCGATTCACTGGAAGTGGCGGTCCGGAAACTCACTCCTCCGGTAAAGCAGCCGGCCGCGTGGGCCGAAACCCGCATGAAATGGCCGAAGTAGTCATTGCCCTGGGGTCCAATCTCGGAGACCGGCTGGAGTTTCTGCGCAGTGCCGGCCGTTTTCTTTCCGGAATCTCCGGAAAACCTGTTGCAAAATCCTCTATCTGGGAGTCTGAGCCCGTTGGCCCGGCCGAACACAATTTTCTCAATTCCGTGGCGCTCATCACCAGCCGGTCCACACCGCAAGAGCTCCTCCGACAGCTCAAGGAATATGAGCGGGAATCGGGAAGAGATCCTTCAGGGAGACGATGGGGCCCACGCTGCATCGACCTGGACATCATCGCCTGGGAGGGAGAGATCGTAGAGACGAAGACTCTTCGCATCCCCCACCCTGAATACCGCAACCGGCTCTTTGTTCTGCTCCCGCTCCGGGAGCTGCGCCCCGGGTGGAGCGACCCGCGGAACCGTGAGTCCATAGACCGGATGATCCTCTCGGCCCCCGAAATCGGGATCCGCAAAACCGGACTTACCTGGTGAGTGCCCATGGCCCATCCCTTCAACCACATCGCCATTGAAGGTGTGATCGGTGCGGGAAAGACCGAACTTGCCATGAGACTGGCCGAAAAGCGGGACGGCCGGCTCGTGCTGGAGGAGTTTGAAGAGAACCCCTTCCTCCCCCGGTTCTATGAGGACCGGGAGAGGTACGCTTTCCCGACCCAGCTCTCGTTTCTGGCCTCCCGCTTCCGGCAGCAGCAGAAGCTCCGGAACCTCGATCTGTTTCAAAACTTCGTCATCTCCGATTACCTTTTTGAAAAGGACCGTATCTTTGCCCTCCTCAATCTGAATGAGGACGAACTTGCCCTCTATGACACCATCTACCAGATCATGACGGGGATCGCCGTACGGCCGGATCTGGTCATCTACCTTCAGTCCACCGTCGGGGGGCTGATGAGAAATATCCGTAAACGGAACCGGGAGTATGAAAAGCACATTACAGAAGAGTATCTTTCGGAACTCAATGATGCATACAACGATTTTTTTCATCACTACAATAAATCGCCTCTGATGGTCATTAATGCCTCAGAGATCGATTTCGTAAACAATCCAGACCATCTGGCCTGGATAGAGAAACAGATTTTTGAACAACCGATACGCCCCAGGACCCATTTACATATCCTGCCGGACTGATTTCTGCAATTTCCGATAAAGCCGAATCCCCCCTATGATCCGTTGGCTCCTGTTCGCCCTCTTCTTCTACATGATATACCGTCTTATCACCGGTCCGCGCAGAGTTGCCGGTCGTCGGACGATCTGGACCATCCGCTTCGGGGACGGTGCAGAGAGTGCCGCAGGACCTCGTACACACTCCGGACCCGGCCGGCGGAGGGAACCCCTTGAGAAGATTGAAGATGCCGAATTTGAAGATATCACAGAAAAGGAGCCTTCAGAGGGTTCAGGAACAGCGAGCAGCCGATGAGTTTCGAAGAGAAGCACAAGAAAGGATATGAACTTCTGCATGAACAGGATCTGGATCACAGTCTGGATATCGCCCGTGATCTGCAGCAGATGAACCCCGATGCCCCGGAAGGATATATCCTCGAGGCGGAAGTGATGCTCAAACTGAACCAGTGGGGACCGGGAATCACCTCGCTGAATGAAGCGATCGAACGGGACCCCGAGAACGGTCGTCTCTACAATCTCCGGGGATATGCCTGGCTGCAGCAGGAAGATCCGGAGAGGGCACGCGAAAATCTGGAAAGAGCGATCGCTCTCGACAATCTCGCTGCAGCCCACCGTAATCTGGTCCTCTGCATGCTGCTGGAAGGGGACGGGAAAGGGGCGATCGACTACCTGCTGGACAGGATCCGGTCCGATCGGTGGGATGTGGAGAACTGGATCCTGATGGGGGATATGATGAAAAGAGGAGGAGAGAACGACAAAGCGGTCTCCTACTACAGCCAGGCCCTTAAGATGGATCCGGAGAACGATTACATCCTCTACCAGCTCGCTGAAATCAGCCAGACAGACTCAGACAACTCATCAGAAAACACCATTTCATGAAACTGATAGATCCTTCGGGAAAAGAGATCACCAGCAAAGAGAACAAGAAAGCAGGAGAGCTGGAACAGCAGCTGTCGGACAAGATGGAAGCCCTTCTGGATCCCCTTCTTACACGGCTTGAACTGACCGGAGCGCAGATCCCCCCTCAGCAGCTCCTCCAGCTCACCTCTGTGGCCCATCAGATACTTTTCAGCCGGATGGTCTACAATCTGGCTATACGGGCCGGTGTGAAAAATATGGATGAGCTGCTTTCGGAAGAGGATATTGAAGAGCTGCGGACCTCACTCCATAATCAGCTCCGGATTGTCGACTCCCCGGAGAAGTGATTCCGCCTGCTGAAGGTGGATTTTCCAGGTGTTTGCAATAAGCGGACTCACCATCTCCACGTCAAAGACAATCTGTTCACCTGCCTGGTAGTGGATCCTCTCGGTTCGGAAGAGGCGATTGCTCCAGGAGCGGCTGCCATTCAGGGGAGAGGTATCGAAGGAGGTTTCCGCATCAAACTCCACCCGGAACCAGAGACAGATTCCGTCCATCACCCCTTCACGGGTCACGTTTCTCACCTGCCTTGGTATGGCGACAGGCTGCTCGGACTGCCACTCGTTCAGATCGATCGTAAGGACCGGCTCCGGTTCACAGAGAAAATAATCTGCCGATTCCGCCTCAAGGTAACGGAAGCGGTATTCCATCTTCTGATACTTCCGGATCAGCGGGCTTTCTTTGAGAAAACCGTAATCGATTCCACAGAGGCGGTTCTCCCAGAACGGAGGAACGGCATAGTCGGACTTCAGGGTGATCGGCTCCAGATAGAGTTCAAACCGGCCCGGAATCACCCGGCCCCCCTTCTTCAGTATCCGTGATTTGAGATCCAGAATGTTGCGGATCATGTTCTCGTCGAAAAGATCGTCTCCGATCTGCTCGTGCAGGATCACATCCACCTTTTCCGGAGGATTGAAGGATCGGCTGTTCACCTGCTCAAACCGGATTTTTTTCTCTCCCTTCTTTGCGGCCAGCACGCGGGCTACCTCGATAAATTCGGAATGATCGATCGCATAGACCTTCTTCGCCCCGGAATCTGCGGCATAAAAAGCGAGGATACCGCTACCGGTTCCCAGATCCACCACCACGTCTCCCGGGCGGATGTTCCGCTCTATCCCTTTGCGATAGGTATCGACCCGGATCCGGTCGGCCAGCATCTTCTCATGCTCATAAAGATTGGTGAACTCATCCATATTGTAGACATCCATGATGGCATTGCTCACTCTCTTGTTTGCCAGCAGGAGCCGTTTGATGGTAGAAAATGATTTCCGCAGTATTTGATCTACAAGGTCCATTTCTCTCTCGGTTGGTTTTCAGGAATGAGGTGTGTTGGCGGCAGATAGATGAGCAGCAGGCCGCTCCGGATACCCCGGTTGCAACCGATAGCAAATTGAATGCCATAACACTCCAGCCCCCCCCGCATGAAAGAGCTCCAGAAGACCGCAAAATCGGAGACAGGGGCAGCTGCCTCGATCCGGACATCAAACGGCACTCTCTTCTTCAGAACTTCTGCAGGCAAAAAATATGATCCGCCCGGGTTGGATGTGTAAGCGGTTCACAGAGAGCCGCTGTAGCGGGTAAATTTTACACGGTTTTTAGGGGGCGACTGGATTTGAACCGCGCAGGCACCGCCTGCGCAATCGTGACGCCGCCAGGAATCATCATGACGGGATCGGGTGCAGAAACATTTCCGAAACCCCGTCGGAAAGAAGAGGTATTTATTGAAAGGTACTTATAAACTGAGTCGGGGCGACTGGATTTGAACCGCGCAGGCACCGCCTGCGCAATCGCAACGAGGCAGAATCACGTCATAAAAAAACGGGTGAGGAAACATTTCCATCACCGCGCAGGCACTGCCTGCGCAATCGTGACGCCGCCAGGAATCATCATGACGGGATCGGGTGCAGAAA
>CAYTTA010000003.1:37680-52750 GCA_964440655.1 uncultured Balneolaceae bacterium
GCCTGCGCAATCGTGACGCCGCCAGGAATCATCATGACGGGATCGGGTGCAGAAACATTTCCGAAACCCCGTCGGAAAGAAGAGGTATTTATTGAAAGGTACTTATAAACTGAGTCGGGGCGACTGGATTTGAACCAGCGACCCCTCGGCCCCCAGCCGAGTGCGCTACCTGACTACGCCACGCCCCGATGTCTGCATTCTGAATGCAGTTCCTAATATACGGCCAAATCGTCTAAATGGAAAAGATCCTTTTGCTGCTCCGTGAATGTTGCGGAAAGGCGGAATCGTATCCGAATTCTTTCTGTTTAGATCTCTTCCAGGTACCACAATATGAGAATCCTTCATGAATATTCGAATGACTTCCAATTCAACAATCTCTACAGGATAAAGTGTGATATGTTGGCATAAACCGTTTTTATAGACTACATTGCCCCAGAATTATACTCGTCCTATAGATTTGGGAACTGGAACAACCCATTCGGCAGCAACCGTTCAAGAGCCTGAAATCCGGAGATCCGATGAGGAACCCGCAATACAATTCATCGAAAAAAAGGGATAAGAAAGAAGAGAAAGGGGTTTGAAAGGATTGCATTCCTTAAAAAATGAGAGAAGAGAGTGGCCCGGACCATCCACCGAGGATCGGTCGCGACCACATATTGACAGACTTAGCCGCTACCTGAAACTCGAATCGATAGATCGGGATAATATGGTGGAAGTTCTTCTGGTGGAGGATAGCATGAGTGATGCGGAGCTGACCATGCGTGCGCTTCATAAAAACAACCTCGTAAACAGGGTGCTCCATCTCAAAGACGGTGTGGAAGCCCTCGATTATCTTTTCTCACGGGGCAGGCACTCTGATCGTGAACCGGCTCCGTTTCCAAAAGTGATCCTGCTGGATCTGAAAATGCCACGGCTCGATGGAATGGAGGTTCTGAGTGAACTGAAATCGAGTGAACGGACAAAGAGAATCCCTGTGGTCATTTTCACCTCATCCGGGGAGGATCCCGACATACGACAATGCTACGAGCTCGGAGCCAACAGTTACATCGTAAAACCGGTTGAATACGATGGATTCCAGCGGGCCCTCTCCGAAGTCGGGCTCTACTGGGTTCTTCTCAACAAGCCGGCATACTGACTCCAACTTGAATTTCACTCCATTTTGAAACTGGAACTGCCCGCCCGGCGCAGGTCGCTCAACGGGACCGGTAAAGAAAAAAAATGGCGCAGAACAAGCTGAATCTGCTGATTATCGAAGACTCGGAGTATGATGCAGACCTGCTGGTTCATCAGCTTCGAAGAAACGGATTTGAACTGGATTACACATTGATCGGCTCGGCCGATCAGGTGGAGCAGACATTGCAGGATAAATCCTTCGATCTGGTCATCTCGGACTATAACCTGTCGGGAAATACTTCCGGCATCGATGCACTCCGGAGGGTCAAGGAGTACGACTCCATGCTTCCTTTCGTTCTGATTTCCGGGCTGGTCACGGCCGACCAGGAGAACGAAATCCTGCAGCTTGGAGCCAACGAAGTCATTCTGAAAAGCAACCTGAACCGCCTCCCCTACTCCATCCGCCGGATCCTCTACGAGGTAGCGGATAAAAAGAAACTTCAGAACCTGATCCATGCCAAAGACATGATCATGTCCATCATGTCCCACGATCTGAAGGGGATGATCGAGGGGATCATGGTGCTGGCGGAATTTCTTCAGGAGGATGCCGCGGAGCTTCCGGGGGGGGAGTCGATCCGGGAGAGCCTCGATCTGATCGCGCGTTCCGCCCGTTCCAGCTCGCAGATGCTCGACAACCTGCTGAACTGGACCCTGGTCCGGATCGGGGCGTTTGAGCCGGAGTTCAAGCCGATCAATCTGACCGAGTGCCTGAGGCTCTCCGTAGAGGCGTACCGTTCACGGGCAGCGGGCAAAGAGATCTCCATAGAACTGGAGCTGTCCGGTCCTGTGACGATCCGGGCGGACTGGAACATGCTCTCGATCGTATTCCGGAATCTGGTCTCCAACGCAATCAAATTCTCCAATCCCGAAAGCAGGCTTCGGGTCCGTCTGGAGGAGAGTGTGGAGCATGTGACCATTCACTTCACCGATCAGGGAATCGGAATTCCCCCCCGGATCATGAAGGATCTTTTTGATCCTGACAACAGACCCAGACGTCCCGGAACCCGGGAAGAGCAGAGCACAGGTCTCGGTCTGCTGCTCAGCATGGATGTGGTCCGCCTCCACAACGGAACAATCGAGGTCGAGTCGGAGGAGGGGCATGGAAGCACCTTCTCCGTCCATCTGCCGAAAGATCCTCAGGAGATATCGTAATCGAGGATGGGTGAGAGCCACCTCTCCATCTCTTTCAGTGGAATCTCTTTCCGTGCGGCATAGTCTGCCACCTGGTCCCTGCCGATTTTACCCACACTGAAATAGCGCGCCTCCGGATGGCTGAAATAGAGTCCGCTCACCGAGGAAGCCGGAGACATGGCGTAATGCTCCGTCAGGCTGATTCCCGCATTTTTCTCCACTTCAAGCAGGTCAAAGAGAGTCCGCTTTTCCGTATGGTCGGGTTGAGCCGGATAGCCCGGAGCAGGACGGATCCCCTGATACTCCTCCCGGATTAGCTGCTCGTTGCTCAGGCACTCATCCCGGGAATAGCCCCACACCTCTTTCCGGACCCTTTCGTGGAGATACTCGGCAAAAGCCTCGGCAAGACGGTCCGAGAGTGCCTTGGCCATGATCGCCTGATAGTCGTCCAGGTCCTTCTCAAAGATCCGGACCAGTTCGTCGGTCCCGATTCCCGCCGTGACAGCGAATGCGCCGATGTAATCGTCGATCCCGCTCCCGCGCGGAGCGATGTAATCCGACAGGGCCTTGTTGGATTCCCCCCGACGTTTTACCGTCTGCTGCCGGAGCGTCCGGAAACAGGCGATCACCTTGTCACGATCTTCCGGATCATAGACCTCTATGTCGTCCCCCACAGAGCTTGCCGGGAAAATTCCGTAGACCGCATTTGCTGTAAGGAGCTTCTCCGAGATGATCCTGTCGAGCAGACGGTTGGCATCTTCATAGAGTTTGCGGGCCGTCTCTCCATACTTCTCATCCCGGAAGATGGCCGGAAACTTCCCTTTCATCTCCCAGGTGATAAAAAATGGAGACCAGTCGATGTAATTCCGAAGAACTTCAAGGGGCAGGTCACGGATCACCTGGACTCCGAGCCGGGCGGGTACCACCGGCGGCGGATTTTTGGCCCATTCAATCATCGTGGCATTCCGGCGTGCCTCCCCGATCGGAAGAAGTTTCACCTTTCGTTTGCGTCTGGCATGCTGCTCGCGCAACTCTTCATACTCTTTCCGGATCGACTCGACATACTCCTCCCGCCGGGTCTCCGAAACCAGATTGCTTGCCACAGTCACACTCCGCGAGGCATCCAGCACATGAATGACCGGAGTCTCGCAGGCAGGATCGATCTTGACGGCTGTATGGATACGCGATGTGGTCGCACCACCGATCAGAAGCGGCAGCGTCACTTTCCGGCGCTTCATCTCCGAGGCGACATGAACCATCTCATCGAGCGACGGGGTGATGAGGCCGCTCAGGCCGATGATATCCACATTGTGTTTTTCCGCCTCATCGAGAATCTTGTCGGCCGGGACCATGACTCCCAGGTCGATCACATCGAAATTGTTGCACCTGAGAACCACACCCACAATGTTCTTGCCGATATCGTGCACATCCCCCTTTACAGTCGCCATCAGGATCCGCGCTTTTGCCTGCTCGGTGTCGCTCGCTTTCTGCTCTTTTTCGATGTAGGGAATCAGATGTGCCACTCCTTTTTTCATCACACGGGCACTCTTGACAACCTGGGGCAGAAACATCTTCCCGGCGCCGAAAAGATCGCCGACCACATTCATGCCATCCATCATCGGGCCTTCAATCACCTCGATCGGATAGGGGAAGTTCTGACGGGCCTCCTCGACATCTTCCACGATGTAGTCCACAATCCCCTTGACCAGGGCATGCTTGATCCTCTCGTTTACCGGCAGGGAGCGCCACTCTTCCACTTTCTTGTCGCTCTCCCCTCCCTCGTCTCGGATCTGCTCGGCGAATTCAAGAAGCCGCTCGGTCGCATCCTCCCGGCGATTGAGCAGTACATCCTCCACCCGCTCGAGAAGATCCTTCGGTATCTCCTCGTAAACCTCCAGCTGCCCCGCATTGACAATGGCCATATCGAGACCGGCCCGGATGGCGTGGTAAAGAAAGGCCGAATGCATCGCTTCTCTCACCACCTTGTTGCCCCGGAATGAGAAGGAGATGTTGCTCAGCCCACCGCTCACATTCGCTCCCGGCAAATTCTCCTTGATCCAGCGTGTGGCGCGGATAAAATCGACAGCGTAGTTGTTATGATCGGCAATGCCGGTGGCCACCGTCAGGATGTTGGGGTCGAAGATGATATCCTGCGGCCGGAAACCCACCTCCTCCGTCAGGATCCTGTACGCTCTCTCGCAGATCTCGACCCGGCGCTCGTACGTATCGGCCTGGCCTTTTTCATCGAATGCCATGACGATGACGGCTGCACCGAAATCGAGGATGGTCTGCGCCTGGTTGCGGAAGACCTCCTCTCCCTCCTTCAGGCTGATCGAGTTGACCACTCCCTTGCCCTGGAGCTGGCGCAAGCCTGTCTCCAATACACTCCAGCGGGATGAGTCCAGCATCACCGGTACGCGCGCGATCTCCGGATCGGTCGCCATCAGCCGGAGAAAAATGTCCATCACCTTCTCCGACTCGAGCATTCCCTCATCCACATTCACATCGATCATCTGCGCCCCGTTCTGCACCTGTTGGGCGGCGACCGATAAGGCTTGCTCATACTGCTCGTTCTTGATCAGGTCACGGAAGACACTTGAACCGGTAACATTGGTCCGTTCGCCGATGTTGACAAAATTGGTTTCCGGCCGGATTACCAGCGGTTCGAGTCCGCTGAGCCGCAGCCAGGGCTCCTGCTTCGGAATTCTTCGCGGCTTGTGCCGGGCCACCTCATCGACAATCACCCGAAGATGTTCCGGAGTGGTCCCGCAGCAGCCTCCTACCAGATTGACCAGCCCTTCAGAAGCGTAGTCGGCGAGCTGTTGCGCCATGAATTCCGGCGACTCATTGTACTCCCCCATCTCATCCGGAAGCCCCGCATTGGGGTAGAGGCTCGTGTAGCAGGTGGCATGACGGGCAAGCTCGCTGATGTAGGGCCTCATCTGATCGGAACCGAGCGAACAGTTCAGCCCGACGCTCAGGAGCGGGTTTGCGTGGGAGATGGAGATCCAGAACGCTTCGGTGGTCTGCCCGGAGAGCGTGCGTCCGCTCTGGTCCACGATGGTTCCCGAGATCATGATCGGCAGCCTCCTGCCGATCTCGCGGGCATGCCGGTGGATCGCATAGATCGCCGCCTTGGCATTGAGGGTGTCAAAAACGGTTTCGACCAGCAGCAGATCGGCACCCCCGTCCACCAGGCCCCGGATCTGTACCGTATAGGCATCGACCAGTTGATCGAAGGTAAGTGCGCGGAATCCGGGGTCCTCAACATCCGGGGAGATCGAGAGCGTCTTGTTCGTCGGACCGATCGCACCGGCCACAAAGCGTGGTCTCTCCGGAGTCTTCCGGGTAAATCGGTCCGCACACTCCCTCGCCAGAGCGGCGGAAGCCACATTGAGCTCATAGGCACGGTCGGCCAGACCATAATCCTCCTGAGAGATCGGGGTCGAGTTGAAGGTATTGGTCTCGATGATATCGGCACCTGCATCGAGATACTGGTCATGAATCTCCCGGATGACATCCGGACGTGTGAGCGAAAGCAGGTCGTTGTTCCCCTTCAGGTCCCGCTCGAACTCCCTGAAAAGATCTCCCCTGAAATCCTCCTCACTCAGCCCGTATCGCTGGATCATCGTTCCCATCGCGCCATCAAGCACGAGGATCCGCTGTTCCAGTAACTTCCAGAGTGGGTGATGATCTTTCATTGTTTTTATGGTTGTATCAATTGATCTTTATTTGCTTAATGTCTGGGAGGAACCGGATACCAAACGGATCCGGTGGCGGACTACCCCATGTACCCCCGCCGTCGCCTGCCACACCGAATCACCTGCCTGCGGCTGTCTGATCGACCGGGTTTGCCGGTCAATTGGGATAAGGTACTGTTAAACCTGCTTAAAATGCAGTATGAAAGTTATAGAACATTACGAGAAAGCGACTGAACCACTGATTTCGTTCGAAATCATTCCACCCAAACGGGGAGGGTCGGTCAAGATGCTTTTCGATTCGATCGAAAAACTGATGCCCGTCCGTCCTCCCTTTATCGACGTGACCTATCATGCTGCCGAGTCTTACCTGGAAGAGCAGCCGGACGGGTCATTCAAGCGGCATATCAAGAGAAAGCGGCCCGGCACAATCGGACTCTGCGCAGCGATCCTGCACCGGTTCGGAATCGATCCCGTACCCCACCTGATCTGTGAGGGGTTCACCAAGGAGGAGAGCGAGGATGCCCTTATCGAGCTCAACTATCTGGGCATCGACAATGTTTTTGCCATCCGTGGTGATTCTGTGAGCGGATCGATCAACAAGTGGAAAAACGGTACGGTAAACAAGTACGCCATCGACCTGGTGCGTCAGATCCAGAACATGAACCGGGGGGTCTATCTGGAGAACATCACCAACGCCGACCCCACCCACTTCTGTGTCGGAGTGGCGGGGTATCCCGAAAAACATTTTGAGGCGCCCAATCTGACTCAGGACATCCTCCGCCTGAAGGAGAAGGTCGATGCCGGCGGGGAGTATGTTGTCACGCAGATGTTTTTCGACAACGACCGTTTCTTCCATTTTGTGGAGAAGTGCCGGGAAGCCGGAATTGAGGTTCCGATCATCCCCGGCATCAAGGTGCTGACACTCGAAAAGCACCTGACCTCCCTGCCCAAACATTTTCATCTCTCCATCCCCGACCCGCTGGCCAACGAGGTGCTCGCCGATCCGAAAAAGGCTCATGAGGTGGGTACCGAATGGTGTGTCGAACAGTGCACCGAACTGCTGGATCACGGCGTGCCTGGAATCCACTTCTATGTGATGGGGGACCCGCAGCCGGCACTCGACGTGATCCGCCGGCTTCCGGTAGGAACCAGCGCCACGTAGGCAGTCAGACCTCTTAGCCGGTCCTCTTAGAAGGAGGCGTTGCCTTCAGCAGGAAGGGAGCAGCTTCAAATAGAACGGTTCAGCGCCGCGCGATCCAGAGGGCAAACTCTTCGGCGCTCAGTGCATTGACCACCCGGGAGGCGTCAAACCACCCCTTGCGTGCGATCCGGACCCCGTACCGGATGTAGTCGATCTCACTGATCCGGTGGGCATCGGGGTTGATCGAGGTCCACATACCCGCCTCACGCGCCTTCCGGCCATAACGCCAGTCCAGATCGAGCCGAAGGGGATTGGCGTTGATCTCGATCGCCGTATTGTGTGCTGCGGCCGTCTCTATCAGCCGCTCCATATCGAGACTGCTCCCCTCCCGCCGGAGAAGAAGGCGGCCGGAGGGGTGACCGACTATCCGGGTGGCGGGGTGTTCGATCGCCCGGCAGAACCGCTCTGTCATCTGCTCCCGCGGCATGTCGAGAGCGGAGTGGACGCTGGCGATCACAAAATCGAACCCCTCAAGAATCTCGTCGGGATAGTCGAGCGAACCGTCGGGGAGGATGTCGGACTCGATCCCCTTGAAAACGGTGAATTCAATCCCCTCCTCTTTCAACCTCAGATTCAATTCGTCGATCTCTTCCCACTGCCGCCGGACATCTTCCACGGAGAGTCCTCCCGCGTAGGCCGCCGAACGGGAGTGGTCGCTGATTCCCAGGTAGGAGTACCCCCGGCTGATAGAGGCGCGGGCAAGCTCCTCGATCGTATTGCGCCCGTCACTCCAGCGGCTGTGCGCATGGATCACCCCGCGGATTTCCCCCTCTTCAAGCAGAGGCAGCTCCTTGTGTTTCTCAAACCACTCGATCTCCCCGTTATCCTCCCGCAGCTCGGGGGGAATCCAGGAGAGCCCCAGACGCGAGTAGATCTCCTGTTCGGAAGATGACGGAACCGGATGATCGAAATCGGTCTCCCCCTCCCCGTCGAGCCGGAAGAGCCCGTACTCATTCAGCGCCATCCCGCTCTGCCTTGCGCGACCCCTGAGCCGCACATTGTGTTCCTTGCTCCCGGTAAAGTAGATCAGCGCAGCCGGGAACTGATCGGGTCTTACAATCCGAAGATCGATCTGACGCCCCCCTGCCGTCCGGACCGAACTTTTGGTCTCGCCCCTCCCCAGCACCTCCACCACCATCTCATTCCCGATGAATGCATCGAAGATCCCCGGCACGCTCTCCTCCCCGGCGGCAATGACGATGTCGATGTCGCCGATCGTCTCCCGGCTCCTGCGCAGGGAGCCGGCCAGCTCGATCTGCAGGATCCCTTCGAGGGGGGAGAGAAAATCGAGCATCCGGCCGGCATCCTCAAGAGCCTCGCTCAACAGATTTCTCTGGCCGAACTGCTCCAGCCATTCGATCGAGCTCAGAATGTTCCTGGCAGACTTCTCGCCCAGTCCGGGCAGACGGGCGACCCTCCCGTCCAGACACGCCTCCTTCAGCTCATCGATCCGGCGTATCCCCAGCTCTTTATGAATCCGCACAATCTTCTTGGGACCGAGACCCGGTATCCGGAGCCACTCGAGCAGCTCGACCGGAACGCGGCTCTTCAGCTCTTCAAGCACCGGCATCCTTCCGCTCTCCGCCCAGGCTGTTATCTCGGCCGCTATTGATTTGCCGATCCCATCAAGCTCCGTAAGCCGTTCTTCCCGGATCAGGTCATCCACGGGCCGGGCGAGTCCTTCGATCGACTGTGCGGCCCGGTCGAAGGCAATGGAGCGGTAAACACTCTCCCCGGCCAGCTGCATCAGGCGATAGACCTGCCGGAGGGTTTGGGCAAGTTCGTAGTTCATGGAGGAAGTATATCCAAAATCTCCGTATCTTGGCAGGCAGAAACCCAAGGTTAGGGGTGCTTGCGCACGCGGGCTGAGATCATACCCTATGCACCTGATCCGGATAATACCGGCGAAGGGAAACCTGAACTGCCTCTCTCTGTGCGGTTCAGATCTGCAAGTCTACCCCTCCCTCTTACGATGAAAAAAGAAGGAGGATCTCATGAAAACCAAATCACTTCTGGCAGCACTGTTCCTGAGCCTGCTACCCTCTCTCATCCTGGCTCAGACCACCATCACCGGAACCATTTACGATGCGGAAACCCTGCACCCTCTTGCGGGCGCGAACATCGTACAGGATGGCACAACGGCCGGAACGGCCTCCGATGAAGAGGGTCGGTTCCGTCTGCAGCTGCAGACCGCCGGCCTCTCCCGGATCACCGTCTCCTATCTGGGATATCTTCCCCGAAGCATCGACGTGACCGGAGAGACCTCTCCGCTTCGGATCCTTCTGGAACCGGAACCGATCCTGAGTGAGACGGTCTTTGTCGATGCGCTCCGGGCGGATGAATCGAGCCCGATCGCCTATTCGAACATCAGCCGGAGCGAGATCGAGCAGCGCAACCTCGGAAAGGAGCTTCCCTTTCTGATGAGTTCCGCTCCATCCGTTCTGGCCACTTCCGAGGCGGGGGGCGGTGTCGGCCACACCTCACTCCGTATCCGCGGGGTCGATCAGACACGGATCAATGTCACGATCAACGGGGTGCCGCTAAATGACGCGGAGTCGCACGGAGTCTTCTGGGTGAATATGCCGGACTTCGCCTCGACCGTCGAGAACATCCAGATCCAGCGGGGGGTCGGCACCTCCACCCACGGAGCAGGTGCATTCGGCGGAACCGTAAACATCCAGACCACCGGCTCGAACACACTCCCGTTTGGCGAGATCAATACAGGCGTGGGTTCTTTCGGTACCCATCTCTACAACGTCCGCCTGGGATCGGGTCGGATCGGCAGCGGATGGCAGCTGGAAGGGCGTCTTTCCCGGGTTGAGTCCGACGGATACATCGAGCGCTCCTTCTCCGACCTCACCTCCTGGTTCCTCTCGGCCAGCCACCATGGAGAGCGCAGCCTGCTGAAGGCGGACATCATCTCCGGCAAGCAGTCGACCTATCAGGCATGGAACGGGGTTCCCGAACCGATCCTGAACAACGATCCGGATCTTCTGGAGAACTACATCAGCAACCTCTACGACGAGCCGATGGCCGAACGGCTGCGCGACAATCTGGGGAACCGCCGTTTCAACGAGTACACCTATCCGAATCAGACGGACAACTACTGGCAGGATCACTATCATCTGCACTACTCGCACTCTCTTGCCGACCATTTCCTGCTGAGCGGAACGCTGCACTATACCTACGGTCGTGGTTACTATGAGCAGTACCGGGACAACGACCGTCTGTCCACCTACGGAATCGGTCCGATCGAGATCGGTGGCGAGACCATCGAGCGGAGCGACCTGATCCGCCGGCGCTGGCTTGACAACCATTTCTACGGGGGGATCTTCTCCGCCCAGCTCCGACAGGACCGGTGGGATCTGGTCATCGGAGGCGGCTACAACGAATATGACGGCGACCACTTCGGAGAGGTGATCTGGGCGCGGTTCGCAGGCGACAGCGAATATGAGGAGAGATACTACGACAACAATGGCTTCAAGACCGACTTCAACGTCTACGGAAAATTCAATTTCCGGCTGAGCGACCCTCTCAATGCCTATCTCGACCTTCAGTACCGCAATGTCGTCTACCGGTTCATCGGCCTGCGGGTTGACGAGAGCGGAGGGGGTCAGGAGATTGTGGATGTGGAGCAACGTGCGGGGATCGGATTTTTCAACCCGAAGGCGGGCCTCGTATGGCGTTTCAGCCCCAACCACCGTGCCTTTGCATCGGTCAGCATCGGAGGAAAGGAGCCCACCCGGCGGGACTATGTGGAATCCTCCCCGGAAAGCCGTCCCCGGGAGGAGCGGGTCGTCGACTATGAGTTGGGGTATGCCGCTTCCTGGCAGAACGCGAGCGCCGGGGTGAATCTCTACTACATGGACTACAAGGATCAGCTGATCCTGACCGGGGCGATCAACGACGTGGGCGCCTATGTGAGGGAGAATGTGGCGAAAAGCTACCGGGCAGGCATTGAACTCCACGGATCGGTCCGGCCGCTTCCCTTCCTGACCTGGGAAGCGAACGCCACCCTGAGCCGCAACAGGATCCGGGAGTACCATTTCTATCTGGACGATTTTGATGAGGGAGGCCAGCAGGTGCAGACGTTCCGCAGTACCGAAATCGCTCTCTCCCCTTCACTCATCGCCAACTCGCTGATCCATCTGCAGCGTGGCCGATGGTCCGCAGGGCTCTCCAGCAAATATGTCTCAAGGCAATACCTGGACAACACTGCGACACGAAGCCGATCCATCGATCCCTATCTGCTGCATGATGTTGCTGTGCAACTCGATCTGGAGACGGTTCCCGGCTTCCGTTCCGTGAACTTCACCCTCCAGGTGAACAACATCCTGAACCGCAGATATGTGGACAACGGTTACACCTTTGGATGGATCGCCGGTGGTGCAGAGCAGCACTTCAACTACTACTTCCCCCAGGCAGGGCGACATCTGATGGTGAAGATGAACGTTCGGTTCTAGAGGTTCCAATCGCTCCGGGGCGGGTCCGGCGACCAGCCGGATCCGCCCCGCATGGAGCCTTCCCCCTCCGCCGGAGAGGGCGGATTCAGGATTCTGAATTCAGATCGGAATAGACAAAAAGAAACATAAGCAGCAGAACTTTCCGGCCCCTGCCGGAAGAGTCAGAGGCTCTCCTGAAGAAGATGCGGGAACTCCCTCTTGAATTTGGCGATTTTCGGTGCGATCACCACAGAACAGTACCCTGCATTGGGGTTGAGGTTGTAGTAGTTCTGATGGTAATCCTCCGCCTTGTAGTAGTTGGAGAGCGGTACAATCTCGGTTACTATCGGGTCCTTCCAGAGTCCGGACTCCCCGGTCCGTTTTCTGGATGATTCAGCAATCCGCCTCTGCTCCTCGTCGTGATAGAAGATCACGGACCGGTACTGGGGACCGACATCGGCACCCTGCCGGTTGAGTGTGGTCGGATCGTGAGTGTGCCAGAAAACCTCCAGCAGCTCTTCATAGGAGATTTTCTCCGCATCGTAGGTGATGCGTGCAACCTCGGCATGGCCGGTTTTTCCCGTCGACACCTGATAGTAGGTGGGGTTCTCCACCTCGCCCCCAGCATATCCCGATTCAACGGAGATCACCCCCAGAACACGTTGATAGATCGCCTCCACACACCAGAAACAGCCGGCACCGAAGGTTGCCTGCCGGATTGAGCCGGACTCTGTAACCGGATCCACTCTGTCTGCCGTCTCCTGATTCAGTGTCATAAGTATCACGATGGTTAGCAATGCAGTGATCATCCCCCTGTCTCCATTTTCCCGTCCGGCCCCCGGCCGTTGCCGGAGAGTCTCTTCAGGATTTCCGTTCCTGTTTCCATAACGGGATAACCACGGTTGTCATGTAATCCTCTTCAATAACGCCATTATAACTATATTCTTCCATGATCTTGCGAAGCGCATCAAATAGTTGTAAATAGGCTATATATAGACGGATATGGAAGGGGAAAACAGACAGTGGGGTTGATATGAAAAAGAACATTTTCCGGCTTTTGATCCAAGGATGGCTGATCCTCTCCCTGGCCGGCTGTATGGCAAGTGAGTCGACAACCGACAGCGGTGCGCCCTCGAGCGCAGAGGAGCGAGGAAGCCGCAGCGGAAGGAGGTCCAGCGAAATCGACCGGACACGTCCCCTCATCAACCATCTCCGGCAGATGCCGGGACTGCTCATCAGCCCCGATGGTGGGGACTTCCGGGTTCAGCTGAGAGGCAGCCAGAGCATCACCGGCCCGAACAACGTCATGTTCGCCGTAAACGGAGTGCCGGTCGGGACGAGCTACTCCCAGACCACCAATCTCTTCTCCATGGAGAATGTGAAGGAGATCCGGCTCTACAACAGCGCGGAAGCACTGGCACGGTTCGGAGAGCGTGGCGCCTACGGAGTCATTGATATTCTTACCGACTAGACCCTTCTGCCGCCTGCCGCCCGGCAAGGATCTTTTGATTTTGAACCCGGATTTTTTTACAGTGGGTTTGACCTTCCTCCTAAACCCTTGCAAATGAAACGGATCGCCCTCCTTTCCTCTCTCCTTTCCGGCCTGTTTCTTCTCCTGGCCGGGTTGGCCGATGCGAATGAAACTGCAACCGATCCCCGCACGGAAACAGCTGCCGGAACCGGAGCTCCCCGCAAGATCCGGATCCTGAGGCATCAGCCCGTTCCCATGCGGGACGGAACCGTTCTCTATGCCGATGTCTACCTTCCGGCCGAACCGGGAAGGTATCCCGTCATCGTCTCCCGGACCCCCTATGGCGTACAGAGAGACGGAAGCCATCAGCGACTCATCCGTTTTGCACAGAACGGATACGCCGCCGTCTTCCAGGATGTCCGCGGACGTTATGAAAGTGAAGGAGTGTGGGAACCGTTCCGCGATGAGGCGCGGGACGGGTACGACACCATCGAATGGGCGGCATCCCAGCCCTGGTCGAACGGCCGGGTGGCCACCCAGGGAGGGAGTTACCTGGGACACAACCAGTGGGCCGCCGCTTCGCAGAATCCCCCCTCTCTTGTAGCGGCATTTCCCGCCGTCGCCTCGACCAACCTCTATGCCAACTGGATCACGATGGGCGGGGCATTCCGGCTGGCATTCAACTATGGTTGGGGAGTGGTCCGCATGCCCGACCGCATCATGCTTCCGCAGTACTGGCACACGGCCGACTATGCCCCGGAAGAACTGAAGTATGAAAACATTCTCATGCACCTCCCGCTGATTGACGGGGACCTGAAGAGTGCCGGCTATGAGGTGTCTCACTACCGCGACTGGATCCGCCACGAGAGTCTGGACGACTACTGGCAGGAGATCAATGACGAGGCGCGGTTCGAGCAGATCACCGTTCCTGCCTACAGTTTCGGCGGATGGTTCGACATTTTCGTCATGGGTACGATAAACGGCTATGTCGGGATGAGAAACCGGGGAGGCTCACAGATTGCCCGTGAAGGATCCCGGCTGATGATCGGTCCCTGGGGGCACGGTGCATCCCGGCGAGTGGGAGATGTCGACTTCGGACCGGATGCCTATGTCGACCAGTTTGAGGAGGAGCTGCGTTTCTATGATTACTGGCTGAAAGGGATCGACAATGGTCTGGACAGCGAGAAACCGGTGCGGATTTTCTATATGGGTGTGAACCGGTGGCGCAGCGAGGAGAACTATCCGATTCCGGGTACCGAGTATCGCCAGCTCTATCTCTCCAGTGAAACCGGGGCCAACTCGGTGCGGGGAGACGGGAAACTCTCCTTCGACACCCCCTCCCGCAACGGAACCGATACCTACCGATACGATCCGGACAACCCGGTTCCCACCCTCGGAGGCAACAACTGCTGCGGAGCCCCCACCATTGCCGGACCCCGGGATCAGCGCCCGACCGAACGGCGGGAGGATGTGCTCGTCTACACGAGCGATGTGCTGACCGAACCTCTTACCATCGCCGGACCGGTCAGCATGAAACTCTACGCAGCGACCGACGGACGGGACACCGACTGGATGGTCCGCCTGATCGACGTCCATCCCGACGGATTCGCCTTCCCCGTTTCCGAGGGGATTCTTCGCGCCCGTTTTCATCAGGGGCTGGACCGGGTGAGCCTGCTCACGCCGGGTCAGGTGTATGAGTTTGATATCGAGATGACCGGTACCGCCAACGTCTTCCAGCCGGGGCATCGCATCCGGGTGCACATCACCTCCAGCAACTTCCCCCAGTTTGACCGCAACCCCAATACCGGGGCGCCGCTGGGGATGGAGAGTGAGGTCCGCATCGCAACCCAGACCATCCATCACGGAAGCGACCGCCCCAGCCACATCCTCCTTCCGCTGGTTCCGCCGCTGGAGTAGGGCGGGAATTGCATCTCCGGCCGGACTCACATTG
>CAYTTA010000003.1:52850-114230 GCA_964440655.1 uncultured Balneolaceae bacterium
CCGGAGGATTGATCGCCGGCAGGGGCCTGGAGCGGTGATCCGGCTTACATTGCCGCTATAAAATCGAGGAGCCCCACGATCCCCGCCCAGGACATGAAGAGGGTGAAGATGAATGTGACGACCAGCCCGATGTTCAGAAGCATCGGGTTCCGGTACTCCGATCCCATCGCCTTTTCGCTGTTGAGCAGCACAAAGATCAGTATCACCAGAAGCGGCATGATCACGGGGCTGATGGCCTGGGAAGCGATCATCAGAAGTACCGGACTCCCTCCGAAGACCGGGACAATAAAACCGGAAATGGCAAGAAGAAGAACGCCTGCCCGAACATAGGGGTGATCCATTCGGCGGGGCACATTCAGATAGTCACACACCATCCAGGGACCAAGCAGATAACTGGCAAAAAGCGAAGAGAGGGCGGCGGCAATGATGCCAAGGGTGAACAGCGTGGCCGCGAAATCCCCTGCCAGCGGTTGCAGGATCCCGACCATGTCGATCGCATCGCGCACCGGTATCCCCCGGACAAAAAGCGTCCCCGCCGCACTGGCCATGATTGCAGCACTTACGATGAATGTGAGCACCAGAGAGAGGATCGCATCGCGGTTTTCCGACTTCAGGTCTTTCAGCTTCCATCCTTTCTCGGCAACCAGGTAGCTCCGGGAGACGATCACCACACTGGCCATCGTGGTCCCCACCAGACCCGCCAGCGCCAGACTTGCGACTCCATCGGAAGGAAGACCCGGAACCATTCCCTGTACAATGTCCTCAAGACTGGGAATGACCAGCATCATGGATGAGATGAAACTGATGGCCATGATGCCGGCCACCACCGCCATCGCCTTCATAAAAAAGCCATGCTTCCCGTACCAGAAGAGATAGTAGAGGAGGCCGATAAAGCCTGCGGTGGAGATCACAGTATGGATCCCGTCTCCGGACGGCATGAAAAAGCGGCTCCACTCCCGGAATATATCACTGGCAATGGCGGTGATGCCGATCACCGAAGTGACCACGGTAAGCATCAGCCCGATCAGCAGAAACGTGGAGACCACCCTCCCGAACCGCATCGTGATCAGGTGCAGGATCGTCTCTCCCGAAACAATGGTGCACCGGCTGATCGAAACCACCATCACATAGGTGAAAAGGCAGGAAAGGGCAAGTGCCCACATCATCGACATCCCGTAACTGGCCCCGGCATTCACCATGGCTGTCACACTTCCGGTCCCGATAATGTACCCCATCAGGAAAATACCGGGACCGATCACCGAGGCAATCTGCCGGATCCGCTCCCGGAGACTCCCGGTGGAGCCTTCCATCCCTTTTCTTCCCGTCACCTCATCGTTCCTTCCCGTCTCCTTGCCCCGGCTCGCCATACATTGTCCTTTATTGAAGTTGAATGCAGGAATGTACAGATCTGCGGCAACTATTCCACAAACGTCCGGGGCGCTCCACTCATGGAAAAGCTGTCACTCATTGAAAAAAAGCTGCTCATCCACCTCCTGAACCAGCTTCCAGGTCAGATCGGAGGTGTCGTAAACGATATGGAAATAGCGCTCTTCCCGGGTCTGCAGCACATAGTGGAAGTGGATGGCCCGGCCCACATTCTGGGTGGTCATCCGCCGGATCTTTTTCACAGCGTGCACCCTGCCATCCGGCAGCTGAAACCGGTAGGGGGTGATCTTCAGCTTCAGTTTTTCCGTCGGAAAACCGCGGGTCGCACTGATCACATTGATGGGGGGATATCTCTTTTCTCTGCTCATGGCATCGCTCCGTGAACTCTTACAATACACATGTTTTGTACATATATTCAACACCTCTCTTCCTATATGTTCAAAATATGTGTAATGTAGATCATGGACCTGAAAACTCCCCATCGGTACGATGTCGAAAAGGATGTTCACCGGATCACTCTCTACAGCACGGTGGCCCGGGAACATCAGCATTCCAGCAGAAGAAAACGGCTCTATCTTCACCTGGACATGAACTGCTTTTATGCCCAGGTGGAGCAGAAGGCATACAACCTCTACGGCTTCCCTCTGGCGATGGGGGGGTGGAGAAAGCCTGACGGAACTCCCCGGGGCATTGTGGCCACGGCCAGTTACGAAGCGCGGCAGCTCGGAATCAGGACCGCGATGAGCGCCTTCGAGGCGGCGCAGATCTGCCCCTACCTGATCTTCATGCAGATCGATTACGACCGCTATTCGGAAATAAGCCGGGAGCTGAAATCGATTCTCGACGGGTTCGCTCCCGATGTGGAAAAATACTCGATGGATGAGTATTTCATGGATATCACCTTCCTGCTCGGAAAGAGCCGGAACGAGATCGGCGCGTTTGCTCTCCGCCTGAAGAAACGGATCTACAACCTCCTGGGACTGGTCTGTTCGGTCGGGATTGCCACGAGCAAGACCTACTCCAAGCTCGCCTCGGGACTGCAGAAGCCCGACGGATGTACGCTTCTCCTCTCCTCCGACGACATCGCCGGCCGGCTCTTCCACCTCCCTCTGGATGAAGTGTGGGGGATCGGATCCCGCCGCTACCGGAAGCTGCGCAAGTACGGACTCAACACAATTGCGGACGCCTTCCATCGGGGACCGGGCCCCTTCCGCAAGCTCTTCGGTCCCATGCAGGGACAGCTCTTTTATGAAATCGTGACCGGCCGGGACCGGGCCCGGATTCTCCATAACGAGAACCACGTTCCGGATGAGGTCTCCTACATGCACACCTTCTCCGACTGGTCGACCGACCTCCAGCAGATCCAGGGGGAGGTGGTCAAGGCGATCCGGAACGTCTGCTACCGTCTGCGGGGATACAACCGGAAAGCACGCAAGTGGGGGGTCCACATCCGTTACCAGGACTCCGAGTGGAACGGCATCAACATTGCCTTTGTCACGGACGGATACACCAATCTGGACGACTACATCGTGGAACAGGGCCTGCCCGGAGTGATGAGAAGGGTCCGGAAAGCCCTGTCGGACGGGTACCGGATCCGCGGAATCGGTTTCTACACGATCGAGATGATCCATTCGGACCAACTCGAACTTTTTTTCCAGGAAAAAGAGGAGCTCCGGCTCCTTTACCGCGCCTCCGATTTGATCAACAATACCTACGGGATCGGAACGGTGCAAAAGGCGGCCGCGGCCTTCGGTGTGCCGGGAAAAACCCACTTCACGGAGCGATAGAGGAGAGAAGAGCGCAGGAAATCAGCACCCCGGAGCCGGTGAGGAAAAGAAAAGAGGTTCCCGGAAGAATCGGCTGCCCGTTCATGAGCCGGCAGATGCCAGCCGGGCCTGAAGTTCGGTCAGTATCCGGAAGGTGAGCGGTTTGTTCAGATACTCCAGGATAAGCGGATGGCTCCCTGCTTTCTTGCGCAGTTCGGGACAGAGAGCCGAAGTGAGGATCACAATCCGGGTGCTCGTGAACCGCTTCATGAATCGTTCTTCAAACTCACGCAGAAAGGAGCGCCCGCCCAGCACCGGCATCTCCAGATCCAGAAAGATAAGATTGATCTCCGGATCTGGTCCGGACTCCGCAAGCTCCGAACAGTAATCGAGAGCCTGCTGTCCGTTGTAGAGCTGAACGATCTCCTGAGCAAAGGAGACACGTTCCATCATCCGCCTGTAATAAGACTGCAGAAGCGGGTCATCTTCCACACATAGAACCCTGTTTAACATATCGGCAATTGAATCATCTGTTGCCGGTTTGTATTCTTTTATTTGTACAATGTTCCAGGTATTTATTATGATGATAGCAATGAGACAAAAAAGATTAAAACACACTACACATTCATACTGTGTGTTTTACACGTCAATCATAAATCCTTCATAACATTCATAACCGATACTCCATCTCCTTCTCCAGAATCCACCCTCACAGAAGCGCCCACACAGAGTTCTTTTCCAGGAAAGAACCAGCTCGATACGCCACTTTTTCCACGTCGCGGAAGTGAAGAACGGGGGGTGAATGTTTGGAGTTAACTGGTTGGGTTTAACTCTTCAGGGAAGATATCAGGGGGGAGATCCGCTCACTTCAGGAGGGATGCATGGTGGACAAAGAAATCATTGAACCGGATTATAAAAATATCATTGAAAACGCCACCGATTATGCGATCATGACGCTCGATCTGGAGCGCCGGATCACCAGCTGGAACAGCGGGGCGGAAAAAATAATGGGGTGGAGCAGGGAGGAAGCCCTTGGCCGGTCGGGAGATATGATCTTTCCCGTCGAAGACCGGCCTCACGTTCCCGAAGAGGATGTGCGGCTGGTCCGGGAACAGGGTTCAGCCGAAGATGCACGCTGGCACATCCGCAGTTTCCTCCGCATGGCCCTCTATGAGCTGCGGCAGCTCCTGACACTCCAGACGCAAGGGGAAGAGCAGCGCAAAAAGAACAACAAGCGATTGAAGAGCACGGTTCAGTTGTGAGGGCATCATTTAAGCGTTGAAGTATGAACATGGCCATCGGACGGAGTGTCCTGAATCCGGCAGAAAACCGGAAAGACATTGGTGAAAGTAACCATAAAGATGAAAGAGGAACGGCAGGGGCAACTAAAATTTCCCCTCTTTTGTTAAGGTTCCAAATCAAAGGGAGAACTCACCATGGAATCCATCAAAACCATTTCAGGATACGACTACGGTAAAGTGGCGACATCGCCCATCACGCTGGAGGAACTGGAGCTGCTGAAAAAAACGGTCCTTTTTACAGATGAGGATAAAAAGCACCTCGAGCTGGCCGGAGAGGTTCTGAGAGACCAGGTCGATGATATACTCGATCTCTGGTACGGTTTCGTCGGCAGCCATGACCACCTGCTCAACTACTTCTCCAAAAACGGAGAACCGGACCCCCGTTACCTCAGTTCGGTGCGGCAGAGATTCAGCCAGTGGATACTGGATCTCTGCAACAAACCCTATGATCAGGAGTGGCTGGACTATCAGCATGAAATCGCCCTGCGTCACCACAGCACCAAAAAGAACAGGACAGACGGGGTGGATGCCACCCCCATCATCCATTATCGCTACCTGGTGGCTTTTATCTATCCCATTACCGCTACGATCAAACCGTTCCTGGCCGGCAAGGGGCATGATGCGGAAACCGCGGAGAAGATGTATGATGCCTGGTTCAAAGCGGTCACAATGACAGTCGTGCTCTGGACCTACCCTTATGTGCGGGAAGGGGATTTCTGAACTCGTTCCCGGTAAAGAGAATTGGAATCGGACCAGAGACCGGACAACTCCGGGAAACGGGAAAGAAGGGCTGTGAATGGAGAAAAGGCGAAGCTTTCGCCAAAAGTTGGTAACATTGTTGGTAACAGTAAAAATAAAGGCTTGTAACCCATTCGGTTACAAGCCTTTTTGTGCCCTGGACTGGATTCGAACCAGCACTCCCGTTAAGGAACTGCCCCCTCAAGACAGCGTGTCTACCAATTCCACCACCAGGGCGGCACACTTATAACGGGATCCCATCGCTTAAACGAAGGATACCCCTTTAAAGTACGAAAAGAACGTTTTGTCCCGCATCAGGAACTGTAAGATCCGTTCCATTTGAAGGAAAACAAATATAGGGCTTTTCTCTTCTAATGAGCAACCGGCCCGTCTTCCCTTTTGTCGGGTATATTTGCGGGTATCCTTCCTCATCCGAAAAAAGTGGCTTCATGTCGGATGGCAGGATATATTTGAGAATCTGCAAATCAATTCGTGCTCGATGATACAGGAATATCTCAATTCGGTGGATAAGTTTGTTGTCGTCGGGGACCGGGTTCTGATCCGTCCGCGTGACATGGATACCCAAACCCGGAGCGGTCTGGTACTCCCCGCCACGGTGAAAGAGAAGGAAGAGATTCAGAGCGGGTACATCGTCAAGACCGGCCCCGGCCTCCCCATACCGAATCCCGATGTGGATGAACCGTGGAAAGCGGATCAGAACGAGCCTCGCTACATCGGTATGCAGGCAAGGGAGGGGGATCTTGCGATTTACATCAAGAGCCGATCATACGAGGTCGAGTTCGAGAATGAAAAGTATATCATCGTCCCGCACTCCGCCATTCTTCTTCTGATCCGGGACGAGCCCTGATCCGTGAGAAGCCGTTCGGCACGAGCACCAGGTCGGGGAGAATCCCTGTTCATCTGCCGGATGCCCACACTCAATAGTCGTAGTTCCAGCGGAGATCGATCCCCTCCCGGCTGTCGTCCCCCTGGGTGAGCAGCAGCTCCAGGTTTTCCAGGATCCGGTATTCAAGCTGGAAAAGCGTCTTCGGAGAAGTCCCGCTGATCTCGTTCAGCACGGCAAAGAAGGTCCGTCCGCTCAGGTACCACCCTGTTTTGATGGTGGTCGTGGTTCCGGATCCCGAACGGTTCGTATCCACCTGAACCACATCGATACCCAGTCGCCGTGATGCGAGATTCTCAAACTGATCCAGCAGCAGATCGAGTGCGAGATCTGCCGCCGTGGCGCCCTGCCCCCCGCCCGATATCGCCTGCTGCCACGATTCGAGCGCATAGAACGGGCGCCCGAACAGGGTATAGCTTACGATATCCTGCAGCTCCAGGTAGGGGTCGCTGTCAAACCGGAATTCCGGCTCCTCCACCGTCCCCTCGACGATGTACCAGAGGGTGACGTCATCCGCCGGTTGGGGCGGACGGTAGATCGTACGGACCATCAGTTCGGGATTCCCCACCGGACCGGAGAAGGTGACCACCGCCTCTTCCAGATTGAACCGGCGTCCCAGGGGGGTTGCGTATCCTTGCACCCCTTCGATCGATCCGAAAAGCTGGAGGTCCGATCCGGGCTCCTTCACCAGATCGACCGTTCCCGCCAGCTCCACCTCCATCTCCAGATACTGGCTGTTGCGGATAAAGAACTGCCGGTCGAACTCCACACTCATCTCCACGGAAAGGGAGTCGTAGAGAGCCAGGTCGGCCGACACCTCCTCCCCTTCCAGGTAGACCTCCTCCACGGCCTGCTCTCCGAAGTTCTGCAGATTGACATGCCCGCTCCGGAACCGGAGATCCCCGGTCAGCTGCGGACTCCGGAGGGTCCCTGTGAACCGGCCGTCCAGGTCCACAATGGCGTTCATGCCGGATGTGTTGGCTGCTGTAAACTGCCGGGCCGATGCCGAAATTTCGAGGGAGGGGGATGCACCTTTGGATGCCAGGTGAATCACCCCTTCCGCATCCAGCTGACCCGGGCCGCTACGGGCGGAAAAACTCTCCAGCCGGAATCCCGATGCGTCCATCGTGAGAAGGGAAGAGATCCCGTTCAATGTAATCCCCACCGGCACCACCGTGAGCCTTCCGCCGGTGAGCTCGAACTGTCCGGACGGTTCCGGATTGTCCCTCGTGCCTCTCATTTCGGCATATCCGGAGATGGTTCCCTGCAGGTTTCTCATCTGTTCCGGATCGAGAAATTCATTGAGTATGGCCAGATCCAGATTGCTCACGTCGGCCATGGCATAGATCTCATCGTCCGGTCGTGCCGTCTCCATCCGGAACGTTCTCATGTCGAGATAGAGGGGCACCCTCGATTCCAGGGTGATCACATCTTCCCCTCCGGAGTGGATCCGGCCATCCAGCCGCACATCCGACAGTTCGTGGTTGTAGACAAACTGAAGCTCAAGGGAGTCTACCGGCACCCCTGAAACCACTCCCTCTTTCAGGGTCACTTCTCCTTCAAGAAGCGGATCCCCTGCCGTGCCTCCCAGGACGGCCCGGAAACCGACCTGCCCTGCCAGATTCATTCCCCCGCCGGCCAGCCGGTGCCAGAAATCGAGTCCGGATTCATGAACGGTGAGCTGTCCGTCCACCGGACGGGCGAAAAAGGCTTCTTCAATGCTCTGAGGATCGGCCAGTTCGAAAGGAAGATCGATCCGCCCGGTGACCAGTTCCCGCTCCTCTTTCCATGCTCCGAGGGAGGACTCAAGCCGCCCCTCTTCCAGCCGGAGCAGGATTCGAAGCGAGTCTATCTCCTCTTCAGCATGGCGGATCCGGGCGAAGAGCAGCTCTCCCGTTCCCGCAGGTCCGTTTTCATCCATCCTGCCGTATAGCTGCCCGCTTATGAAGGCTTCGGCAACCGCCTCTTCCATAAAGAGTCTCTGGATGGTTCCCAGGTTGAGAAGGCGGGCCTCCATCCGGAACTCCTGACGCCCCGGCCCGAAATGGGGGAGCTCCAGACCAAGCCAGGCCGTGCCGTCGGCAGACTCCATCCGGAACGGCTCCATCCGGAGCACACCGTCCCGGCGGATCAGCCTGAAAGGCTGATCCAGATTCAGCGCCCGATCGGGCGTCTCAAAGAGGAAATCCGTGGTTGTCAGCTCCAGTTCCTCTTCCGAGTAGCGGAACGAGGCGGAATGGCGAAGATGGATCTCCTCCTCCTGGCGGAGTTGCACCCCTGCCGTACCCGTCACCACCTGCCCGCCGATGGTCGCTTCGGCAGAAATGTCCGTCTGCTGAAGTGCAATCTGTCCGGATGAGAGCTGATTGATGGAAAGGGTCGCGGTGAGCTGAGGCTCTTCCATCAGCCATGCACCAAACTCACCGGTCACCGACTCTGCCGTGAGCAGGGTATCCCACCGGAACGGCCCGATCCGGAGATCTCCCATCAGTCTCAGAACATCGGTTTTGCCTCTTTCCCCGGCAGCCAGCTCCATCCGGAACGTTCCTGGCGCCTGAAGAGAATCCAGACCAAAAACGGGTGCCAGCGGCTGGAGATCCCCTGTCTCCCCCTCCATCTCTAGATGGTTTTCAGGATCCCTCCACTCCTTCAGATTGATGCGGGAAACGAGAGATGCCCTGGCAATAGGCCCCGAAAGCCGTGTTTCCGGAATCACAAGGACTCCGTTCCGGACCTGCAGAACGGAGTGCAGTTCCACCGGCAGACCGTTCACGGAACTGGAGTCCAGCCGAACGTATGCATCAAGAATCATCGACTCCGGGTCCAGTGATCGCCCCTCCCCTTCGATCGTTGCTCTCACCTGAGAGGTGAAACGGCCGGAGCCGCCCGTCGTCACCGAGGACTCCGTTGTTACCGGCTGCGATCCGCCGGGGCTTCTGGAATTTCCCTGTTCGGAGGGGCTGCCGGGAGTTCCCCGCCCCCTCTGAGTTGCCAAAGCTCCGGAACTGTCCTCACTCAGCGCCAGCAGCCTCACGGGATCAAATTCTTGAAGCCGGATCTCAAACCGGTACCCCACTCCGGAAGGGTTCATCCCCTTTCCTTCCGCGCTCAGAGTGAGATCCACCCTCCCCTCCCAGACCGGATCCTCCAGAATCCGATCGGGACGGATCTCCCGGCCATTCACGCCAAGGCTCCAGTGTGGCTCTCCAAAAATCGAGTCTACCGCCAGATCGGCAAAGAGCTCCTGCTCCTGGTGGCGAAGGTTCAATCCCGCATCAAGCCGTGCTCCGGACCATTCCAGGTCGAGTCCGGCATGATCCAGACGCTGCTCTCCATACTGCAGCTGTGAGACAACCAGCTCCCCGCTGAACCCCCCCTCCTGATATGCGGAGACCGGCACATCCCCCGAACCGGTGAATGCAATGTGGCCGATGGAGGGAGCGGAGGGTTTCCCTGTAAGAAGCGGCCCCTCCAGCCGTCCGATCTCAAGGTTCATTTCCTTCAGTGCGATCCCTTCCAGGAAGCCGTCCGCCCCGCGCCGGATCAGCCTGCCCTCCAGAAGGGCACGCTCCAGCCCTCTCCCCTCCGCTTCCAGACGGATCCGGAACTCATCCCCCCGCCCCCGCACCCCGGCACGGATCATCAGATCCCGGGCCAGGGGGAGATCGGACCACGATTTCAGATCGTGTACCGAAAGAGGGGCAAGAACAAGCTCCCCCTCCACCCGCTCATTCCCTTCCACCAGGAGGCTGCTCTCCAGCAGGGAACGACCTGTCTGCAATGCCAGCCGCTCCAGCGTCCACTCCTCGCCCCTCCCGCCGGCAGAGAGAGAAACCTCCACCGGGCCGGCCAGTCTCTGCTCATCAATCAGAAAATGGAGGGTATCAACCGTGGCAAACCACTCATTCTCCTCAAATCCTGCCGATCCGATCCACTCCAGCTCCCGGATCACGACCCGGTTGTCCGGGACCGATGGGCCCGATGCCTCCAGAAAGAGATCCGAAAGACGAAAATGGCCGATCTTCCAGAAGAGAGGCTCCGTCTCCTCCTCCGGAGGGGTCTCCCTCTCCGGAAGCAGACGCTGTAGATTCCAGTCCCCCTCTTCCTGCTCTATGGCATGCAGCTCCACTCCGGAGAGAATCAGCAGATCCAGCTCATGCGTTCGCCGGATCAGTCGAAGCGGGCGCCAGGCAAACTGCACCGTATCGATCGCCGCCACCCGTTCCCCGTCGCTGTCCAGCAGTTCGATTCCCGTTATACGGACCCCACGGAGCAGGTCCCCTTCAAGAGCATCGATCCGGAGAGTTCCGGCGAGCTGTTCATTCGCCATCCTCACTCCCTGATCCCTCAGAAACCCCATCAGCAGATCACTCTGCAACAGCCACCGCACACCGGCGATCAGAACAAACAGCAGAGCGGCACCTGCCCAGACTCCCCTGCGCCGGAAGAACGGTTTCCGTTCACCCCGCTTTTTCATATCTCCCTTCCCACTGCTCATCGGGCTCCGCCATTCTCATCATCGGACTCCACCATCTCCATCCTCCTCACGTTCCGGTATTTTACATTCCATCATCATATTTCATCAATCGGATCATCATCAGGCTTCATGTCTGTCAACAACACCGCCCTGTATTAAAACGCCTGTCCGATACTGAAGTGCAGGCCGAACCGGTTCAGCCGGCTTCCGAAATCCTGTCCGGCAAAGTGCCGAAGATCCTCCTCGGCCGGATTGAGTTTGTAGCCGATATCGAACCGGACCGGGCCGATCGGGGACTCATACCGGATTCCTCCACCGGCCCCATACTGGAGCGGCCGGTCGGACAGCTGACGCGGACCCCTCCAGATCTGCCCTCCGTCAAGGAAGAGTGCCAGCCCGATACCCCTGACAAGAAAATCGACTCTCTGACGCACCTCCAGGTTGAAATTGAGCATCGCCCTCCCTCCATTGGGCACATATCGGATAAAATTCCCATCCTGATCGGTCACCGCCGTCTTGGGGCCCAGGCTCTGCCTCGACCAGCCCCTTACGCTGTTGGTCCCTCCCAGATAGAACCGGACCACACCCGGCAGCTCCTCCTCTCCGGTAAAAATCACCCCGCTGTGGATCCGCGCGGCAACCGTCAGACTGCGGTTCAGCTGCGTATATCTCCGGAGATCGAGTGACAGTTTCTGATAGCGGTACGTTCCTTCACCGAACAGGCTCGAGAGCTCCAGAAAAGGCTGGATCAGCCAGCCGCGTGCATCTCTCAGGGTACTGCTGGTGTAATAACCGCTCAGGTTTATGGAGGCGAGGTTGTAATTGAGCACCGTATCGGGCAGTGAGGTCTCCGGCAATCCCGAGAGCTCCGAGTTGTAGGTGAGGTCGTAGGCAAGCGATCCGGTAAGATTCTCCGTGTGCTGATAGAGCAGGCTGTTGGAGATCCCCACGCGGAAGATCTCGAACGAGGACTCGATCAGATGCTGTCCGTAGGGAACGGAGACGAAACTGCTCCGGGTGTTGAAAAGCCAGGGAACCAGATAGTCCAGGCTCACCCTCTGTTCGATGAATGAGGCGTGACCGCTGGCGGTGAACCGATGTCCTTTTCCATGCACATTCCGGTGTGTCCAGGAGAGACGCCCCCTCAGGTGCTCCTCCCTGCCGATTCCTCCCGTCACCTCAATGGAACGGGCGGGATACTCCCGGACCCGTATGGTGAGTTCAAGCGTGGAATCGGCCGGCTCTTCGGGAATGTTCACGGTGGCAAACCGAAAGAGGTGATGATTGAAAAGCTCCCTCTGGGCATTCATCATCCGGCTGCGGCTGTAGAGATCCCCCTCTTTGATGCCTGTCTCCCGGATCACCAGCTCCTCATCCACACTGAGTTCCCCGGTGACCGAAAAACTTCCGAACCGCATCCGGGGACCCGGCGTGTTGATCACACGCAGGGAGACCGTCCGCCGGAGGGAATCGACCTGGACCTCCATCTCCACCTCACCATAAGGGAAACCCGACTCCTCCATGGCCTCTGTAAAAAGAGCCTCGGCATCCGAATAGAGGATGAACTGATACCGCTCCCCCTCCTGGAACGGACTCCGCCGGACTGCACGCTCAAACTCCCGGCTGTTCCGGATGATCTCTTCGGACTCGGCATCACTTTGGAACTCCACCCGGACCTCCTGGATCTGGAGCGGCTCTCCCTCTTCGATCATGAAGACCACTCTCTTCTGCCACGATCTGCGGAGCTCCTCGATCCGGAAGGTCACATCCGCCTGATCAAACCCCCTTCTGCGGTAGAATCGGAGTATACGGATCGCATCACGCCGCAGCTCCATCGGATCGAGACGGTACTCTCCGATCCTGCCCAGCAGCTTCTGGAAGAACGTGGGGCGCGAGGTGGCGATCACATCGCGCAGGATCATATCCGACCAGGTTGCATTGCCTTCAAAATCGACTTTCCAGACCGTATCGGGTTGTTCCTCCTCCCCGTTCTGGGCTCCCGCCGGTTGAGAGAAGAGCGGCAGCAGAACCGACAGGATGAGAAGCAAGCGAAGGAAGCTTCCTCTCCCGATATCACTTTTCCGGTAATGGCATGTAGGCCTCTGCATTCACTCAATATAAACGAAGGAAATGCGGGTTTTAAAAATCAAGTTTCTCTCCGGATCAATTTCAGGTGTCCACTCCCGCAGGTTGCGTCCGGGACTCCTATTTCCCCTGAATAAACACTATATTACGCTCCTGCTCCAGGCAGGGGCAGCCCCGAAAAAGGGTTCTCGCCTGTCCTGCGTGGCCGGCTGCTTCAAATGAGTCCAAGGCTCACGACCAGACCGGAGCCCAGGATTGACCTCTAAACCTCTCAGCCCGGAATGAAACGACACCATTGCATTTCCACCCTGTTCTTCTGCCTGATCGTGACCAGTCTGATGCTGGCAGGGTGTGGACACCGCACTCAGGATGACTTCCGGGACATCTCCATCCCGCTCGTCAACCAAAACGGTGAGGCGGTCACATTTCCGGACGATCTGATGGGGAAGCCGGTTCTGCTGGGATTCATCTATACGAATTGTCCCGATATCTGTTCCTTCATCACCGCCAATCTCTACAAGACCTGGGTCGAAATGGATCAGCCGGAAGATGTCCATTTCGTGCTGGTCACCTTCGATCCGGAGAGAGACACGCCCCAGGTTCTGAAACAGTATGCCTCGGCTTTCAATATGGACCGTCCCCCTTTTCAGTTTCTTACCGGTGAGAAAGAGGAGGTGGAGCGGATGATGGAGCGGGTGGGGATCCGCACCCAGGTCTCCTACACCAAGGAGCTGGAGGATGGCGAACTGCTCTATTTCCTGAACCACACCGACCGGATCCTTCTACTGGACCAACAGGCCCGACTCTTCATGGAATACGGGGGGAGCATGACTCCGACCCGTATCTTTACCGAAGACCTGAATCAACTGCTCTGATCATGCGACGCACCTCATCCCGACACCGCTCTCTACAGACGCTTCCCCTTGGCGGGAGCGGACTCTTCCGGATAATCCTTCTGCTGCTGATTCTGACGGTTGCAGGCTGCCGCCCGGAAGAGTCCCGGCGTGTTGAGGGCGGAGGCAGCGGACATACGGAGAGCTCCGCCACTCTCCCGGGGGGTGAGGCAGAGTCCGGCTCCATCCGTGTATCGCAAGCCTGGGCCCGCCCTGCCGCCGAAGGAGGCATGAGCGCAGCCTACATGATCCTGTCCAACAGCGGCGAAGAGGAGGAGACGCTTGAAGCGGTCTCTTCCGATGCGGCGCAGATGGTCGAGATCCATGAGTCGTTTGAACAGGAGGGCGGAATGGTGGGCATGAGGGAGATCGGCCGGGTTCACCTGCCTCCGGGGGGTGCTTTTGAACTTCGACCCGGAGGAGTTCACATCATGTTGATGCATCTGACCTCAGATCTCAACGCAGGGGACAGGATCGACCTCACTCTTCATTTCGCCCGGGCCGGGACACTCTCTCTCTCGGTGCCTGTTCGCGGTGGTGCATCCTCTTCCCACGACGCCCATCACTCCTCCAGTGAGGATCACAGCCACTGACACTTTGTTCACCTTAGATACCTTTTTTCGTTAACTGCCCCTTCTTTGATCAGAGATCTTTCTTTGACCGGAATTCCTGTTTCCGACCAGAACCCTCATTGATCCGGGATTCTTTTTTCACCCAGGATCCTTTTTTGATTTCTCTTCTCCGGTTTTTTATTTACGATATCAAGGAGAACTTCCATTTTTGTTTCAATTTGTAAAGAGGTTTTCCCTTTTTCATTCAATAAGCGTTTTTTTACCGGAACATCCGGTTCTATCGGCACTACAGTTTTATCGGCATAACCGGGGTTTAACAGAACAACCAGGCTTTTCAAACCTTCGCTTTCAAGAAGCCCGCTAATCAACGGAGACCGTTATGAGACCTCTATCAACCCTTACCTTCATTCTGGCAGGAGTGCTGCTGGTCTCCTGCGGCCGGTCCGATTCCGATCAGGCAACCGCCCAGACCCCCGCCGACGGGAAAGTAATCTCGATCGAGGAGTGGCGGGTGCCGTGGGACGGACGTCCCCGTGATCCCTATGTATCGCCCGACGGCCGTATCTTTTTTGTCGGCCAGCAGACCCACTACATCGGTTTTTTCAATCCGGAAACGGAACAGTTCGGCCGTCATGATCTGGAGGAGGGAGCCGGACCGCACACCGTGGTTGTGGCCGATGACGGTACGCTCTGGTACGCCGGCAACCGGGCTCGTCACATTGGAAAGATGGATCCGGACACCGGTGAGATCGAAAAGTTCATGATGGAGAGTGACCACCTGCGGGACCCGCACACCATGGATTTCGACCGGAACGGAAACATCTGGTTTACCGCCCAGGGGGGAAACGGCATCGGGTATTTCAACGTCCGGACCGGTGAGACCACCGTGATTCCCGTACCCACCGAACGGGCCCGCCCCTATGGCATCGTGATGGACACGGAGCTCCGGCAGCCCTGGATCGTCCTCTTCGGGACCAACAAACTGGCAACGGTAAATCCGGAAACGATGAAGCTGGAGGAGATCGAGCTCCCGCGGAGTGAAACCCGGCCCCGCCGGCTCGCCGTCACCTCGGATGGAAATATCTGGTACGGGGATTATGCAGCCGGCTACCTGGGGCGGTACAACCCCTCCACCGGAGAAATTGACGAATGGCCTCTGCCTCAGGGTCCGGAAGCCCGCCCCTATGCCGTGACGCGCGATCACCGCGACCGGATCTGGCTGGTGACCACCGGTACCGACCCCAACTATTTTGTCGGCTTTGATCCCTCCACCGAAGAGTTTGTCGCCTCCGAACCGATCGAAAGCGGTGGCGGTACGGTCCGCCACATGGTCTTCCATCGTCCGGACCGGGCCATCTGGTTCGGAACCGACACCAACTATCTCGGACGGGCCATCGTAAACTGATGACTCGTCTCTTCTTGCAGATGGGAGGAGCGGTGCTCCTCCCTTTTGTTGTGGGCCTCTCTCTGGCCGTGATCTCTCCGCAACCGGCCCGGGATGCGGCTCCCTTTTCAGGTACGTCTTCCTCCCACCTTGAGGACTTCAACGAAATCCTGAGATACCCCGAGCAGCTCACCGGTCCCCTTACGGGAGGTTTCGGAGAGGCGACCTGCCACTCCTGCCACTTCGACTACGATCTCAACCAGCCGGAAGGAAGCCTTGTACTGGAAGGCATCGACCACGCCTGGCTGCCGGGCAGACGTTATACCTTCACCATCAACGTAAGCCGGGAATCGCTCGGCAGAGGGGGCTTTCAGATGAGCGCCCGCTTCCCCGACGGCAGCCAGGCGGGCCGTTTTGAGCCAAAAGACGAGAGAGTTACCTTTACGCAGAACGTTCCCGAAGGACTCCAGTACATCCAGCACTCGGCCGGTGGTGTCGAACCCGTTGAAAAAGGCCTCGCTTCATGGAGTTTCGACTGGGTGGCGCCTCAGGAAGGCAACGAGACCATCCTTTTGCACATTGCCGCAAACGCCGCAAACGGGGACCGTTCCGAATTCGAAGACTGGATTTATCTGAGCGAGATCACCCTCCGTCGGGATGAATGAGTTGAAATACTATTTTCTGAATCGGTTCGGAAGTGAAAAGACCCGTCGTAAAATCTACGTCGGAGGATTCCTTGCCCTGATCCTGGCAGGCATCTTTTTGTCCGACCTCATCCCTCTCCGGGATGGTCACTACGGTTTCTGGTCGATACTCCCTCCGCTTGCCGCCATCGTTCTCGCCTTCTGGACCCGGGAAGTGGTCAGCTCCCTCTTTATCGGAATATGTCTCGGAGGGATGATCTCGGGGAGACTCAACATTGTACAGGAGTTTCTAATCCCCTCCATCGGGACGGAGAGCTTTGCCATGATCCTGATGGTCTACCTCTGGGCGTTGGGCGGGCTTATCGGGATCTGGACCCGTACCGGCGGCGCGGAATATTTCGCCGTCCAGGCAAGCAGGAAAATGGTCCGGGGGCCAAGGTCCGCAAAGTTCTTCACCTGGCTGATGGGGATCGTTTTCCATCAGGGGGGCACCATCTCTACGGTACTCACCGGTGCGACGGTCCGTCCGGTAGCCGACAAACACCGGGTCTCCCATGAAGAGCTCTCCTACATGGTCGACTCGACCGCATCCCCCATTGCCACGCTTATCCCCTTCAACGTCTGGCCCTTCTATGTGGCCGGACTGACAGTCGGGCTCAACCCCCTCTTCGAAACCACGCAGCAGGCGGTCGCTTTCTTCTTCTCGGCCCTTCCCTACAATTTTTACTCCATCTTCGCTGTCACCATCACACTTCTCTTCGCGCTGGAAAAACTTCCATGGGTGCCCGGAAAAAAGATGAAAGAAGCGATCCGACGCTCCCGGGAAGAGGGTCTTCTCGACCGGCCCGGAGCCTCTCCGATGGCATCCGGAGAGCTCACCCTGCAGCAGGTTCCGGAGGGATACAAACCGGGCTACATTGACTTTTTCGGCCCCATCGGGGCTCTCCTCGGCACGGCCATTATTCCATATCTGGTCACCTACTACCTTCTGGGGCGCCGGGAGGATCCCACACTTCTGATTGCCGAAGCATTTGTCATTGCCGTTCTGGTCGGATTTCTCATCGCACTGGCCAAAGGAATGAAACTGGAAGAGGTGATGAGGGGATTCATCGACGGGTGCAAAGGAGTAACGATCGGGGCGATCATCCTGGCGCTGGCCGTCAGCCTGAAGGAGGTGACCGAAGCGGTGGGAACGGCCCGCTATGTGGTCGATCTTGCGGGGGATCTCATCTCCCCCGTTGTCCTTCCCGGCCTGCTGATGGTACTCTGCATCATCATCGCCTTCTCCACCGGCACCTCCTGGGGAACCTATGCCGTGGTCTTTCCGGTGGCCGTTCCCCTCGCATGGTCGGTTTTACCGGACCCTTTCTTTATGACCCTCTGTTTTTCCGCCGTACTGGGAGGGGCCGTGGTGGGGGACCAGTGCTCCCCGATCTCCGACACCACCATCCTCTCTTCACTGGCCACGGGAGCCGACCTGATGGATCATGTCTACACCCAGCTTCCGATCGCTCTTTCTGCCGCCGCCTTGGCTATGCTCAGCTATACAGCCCTTGCCGCTCTCTTTTTATGATGATGATGATGCCGCGGTTATTATCGGGGCGGCTCTGCAGAAAGAGGGTCAGTTCTGCAAAGAATCAGGTTTTAAACCGGGGTGTCCAGGGATCGGCGGATTTGGATTTCAGCATTCTCACATTCCAGGCAACCGGCATTATTTGGCGGCCACCGTGGGGCATTGAACAACACTTTTATTTCAGATGGAGAATCCGTAAATTTGCCGGGATTTAAACAGTTTGCATGAAGGAGTTGGTCCATTCGTTTCCGCACACTTTGATCTGGTTCAGAAAAATCCGACACGGGATCCGTAGTCGGATTTTTTTTGACCTTCAGGCTCCTTTCACTTTTTCATCGGACCCCTTCCTTCCTGTTAAGGGGTCCTCTCTGCACTTCCCGGACACCCGCCACGGAAATCATCCGGAGGCTCCTGTCCAACCTTTCAAGATACCGGTCCGGAAACCTGCGGCCCGGCACACTTGCGGCAAACCCGTTAATTGCACAATGCATCATGACACACCCAGACGATAAAGCCATTCTCGCCCTTTCGGACGGTACGGTTCTAACCGGAAAAGCGATCGGCGTCCGGGGAACCACCGGTGGCGAGCTCTGTTTCAACACGAGCATGACCGGTTACCAGGAGATCATCACCGATCCCAGCTACTATGGGCAACTGATGCTGATGAGCTACCCGCACATCGGAAACTACGGAACCGTGGAAGGGGATGACGAGGCAGACCGTGTTATGATTGCGGGACTGATCGTCCGGGCCTTTTCCCATGAATACAGCAATCCCAATGCATCCGGCAGCCTGCAGGAGTACCTGATCCGGCATAACGTAGTGGGCATCACAGGGGTAGACACCCGGAAGCTGGTCCGGCACATCCGGACAAAAGGGGTGATGAACGCCGTCATCTCCTCGGAGATTCTTGACGAGGAACGCCTGGTCGGAATGGCCCGCGAGTGGGACGACATGGAGGGGCTGGAGCTCGCCAGCAAGGTGACGCGCAAAGAAGCCGAGACCTACCCGGCCCGGGATGAAGAGATCTGCCGGATTGCCGCTCTCGACTACGGGATCAAACGGAACATGATCCGCAGTTTTACTTCGCGGGGATGTACCCTGCGTCTCTTCCCGGCCAACGCCGACCTGGAGGAGATAAAAGAGTGGAGTGCCGACGGCTACTTTTTCAGCAACGGTCCAGGCGACCCTCGCGCTTCGGCCTCCTATGCCCTTCCGGTGGTGGAGTGGGCAAAATCGACCGGTAAACCCCTCTTCGGGATCTGCCTGGGGCATCAGCTGATGGCTCTCTCCGAAGGGATCGGAACCCGGAAGATGTTTGTAGGCCATCGAGGGGCGAATCAGCCGGTCAAGAATCTGGAGACCGGCCTGGTAGAGATCACCACGCAGAATCACGGGTTTGCGGTGGATGAGAATGAGGTGGATCCGGCCAGGGTGGAGATTACCCACATCAACCTCAACGATCAGACCATCGAAGGCCTCCGCTACAAGAATTTTCCGGGCTTTTCGGTCCAGTACCATCCGGAGGCCTCTCCCGGCCCGCACGATTCAGCCTATCTTTTCGATCAGTTCATCGCGATGGTCGAAGAAGGAAAAAAAGAACTAGTTGACTGACCGGCCGGAATCCATTCCGGAAACAATAACAGACAGAAAAACTCCCTAGACCCTGAAGCTTCATGCCACGTCGCACGGACATTAGCAAGATTCTGATCATCGGTTCGGGCCCCATTGTAATTGGGCAGGCCTGTGAATTCGACTACTCCGGAACCCAGGCCTGCCGCTCCCTGCGGGAGGAAGGGTACAAGGTCGTGCTGATCAACTCCAACCCGGCGACCATCATGACCGACCCCATGATGGCCGATGCCATCTACCTGAAGCCTCTCACGCCCGCATCGATCAAGGAGATTGTCGAGATCGAAAAGCCCGATGCGGTCCTTCCCACCATGGGAGGTCAAACCGCCCTGAACCTGGCGCGGGAGCTTCACCTGGAGAACTTCTGGGAAGAGAAGAACATCAAGATCATTGGAGTGGATCTCGATGCGGTCAACATCACGGAGGACCGGCAGAAATTCCGTGATCTGATGGAGAGCATCGGCATCGAGCAGTGCCGGAGCCGGACAGCCGAATCCCTTCTCGATGCCAAGGAGATTGTTCAGGAGCTCGGCGGGCTTCCCATCGTGATCCGCCCCTCCTTCACGCTGGGCGGAACCGGCGGAGGGATTGTCTGGAACGAAGAGGAGCTGGAGGAGAAAGTACTGCGGGGACTCGAGCTGAGTCCCGTGCACCAGGTGCTGATCGAGGAGAGTATCTTCGGATGGAAAGAGATTGAGCTGGAACTGCTCCGCGACGCGAACGACAATGTCATCATCATCTGCTCGATCGAGAACCTCGATCCGATGGGGGTTCACACCGGAGACTCGGTGACCGTCGCCCCGGTCCAGACACTCACCGACAAGGTCTATCAGAAGCTCCGCGATGCGGCGATCAAAATGATGCGCTCCATCGGGACCTTTGCCGGAGGCTGCAACGTGCAGTTTGCCGTCGAACCGGGCAGCGACCGGCTGGTGGCCATCGAGATCAATCCGCGGGTGAGCCGCTCCTCCGCCCTCGCCTCCAAGGCCACCGGGTATCCGATCGCCAAGATCGCGACCAAGCTGGCGGTGGGATACACCCTCGACGAGCTGGAGAATCCCATCACCGGGGTCTCCTCAGCCTGTTTCGAGCCCTCCATTGACTATGTGGTTGTTAAGGTTCCCCGTTTCAATTTCGACAAGTTTTCCGGGGTGGATGAGGAGCTCACCACCCAGATGAAGGCGGTCGGCGAGGTGATGGCGATCGGACGCACTTTCCCGGAAGCCCTCAACAAGGCGTGGCAATCCCTCGAGATCGGCCGTTCAGGTCTCGGAGCGGATGGATACGATGCGCCGGATCGCGAAACCATCCGGCGACGGCTGCTCCGCCCTTACTGGGACCGGATCCTCCATATCCGGAACGCCTTCAAGATGGGGGCATCGGTCGAGGAGATCGCAGACATCACCAAAGTGGATCCCTGGTTCCTCCAGCAGATCCGCTATATGGTCTCCCTGGAGAACAGGACCGAGAAGCAGTCGCTCAACACCATCAGCCGGGAGGAGCTCCTTGAGCTGAAACAGGCGGGCTTTTCGGATGTACAGATCGCCTGGCTCCTGAGTCAGGGAGGTGAGGAGGTGTCCGAACAGCAGGTGCGCAGCAGACGGAACGAGCTGGGTCTGAAGCCCGCATTCAAACTGGTCGACACCTGTGCGGGTGAATTTCCGGCACAGACCCCCTATCTCTACTCGACCTATGACGAGGAGAACGAAAGCGAGGTCTCGGACCGGAAGAAGGTGCTCATCCTGGGGAGCGGGCCCAACCGGATCGGGCAGGGAATCGAGTTTGACTACTCCTGTGTCCACGCCGTCTTCGCCGCCCAGGAGATGGGATACGAGGCGATCATGGTGAACTGCAATCCCGAAACGGTCTCGACCGATTTTGATGTTGCGGACAAGCTCTACTTTGAGCCGGTCTTCTGGGAGCGGGTGCTCGATATCGTCGAATATGAGAAGCCGGAAGGAGTGATCCTTCAGGTGGGAGGCCAGACCGCACTGAAGCTGGGGAAACATTTTGTCGAGGCCGGGATTCACATCTTTGGAACCAGCTTCGAGATGATCGACTTTGCCGAGGATCGGGGAGCCTTTTCAACACTGCTGAAAAAACTGGAGATCCCCTTCCCCGAATATGGTACAGCCCGGACGGCAGAAGCCGCGGTGGAGATCGCCCGTGAGATCGGATATCCGGTTCTCATCCGCCCGAGCTATGTTCTGGGCGGACAGGGCATGAGGATCGCCGTCAAGGAGGAGGAGCTCCGCCGTTATGTGGAGCGGATCCTGAAAACCCATCCGGAGAACGACTTCCTCATCGACCGCTACCTCGACAAAGCGATCGAGGTGGATGTCGATTCGGTCTACGACGGGGAGCAGCTCCACATCGCGGGCATCATGCAGCACATTGAACCGGCAGGTGTCCATTCGGGCGACTCTACTGCGGTGATCCCTACCTATTCGCTGAGCGAGCAGGTCCTGGAGACCATCCGGGAGTATCAGCTGAGGATTGCCCAAAGCATGAACATCGTCGGTTTTCTGAATGTCCAGTATGCCGTCAAAGACGAGGTGGTCTATGTCCTGGAGGCCAATCCACGCTCCACCCGAACGATCCCCTTCCTGGCGAAGGCCACGCAGCGCCCGGAGGCGAAGATCGGAGTGAAGGTGATGCTGGGGGCCAAACTGAATGAGTTCGACCTCACCTCACATCTGAAGAATTGGGCGATCAAGGAGCCGGTCTTCCCCTTCGACAAATTTCCGGAAGTGAAAAAGGAACTGGGTCCGGAGATGAAATCGACCGGGGAGAGTATCTATTTTATGGACGATTTTGATGATGAGCGGTTCCGCAAGCCGTATGAGTTCAAAAACCTCTACCTGAGCAAGTGAAAAACGTTGTCGTCGCATTTGGGGGTGTCTCGCCGGAGCATGAAGTCTCCGTCCTGACCGGAATGCAGGCCTTCTTCGCCCTGGACGAAAAGGAGTGGAACCGAATCCCGCTCTATGTCTCCAAATCGGGAAGATGGTATACAGGCGATCACCTCACGAAGCTCGAGAACTACGAAGATCTTGCGGAAGTGACGCGCAAGGCCACTCCCTGCATGATTGCCTGGGACGAGGTGGGCCGGCCGGTACTGAGGGATCTGGATGGAGGGCTTTTCCGGAAACCGGCCTCCCGTCCTCTCGATATCATGCTGCTCGCCTTCCACGGAGGAGCCGGGGAGAACGGTTCGTTTCAGGGACTTTGCGAGCAGTTCGGCATTCCCTACACCGGACCGGACCTTCTCTCCTCCGCCATCGGAATGGACAAGGTGCTGGCCAAGGAGCTCTGCCGTCTCAACGGAGTGCCGGTTGTGGAGTCCTGCCATTTCCGTGAAGTGGAGTGGATCGATCAGGCCGATGCAATCCGGAACCGGATCGATGCGCTGGGATGGCCGGTCGTGGTCAAACCGGTCCGTTTGGGAAGCAGCATCGGGGTGGCAGTCGCTGCCGACCGCAAAGAGCTGGATGAGGCGGTAGAAGCAGCCTTCCGGTATGATGAACATATCCTGGTCGAAAAAGCGGTCCAACCTCTCATGGAGATCAACTGTTCGGTCCTCGGAACACCGGACAACTGCCGTGCGAGTGTGTGTGAGCGCCCCATCGGCAGCGAAGAGCTGCTCTCATTCCAGGACAAATACATGAACGACGGGGAGGGATCGAAAGGGATGGCCTCCGCATCCCGCGTCATCCCGGCCGATATTCCCGACGAGCTTACCCGCTCCATCCGGGAAACCTCGCAGAAAGTGTTCAGGATCCTCGGGGTCTCCGGCGTGGCGCGCCTCGATTTCCTGGTCAATGCCGACACCCTGGAGTTCTGGTTCAACGAGATCAATACCATTCCAGGTTCTTTCTCCTTCTATCTCTGGAAAGCCACCGGAACCGGATTCCGTGAATTGCTTCATGAACTGATCGCACTTGCAGAAGAACGCCACCGGCAGCAGGCGGGGCGGATCCGTTCCTACGAAACCAACCTCCTTAGCAGGAAGGCATCGGCAGGAATCAAAGGGCTCAAAGGCCTGAAAAGCTGAAAGGAGCGGGATAATGACCTTCGCACTGATCGCGGATCCCGGAAAGTACAGTGTGGCAGCCCCTCTCGAGGCGGTCCTCTCCTGGTGCCAGAGAAAGGAGGTCGGATGCTATGCCCGAAGGGAGATCTATGAGGCGGGAGGGCTCGGACCGAATCCCGAACCGGCACTCTTCTCTCTTTGCAACGAAGACCGGGAAGCGGTGAGCCGCGCGGACCTCGTGGTGGTCATCGGCGGGGACGGGGCGATGCTCTACACCGCCCAGTTGGTATTCGATCTGGACAAGCCGGTACTCGGGATCAACAGCGGCCGGCTCGGCTTCATGGCGCATACCCCGAAAGATCAGATCGAGGAGGCCCTGCAGGCTGTTCTTGATAAGAACTATACGGTCGATGAACGCTCCATGCTAGAGGCGGTTTCCAGTGGCGGCAACCGCTACCATGCTCTGAACGAATTTCTTTTTTCCCGGAAACAGTCGATCTCCATGGTCACCCTCAGTGCTTCCTATGACGGACACTACATCAACACCTACTGGGGAGACGGACTGATTGTGACCACTCCGACCGGCTCGACCGGATACAACCTTTCCGCCGGAGGCCCGATCGTACGACCGGGCACCCCGGTCATGGTCCTCACTCCGATCAATCCCCATACTCTCACCACCCGTCCTTTGGTTCTCCCCTCCGACCGGACGCTCACCATCCGTGTCGATGAAAATGTGGGTCAGATTCTCTTTTCCCGGGATGGACAGATTGTTGAGGAGAGAGAGGAACCGTTTGAAGTGGAAATAGGGCACTCCCCTCACCGCATCCGGCTGATTGAGCTTCCCGGACAGAACTATTTTGATACCTTGCGGAACAAGCTGATGTGGGGGCTGGACTATCGGAAAAAGAAGTGATGATGCCGATTCCGGTCACAAAACAGATTCAAACCTCAATATCAACCATAAACACGGAACATCCATGAAAGTAACTGTTGTAGGAGCCGGAGGAAACGTCGGTTCGACGGTAGCACTTACCGTCGCTCAGCGGGATTTTGCCAAAGAAGTGGTCCTGGTGGACATCGAGCGGAAAGAGAACGACAAGACCTTCTATCCGTCGAAAGGGCGGGGGCTCGATCAGTGGCAGGCGGCTCCCATTCACGGTTTTGATACGCGGCTGACCGGTACGGTCAATTATGAGGATACAGCCGGTTCCGATGTCTGCGTCATTACCGCCGGTGTCCCACGGCGGCCGGGCATGAGCCGGGACGATCTGCTTAGCATCAACGCAAAGATCGTGATCGATGTGAGCCGGCAGCTGGTGAAGTACTCACCGGATACCATCATCGTTGTGGTCTCCAATCCCCTTGATGTGATGACATGGGTGGCGCAGCAGGCGAGCGGTCTCGATCCGAGCAGAGTCCTTGGCATGGCCGGCATCCTCGACACGGCAAGATACCGGGCTTTCCTGGCGCAGGAGCTCGATGTCTCTCCCAAGGATATCCAGGCGCTTCTGCTGGGCGGCCACGGAGACACCATGGTCCCCCTGCCCCGCTACACCACCGTCTCCGGGATTCCGGTCACCCAGCTGATCGACGAAGAGAAGCTCGATGCCATTGTGGAGAGGACCAAGACCGGCGGAGGTGAAATTGTCGGGCTGATGGGAACCTCCGCCTGGTATGCCCCCGGTGCAGCTGCCGCTCAGATGGTGGAGGCGATCATGCTCGATCAGAACCGGATTTTCCCCTGCTGCGTCAGAGTGGACGGCCAGTTCGGGATCGAGGATCTCTATCTTGGCGTCCCTGTGAAACTGGGACATGGTGGAGTGAAGGAGATCATTGAAGTGGATCTGGACGAAAAAGAGAAGCAGCTGCTACACGAATCGGCGAGTGCCGTCCGTTCTACTCTTGAGAGCTTCAAAAAGCTCGGTATCGAGATCCGGTAACCCTGCCGGGATCCATACCATGATCCGGCCTGTTCCGTCCGGCTTCGTTCGGGGCACCGATCCGGATCATTACGTTTCAACCACCGAACAAAAACCGAAGACACAGGCTCTTCACTACTTGCACCCGGCCCCGCGGAATTCACTGCGGGGCCTTTTTATTCCCGCACCCGTTTATTCCCGTTCCGGAGCCTCCCGCCCCACAGGATGATCCGGCGTTCCAATCCGTTCGGAACGGATCCGGAAGAAGAGCCGCACAAGAAGCAGCAGCCCCCCGGCCGCCACACCTGCTTTCACCAGGGTCGGATTCAGATGAAGGAGCGCGGAAAGATCCGGCACACTCCAGACTGCCAGCGCCACACCCGCCATCACCCCCATGCCGCGTCCCAGCCGGTAGGGAACACGGAACTCTCGTGTACTGAAGTACCATAGGGAAAGCGCCATCACCCCGAAACTGATTGCAGTAGCCCAGGCTGCTCCCATCATCCCCAGTAGGGGCACCAGGGTCATGTTGATCAGGATGGTGATCACCCCGCCCAGGATCATGATTCCGGGCAGCACCCCTGTCCTCTCCCGGATGAAGATCCCGGCCGAGAAATGGATATACCAGCCGTGAAACCAGTAGGCCAGAAGCAGAAGCGGAACGATGGACAGCCCGGACCAGTAGCGGCTGTTGATCAGGGTCTCTTCCGTGAAAGGAATGGGGAACGAGACCAGCTCACGGGCGAACAGCCCCACCATCAGATAGACCATTGCGGCCATCAGATTGAAATAGTCAAAAGCGCGGGCATAGAGATGCGGTGCTTCCGGATCATCGGCATGCCGCATGAAAAAGGGCTGCCAGGCCATCCGGAACATCTGGATCAGTAGAAGCATGAAGACCGCCACCTTGTAACAGGCGCCGTAAATCCCCACCACATCCTCCGGTGTGACACCCATCCCGTAGAGTTGCTGCACCCGGCCGGGGTCCATGGCCCCCAGAAAAAAACGGTCCAGCACCTCGTTCACGGCATAGCCCAGCCCCGCCGGAATAAAGGGCCATCCAAAGGAGAATGCACGCCGGAGCAGAGCACTGTTCCACTCCCCCTTCAGCAGCGGGAGTGTGGCGATCAGTGCGAAGATGGTGACCAGGGCCGATGCGATCGTATTGCTCACGAAGATCGCTTCGATGCCGTGTCCGCGCCCGAGAATGAGATAGAAGTTAAGGAAGAGGTTGATCCCGACATGAGCGGTTTTCAGGGCGGCAAAGAGCCATGTCCTCCGCACCAGGCGCAGTTCAGCGAAGGGTACGATGGCAAGAGTGTCAAACCAGAGGATGGCGATCATCAGCCGGTAGATGAACGAATCCTGAGGGTCCATATGGAGAACCGGGAGAGCGGCCGGTTCCAGGATCCAGAGCAGAAATGCGAGACCCGAGGCGGCAATCAAAAGAAAGAGCTGTACCGTGCGGAATACCGAGGGTGCTTCCTTGCGGTCCTTTCCATACCTGAGGTAGGAAGACTCCATCCCCATCGTGAAGATCACATTCAGAAATGCAATCGCGGCGTAGACCAGAATGACCACTCCGTAGCGGGAGGGCGCGAATACTGCGGTGTAGAACGGAACCAGCAGATAGTTGACAAACCGTGCAAACACACTGCTGATCCCGTAAACCAGCGTATCGGAGAAGAGTTCTCGGAGTTTACGCAAGGATCAGTCGTTTCCCTCTTTCGCGGACATCAGCAGGACGGCATGAACACCCAGAATGTAACTGTCCGCCCCGAAACCGGTAATGATTCCATGGACCACCCGGCCGGTGATCGATTTCTCTCGGAAATCTTCCCGGGCGTGAATATTGGAGAGGTGTACCTCCACTTTCGGCAGGTGAACCGCCTCCAGTGCGTCCCGTATGGCGACCGATGTGTGGGTGTATCCGCCCCAGTTGGCCACAATGCCGCCGAACCCTTCTGCACGGGCCTGCTGGATCCGGTCAATCAGCTCCCCTTCGTGGTTGCTCTGGAACCAGACCTGCCCAAGATCGGGAAAGGCATGGCGTACCTGTTCTTCAATCTCAGCCAGAGTCTGACTGCCATAGGTGCCCCGGTCCCGCTCTCCGAGCAGATTGAGGTTCGGACCGTTCAAAAAGAGAATGTTCATCGGGGATCCCGTTTGATCAAGGTTTGGGATTGGCCGGCTTTCTGGCAGAGTGAATATATGAAAGTACGGCTTGAGGGTCGACCCGTACGGTTTCAGGACTCACCCTGCCGATGCCGTCCCGACGTTCGCCGCAATTAGCCTTGCGAGCTCCTCCATTCTCTCATCACTCACATCAACGCGCTGGCCGAGCGACATGCTCTGTGTATGGGTATAAAGCGGAACCAGATGGATATGGGCATGTGGAACCTCGAGACCCTGAACGATGATCCCGGTTCTCAGCGGCTTTAGCGCCTGATCGATTCCGGCAGCCACCCGGCGTGCGAATGAGAAAGAGCTGTGAAGCCACGGTTCCGGCAGGTCGAACAGATAGTCCACTTCCAGCTTCGGTACCACCAGGGTATGCCCTTCGGCAATGGGATTGATGTCAAGAAACGCATAGTGGCGGTCATCCTCCGCCACCTTCCAGGAGGGGATCTCCCCACGGATTATTTTTGTGAAAATGGTTGCCATGGGTCTTCCGTTTTGTCTTAATTTGTCCTATTTTTTACCACTGAATGAATGAGATGATGTGATCATCCGGATCGTTTATTGTACGACATGTTCACAATAAAGTTTTCCTCATTCAGTTTCACTTATTGAGCAGTTGTTCGTTTTTTATTGTGATTTCCGGTTGCTTTGATCTGCGAACTGCCATATATTTTCAGTCTTTCAGTGAAAGGCTGAATCGGTAGCTCAGCAGGTAGAGCAACGGCCTTTTAAGCCGTGGGTCGTGGGTTCGAATCCCACCCGATTCACGCATTACCTTTTTATTTCGACTCTCTCTTGATTAACCCTTATCGGCTGATACCCGGTAGGGGTTATTTTTTTTCTAGAAGAAATTGGTTTACTTTGACCGTCGACCCTTGACGGGTGTCAAAAAACCCTTCCGGCCTCCGTACAATGAGCCATTCATCAGCTGGCCGGAGGCCAATGAGAACGGAACCCGACACGCACCGAACAGAGTTCCAACACCTCTTTCCTGATGAATCTTCACTACCTGAATCCACTTCGCTGGAAAAAATCCTTCCTCATCTCGGTGCTGGTGGCGTTTGTCGCCATCTGGTTTCTTTTTATCGACACCTACAGCCTCTACACCCGTTACACTCTCTACAAGCGCAAAAAAGATCTGAGCGCTCGGATCGAACAGCTGAAAATCGAAACCGAAGAGCTGGAAGAAAGGCTCGGCCAGCTGAAGAACGACCCCGGTCTTCTGGAAAAGATCGCACGGGAAGAGTATGGAATGAGAAAACCGGGAGAGACCGTCTACATCATCAAACAACCGTAAGTCCTGACCTGATGATCTCTATCGGTATTGATCTTGGGGGGACCAACATCAAGGCGGCTCTGGTCCACGCCGACAAGGGAATTCTGAAAAGAGTCTCGTATCCCACCGAAGCGGAAAAAGGGAAGGATCATGTATTTGACCGGATCGGAACAGCTGTGGAGAGCCTGCTCAAGGAGTGCCCCGGAAAACCGATCGGAATTGGTATGGGGACCCCCGGGATGATCTCTCTGGACCGGACCACGGTACGGAACCCGCCCAATCTGCCCGGCTGGAAGGTGGTGCACGCCACCGAAGAGGTGCAAAAACGGACCGGACTCCCCTGTATCATAGAAAATGATGCCAACCTGGCGGCACTCGGATCCTCCCGGTTCGGAGTCGGCAGGGCGTTCGACAGCATGATCATGATCACGCTGGGGACCGGAGTGGGAGGCGGGGTAATTCTGAACAGGGAGCTCTTCAGGGGGACAACCGGAGCGGGAGCCGAGCTGGGACACGTCATCATCGACTACCACGGCCCTCTCTCCAACAGCAACACCCGCGGCGGAATCGAAGCCTACCTGGGCCAGCGCTTCCTGAGCCGGTATGCGGCCGACCTGATCCGTCAATATCCTGACAATCCTCTCTACAGGGAGTTCCATGCGAACTTCGAGGAACTTGAACCCGTTCATCTGTATCATGCAGCGGAGGAAGGGAATGAGCTGGCGATCGAAATCCTGCGAAAATCAGGTGAAAAACTGGGATACGCATTTGTGAACTATATCCACATTCTCGACATCCGCAAAATAGTGGTGGGTGGCGGGGTCGCCCAGGCGGGAGACTGGCTTCTGAAACCGGCCAGGGAGACCGCCGTCCAGTACCTTATGCCGCCATTCCGGGAAGGGTTTGAAGTGATCTATGAACCGCTTGGTAACGATGCCGCCCTCTATGGGGCTTCCACTTTGGCTCATGAAAATCTGTAAGATGAACCCGCATGCGTCGCACCTCGCCTGCACTACGGGTTACCGGTAACCATCGGCTGTTCCGCCGGGTTGCCCTGATCTGTCTGATCCTTCTACACACCGGCAGGGTTCCGGCCCCCGCCATGCCGGGGTCCTCCATCTCCGGAACAATCCCCGGGGGTCTGCACTCCGACATCTTCAGAGCCTCCCTTTCCGACACGCTCAGAACTCTGCCGGACAGTACTGCCCTGCCAGACCCGCGACTTCAACCCATCCTTCCCGACTCTCTCTCTCCGGACTCACTCTCCCCAGGTGCTGATCCGGGAATGGCCGGTGAAGAGCCTCCACTCCCTATTCCGGGTTTACCCGATGGAGGAGGCCTCTCCCTTCAGCCGGGATCCGCCTCCGGCGGCGGGGCTCCGCCGGAGGCCGTCACCTTCCAGGCCAGGGATTCACTCATCTTCCGTGCCGGCGACCTTCGTGAAGCCACACTTTTCGGCTCGGCCAATGTAAGTCAGAGGGAGAATGAACTCCGCTCCGGTGTGATCTCTCTTTCTCTGAGCCGGCATGAAGTGCAGGCGCGGAGTGAAACCCCCGGAGACACCCTCTCCTATCCGGTACTGTCCCAGGCCGGGAAGGAGCTCCGGAGCTCGCGGATCCTCTTCAACTACGAGACGGAAAAAGGGAAATTCGATGCGGCCGAAGTACAGATCCAGGGAGGGTACCTGATCGGCAACCAGGTAAAGAATGTCTCCCGGAGCGATGTCTTCATCGAGCAGGGACGCTACTCCACCTGTCCGCCCACCCATATGTACTACTACATCGAGGCGGAACGGATGAAAGTGGTGGAAGAGGAGGAGGTATTCTTCACCAACGCAAGACTCTACCTGCTGGATATCCCCTACCCCCTTGTCTTTCCCTTCGGGTATGTGCCCTCGGGAATCGACCGGCGTCGCAGCGGTCTGCTGGAGCCGACGTACGCTTTCCAGAACAGCTCCGCCCGGGGAATCGGGCTGCAGAACTTCGGATGGTTTCAATATCTGAACGACTATTTCGTTGCCCAGACCGCCTTCGATCTCTATACGTCCGGTTCCTTTTTCAACGAAACCCGTCTGCAATACCGGCTCACGGACCGGTTCAGCGGCTCGGTCACCCTTGGCTACTCTTCCGAACGGGGACTGGAGCCGACCGACATCGACTTCATGAGAACCCGGAACCGGCTCATCGGCCTGCAGCACAGCCACGACCTGTCGCCCTTTGCAAGCCTCAATGCCAACATCAACCTCAGGACGGCCGACTACTATCTGAGAAACTCCTACGACATTGACGAGAGGGCGGAGACCAGCAGCTCCTCGAGCCTCACCTACCGCTACCGTCATCCGGACAATGCCTACAACTTCACCATCACCAACCGGCTGAACCAGCAGTTTGCAACCAACACCACCCGTCTCTCGGGACCCCAGATCAACTTCTCCCTTCGTCAGATTACTCCTTTTGAACGAAGCACCCCCTCGGCCGACAGGCAGCGCTGGTACGAAACCCTCTCTCTCCGCTACAGCAGCAACTTCGAGGCGGACTACAACTTTCGTCCTCTGGATGGTCCCGACGCCGAAATCAACTGGTTCGAAGCCCTGCTGAATCCATCCCTCTTCCGGGAAGCGACCGGTCAGGAGCGGCATGTTCAGTACGGCTTCCGACAGCAGGGACAAATCAGTGCAAACAACCTGCTTCCGAGCCAGTTCCTCAATACATCCGGAAATTTCAGCATCACCGAATTCTGGTATCCCACCACGATCCGACGGGAGTGGAACCCGGAAGAGCAGAGAGTGGAGGAGCGGCTTGTCCGGGGTTTCGCGGCCGCCAGGGAGTTCAATGCCGGCATCAATTTCACGACCACACTCTACGGCATCTCCCAGTTGAAGGTCGGAAGCCTCGACGGGTTCCGGCACACACTCCGGCCTACGGTCGGTTTCAGTTACCGGCCCGATTTCAGCAGCGACCGGTTCGGCTACTATCGTGACGTCCAGACCGATACAACCGGACGGACACAGCGTTACTCCATCTTTCAGAATGAGGTATTCGGCGGGCCCGGGCAGGGAGAGCAGATGAATCTCAATTTCGGGCTTTCGAATGTTTTCGAGACGCGCCAGGTACGGAGGGATTCCACCGGGGAAGTGCGCTCCAATGTGATCCGCCTCATTGACAACCTGAACTTCACCTCCAGCTACAACTTTGCAGCAGACAGCCTGAATTTCGGCCCGGTGAACGCCTCCCTCTCCACCCGGCTTTTTGACGGGGTGAACCTTCGTGCAACTGCCACCTACTCGCTCTATTCGCGAAACGAACAGGGGGCGATGATCGACCGGTTCATCTGGCAGGATACGGGCAAATTCCTCCAGCCGCAGAGCTACTCCATCAGTGCCAACTACTCTATTGCGGGTCGCCCCGGAGGGGGCGTCGGCCCGATCAATACTCCGGTCTACGGACCCTACGATCCGCTCGATCAGGGGCTCTTCGGTCCGGTCGATCCGCGATTCAACCGGGTCCCTCTGCAGCGCTTCTCCTCCCCGTGGAGCGCCAGTTTCAGTTTCAGCTACCGCTGGACCTGGCGTTTCCGCCAGGATGCGAGCCGATCAGCAACTCTCAATGTGAACAACATCAGTTTCAACCTCACGCCCAAATGGGATGTGAGCACACGGATCGGATATGACTTCATCCAGAAAGAACTCACCCCTTCCCAATTCAGTCTTGTACGGAGAATGGTCTGCTGGACGCTCAGTTTCCAGTTCAATCCATTTGGCGATTTCCAGTACTATTTCTTCCGGCTGAGCATCGACAGCGGCCAGATCCAGTCTCTCTTCCAGAAACTTCCGCTGCTCAACAATCTGGAGAGAAGCTCTTCGCCGACAGGGCGGTCACCCAGGTTCTGATCCGGACTTATCCGTCAGGATCCCGGGAGAAGCGGAGCTCCATGTAGCGCGCGATATATTTCCCGAAAATGTCGAACTCCAGATTGACCCGGTCCCCCGGCCGGCGCATGTTCAGATTGGTGTGATCCCAGGTGTAGGGGATGATGGCAACCGTGAAGCGATCCTCTCCCAGACGGGCAACGGTCAGACTGATACCGTCCAGGCAGATGCTTCCTCTCTCGGCCAGATAGACGGCGTGTGCCGGATCGAAGGAGATCTCGATCAGCTGGTCCTGTCCCTGCCTTGTTACCGCCTCCACTCTGCCGGTCGTATCGACATGTCCCTGAACGATATGCCCGTCGATCGCCTTCTGCAGGGTCAGTGAGCGCTCCAGATTGACCCGGTCCCCCTTCCGGAGATCTCCCAGATTGGTTTTTCTCAGCGTCTCTTCCACCACCTGGGCACGGAAATGGCGCTCATCCTGCCCCACTACGGTGAGGCAGACTCCGTTCACAGCGATACTCTCGTCAATTTTTGTCTCGGAGGCAAAAGAGCACTCGATCCGGAGATTCATCCCTCCCTCCACTCTCTCGGCGGATGTGATCACTCCTGTCTCGCTTACTATACCTGTGAACATGGTGTCAGGATTTCGTTGGAAGGATCTAAAGACGGCCTGTGAGAAGCATATCCTTTCCGAACCGGTTCCACTCCCACTGGCGGAATGTCATGATCTCCTCCATCCGGTTCCGGCCGAGCCCCAGGATAGAGCGTTTCCCCCCTCCCAGAATGGAGGGGGCGATGAACAGCTCCAGCTGATCCACCAGCTCCTCCCGGAGAAACGCCGTGGAAAGGGCCTGCCCGCCCTCCACCAGCACCGAGGTGATCCCCTCCTGTGCCAGAAGCTTCAGGGCGGATTTCAGATCGGTGTGGTCCCCGGATTTATCCGCCAGGAGCACCTTCCCGCGGAAGTAGTTGGATTGCATCAGTTTCAGCATCGGATCCTCTTCCCGTTCCACCTTCTCCCTGTTGTGGGTAATCACGATGGTTTTCTCCTCATACTGATCCGAGAAAAGGCTCAGGCTCCGGGGAAGGGTGAACGGGCCGTCGATCACCACCCTCCTTGGCTGTCTTCCCTGGACGTGACGGACCGTCAGCGAGGGATTGTCCTGCTCCACGGTATTGCGTCCCACCAGTACGGCATCATAGACCGAGCGCCACCGGTGAACCTGTTCTCTCGCCTCGGGTCCTGTGATCCAGCGGGAGTCTCCGTTCGGCGCTGCCACATACCCATCCGCCGTCTGTGCGATCTTGAGCGTGACCCAGGGTCGGCCGAATTCGTTCCAGTGGAGAAAGAAGCGATTCAACTCTTCCGCTTTCTCCTGCAGCAGACCGACATCAACCCGGATCCCGCCATTCTTCAAACGGGCGATCCCCTTTCCGTTCACTTTTGGATTGGGATCCTGCATGGCAACGACAACCCGCTCAAGAGGCAGGTCCGCCAGCATATCGGCACAGGGAGGAGTCTTGCCGTGATGGGAACAGGGTTCCAGGGTGACGTAGACCGTGGCACCCTCCAGAAGAGAGAGCTTTTTCACCGACCGGACCGCATTGACCTCCGCATGCTCTTTCCCGTAGCGCTCATGAAATCCCTCCCCGATGATATCCCCCGACCGGGAGACGATCACACATCCGACCATCGGGTTGGGTGAGACATACCCCGCTCCCCTTGCAGCCAGTGCGAGAGCCCGCTGCATCCAGACAATATCTTTTTCGGTAAACTTCATTTCCGGAATATGAAAAAGGGCAAGAGAATTTTCCCTTACCCTTTCATCACGGACGAAATAGTTAGCGGATCAGCCGGTGACGATTGTCCCGTATCCGGGCATCCTCCTTCAACTGATCGATCAGAACCTCGCTGAAGAGCATGAACTTCAGCTGCTCCATCTCCTGGGAGAGCTGACGGCGCTGTTCGTCGCTCATCTCGCTGGCATCGGAACGGTTCATCTCATCGACCTCAATCACAAATGCGGCGTTATTGCCTTCCAGAACTCCGGAGCGTTCCCCTTCCGAAAGGCCGAACACCGCACCGATAATGCCCGGTTCACGGCCGGCGCCGGGAATGGTTGCTCCACCCCACCGTACATTCCCGGCGGTCTGAACTTCCTGACCCGCCGCTTCAGCCAGTGCGTCAAGGGTGGCATTCGCTCTCAGCAGCTCTTCCGCTCTCTGAACGGTCATCTCGACTCTCTTCCTGCCGCGCAGGGTATTCTCAATCTGGTTGCGCACCTCTTCCATGGGGCGCGGTCCTGCTGGAATCTCATCGGTAAGTTGAACCACCAGGAACCGGTCACTCAATTCAATCTCTTCCGAGATGGAACCCGGACGCATGCGTTCCAGTTCACTCAGCAGTGCACGGGCTTCGCCGATTCCCGGAACAAACGGCATACCCTCCGTCGCGGTGGCCGAGTGGATCTCCATTGTATTCCGGGCCGCTTCGGAATCGAATCCCTCCTCCCGGGCAAAGAAGCTGAAATCGTTCGCCTGCTCGGCCAGACGGTCGATGGTAGCGATCGGGTCGGGCTCTACAGGAAGAGCCAGGACTGCAAACTTCACCTCTCCATTCCGCTCATCCACTTTCCGGAAAAGGTGCGGGACTCCTCCGATCATCTCGACGTCACTCACTTCCCCTGCATCCAGCGCCAGAACCGTCCTGTATTCCTCGCGGATGTCATCCGCAGCAATGAACTGATCGGAATAGCCGGTCAGAGACTGGTTACGGATAAGGAAGCTCGCAAGCTCCGCGGGGTCGGTCTCGCGGAACTCATCAGCCAGCTCTTCCAGATCCTGGATGGCGCGAAGGGTGTCCTCCCTTGTGGGGATCTTCTCAAAGGAGACATAACGGAAATGCCAGGTCCTCTCACGCTGGAACTCATCACGGTTCCGGTTGTAGTAGTCGCTGATTTCCTGATCCGTCACCGTGATCTCACTCTCCGCCACATCGCTGTAGGGCAGCCGGACAAAGCGGATATCGGCATAGCTGTTGGCCCGCTCATAGGCACGCTCAACCTCCAGCCCGCCCACCCGCAGAGAGGAGAAGATGAAGTTGGATAGTTTCTGCTGCTGACGGGACTGCCGGAGCTGCTGCTCGATCATGACCCAGATCGGTTCGTTTTCGGGAGCCTCCACCGCCGCCTGAAGGGCGATCCGGTCAAGGTTCCCCTCCTCATCCTGGAATTGCTGGAGAATGAAGGGATCGGGATTCTCGCCCAGAATCATGTTTACCAGCTCCTCGTCGGAGACCGTTATGCCCAGCTCGTTCATCTTCTGGGAGATGAGCCGTTCGGCAACCAGATCCTCCCACGCCTGCTCTTCATAGAGAGCCCGCATGTCCGCAGTATTCGGCAGATTCTGCTGGCTGTACTGGTCCGCATAGTAACTTACACGGCTGTTGTACTCCTCCAGGGAGATCGCGTCTCCATTCACGGTGCCCACCGTGGCCGGACCGCCGGCCATCACATCAAATACCTGCGTATCCTGGAGCACCCATAAAATCCCGAACGAGAAGATCAGCACCCACAACACGATCGGTGTGCTGCTTCTCAGCTTTTCCATTACACCCATGACAGAACTTTTCAAACAACGTGAATGATTGGCCGGCACGGTTGCGGCTCCGGCTCGGAAAGTCGTAGCACAGCTGGTGCGATGACCGGCTATAAACAGCAAAATATACAGGAACAGGGTGCGAACCGCAACGACAAGAGAGGGAGAGAATCCTCAAACAAGTGCCGAAAACAGTACCCTAGAAGATCTCAAGCAGGTTCATGTGGCGGAGGAACCGGCCCGGATTTTCATTCAGACTCCGGAGCACATTTTTCAGTTCTACCGACAGGCTGTCCACATTCTCATAAAGTGAGGAATCGTTCACCAGCTTTCCGATCGTCCCCTCTCCCTGATTGATTTTGGCAAGAATCTCGTTCAGCTCCCCAATCGACCGGTCCATGCCCCGGCCAAGGGATTCAAGTTCCCTGGCGGACCGGTCCAGACTGGCTAGAAGGGAGTCGGTCCTGGCATCGGATGAGAGTGAATCGAGACGGCTCATCACCCGGTTCAGGGAGTGGATCGCCTCTTCAATCTCACCTCTTTTTGAGGTGAGCACTCCCGAGGCCGCGGCAGTGGTGGATTCGAGATTCCGCAGCGTCTGGCCGAGAGCCCTTGAGCTCTCCTCATCGAGTGTCCGGTTCAGCTGGGAAAGGAAGAGGTTCAGCTCTTCGATCGTTTCAGCCACACTACCGCTCAGTTCCGCACTGCGGGAACCAAGATCCTCCATCAGGGTCCCCACATAGGCGCCGGAGAGTGAATCCCCGTGAGAGACCATCCGGCCGGAGGTTCCCCGCCGGATCTCGATCGACTTTTCGTCCAGCAGGCCCGAGGCGGTAAGCCGGGCAACCGAATCGTCCGGGATACGGACATCGGTATCAATACCCAGCACGACCCTTACCCGGTAATCATCGGTGAGATCCATCCCCTTCACCGATCCGATCTTCAGCCCGTTCATGTAGACGATGTTTCCCACACTGAGGCCGTCCACCCGGTCAAAGGTGGTGGTTACTTCCAGCGGATCCCGAAAAAGGGGGATGTCACTCATAAACCGGAGTCCAAGATATCCGGTAATCACTGCCAGTATTACGGTCAGCCCGATTTTAAACTCGTTTGTCATTCCTGATCGGTTCCTGTTTCGATTCCCTGTGGTCTGAGCTGATATTCACTGGCAGAGACGAACCGGATCAGCTCCTCATGGTCGGCCCGGCGCATCTCGTCGATTGTGCCGTACCAACTTAACCGGCGCTGGTCCAGAAATGCAACCCGGTCCGCCACCTCCAGAACACTGTGCATGTCGTGTGTGATCACCACGGAGGTGATGTTCAGCGTTTGGCCCATGGCCACAATGATTTTGTTGATTTCATCGGCTGTTTCGGGATCCAGACCGGAGGTGGGCTCATCATACATCAGATACCTCGGCCGCAGGATCATCGCCCGGGCCAGTCCGACCCGCTTCCTCATCCCGCCCGAGAGCTCGGAGGTGGGTTTGTCGGCCGCATGCTCCAGACCCACCATGGCCAGCGCCTCAAAGACATTCCTCCGGATCTCCGTCTCGGTCTGTCTGGTGAAGTAGCGCAGAGGAAACGCCACATTTTCGAACGTATTGATGGAATCGAAGAGTGCCGCACCCTGGAACATCACCCCGAAACGCTGCCGAAGCTTCCGGAGGGTAACGTAATCCTGCCTGTGGATGTTCACTCCGTCGATGAGCACCTCCCCCTCATCCGGAATCATCAGGGCGTTGATGTGCTTCATCAGGACCGACTTGCCGCACCCGGACCGGCCGATGATCGCAACAGTCTCTCCATCCTCGATCGTGAAGGAGACATTCTCCCAGACAAGCTGGTTTCCAAACGATTTTTTCAGGTTCCGGATCTCAATCATCGGGCGGCTGATTCATCGATTAGAGAAGAAGGGATGCCAGGATGAAATCGGCCAGGAGCACATACATACATCCGAGGACGGTGGCCTGGGTGGTGCTCCTTCCGACCCCTTCGGCACCGCCGCTGGCAAAGTAGCCCTTGTAGCAGGCGATGGAGGTGATGACAAATCCGAAAACGAAGGATTTCACAAATCCGAAGAGTACGTTCCACGGCACAAAGTACATCTGTGCCCCTTTCAGAAATTCCGAACCCGGTACCGCGCCGGTGAGGATCCCCGCCACCAGTCCTCCGCCGACCCCGAAAACCGATGCCACGATATAGAGTACCGGGAACATGAAGAGACCGGAGAGAACACGGGGCACCACCAGGAAAGAGACCGAGTTGAAGCCCATCGACTCGAGGGCGTCCACCTGCTCGCTCACCTTCATCGTTCCGAGTTCGGTCGCCATCCTTGCCCCCACCTTCCCCGCCAGAACAAGACTGGAGATGACCGCGGCAAGCTCGATCAGGATCGATTCCGATACAATGGCACCGATGGTGGAGAGCGGGATGATGGAGAGCTCCAGCTGGTAGGCGGTCTGGATGGTCATCACCGCACCGGTGAAGACTCCCGTCAGCGTGATGATGCCGAGAGAGTCATACCCCACCTTGACCAGTTCATTTACCAGGTTTGCCCGGTAGGTATGGAACTCGGTGGAAGAACGCAGGGCCTGATAGAGCAGCGTGCTGTATTTTCCCAGTTCCTGTAGTGCATGCATAGGCAATGATTTTCAACCCGACAAATTACAAAAGTTTTCCTCCAGATGTAGGACGCCTTTCCCCGGACAGGAGTTGGAAAATTCTCTATATTTCGCATGAATTTTCCCGTTCTGACCAGACCTGAAATCTATGATTCGATATCTCACGGCCGGGGAGTCCCACGGACCGGAACTGACTGGAATTGTTGAAGGGATCCCTGCAGGTGTTCCCATTACGGAGGATGAGATAGCGCACCAGCTGGCCCGCCGCCAGCAGGGGTATGGCCGGGGAGGGCGGATGGCTTTCGAAAAAGACCGTGCGGAGATCACCGGCGGCGTGCGTTTCGGGAAGACCATGGGATCTCCGATCTCCCTGAAAATGACCAATCTTGCCTATCACCGGGACAAGAGCAACTGGCCGGTGGTGATGAGCCGGGAAGAGACCGGCGAAGAGGTGGAACCGATCACCCTCTCCCGCCCCGGTCACGCCGATCTTGTGGGGGTGCAGAAGTATCGTTTTGATGACATCCGGCCGGTGATCGAACGCTCCAGCGCCCGCGAGACAGCCATGAGAGTGGCCTGTTGCGCCATCTCCCGGCTCTTCCTCCGTCAGCTGGGTATCCAGATCGGCGCGCACGTCATCCGGATCGGCTCGGTCGGTTACTCCGACTGGGAACAGGTGCGGGAGGTTGCAGATCCGCTGGCAGACGGAGGGGCCGAGCAGATCTGCCTGCGGGCGGACGAATCGGATGTCCGCTGTCTGGACGAGGAGCTCGGCGAACAGATGCGGGAGGAGATCAAGCTCCGGCGAAAAGAGGGATCTTCCCTTGGCGGGATCTATGAGATCATCGTCACCGGACTGCCTGCGGGACTTGGCAGCTATGTTCATTGGGACAGAAAAATCGACGGACTGCTCGCCCAGGCCATTATGGGTACGCAGGCGATGAAGGGGGTGGAGATCGGACTCGGTTTCGAGGCCGGACACCGCTCCGGTCACGATGTCCATGATGAGATCGTCCTTGAGGAGGAGCGCTTCGTACGCCGTACAAACCGGGCCGGAGGGGTCGAGGGGGGAGTCACCACCGGGATGCCGCTTATCATCCGCGGCGTGATGAAACCGATTCCCACCATGCTCAAGCCACTCCGGACGGTCGATCTGGTAACCGGCGAGGAGCAGGAGACCCGGTATGAGCGTTCTGATGTCTGTGCTCTGCCGCGGGCCATCGTTGTGGTGGAGAATGTGATCGCACCCGTTCTTGCCAACGCCTTTCTGGAAAAGTATGGCGGGGATTCTCTCGAAGAGATTCTGGAGAGATATCCGGCCGGACGGGACGGCAGGTAATGAGCGGCAACTCAAAAAACATAGAGCGACTGGCACGGTTTGTCCGGGAGAACCCCGGCGACTCGTTCTCCAAATTTGCACTCGCTCTGGAGCTGCTCAAAATCGGCGAGGAACAAAAAGCGCTGATCCTGTTTGAATCCATACGGAAGAGTGATCCAGACTACCTCGGGACCTATTACCACCTTGGAAAACTCTACCAGCAGCTGGGAAGAAGAGAAGATGCCGAACACTGTTTCCTTGCGGGTATGGATCTTGCTTCACAGAAAGAGGACCACCACACGCGATCGGAATTGACGGAAGCCCTGGAACAGCTCAGGGAGGAGACACATGACGACTGACGCGATACATTCCTGTGACCGAAGAGGATTCCCCCGGATCTTTATCATCGGACTGCTGTTTTTCACCGCGGGAGTCCTGCTCCATCCGGACCCGATTCATGCCCGGAATCCGGGATTTCAACCGGGAATTCCCGAAGTTTCACAAGAGGCGGTCCGCCACACCGTCGCCGCCGGCGAGACCCTCTACTCCATCAGCCGCCGGTACGGTGTCACGATTGCCGAGATCCAGCAGTGGAACAGCCTGGAAGGCACTCTCCTCTCGGCCGGACAGGAGCTGATCATCTATACCGGAAACACACCCGCACCGGAGAGAATCCCGGCTCCGGAGCAACAGACCCCCCGGGAGAATGAAATCCCTGCCCGGTCGATCGTCTCCGCTCCTACCTCCGCCAACACCTGGTACACTGTCCGGAGCGGGGACACACTCACCCGGATCGCCCGTGAACACAACATGAGTACCGAGGAGCTGCGACGGCTGAACAGCATTCAGGGAGATCTCATCTCTGTCGGGCAACGGCTGATCGTTCGCAGTACGCGCAACACACCGGTGGTCGATGAGGAGTACCGCGACTCCACACCCCAGGGGCGGTTCATACTCTATCGCCCTCAGCGGGGAGAGTCGTTCCAGGAGATTCTCCGCCGTTTCTCCATGTCTGCCGAGGAGATGGAAGCTCTCAATCCCGGAATTGACCTGAACAACCGTCCCCCTGCCGAGATGACCGTTTTGCTTCCCCCCGACCGCACTTTCCCCAACCCCTACCGGGTCGACGCGGGTCTTCGCGATCTGGGTTCGGTTCCGGCCACCGTTTATGACGACCGGATCACCGCTCTCACCACAACCAGCGGAGAGCTCTACAACCCTTCCCAGCTCACCGCGGCACACGCCAACATCGCACTGGGAACCGTCGTGTTTGTTGAAAATCCTGAAAACGGCAGGGGCGTCCATGTCAAGGTGAACGACCGTTTCTCCGGAAACGGAATACGGCTGTCGAGAAAAGCTTTTGAGATGCTGGGCTTCCACTCCGCTGTGGGAGCGCCCACGGCGGTTATTTATCAGGAAGAACCGTAGCAGTCAGTGAACGGATAGAGGCAACTTCATTTTTTTCCGGCATTTGCTTGCCGAACCCGCATTTCTTGGTTAAGTTATTTCTGGGTTTTGGGATGGAAGTGGAGACCCGCAGATGCGGAAAGCTGATGCGGGAAACAAAACCGCGAGAGAGTTCTATCAGTACAGTAGAGTAGAGTCGAGAGATTGATCGTTGTCCTGCCCTGCAAAGTTCGCATCGCAGATGTCCCCCGCAGCGGGAACTTCTTTGAGTTGAGAGACTTGACAGAAAGAGAGAAGCAACTGCTGAGAGACCGACGAGTACCATCGGCTTGACAGGCTACTGTTTTGCAACGCATAACAAAAAAGCCAAAGCAATCGGGATGGCAGAGTTGACAAAAAAAGAGATTCGAAAGCAGAAGGACTTCACCGAAGAGATCATCCCGCATCTGGATGCCCTTTACAACTTCGCGTTACGGCTTACGGCCGATCCCATCGACGCGGAGGATCTGGTACAGGATACGATCGTAAAGTCCTACCGTTTTTTCAGCTCCTATGAAAAAGGAACCAATGCCAAGGCCTGGCTGTTCCGGATCCTCAAAAATTCCTACATCAACAACTATCGAAAGAATTCCAAAAAGCCGCAGCAGGTCGACTACGATGAAGTAGCAACCTTTTACGAGACGGTCCGGGCTGAACGGACCGATACGTCCGATCTGGAAAACAAGATGTTCCGGGAACTGATGGACGATGATGTGACCGGCGCCCTGGAGGACCTTCCGGAGGATTTCCGGATTGTGGTGCTTCTCTGTGATGTGGAGGGCTTCACCTATGAAGAGATCGCCAACATGCTTGACGTGCCGATCGGCACCATCCGCTCTCGGCTTCACAGGGGCAGAAACCTCCTCAAGGCGAGGCTCATGATCTATGCCCGGAAAAGGGGTTTCGTAAGCTGAAACCGTCTCTTTACCGGCTCCATCGATTCTTGGATCGCCTTCAGTGTGATCCGCATGGTGGTGCCTTTTCCGGGTTCGGAGTGATAGACTTCGATCCTTCCCTTGTGGTAATCCTCGATAATGCGGCGGGTAAGACTCAACCCCAGCCCCCACCCCCTTTTCTTCGTACTGAAACCCGGCTTGAAGACATCGTTCAGATATTTTCGTTCGATGCCGCCGCCGGAGTCCTGAATGTCGATACAGACTTCATTTTCAATCTGATGGGCCCGGATCGCCACAAATGCCCCGTCCTCATGCTCCCGGATGGCATCTATCGCGTTTTTAATCAGATTCTCCAGTGCCCAGTGAAACAGTTCCGGATTGACCCGGACTCTTGCCCGGGTTGAGACCGATTTTTTCACTTCCACCTGGCGGCCCAGCCGGGGCAGCCGGCTCTCCATGTAGTGGATCACCTGATCCACCATCGGCTCCAGACGCACCTCTTTGAGCTCCGGTTCGGAACCGATCTTGTTGAACCTCTCGGCCACCCCTTTCAGACGCTTTATATCGCTTTCAATCTCATGGATGATGGCGGCCGTCTCTTCATCCTCCGGTGAGTGGTCTTTCAAAAGCTGCACCCATCCGAAAAGACTCGAGATCGGCGTCCCCAGCTGGTGGGCCGCCTCCTTGGCCATCCCCACCCAGAGATTGGACTGTTCGGAACGGGTGATGCTCCGGTAGGTCACATATCCGATCCCCAGGAGCAGTGCCAGCAGGCCGATCTGGAAATAGGGGAAAAACTTGAGGTATTGCACCGTCTGGCTGTCCCCGTAATAGACATACTGTGTCTGCCGCATCCGCCCGTCACCGATCTGTATCTCGATGGGCGGGTGCATCGCCCCGAACACTTCGATCAGGTTCCTGTCGAGATCTTCATCGGAGAGAAGACTGGCAAAGAGAATCTCTCCCTCTTCATTGACCACGATGGAGGGTACCCGGAAACGGTCCCCCAGAACCAGATTTTCGGTCACGAAATCGAAAGAGGATTTTACCCTCTCCACCTCCTCGATCATCCGGATCACACTGTCGGGCACCTCCGGAATGGTGGAGAGAATCCGAAGCGACCGGTTCAGGTTCGTAATGACCTGTTCATGGAAAGGCTGGCTGTTGAATTCGATCGCCTTGGCCCAGAGCTGAACATCCGACCCCTCCCTTTCATGGATCGATTCTATCAGGTACTGGTTGTAGGCATAGGATCCCGCCCCCAGGGCGATCAGGGAGAGCACCAGGATCACCTTGATCCGGCTTACAGAGAGATAGAGTTGCATGTCATCCTGTTTTTGGTCGGCTGATCAACGAAATATCCAAAAAAACAGGATGAGGTCCATCCGGCTTGTGCAGCAGCTTTGGCAGGAGTGAAGAAAACCCTGATCCGGGGGTTTCATGCCGGATCAGGGTTCCAAAGATTCAGGCTGGAGTGCCGTGGAAATGACGCAGATTGAATGGCCTGCAATGGGAATGGCCTGCAGTGTGTATCGCCTGCAGTGGCTTGCGGAGAAACAGTGCTGCCGGATCAGGCGGAAGCCCTCTGCTTCTCGTAGATCGGCGGTGCGTTCTTCTCGATGGTATCGGCCGTGATGATGCACCGCTTCACATTCTTCCGCGAAGGCAGATTGAACATCACATCAAGCATCGCCTCCTCGAGGATCGAACGAAGTCCCCGTGCGCCGGTCTTTCTGTCGAGCGCTTTCCTGACAACCGCCCTCATCGCCTCCTCTTCGAAGATCAGCTCCACTCCTTCCATCTTGAAGAGCTTCTGATACTGTCGGGTGATGGCGTTTCGGGGCTTCACAAGGATCTGCATCATCGCCTCCTCGGTCAGCTCGTGAAGGGCGGAGATGACCGGAAGACGGCCGATCAGTTCCGGAATAAGTCCGAATCTCTGAAGGTCCTCGGCCGTGACGTGGGTGAAGATCGCCGGGTCGTTCTTGTCGAATTTGACCTGGTCCTCGGAATGAAAACCCATCGTGCTGGTGGAGAGCCGCCGGGAGATGATCTCTTCCAGGCCGCTGAAAGCCCCGCCGCAGATGAAAAGAATATTGGTGGTATCGAGCTGGATGAAACTCTGCTCCGGATGCTTTCGTCCCCCTTTCGGAGGGATGTTGGCCACGGTCCCTTCCAGAATCTTCAGAAGCGCCTGCTGCACACCCTCTCCCGAGACGTCCCGGGTGATGGAGGGGTTGTCGCTCTTCCGCGCCACCTTGTCCACTTCGTCGATGTAGACAATCCCCTTTTTGGCCCTCTCCACATCGTAATCGGCAGCCTGAAGAAGATTGCTCAGAATGCTCTCCACATCCTCACCCACGTAGCCGGCCTCGGTGAGTACCGTTGCGTCGGCAATGGTGAAAGGAACATCGATGATTTTGGCAAGTGTACGGGCCAGCAAGGTTTTCCCGCTTCCTGTCGGACCCAGCAGAAGGATGTTGCTCTTCTCGATGTCGGTGTCCTCAAATCCCTCCACCTCCTCGCTGTTGATCCGCTTGTAGTGGTTGTAGACCGCCACCGAGAGGGTCTTTTTCGCCTCTTCCTGGCCGATCACATACTCATCGAGCCGCGTCTTGATCTCCATCGGCTTCGGGAGCGGCTGGTACTGCTTCTCACGGCGCCGGGTCAGGGAAGCCAGATCGCTCTGGATGATACTGGCCGCATCGTCCACACAGCGATCGCAGATATAGACATCGGGACCGGCAACCATGCTGCTCACCTCATTGCTGGAACGCCCGCAGAAAGAGCAGTGCACCAGATCGTCGCTTTTCTTCTTGCTCATCGATTCCCTCTAATTTAAAGGGCCTGTCGGCCCAGGCGGTTACGGAAGCGGTGGCTTCCGGATACTATTTACCGTCCGGTCTCCGCTCCATGATCCGGTCCACCAGCCCGTAGTCCAGTGCTTCCTGGGCACTCATCCACTTGTTCCGGTCGGAGTCAATCTGAATCTGTTCAAAGCTTCTTCCACTGTGTCGGGCCAGTATCTCCGTAAGGATTTTCTTGATACGGATGATCTCCTGAGCCTCGATCTCGATGTCACTTGCCTGCCCCTGGACCCCCCCGAGAGGCTGGTGGATCATCACCCGCGCGTGCGGCAGAATGTTCCTCTTCTCCTTGTCACCGGATGCAAGAAGGACTGCGGCCATCGATGCGGCCATTCCCACACAGGTGGTCGAGACCGGACATCGGACATACTGTATTGTGTCGTAGATCGCGAGCCCTGCGGAGACCACGCCACCCGGGCTGTTGATGTAAAGGTGGATATCCTTTTCAGGATCCTCCGACTCCAGAAAAAGCAGCTGGGCGACGATGGAGCTGGCAACCGCATCATTGATCGGAGAACCGAGAATGATGATCCGGTCTTTCAGCAGCCGGGAGTAGATGTCGTAAGCCCGTTCTCCCCGGCTGGTCGTCTCGACGACCATCGGGATAAGTTGATTGTAGATCGGGGAGGATGCTTCCATGTCTGGCATAGCTGTAGGGTGTTTTAGAGGGATCTGTTCAGGCAGATAGAAGTTATGGAATGGAGACCTGGAATGTGTCAAAATTCGCTCCGGATCCAATTTACTCCGTTTCTTCCTTATTTCCCCGGTTTTTGCGGAACTCCTCCTTGGAGAGCTCCACGACGTTCACTTCGTTTTGCACTTTCTCCAGAACCTTTCCGTCCCGGATGCTGATCCTCAGATTCTCCAGCTGGGAAGGGTTCCCGGCATAGAGTTGCTTCATCTGATCGACCGTCACACCATATCGGGCGGCTTCGACAGTAATGTACTCGTCGATATCCTCCGGCGTGATCTCGATATCTTCAAATTTTTCCTGCAGTTTCAGGTTGATGAAGTACCATTTCGCCTCTTCCAGGGCCTGCTCCTTCATCCGCTCCTTGTAGTCATCCGCATTGAAATCCTCCGGCAGCTGCCCGCCCATCTGCTGACGCAGATACTCCACATAGTTGTTCAGAAGCTGCTGTTCGAACACTGCCGGTATAGAGAAATCGTGAGCCTCTGTCAATGCAGTGATCAGATCCTGCCGGAACAGCTCCTCGCTGGTCTGATCATAATACTGCTGCATGCTGCTTTTGATCCAGCTGCGGAACTCATCGGCATTGGCCGCCTCTCCTCGTGAGTGCTCTTTGGCGAACTCATCGGTCAGTTCGGCCGGGATGCTCCGCTCCACCCTCTTCACATGGATCCGGAAACGGTCCTTCTCGTCACCCTCTCCCACCTCCATGTCCACGACATCGCCTTTTTTCTTCCCGACGAGTGCCTGGCGGAAATCCTCTGCATTTTCATCCTTGAGGTTCAGCACCTGATCCTTGTCCTCATCTCCCGGAACCGGATCCCCGTTCTCATCGAGCGACTGGACATCCACGACTACGCGGTGCTCCTCCTCAATCGTTCCCTCCACCTCCTCCTGATTGCCGTGGCGCTCCAGCGTCCGCCGGATCTCCTCTTCCACCTCCTCGTCCGTCACATCATGAACCATTTTGTCCACACTGATCCCCGACAGATCGAGCAGCTCAAACTCAGGACGGGATCCGATCTTGAACTTCACCTCCAGCTCATCGTTTTCCCACTGGAGATCGAGCATTTCGGCCTCCCCTACCGGTTCATACTCCGGCACCACCTTCGTTTCAAAAACTTCCTGAATATATTTGTTGATCTCTTCCATCTCGATTTCAGCGCCGAAGCGTTTCTTCACCAGAGAAAGGGGCACCTTGCCGGGCCGGAAGCCGGGCAGCTGAATCTGACCGCGAAGCTTGCGCATCGCTTCGTCAAACTTGGGGGAGAGCTCCTCCCGTGTTGCACGGATGGTGAGTTCTTTATCGACCGGAGTCAGTTCTTGAACGGAAATGTCCACGTATTTTCTCCTTCTGTTGTAATCTAAATCGGTTAGAAAGTTGACTGACTTGCGATGAAGGCAAGGTCTTTTGTCTGTAAGAGTGAGTACGAGAGGGGGGACTCGAACCCCCACACCGGAAGGTACCAGATCCTAAGTCTGGCGCGTCTACCAATTCCGCCACTCTCGCAAAAACTCCTGTCGTTCTGCGTCTGCCCTGCCGGCCCACTCCTCTGCCAGCAGGCTTTGAAAGAAACCGGCACAACACACCGGCAAAATCAAATGACCAGAGCCTCTTAAAATACAGTTATTTCAAAGCGGGTTCAACCAAAAGAACCCGATCCTGAGGCATGCTTCCTGTTGCCTAAACGGGATCAAGTTGGCATATTTGATCCATAAACGGGTATATCATGTTCAAGAATCTGAGATTTGTCTACATCACCACACCCTCCAGAGCAGAAGCGGAGCAGATCGGCCGCATGCTGGTCGAAAAAGAGCTGGCCGCCTGCGTGAACATCATCCCCGGAATGGAATCGATCTACCGGTGGAAAGGTCGCATCGAAACGTCACAGGAGTGTGTACTCATCGCCAAAACCACCCGCCGGAACATGGCCCGTCTCACCCATGCCGTCAAACAGGCTCACTCCTACGAAGTACCCTGCGTTGTCGCCCTGACGGTGACTGAGCAGGAAGGGAACGAGGAGTACCTCACCTGGCTGCTCCGGGAATCGGGCACCGACCCCTCCATGATCACCCCTTCCAATTCGGACGGATGAACCATCAGGGTCCGGTTCACTCCATCTCGTCGGACCCAACGTCCTGCCCTGCCTCATCGGCGGCCACCCGTTTTCGCAGCAGCATCCGGGTCTGATACCGCTCACCGTCCCGAAGGATCTCCAGATCCATCTCACTTCCCACCCGGTATTCGCGGAGGATGGCCCAGGCGTGCATCTCGCTCAACACCCTCTCCTCACCGATCTTCAGAATGATGTCCCCCGGCAGAAGTCCGCACTCAAAGGCAGGTCCGTTTCTGTTCACACTGGTAACCAGCAACCCCTGGATGGCTGGAAGACCATATCGGTAGACCAGATTTTCAGTCATCGAGGTAAACTCCATCCCCAGATCGTAGTCAAGCACCACCTCACCCGCCGTAAGCAATTGGGTGATGATCCTCTCCACCCGGTTGCTGGGGATGGCGAAACCGAGTCCGACAAACCCGGAACCTGTTCCGCCGGTAAATATGAATGTATTCACTCCGATCACCTTCCCGTTGCTGTCAAGCAGCGGCCCTCCGGAGTTTCCCCGGTTGATCGCCGCATCGGTCTGGATCATGTCGATATAGACCCGGGGATTGTTCGGATCCGGACGGAAGTCGCGGTTCAGGGCACTCACCACTCCCACGGTTACGGCAGGCTGGCCGTCAAACAGCCCGAAGGGATTGCCCATGGCGATGGCCCACTCACCCACCGTCACCTCGTCGGAATCACTGAACTCCACGTAGGGAAGCGGAAGATCGGCATCGATCTTCAGCAGAGCCAGATCGGTCAGCTCGTCACTTCCTATCAGCCGTGCAGGCCATGAATTGCCGTCTCCGGTCGAGACCATGATCTCCTTCGCATTCGTGCCGACCACATGCTGGTTGGTTACCAGAAGACCATCTTCACTGATAATGAATCCGGACCCCATATTGGTAAACTCCCGGGGGATTCCGTAGCCGAAAAAATAGCGGAAAAACTCATCCTGCGGTGTCCCACGGCCTTCCACCACTTCCCTCGCCGTTATACTCACAACGGCGGGACTGGCACGCTCCACCGCACGGGTGATCGCGTTTTTACGGCTCGAAGTGATCTCCTCTTCCAGCGCCAGCTTCACGTCCCCCTCCACGACCGGTTCTCCGGAGTTCCCTCCTGCGGGAGGGTGAATCGCCTCTTCGATCAACGTTGCCGAGAAGTGATCCGCTCCAACTTCCGCCCGGGAGGTCTCCTCCTCCGGACTCCCGCACCCCGACCCAATCATGACAAACAGGACCAGCAGAGGAAGCAGCCGGACGGGAAGGGGGGAATCCCGGCAGATGCCCGGCCAGAGTGGCTGACGGGGTTCCGTCCGGATTGACGTCCGGATTGATGCTCGGGCTGACGCCGGGAATGATGCGAAGAAGGGTACTCCTTGTTTCAACTTGATCTCGGTTTCAACGCGATGAAAGCTGTCTGGCTCCGATTCTGACCACATCGTGAATGGCCGACTCCAGCGGACCGGGGTGTCGTGCTCCCGCCGCTTTCCGGTGCCCGCCACCATCCAGCTTCTTCGCCCACTCGTTTACATCGACTTCACTTCTTGATCTCAGGCTCATCCGGATGTACTCTCCTCCCAGATCCTTGAGAAGAACGGCTGCCTTGACCCCGGCTATGCCAAGCGCATGGTTGACCAGCCCATCACAATCCTCGCTTTTCGTATGGGTCTCATCCAGCATGGATTTTGTAACGTACATGATTGCAATCTGATTGTTCTCATAGAGACGGATGGTCTCCAGAGCCAGTGACATCAACCGGAGCTGGTTCAGCGAACGGTCGGCATAGACCCGCTCATAGATCTCATTGGATCGGAAGTCTCCCCTCCGCATAAGATCGGCAGCGATCTCCAGGGTTTCGGGAACCACACTGTCAAACTGGAACAGACCGGTATCGGTTACAATCCCGGTATAGAGTGCTTTTGCCATCTGTCCGTCAATCTGATCCGGATCATGATCCATCAGCAGGCGGTAGACCAGTTCACAGGTCGAGGAGGCACTCACATCGGAGATGCTGCAGACGAAGAGATCGGCGGGATCCGGATGATGGTCAATAAGAAAGGCGGGCCGGGGATGCTCACTCTGAAAATTTTCGTAACTCCCGAATCGATGAGGCGCATTGCCATCGACAACCACAAAAGCGTCGCACTGGGCGGTTGTCTCCGCATCGGGTATCGATACAGGAAAATAGTCGGTCATCCACTGAAGGTTCGGCGGAACATCATTGTCGTTGAAAGCCATGGCATAGATGCCGTTCTTTTCCAGCCAGAGGCAGAGAGCCACCTGTGCACCAATGCAATCCCCGTCCGGCCGGAGATGCGAAAAGACTCCCACTGTCGTGTACTGAACAAGTTTTTCCCGAAACTCTTTATACATCCTGATTATCTTCTCCGGTTAGTGGTATGGATTGCAGTTAATGTACAGCTTTCTGAAGTAGAGGCAGAACCGCCACTTCACCGGTTGCAAACAAGGCCATCGCAACCGGTCAAAGCGCCGGTCCGGAACCGGCTCAGCAAGCGGCTGCAGCAAAAGGCCAACCGGTTCATTCACGTCGCAGTTGAACACCGTGACATGGGGCAATCCCTGAAACAGTATCCAGATGAAAGCAGTCATACTTTGTGACGGACAGATCCCCCCCTCCGGACTGATCGAACCGGCCGTACAGGAAGCCGACCTCTTCATTGCGGCCGATGGCGGAGCCAACACCGCCCGGGACCTGGGCCTGGAACCGGATCTGATAACGGGGGATCTTGACAGCTACGTATACCATCCGGAAGAGAGCAACAAAATCATCCGGGACAGCGATCAGGAGACAAACGATCTGGAGAAGGCCCTCTCGCTGGCGGAGCAGAGAGGTGCCCGGAGGGTGGTTGTCTACGGTGCCACGGGCAAACGGCTGGACCACACCCTGAAGAATCTCTCGGTCCTCAAGAAGTACCTGCCACGGTTCGACGATCTCCGCTACATGGACCAGTACGGTGAAATCCTTCTGCTCCCGAAAACCTTCCGGCGGAGAGTGCCGCCCGGCACGGTACTCTCCCTCTTTCCACTTTCCGGTGCCGTCTCCGGCATCACAACCAGAGGATTGCGCTATCCCCTGCACGGTGAGACTCTGGAGAACGGAGTCCGTGACGGCTCTTCCAACGAAGCCGTCTCCGAACAGATTGAGATTACGCACGAGAAAGGAGATCTTCTCCTCTTCATCGTAACCCATCCGGACAACCATTGATCTTCTGATCTCTTGACCTCAGTCACCTTTGCCTTCATCGACTGGCTGCTGATTGCCCTCTACTTCCTGGCCCTGATCCTGCTCAGCTGGAAAACCGATCTCTTCAGGCAGGATGAAGAGCAGTACCTTCTCAGCGGCCGGAGGTTGACCCTTCCCGCTTTTGTCGCCAGCCTCGTCGCGACCTGGTACGGCGGGATCCTCGGGGTGGGAGAATACAGCTTTCAATTCGGGATTTCACAGTGGCTGGTTCTGGGCTTCCCCTACTACATCTTTGCCATCCTGTTCGCCTATCTGCTGGCCGGCAGGATCCGCAGGAACAAGGCGATGAGCATGCCCGAGGCGATCGCAGGCAGATACGGGCGGAGGGCAGGACAGCTGAGCGCACTCCCCATCTTTGTCCTGGTCAGTCCGGCCCCCTACATCCTCATGATCGGCCTGCTGATCCAGTTCATGACCGGATGGAGCGGACACTACCTCTGGTTCTCTCTGGCCGTCGCCCTGCTCTCCTCTCTCTATGTCGGAATCGGAGGGTTCGGTGCTGTCATCCGTACTCATCAGCTTCAGTTTCTGCTGATGTTCATCGGCTTCATCCTGCTGATCTCCTTCGCCATGGCGGACTTCGGCTCCATCCCGACGCTCTGGAAAGCGGTGCCGGACCACTTCCGGAGCCTTACAGGAGGCCACTCGGTCCAATATATCCTCGTCTGGTTTTTCATCGCACTCTGGACCTTTGTCGACCCGGGATTTCATCAGCGTGTGGCGGCGGCCGAATCACCCCGGACTGCCCGTCGGGGAATTCTGGTATCGATTCTCTTCTGGGCGCTCTTTGATTTCCTGACCACCTTCAGCGGCATGTATGCATGGGGCATCCTGGGCGGGGATTTTCCCGAACCGATCCTCGCCTATCCGGCTCTGGCCGAGGCGCTCCTCCCGGCGGGCATCAAGGGACTCTTCTTCGTCTCTCTGCTGGCTACCATTCTCTCCACCCTGGACGGATACCTTTTTCTCGCGGGACAGACGCTCGGAAGGGATCTGCTCGCCCCCTCTCTTCCACGTCTCGACCCCACCCGGCTTACTCGTTGGGGCATTCTGGCTGCGGCGATGATCGGGCTGGCACTGATATCGCTCTACCCCAGTGTCATCGAAATGTGGTACGTGCTGGGGTCGGTCTTCATACCGGGACTGCTCATTCCGGTGGTCGGGGTCTATCTCAGGCCTTTCCGCCTGCGCCGGCCCTGGTTCTTTATCACGCTTGCAGGCTCCTCTCTGGTCTCACTCTTCTGGCTTGTCATGGGGTCGCTTCATCGTTCAGAGGCTTATGCCTACGCCTGGCACGGCGTTGAACCCTTCTATCCCGGTCTTCTGGCTTCCTTTCTTTTCTGGTACATCGGGCGGGAGAGAAGGTTTGAAGGAGCCAACCAGGAGCCGGCGCAAACACGGATGCAGATGTGAAAGCAGTCGTGAAACGGCTGCCTGTGAAGCTGCCTGTGAAGGGGTCGGGTATCTCTTTGCATATCCTGGTTCCCTCTGGATGTACTCGGCATCCAGGTCTACAGCAGTCCCTGTGAAATATCAGGTGGTCTTGAGGATATGCCCCAGGTTCAGCTTGTGGATGGGGATGATGTAACGTTTGGAGAAGACATCCTTCTGGACTCCCAGGAGGCCGGTTCCCCGGAAATCGACCACGTAGCGATCCTCTTCTGCCTGGACGACTTCACCGATTCCATAATACTCCGGACAGGGGCCGTAATAGACAAGATCTCCGGGCTGGATCTGGTTCGACGCGCGTCTGTGAAAAGGCATGATCACAGGCAGACGATCCAGTCTGTATGGCAATCTTTTCTTCCTGGTGGTCATGAATCCGTACTACTCCTCCGTTGATGCCGGGAATATCACTCCGATTGAACGGCTGGGTTTCTGTTGATGATACGATCATGGCGTCCCGGGCCCGTCCGGCCCGTCGCCGGAACCGGAGTGACGCGTGATGGATATCTGACGGCCCTTCTCATCAAGAACCGTCAGCTCCACCCGGACGATCCGGTCGGGAAGCAAGCTTTCGATTTTCTCCGGCCATTCGATGATGGAAACGCCATCTCCATAAAAATATTCTTCTATACCAAATTCAAGTGCCTCGCGAGGGTCTTCAATGCGATAGCAATCCATATGATAGAGAGGGAGTCCGCCCCTTCCGTCATACTCCTGAACCAGGTTGAATGTGGGTGAGACAACCTCTCCTGGGGGTATTCCGAACGCCTGCACAAAACCGCGGACAAAGCAGGTCTTTCCCGCTCCCAGTTCACCCGACAGGGTCACGATCTCTCCCGGCCTGATCCTCTCTCCCAGATCCCTGGCCACCTTCATCGTCTCTTCTTCACTTCGGCTGATGACTCTCTGCTCCATCTTACCGGTGAAATTTCCGGGGTTGCAGTGTGGCTACCGGGAGGATCATCTCCTCCATTGTCGCCCCCCCGTGCTGGAAGGTGTCACGATAGCGGTTCTGATATTTGTGATAGTTGGTCGGATAGACAAAATAGTAATCCTCTCTTGCCACGATAAATGAGTTGGCCGGCGGTTCGACCGGTATGAAGTACTCCTCCGGTTTCTCCAGGTAGAGAACCGCACTCTGGTCGGCCGTCAGGTTCCTTCCATATTTGTACCGCAGGTTCGTCCCGGCATCCCGGTCACCGAACACCTTGGTGTCCCTTAGGGATCGGACCGCTCCGTGATCGGTGGTGATCACGATGGTTACATCCTCCTGCGAAAGATCCCGGAGCATCTGCAGCAGAGAGGAGTGGCGGAACCAGGACTGCGTCAGAGTGCGGAACGCGGAGAGGTCGGGGGCCAGTTCCCGCAGCACGTCCGAATCGGATCTGGAGTGGGCCAGCGTGTCTACAAAATTGTAGACGATCGCGGTAAGTTCGGACTGCGTGTAGTTCATGATCCGGCTTGCGAGCTTCCTTCCCTCTTCCACATGGAGTACTTTTTCATATTTGAACCGCTTGTCCAGACGCTTCCGGCGAAGCAGAAGGCCAAGCAGCTCCTCTTCATGGCGGTTCAGCGAACTCTCATCCTGCCCCATATCCCAGAGAGAAGGATAACGGTTCCTGATCTCGAGGGGCATAAGGCCCGAGAAGATGGAGTTCCGGGAGTAGGGGGTCGCGGTGGGAAGAATCGAGTAGTAGTATTCAGTCTGGATCCGGAAATCGGCAGCCAGAATCTGTTCGAACATCAGCCACTGGTCGTACCGCAGACAGTCGATCAGGAAGAAAAAGACCGGTTTTTTACTGGAGAACCATGGGAAGACGAACTGCTCCATCACATCGGGGCTCAGCCACGGCCGCTCTCCTTCCGAACCTGTCAGCCAGCTTTTGTACTCCAGTTCAATGAATCGCCCGAAAGCCTGATTGGCCTGCTGGAACTGATCCTTCAGAACCTGGCTCAACCCCTCATCCCCCCGTTCCAGATCGATCTCCCACCGGGTCAGCTGGCGATAGATATCAATCCACTCCCTCCAGTCGGTGCTGGTGTCAAACCGCTCGGAAAGTGCGTTGAACTGATTCAGGTAGGCACGGGCCATCCTCTCGTTCTGGAGCCGGCGGCGGTCCAGAATCCGCTTTACCGTGAGAAGTATCTGGTTTGGATTTACCGGCTTGATCAGGTAATCGGAGATCTGCCCGCCGATCGCATCCTCCATGATCGACTCCTCCTCACTCTTTGTGATCATCACCACAGGGAGGGCGGGTCGCATCTGCTTGATCTTCTGCAGAGTTTCCAGACCATCCATTCCGGGCATCTGCTCATCGAGAAAGACAAGGTCGAAGAGATGATCCGAGATCATCGTGACCGCATCATTCCCGTTGGAGACGGGGGTGATGTCGAACCCTTTCCCTTCAAGAAATATGATATGAGACCGGAGCTGATCGATCTCATCATCAGCCCACAAGATCCGGTTGGCCATGGCGGTTCAAATCTTCTGATTTGTCGAAAGATAGCTCTTTTGACGAATAATGCACCGGCCCCGATCCTCACCCCCAGATCCTCACCGTCCCCGACCGTTTCAGAGTGTGACATACCGCCGGAGCGACTCCAGCCTTTTCCGGCCGATCCCCCGCACAGCCAGCAGCTGGTCCACGGAGGTGAACGGTCCGTGGGCCATACGCCACTCCACGATCCGGGTGGCGAACGCAGGACCGATGCCCGGTATCTGCTGCAGCTCGGAGACCCCGGCCGTGTTGATATTCACGCTCTCTCCTGCGGAAAAGCCGGGCGATGTGCCGGTGGAAACATCTTCGGAGACGGTCCGCTCTGCCCCGCTGCCGCCCGATCCGTCCGCAACCTGCAGGTCATTCCTGCGGCCGGATGGGACGGAAGGATCAGCAGAGGACCGATCCGCCGTTCCGGCACTTCCTGTAGCGGCTGTGTCTGGTTCCGATGGGTAATGGTTCGTTCTGATTGAATGCCCCCCGGCAAGTCCCGTACCGGCGGCCGCTCTCTCCGAATAAACCGCACTGACAGGAAGAGTCGGAAGTGAGGGCCTGTACCGCGCCATCAGACGCTCCTCCTCCTGCTGCACCTGACGGCTTCTTTCACCGAAAATCTCCTCCAGCTCCCTGTAGTACCCGCTGTCCTCCCGGATCTTCTCCTCTACAACAAGATGGAGCAATCCGAGAATCACCAGGCTCCCGCCCAGAATACCGAATGCCACTCTCTCCCTTCTGGTCACCTGTGCTCTCTCGAGAAAAAAGAATAGCTTTCTCCGCATCAAACCCCCTATCTTTTGATTCTTCTCTTGTTTTTACGATATGATCACTGACCGGACAAACTCTTACACACGGAACAGAAGGAGCAGGAATTGACCCGCGGCATGGAGTTCGAGAGCCATACTTTTACCTATCAGAAGAGCGAAGTGAGCTACCTTGCCGGCGGGAAAGGGAGGCCTCTTGTCGTCCTCCACGGTTGGGGAAGCAGTTCCCGTGTCATGATTCCTGCCTCCACCCATCTCTCCGATCTGCGCCGCTGTTATTTGATCGATTTCCCCGGATTCGGCGCATCACCCGAACCGCCACGGGCCTGGTCGATCGACGACTATGCCGACGTGGTCGAGGCCTTTATCGACTCTCTGGGGGAGGAGAAAGTCGATCTCTTCGTCCACTCTTTCGGCGGACGGGTGGCTTTGAAACTCCTGGCGCGTGAAAAGACCGGAACCCGTATTGGCAGGATCCTGATCACCGGCGGGGCCGGCATGAAACCCCGCCGCTCCTTCGGGTTCTACGTGAGGAAGTACCTGGCGAAACTCCTCAAGGCCCCCTTCATACTCCTCCCCGGCCGTTTGAGGGAGAGGTCTCTGGCCTGGCTGCGGGAGACCGCACTCTGGAAACGACTCGGTTCTTCCGACTACCGGCAGCTCACCGGTGTGATGCGGGAAACATTTGTCAGGTCGGTCAGTGAATACCTGGACCCGCTTCTCCAGCAGATTGACCATGAGATCCTTCTGCTATGGGGGGAGAACGATGAGGCAACTCCGCTCTACCAGGCAGAGCGGATGGAGAAGGGGCTCAAAAACAGTGCCCTTGTGGTGATCGAAAAGGCAGGGCACTATGCATTTCTGGACCGGCCGAAGCGGTTTGCCTCCATCGCCCGGGCCTTCTTCAGCGCATCCTGACAAGAGTTCATCGGGCCTGTAGCGCCGGGTGGTCTTCGTGCATGCTGCGACCGGTGGTCATCAGACCTGTCGCGCCGGGTGGTCATCAGACCTGTCGTGCCGGCATCCTGTTCAGCTTCCCCGGCTGCAGCTTCTTCCCTTCCCCGAAATAGTGATGCCTCTTCCGGAACGGCCGGTAGGGGTTTTCGGGATCGAAAGGTCGGCGATAGGGGCTTGTCCGGCACTCCTCACTGCAGCACCCCTCCATCAGCCGGGCCCCTTCTTCCGAACAGACAAAGAGGCGGTTGCACTCCATATTGGAGCAGTTGATGTAGCGGTCGGAGGGCTCTCCGGTGATTTCGCACCGGGAGATCGGCTCGCTGCTCTCGGGATTGACCGGCACCACCAGACGGTCATCGAAGACAAAACATTTTCCCCGGAAATGCTTCCCCCCCTCCTCTCTGGCGTACTCGAGAATCCCCCCTTCCAGCTGGTTCACATCGTTCCATCCCTTCTTCTTCATCAGCACGGAGAACTTCTCACAGCGGATCCCACCGGTGCAGTACATCAGGACCTTCTTCTCTTTGGGGATTCCTGAGTTTTCGAGCCACTCCGGGAACTGATGAAAATTGCGCACCGGCGGACAGATCGCTCCCTCAAAGTGACCGATCCTTGACTCGTAATCATTGCGAACATCGATCAGTACATAATCCTCGTCCGACTCGAGCACCTTGCGCCATTCTGCCGGCGAAAGGTAGTTTCCTCCTTCGGCCGGGTCAATGCCCTCCAGATGCAGGGAGACGATCTCCCGCCGAACCTTGCAGATCAACCTGGCAAAAGGAATGAAATCGGAGGTATCGGTCTTGAACATCGTCTCCTCGAACCCGGGAATCCCGCGGAGGTAATCTCGGTAGATCTCCATTTGCCGTGGGGTTCCGGCAAGTGTCCCGTTTATTCCCTCTTTTCCGATATAGACCCGCCCCTTCACCCCGAGCCTCTTCAGGAAGGAACGGTGCTCCCTGCAAAAGGTTGCCGGATCGTCCAGTCTGGTAAACTTGTAGTATAGAATTACTTCGTACATTTTACTCGTCTGATCTAGGCCATGATAATGCGACGGATCGTTCCGTTTCCGGATTCACATCCCTCCAGTCTGCCGGGCAAGGCGGTGCCGGCGGGGGCCGGAACGGATTGATGAGGATCCGGCATCGGGCTCCATCTGGTCTGCGCGCTGATTCAAAGCTCCCGCAGGCTTCCGCCCTGATTCAAGGCGAAATAAATTACAGCTAATTCCATAAAAATTTAACTGCTTGCAAGCCCGATTGCCGGAAAGGAGACCTTTCTACCTGCTCATGCTGCTGCGGATCGTCCGTCTGATGACAACCCTGCCCGCGACGCTCCTGATTCTTTTTCTCCCTGCCGGAAGCAGAGCGGAAATTGCTCTCCTCCCCGTTGACGAGACTGGCAGGGTGACAGAATCATTTGGGGAGACGGGCTCCGGAGATCCGGTCCGGCTCCGCTGCCTCACACCGCTCATCGCCGCCATGGAGCGGAGCTCCGGAGGGCATGAAGGCCTGCTCCTTCAGGCAGACCCGACCGGCACTCCCTTTTTGGAGGGTGATTCCGGGAATCTGGCAGCCCGCAGGTCGGCCGCCGCACTCCGTCAGAACATCTGCACACCTCCGGCATCGACCGAAAGCCACATCTCCTCATCAGGCCGGTTTGTGATCCACTATACGCTGGAAGGGGACGATGCAGTGCCGGCGGAGGACCGGAACGGAAACGGCATCCCCGACTACGTGGAAAAAACCGCTTTTGCAGCGGACTCCTCCTGGAATCACCTGGTCGGCAGAATCGGATTTGTAGATCCGGTCCCGACAGGAAGTGAACCCTACGAAATACACTTCAAAAATTTCGGCTTCTACGGACTCACCTGTACCTCCGGTGCATCCACCTTCATGGTCCTGCACAGCAACTTCGAAGGATTCCCGGAGAATGATCATCCGGAGGGCGGACGCACCGGCGCCCTCTATGCGACAACCGCCCACGAACTGAAGCATGCCATACAGTACGCCACCAATCGCTGGAGAGGCGACACACAGTCCTGGATCGAAATGGATGCGGTGCTGGCCGAAGAGTTCGTCTTTGACGATGTGAATGACTACCATCACTACCTTCGCACCGCTTCCGGGTCGCCCCATCCCAACTCCATCTTCGGGAATCCCGCAAATCCGATACCCGGAAATTACTACCACGCAACCTGGATGCTCTACTTCGCCGAGAAGTTCGGAGCGGGATTCTGGGTGGATGTCTGGTGGCGACTCCGTCTTCAATCCACCCGCCCCTTCCTCGAAGCGGTGCGCGAGATTCTGGAGGAGCGTCATACCTCCTTTGCGGCCGAACACACAGAGAACCTTCTCTGGCATCTGCTGACCGGGCCTGATGCGCCGGAGGGGCCGGTCGGATTCGGTGAGAGAAGGGAGTACCCTCCACCACGTTTTCAGACAGAGTTCCATCTTGTACCGGACAGCACCTCATCGGCACTCACCCTGATGCCTCTGGCAGCCAGCTTCGTCCAGGTCCGGCCCTCCATCGGGCTCACCGGCAATCCCCGGATCACACTCACCCATCCCGATGCAGAAATGGGTATGGGAGTGGTCGGCTATTTTCTGGACGGGTCGATGGAGCATGCGGTTCTGGCAGGTCACCCGGAAAGAACCGTCGCACAGCTGGACTGGCGGTGGGGGGATCTTGAGCGGCTCGAGATCGCGGTGGTCAACACCCGGGAAAAAGGGGATGACAGTCAATATCAGTTCACCGTGGAGAGCGTTCTGCCCGAGGAGTTTGTTCTCTACCAGAACTGGCCCAATCCATTCCAGCGATCCACCCGCATCCGGTTCTCTCTCGACCGGGATGAGCGGATCCGTCTTGAGCTCTTTGACCTTCTGGGCAGGCGGGTGAAAATTCTGGCCGATGACACCTTCACGAGAGGGTACCACACCGTGGAACTGGATGCTGCGGATCTGGCCAGCGGGGTCTATATATACCGGATTGTGGCTGCAGGGCGGTCACACTCCCGGAAGATGGTCAGAATCCGTTAACGATACCCTGACATACTTTTCGATTCACTCTTCCGGCTTTAACCTTCGGTGCAAGAGGTCACGAGGTTCAACCCCACTCATACGGGGGGTACTCTTTCGAAGAATCCCCCAAACCTGCCGTCTCATCCCCTGCGAAGCAGTTCCACGATCAGGTGATCGGCGATGTTCAGCCCCTCGTCCGTCAGGACAATTCCCGAACCATCCAGACGCACCCACCCCTCCTCCTGCATCCTCCGGAGCCACTCACGCTGGCGGGCTTTGAGCAGATAGCCATACCGGATCTGAAGCTCATCCGCCCCGACGCCTTCCCGGGTGCGCAAACCCAGCATGAGCCTCTCTTCGGCAAGTTCCGAACGGGTCAGAGACTCCTTCCCGGTGATTGTCTCCTCCAGGGGGCGGGAGAGATAACGGCGCAGATCGGGCTCGCGTATCCAGCGGCTTGCCCCCTTCTCATCCCACCAGAAACTGTGCGCCGAAGGACCAAGACCAAGATAGTTCTCATGCACCCAGTACCGGGTGTTGTGGACCGCTTCAAAACCAGGCTTGCTGTAGTTGCTCACCTCATAGCGATAGATCCCCTCATCGGCCAGCCTCCTTCCTATCTGTTCAAACTGTCGGGCAACCTGATCGTCTTCGGCAGGAATGATCCGGCCAAGCGCCACCTTCTTCCCGAGTGCCGTGCGCGGCTCGACCGTCAGAGAGTAGGCCGAAATATGAGGCGGATCAAACTCGAGAATCCGGTTCAGATCCTCTTCCAGATCGATCTCTGTCTGACCGGGGTTTCCATAGATCAGATCAACACTGAAAGACTCAAAGCCGGTCCGATGCAACAGTTCCAGTGCCCTGGCTGCCTGGGCGGCATCGTGGGCGCGGTTCATGAAACGGAGCCGGTCGGTGTTGAACGACTGAACCCCCATGCTTGCACGGGTCACTCCCAGTGAACGCAGATCCGACAGATAGCCGGCATTCACATCATCGGGATTGAGCTCCATGGTGACTTCGGCCGCATCGGAGATATCAAAGCGGAAGGCTTTCTGCAGGTGGGTGAAAATCCTTGAGACTTCCTCTGCAGTGAGAAGGGAAGGCGTGCCGCCACCAAGATAGACCGTCTCGATCCGCTCTTCCGAAAAGGGGGTCTCGCGGATCGAATCGATCTCCTGGCACAAGCGCTCCACAAACCCGTCACGCATCTGCTGTCGGGTCACGAAGTAGAAATCACAGTAGGTGCA
>CAYTTA010000004.1:0-8226 GCA_964440655.1 uncultured Balneolaceae bacterium
CGAAGTGATACATGTTCCACACTGGTCCTTCACTGAAATGGAAGAGGCTTTCGGCTGGTCGGTGGACCAGTACATTTTTTACGGTGCATATCCCGGTGCCGCACCGCTCATTGAGGACCCGAAGCGGTGGAGGAGTTATATTGTCGATTCCCTCATTGAGACGACCATCTCCCGCGACATCCTGCTGCTTCGGCGGGTCGACAAACCCGCTCTGCTGCGGCAGCTCTTTGAACTCGGCTGTCGCTATTCGGGTCAGATCCTCTCCTATACCAAGATGCTTGGTCAGCTCCAGGATGCGGGCAACACGACCACTCTGGCCCACTATCTGGAACTTCTGACGGGTGCCGGTATGTTGACCGGCCTCCAAAAATACGCAGGCAGTGCAGCCCGTATACGGGGTTCCAGTCCGAAGCTGCAGGTCTACAACACTGCTCTCATTACGGCGCAAGCCCGGCTCGGGTACACCGAAGCGAGACAGGATGGGAAGCTCTGGGGGCGCCTGGCCGAATCGGCCGTCGGCGCACATCTGGCAAACGGAGCTGCCACCGGGGATTTCGAGCTCTATTATTGGCGTGATCGCAACCGGGAAGTGGATTTTGTGATCCGTCACGGCCGGCAGGTCACAGCCGTCGAGGTGAAATCCGCCAGTCTGCGCGGAGCCCGAAGCGGCCTGCAGGCGTTTGACCAGGCTTTTGGTGAGGTGCGGCTGCTTATGGTAGGAGAAGGTGGGATTCCGGTGGAAGAGTTTTTGAGGAAACCCTCTGAACATTGGGTGAGCCCGCCCTGACCTTTTACTCCATACAGTGAGTAAATTTGCTCAATGCATTGAGTATACTACCCATCTCCAAACGGGTACACCCCATCAGAAAGATGTATTACAATGACAGAAAGAGTTTACAATATCCTTATCCTCTGCACTGGCAATTCAGCCCGTAGTATCATGGCCGAAGCTCTCATCAACAAAATGGGGGAGGGCCGTTTCCGGGCCTATAGTGCCGGCAGTAATCCCGCTGGTGAAGTCAATCCCCTGGCTCTCGAAAAGGTGCAGGCGATCAACTACCCGACTGACAACCTGCGTAGCAAAAGTTGGGACGAGTTCGCCACCTCCGACGCACCGAAGATGGATTTCATCATCACCGTTTGCGACAACGCCGCCGGCGAAGCCTGCCCCGTTTGGCCCGGTGAGCCTGTCTCGGGTCATTGGGAGTTTGAAGACCCTGCCGCCGTTCAAGGCACCGACGAAGAGAAACGTCATGCCTTTGACAAGGTTTTTCGGCTCATGATGAAACGTGTCCGGAAGTTTGTGAGCCTTCCCATTAACAGCCTCGATCAGGCGGCCATCAGGCGCGAGCTGATGAACATCGGCAAGATCGAATTGGCGGAATGAGCGTGGCCTCACCCTTGCTCAGGAGTGGCCTGGATCCGAGAGTCACTACCGGTCGAGCCCTTTCCATCAGGTAGTACGGATCTGATGGCTCGGCATTCGTATTTCAACTGTCACTCCCACTCAATCGTGGCAGGCGGCTTGGAGCTGATGTCGTAGACCACCCGGTTGATGCCCCGCACCTCGTTGATGATCCGGTTGGAGACCTCGGCCAGGAAGTCGTAGGGGAGGTGGGCCCAGTCGGCGGTCATCCCGTCCACGCTGGTCACCGCTCTCAGGGCGGCGGTATATTCATAGGTCCTCTCATCACCCATCACCCCGACAGAGCGTACCGGCAGCAGCACGACCAGGGATTGCCACACCTTGTCGTAGAGCCCGTGCTCCTTCAGGGCCTGGACGAAAATGGCATCGGCCTCCCGCAGAAGTTCGAGTTTCTCCCGGGTGATCTCCCCGAGCACGCGGATCCCGAGCCCCGGCCCCGGGAAGGGATGCCGGTTGATGAAATGATCCGGAATGCCCAGCTCACGCCCCACGGCGCGAACCTCATCCTTGAAAAGCTCCCGGACCGGTTCGATCAGCTTCAGGTTCATCTTCTCCGGCAGTCCGCCCACGTTGTGGTGGGATTTGATGGTGGCCGACGGCCCCTTGAAGGAGACACTCTCGATCACATCGGGATAGAGGGTGCCCTGCGCCAGATAGCGGAAGGATCTGTCATCGCCGATCGTCTCCTCAAAGACATCGATAAAGGCGTTCCCGATGATCTTCCGCTTGGCCTCGGGATCGGTCACACCCTTCAGCCGCTCCAGAAAGAGATCCGATGCATCGACCCCTTTCACCGGAAGATGGAGCGTCTCCGTATAGGTGTTCAGCACATTCTGATATTCATTCTTCCGGAGCAGTCCGTTGTCGACAAAAACGCACTGCAGCTGGTCGCCGATCGCCTTGTGGATCAGCGTGGCCACCACGGTGGAGTCCACGCCGCCGGAGAGGGCGCAGAGCACGCGGTCCGATCCCACTCTCTCGCGGATCATCTCGATCTCCGTCTCGATAAAGGAGGCAGGGGTCCAGGAGCCGTTGCAGCCGCAGATCTTCTTGACAAAGTTCTCGAGAATCGTGTTCCCCGCCTCGGTGTGGACCACCTCGGGGTGGAACTGCACGCCGTAGATCGGCTTCTCCTGGTGGCGGATGGCGGCGACCGGGGCGTTCTCCGTCCGGGCGATCACCTCATATCCATCCGGGATGGTCTCGATCTGGTCACCGTGGCTCATCCAGACCACCGACTGGTCGGGAACTCCCTTGAAGAGGGGAGAGGGCTGGCCGATCTGCAGGCGCGCACGTCCGAACTCCCGTTTCTCCGCCCGCGCCACGCTTCCAGGCCGGACTGTATGGGCCAGGGCCTGAAGTCCGTAGCAGACCCCAAGAAGAGGTTTTTCCCAGGAGAGAAGCTCCGGATCGATGGTCGGAGCCTCGGGATCGTAGACACTCATCGGCCCCCCGGAGAGGACAATCCCGTCGGGCGGGAAGTTGCGGAAGGCCGAAAAATCGGCGTTCCAGGGGTGAATCTCACAGTAGACGTGCAGTTCCCGGATGCGCCGGGCGATCAGTTGCGTGTATTGCGAACCGAAATCAACAATCAGAATCCATTCATCATGGAATTTTTTCATGCAGTCAGGGCAACTGGTGTTAATCCGTAATTATCTGCTTCAACTACTCGGGCCCGTTTGTCCGGTCCCGTTTGTCCAGGGCTTTGTCAGTTTGTCCGTGGCTTTTCCGCGGCTTGTGCGGACCCCAATCATTCTGGCCCGAATTCCCGCGGCAACGGGTCCTAATCCGTAATCTCCCGGTACTCGTCGGCCGTGAGAAGCTCCCCGATCTGTCCGGGATCGGAAACGGAGATCCGGATAAGCCACCCCTCCCCGTAGGGATCGCTGTTTATCAGCTCGGGCTCCGCTTCCAGTTTTTCATTCACTTCCAGAATGGTTCCATCCACCGGCAGGAAGAGCTCCGATACCGTCTTCACCGCTTCCACGGTACCGAAAATATCATCCTGTTTCAGGGAGGTGTCGACCGGTTCCAGCTCCACGAAGACGATGTCTCCCAGTTCCCCCTGGGCAAAATCGGTGATTCCGATCGTGGCGGTTCCGTCTCCTTCGTCCCGGATCCATTCATGTTCGCGGGTGTATCGGAGTTCTTCTGGCAGGTTCATGGCGTGAGGGTTCGTGCAGGGTTGAGGTCGTTAGGACTCGGGAGGCTCGTAGCGGAACTGCCTCTCGAGATAGTGGGTGTTGAAGCGGCCTTTCCTGAAATTCTCATCATCCATCAGCTGGAGATGATAGGGAATGGTGGTTTTGACCCCTTCGATGATAAACTCCTCAAGTGCCCTCTTCATTCGGCGGATCGCCCCTTCCCGGGTGGGTGCGCTCACGATGAGCTTAGCGATCATCGAATCGTAGTGGGGGGGAATCTTGTAGCCGGAATAGACGTGGGTGTCGATCCGGACGCTGTGTCCCCCCGGAGGGTGAAAGACCGTGATGGTACCGGCAGAGGGGCGGAAGTTGTGCTCCGGATCCTCTGCGTTGATCCGGCACTCGATGGCGTGTCCTCTCATCTTGAGGGGCTTGATCGCAAGCTCCTGTCCGGCCGCCACGCGGATCTGTTCGGCCACCAGGTCGTAGTTGGTCACCTCTTCGGTAACGGGATGCTCCACCTGGATCCGGGTGTTCATCTCCATGAAATAGAAGTTGTGATCCTTGTCGACCAGAAACTCGATCGTTCCCGCGCCTTCATAGCCGATCGCCTGTGCGGCCTTTACCGCCGCCTCGCCCATCCTCTCCCGCAGTTCGGGGGTCATGATCGGGGAGGGGGCCTCTTCCAGAAGCTTCTGGTTGCGCCGCTGCAGGGAGCACTCACGCTCGCCCAGGTGAATCACATTGCCATGCTGATCCCCGACTACCTGGATCTCGATGTGACGGGGATTCTCCACAAACTTTTCGATGTAGACGGCATCGTTGTTGAAGGCGCTACCCGCCTCGTTCCGGCAGGTATCGAACGCCTGCTGCAGCTTCTCCTCCTCACGGACAATCCGCATCCCGCGTCCGCCTCCGCCGGCCGATGCCTTGATGATGACCGGATAGCCGATCTCGCGGCAGATTTTCCTGGCCGTCTCGAAATCATCCACCACACCGTCCGATCCCGGTACCACCGGCACGCCGTGAGCAATCATCGTCGCCTTGGCTGTCGCCTTGTCTCCCATGGTGGAGATCATCTCCGGGGTGGGGCCGATGAATTTGATGTCGTGCTCCTGGCAGATGCGGGAAAACTCCGCGTTCTCGGCCAGGAAACCATATCCCGGATGGATCGCCTCGGCGTTGGTGATCTCGGCGGCCGAAAGAATGGCCGGAATCTTCAGGTAGCTCTCTCTGCCGGGGGCGGGTCCGATGCAGACCGCCTCGTCGGCAAACTTCACATGTAGACTGTCCTGGTCGGCCGTCGAGTAGACAGCGACCGTCTTGATCCCCATCTCCTTGCAGGACCGGATGATCCGGAGGGCGATCTCGCCGCGGTTGGCGATCAGTATCTTGTTGAACATACTGCTGCGGCGTTAATCCTTTTTGATGACGAAAAGCGGCTGGTCAAATTCTACTGGCTGTGAGTCGGAGACCAGGATCTTCTGAACGGTCCCGGAGAACTCCGCTTCGATTTCGTTCATGATCTTCATCGCTTCGATGATGCAGAGGGTGGCTCCCTTTTCAACGTGATCGCCCACCTCGACAAAGGCGGGGGATTCGGGGGAGGGGGAGCGGTAGAAGGTTCCCACAATGGGGGAGCGTACAACCTCTCCATCCTCCGCTGCAGCGGGGGCTGCCGCCGGCGAATCGGCAGCCGGTGCGGGCTGGGGTGCCGGATTGGGAGTTTCAGGCATCGGAGCGCTCACGGGAGGAACCTGATAGTGAAGCCAGGCTGCCTCGGGAGGCACGGCCGGTTCGGCCTTCTTTTTGATGCTAATCTTGAAATCTCCCTCCTCGATCGATACCTCGTCAACTTCGCTTTTGCTGATCAGATCGAGCAGGTTCTTAATCAGTTTTAAATCCATGTTCCTCACTTAGTGTTCACGCGCTCAACGTAATCACCCGTTCGGGTGTCCACCTTGATCTCGTCGCCTTCATTGATAAACAGTGGCACCTGGACAACAGCTCCCGATGCGATGGTGGCCGGCTTGCTGCCTCCCTGGGCGGTATCGCCCCGCACTCCGGGATCGGTCTGGGTCACCGTGGTCACAATATGGTTGGGCGGTTCTGCATAGAGTACACGGTCGTTGTCCGCATCGACCACCAGGGTGCAGATCTCTCCGTCGGAGATGAAGTCCGCTCTTTCAACCCGTGAACGCTCCAGAGGAATCTGCTCATAGGTTTCCTGATGCATGAAGTAGTAGAGATCTCCGTCTGTATAGAGAAACTGTCCATCATGGGTTTCGATCCGCACCGACTCCACATTTTCTCCGGCACGGAAGGTTTTGTCGATGGTCTTGTCGTTCTCGACCCCTTTGAGACGGGTCCGGACAAATGCGCCCCCTTTTCCGGGCTTTACATGTTGGAACTCAATGATCGTGTAGATTTCGCCGTCCAGAAGAATGTTCAGGCCGGGGCGAAAATAGGATGTGTCTATCTTAGCCATAGAGGTGAATTTCGATTGGACCAGAAAATATGGCCATCCGTGTTGTTTAACAAACAAAATCATTCCGCCAGGCGGGGTTGCGCCTGCCGGCAAGAAGAGGTTGCGGGCTTGCATTTAAGAGGCCCGTTTTCAGCGGGGCTCCATGATTCAGCAGCCATCCGGGGTTTTTCCCGGAGATTCCGGATCGGATGAAGGTTTTCATTCAGAGGGGATCGGGCGGGTCAGGAGAATGCGTTGAAAAGGGTGGTAAGCAGGACCAGCGCGATCAGGACCGGAGAGACGAACCGGATGAAAAAGACCCAGAGAGAGCGGGACCAGTGACTCTCAAAGCTTTCAAATCCTTCTCCGATCTCCAGCAGGGCATTCTCCGTCTTCCAGAACCAGACCAGAAAGAGGCAGATCATCAGTCCGCCGAGCGGAAGACCGATCTCGTTGAAGATCAGGACAAGCAGATCGATCAGCCCGATATCGAAAGAGACCAGAACGGAGACCAGAGAGATCACACCGCCGAGGATCCAGGCTGCTTTTTTCCGGCGTACTCCATGCTCGTCGATCAGCCAGGAGACCGGCACCTCCAGAAGGGAGATGGTGGAGGTGAGGGCGGCCAGACTCAAAAGGAGAAAGAAGCCGAAGCCGACCACCAGCCCCATGAACCCGCCCAGCTGATGGAACAGTGCAGGCAGAACGTCGAAGACCAGCGTCGCACTGGAGATCAGATCCCCCTCCTCATTAAAAATCTCGATCCCCCCGTGCTGGGCGACAAACATGGTGGGAATGACCAGCAGCCCAGCCAGAAAGGCAACGCAGGTGTCCATTCCGGTTACCCAGGCCGCCGACTCCATCAGGTTCTCGTTGCGGTTCAGATAGGAGCCGTAGGTGATCAGGCACCCCATACCAAGCGAGAGGGAGAAGAAGGACTGGCCCAGTGCCGACAGAACCATCTCCATGTTCAGTGTGGAGAAATCGGGTTTCAGATACATGACCAGCCCGTCCCGGCTTCCCTCCAGCGTGAGCATATAGATGATGAGAAGAACCAGTAAGAAAAGAAGGGAGGGCATCAAGAACTTGGTGGCCCGTTCAATTCCCTGGCTCACACCACCGGTAATCACCAGAACGGTACCAATCATGAAAAGCAGGGAGAAAACCGCGTTTTTGGGGCCGTTGCCCAGGTCGTAGAAGAGGGCGGTCCAGCTCTCCAGCCCCAGAAAACGACAGACCTCGCCGACGGCATAGGAGAGAGTCCAGCCGGCGATCACCAGGTAGAAGGCAAGGATCATCACCCCGCAGATCACTCCCCAGACCCCGATGAGCGGAACCACCGGATTGCCCCGTGAGAGGCTGCGGAATGCCCCGACCGGATTCTTCTGGGTTCTGCGGCCGATGGTCAGCTCGGCGACCATGACCGGAAAACCGATCGCCAGAATGCAGAGAAGATAGACCAGAATGAAGGTCGCCCCGCCGTTGTCGGCCGCCTGGGTGGGAAAGCCCCAGAAGTTGCCGAGTCCGACGGCCGATCCGGCTGCCGCCAGGATGAATCCAAGTTTGCTGTTCCAGGTTCCCCGGTTGGTCGAGTCGGTCGTTGCCAAAGCAGGTGGGTTTAAAGCAGGTCGGTTTGATGAGCTAAATATGCGTTGATCGGGCCGGACGAAGCAAATGAAATCTTGTTAGGCCATTTTCCTCAGCTGTCTCGCCAGAAAACAGGTACGTGGAGGCAAGTTGATTCCTCCGGTGATGAGCTCGAACGAGGCAAGCGAGGCGATCCGGTCGCGTACCACAACCTCCCAGACGCCGGCAGGAAGAGGCCGGTGCATCGGCTCTTCCGGGTCGGCATTGAGTGCCCAGAACCAGTCGTAAAGATCACCGGTGCCCTCTCCCTCCACCCGGCAGGAGATCTGAATGCGCTCCCCCCACGGCTGGAAGTGAATCCGGTCCGGTGAGGCCCGCCGCAAGGCCGGGGCGCTTTTTCGCAGTGCGATCACCCCGCGATAGAAGTGAAAAAGTGATTCATTGAGCTTCAGGTCGCGGAAATCGATCCAGTTTATCTCATCATCCCGGTTGTAGCTGTCCCGGACCACATGCCACTCTCCCTCATGCAGGAGGGCTTTGGAGCGGGCAAACTCCTGCCCGGAATGGATCATGGTGATGCCCGGTGTTACCAGCAGGCAGAA
>CAYTTA010000004.1:8326-19661 GCA_964440655.1 uncultured Balneolaceae bacterium
GACTCCAGGAATCCACTGGAGAGTCATTTTCGGCAACCGGCTTCTGCCGGAGAGAACCGTTCGCCGGAAATTCCGCAGGATGAGGCGCTTTGTCGGCGGAACGGAGGCCGGGGCGCATGGCCAGGCGGATGAAGTCCCCCAGTGTGTGGCCGTCGTGACTCTCCAGATAGTTGACCGAATGCGCCGAGGTATGGTAGAGCCCCCCTTCGGTCGAGCGGAGCGTTCCTTTGAACCAGTTCTCGATCTGGGGGTTCCCCGATCCGTGATGGCGTTCGGAAAAGATGAGCCCGCGGCCGCTGTGCGGATCCGACCCTTTCATCCCGTTGCGAAAGCGATCGTTCCAGGAGGGCCAGCCATGGTTGGAGAAGAGCCAGGGGACGTAGCGGCCGCCCCACGGCTCGGCAATAAGAAGCGCATCGGGCTGCACGCTCCGCACCGCTTCCTGTATCAGATCCCAGCTCCCTTCGTCGATCAGGCCGGCCAGGTCGAACCGGAATCCATCGATGTGAAACTCCTCCATCCACCAGATGAGCGAATCGATGATGATTTTCCGGACAAGAGGATGTCCGGTGTTGAGTTCGTTTCCGGTGCCGCTCCGGTTCATGAAATTCCCCGCCTCGTCTTTCCGCAGGGCGACCTCCCTGAGGTGATGGCAGAGCGGGTTGATGTCGAAGAGGGAGGTATGGTTGTAGACCACATCAATCAATACGGATATCCCATTGCGATGCAGCTCTTTGACAAGATCCTTCAGTTCGGTGTAGGCCTCGGTTTGCCGTCCGGAGATCTCGTCCGGACGGCCGGTGAAGGCGGAGTCGTATCGGCTCTCCGGAGCGAAGAAAAAGGAGGTCATGTACCCCCAGTGGTTGAGGGAGGTGGAGTTCCAGGTGTTGTGAAACCCCTCCGAAGTTTTTTGGCCGAAAGGGGGTTCGATCCAGGAAAACTTGTGGAGGGGAAGAAACTCCACCGCATTCACACCGAGTCGTTTCAGGTGGGGGATCCCTCCGGTCTGATCCGGGTCGAGCCACTTCCGGTAGATTCCCTTCATGCCCGCTGAGTCCTTGCCTCCGGCTCCGGCTCCGGCTCCTGCCCCTGCACCCGTCCCTGACCCTTCATCCGCACCAGCCTCTGCATCCGCCCCTGCCCCCGTTCTCACCGCAGCCGATGGGTGAGCCACCAGATCCTTGATGTGGGTCTCGTAGATGATCAGATCGCGGGGATCGCCCGGCATCACCCCGCGGTCTCCCTCCCAGTCGTAGTGGTGGGTGAAGATAAGGGTCCGGGCCTCCTGCCGGTAGTTGTTTCGGACGGCGACATGGCGGCTGAAAGGGTCGGCAAAGGGGAGGGTGCTGTAGGGGCCGGGCGGGCTTTTTCCTTCTGGATACTCCACCCGGTATTGGTACCACCATCCGGTCAGGTCCTTCTCCAGCTCCAGGATCCAGACATCCTCCCCGCCCCGGGTCATGTTGTGACGCTCCTCGGGATCGGCCTGATCGCACTTTCTGTAAAGGAGGCACTCGGCTGATGCTGCCCCCGGAAAGATCAGTTCAAATCGGGTACGCCCGTCCCGGACGGTGCATCCGGGCCTGAGATGGGAGTAGGGATGCATCATCGATCGGGCGGTCAGATTCGTTCAGGCAGAACAGAGATCAGTAGACCGGCGAACCGTTCTCTGCATCAGCGGAAAGGAAATAGAGCGACCCGTCCTTCTCTTCTGCCATGAGTACCATGCCGTTACTCATTTCTCCCATCATTTTTCTAGGCTTCAGGTTGGCCACCACAACCACCTTCTTGCCGATCAGATCATCCGGCTTGAAATTCTCTTTGATGCCGGAGAGGATGGTGCGGGTTTCGAAACCGAGATCGACCGAAAGCTTCAGCAGCTTGTCGGAACCGGGGATCTCCTCGGCGGCAAGTATCTGGGCGACCCGAAGATCAAGCCTGGCAAAGTCGGGGTATTCAATGGTCTCCTTGAGCTCCGGCCACTTTTTCCCGGCGTCGCCATCCGTTTTTTCATCCCCGGATCCGGAAGTCGCCGTCGACTCCGATATGCCGGTTCCGGCTGCAGCCTCCGCATCTCCGGAAGTTTTTTCTTCACTTGCAGCCACCCGGCTTCGCAGTCGCTCCAGCTCTGCCTCGACCTCCTCATCCTCGATTTTCCGGAAAAGGATCTCGCCGGACTCGACCGTCTGCCCCGGCCGGAGCATCGCCGTCCCCACATCGGACCATCCGGGATTTTCCGGAAGTCCGAGCTGCTTTCGGAGAAGGATCATCTTGCCGGGCAGGATCGGCTCGAACAGGACGGAGAGGGCGGCACTGATCTGAAGGCAGACGTGCAGCGTGGTGGCGCAGGCATCGGGATCCTCTTTTCGGGTGCGCCACGGTTCGCTCTCGGTAAAGTATTTGTTTCCGATGCGGGCAAGGTTCATGGTTTCGGCGATCGCCTCCCGGAAGCGGAATTTCTCGTACGCCTCCTCGATCCGTGCCTGGGCTTTGTCGATCTCCTCGAGAACCTCGCGCTCCCGGTCGCCTGGACGGACCAGTTCCGGAACCCGGCCGTCGAAGAACCGCTCGGTGAAGGAGAGGGTGCGGAAGAGGAAATTGCCCAGGATGTCGGCCAGTTCGCTGTTGTTCCGGCTCTGGAACTCTCTCCAGGAGAAATCGGAATCCCTGGTTTCGGGAAGGGTGGTGCCGAGCACATAGCGGAGAATGTCGGGCTCGTAGCGCTCCATATACTCCTCGAGCCAGACCGCCCACCCCTTCGAGGTGGAGAGTTTTCTTCCCTCCAGGTTTAGGAACTCATTGGCGGGTACATTCTCCGGGAGGAGGTACTTTCCATGTTTCATGAGCATGAGCGGGAACATGATGCAGTGAAAGACGATGTTGTCCTTGCCGATGAAGTGGTAGAGCGTGGCATCCTCATCCTGCCAGTACTCCTTCCACCGGTCGGGTTGACCTGTCTCGATGGCCCACTCCCGGGTGAAGGAGATGTAACCGATCGGCGCATCAAACCAGACATAGAGCACCTTGTTCTCCGCCTCCTCGAGCGGGACCGGAACGCCCCAGGTCAGATCCCGGGAGACCGCGCGGTCGTGAAGCCCCTCCTGCAGCCAGCTCTTCACCTGGCCCATCACATTGGGTTTCCAGTTCTTGCGGGTGGAGATCCACTCTTCGATCTCCGGCTGCATTTCGCCCAGCGGCAGGTACCAGTGCTCGGTCTCGCGTGGGACGGGGGGATTGCCGGAGAGGACACTCTTCGGATTGATCAGCTCGGAGGGGGAGAGGGAGGTGCCGCACTTCTCGCACTGGTCGCCGTAGGCCTCCTCATATCCGCAGACCGGACAGGTTCCGGTCACATAGCGGTCGGGCAGAAACATCCCCGCCTCCTCGTCGTAGAGCTGGTTCTCCGTTTTCTTGACGAAGATTCCCTTTTCATGCAGGGTGGTGAAAAACTCCTGGGAAGTTTCGTAGTGAAGAGGGGAGCTGGTGCGGCCGTAGTAGTCAAAGGAAATGCCAAACTCCCGGAACACCTTTTTGTTTCGCTCGTGGAAGCGGTCCACGATCTCCTGCGGGGTGACCCCCTCTTTTTCCGCGGCGATGGTGATCGGAACGCCGTGTTCGTCAGAGCCGCAGATGTAGACGATGTCATCGTTTTTCAGCCGGCGGTACCGGACAAAGAGGTCGGCGGGAAGGTAGGCTCCCGCAATGTGTCCGAGATGGATGGGGCCGTTCGCATAGGGCAGGGCTGAAGTAACGAGGGTTCGTTTGCTCATAAAGGTGTCCGAGGTGTCCGATGGGATGAAGGAGCGTTAATCAGATGGATAAAGTTACATTCTTCAGGCCAGCTTTTCCAGAAAGGCATAGAGGGCAACGCCTGCCGCCACCGAGACATTCAGGGAATGTTTCATCCCGAACTGCGGGATTTCGACAAACTCGTCGATGAGAGGGAACAGCGCCTCGTCAATCCCGGTCACCTCGTTTCCGATGATCAGACAGATTTTCCGGGACGGAGGGCGGTGGGAGAGGAGCGACTCGCTCCGGAGGGTCTGCTCCAGGCCGTAGATCCGGTACCCCTCGTGGCGAAGTTCGGTGAGAACGGCCTCAGGGCGGTCAGCGGCCGACCAGGGAACATGCTCTTCGGCCCCGAGCGCTGTCTTGCTGATCTCGGCCCGCGGGGGACGTGGTGTGTACCCGGTGAGCCAGAGCCGGCAGACTCCGAAGGCATCGGCCGACCGGAAGAGGGAGCCCACATTGTGCAGGCTCCGGATGTTATGGGCCATCAGAATAAAATCGTCCCGCAGAGGGGAACTCCGCTGCAGGTTATCGGCCTGGATCTGGCGGGCAGTTTTTTTAATGCTTTTCATACGGGCTGATAATCGGCTTGTAATGGCTTCAGGACTCCTCCTCTTTCGCATCCCATTTTCGTTATTGGTTACCATCGGGGAAGGTCCTATTTTCCGATGGTTTAAAAAATCCTCGTCCTGTTAATCGAAAGGGCCATTTGCAAAAAGCTCCATCAGACGGCAGGATTTTTACTCCGGATCCTGACAAAAGGGTCTGAAATCATCTAGTATATTTACCAGATAAAAGCCGCCGGACCCTCTGTATTCAAGGTCGCCGGAGCGGCCGGATACGGAGCAGCAGTTCCTCATGAGCTGCTGTTTTTTGTTTACCAAACTGCCAAAAAGGTGAAACAATAATCATGAGAAAAAGCTATCTCTCCAAGGAAGGATTTGAGAAACTGGAGAATGAACTGCGCGATCTGAAAACGAGGGGCCGCAGGGAGATTGCCGATCAGATCGCCGAGGCCCGGGCCAAGGGGGATCTGAGCGAGAATGCCGAGTACGATGCAGCCAAGGAAGCCCAGGGAATGCTGGAAAAAAGGATTTCCGAACTGGAAGAGACACTGGCCCGCGCAGAGATCATCGACGAGAGCAAGATCGACAACAACCGCGCCTGGCTGCTCTCCACCGTGACCATCCTGAACCACAAGGTCGGGAAGGAGATGACCTACACGCTGGTCAACAAGGAAGAGGCGGATTTCAGTGCCGGGAAGATCTCCATCGACTCCCCGATCGGGAAGGCGATTCTGGGGAAAGAGGTCGGCGAGGTGATTGAGGTATCGGTTCCGGCCGGTAACATGAAACTGGAAATCAAAAAAATCGAACGCGAAGGATGAAAATTGCAGTAATCGGAACGGGATATGTAGGACTGGTGGCAGGTACCTGCTTTGCCGACAGCGGCAACGATGTAATCTGCGTGGACATCGACCAGAAGAAAGTGGAGCAGCTCAGGAAGGGCGATATTCCCATCTACGAGCCGGGCCTGGTTCACGTCTTCAACCGGGCGATCCGTGAAAATCGCCTCGAATTCACCACCGATCTTGAATCTGCAGTGGAGCAGGCGGAGATCATCTTCCTCGCCCTTCCGACCCCTCCGGGTGCGAACGGCCAGGCCGATCTCTCTGCCGTTCTCAGTGTGGCCGAGCAGCTTGGTGAACTGATCGAGCGGTTCGGAACCTACAAGATTGTGGTCAACAAGAGCACCGTTCCGGTCGGTACGGCGGAGAAGGTCCGGCAGAAGATTGCCGGCAAGACCCGTGTGGAGTTCGATGTGGTCTCCAACCCCGAGTTTCTGCGGGAAGGGGCTGCTGTGGAGGATTTCATGAAGCCGGAGCGGGTGGTGATCGGTACATCCAGCGAAAAGGCGGCCGAAAAGATGAAGCGTCTCTACGAGCCGTTTGTCCGCAGCGGTAATCCGATTCTGATCATGGATGAGAAGAGTTCCGAGCTGACGAAGTATGCAGCCAACGCCTTTCTCGCCACCAAGATCACCTTCATGAACGAGATCGCCAACATCTGCGAAGCGGTCGGGGCTGATGTGGATCAGATCCGGAAGGGGATCGGAACCGACAGCCGGATCGGGAAACGTTTTCTTTTTGCTGGTATCGGATACGGCGGGAGCTGCTTCCCGAAAGATGTGCAGGCAATCCACTTCACAGCCTCCGAGTATGGATATGATTTCCGGATTCTGGACTCCGTGATGGAGGTGAACGACCGGCAGAAACTCTCCATCTTTGAGAAGATCAAGGATTATTATAATGGAGAGATCGAGGGGAAGGTATTTGGCATCTGGGGACTGAGCTTCAAGCCGGAGACCGACGACATCCGCGAGGCACCCTCTCTCTATATTACCCGGGAGCTGGCAAAGGCGGGCGCGAAGATGAAGGCGTACGATCCGGAGGCGCGCGAGACATTCAAACGGGCCACCGACCCGGCCGTTCTCGAGGCCACCGAGTTTGTCAAGGACCGCGACAGCGCTCTGGAAGGGATCGATGCGCTCATCATCTGCACCGAATGGAATGAGTTCCGACGACCGGACATGACCAACTTTGCCCGGCTGATGAAGGAGCCTCTCATCTTTGACGGACGGAATCTCTACGATCTCAAATCGGCAGCCGATCACAACCTCAAGTACATCAGTGTGGGAAGACCAACGGTGAATGTACCCAGCCGGGTGAGCAGCGTTGCCGATGCCAAATAGCCGCAACTGACAGACGGTTCGACCATGTCGAAGTCGAAAAAGAGGGTGCTTATCACAGGGGGAGCCGGGTTTCTCGGCTCCCATCTGTGCGACCGGTTCCTCCATGAGGGGTATGATGTGATCTGTATGGACAATCTGCTTACGGGCAGTATCTCCAACATTGAGCATCTGTTCGGCTCCCCCCGTTTTCAATTCATCGAGCAGGATGTCACCAACTATATCCATATAGAGGGGCCTCTCGATCTGATCCTCCATTTTGCCTCCCCCGCCTCTCCGGCCGATTATCTGGAGATGCCGATCCAGACGCTGAAGGTCGGTTCACTCGGCACCCACAAAGCGCTGGGGCTCGCCCTGAAGAAGCAATCACGCTTTCTTCTCGCCTCGACCAGTGAGGTATACGGCGATCCGCTTGTACATCCCCAGCCGGAAAACTACTGGGGGAATGTCAATCCGATCGGTTATCGGGGCGTTTATGACGAGGCGAAACGGTTCGCCGAGGCGATGACCATGGCCTATCACCGCTTTCACGGCCTCGAGACCCGCATCGTCCGCATTTTCAATACCTATGGTGCGCGGATGCGGCTCAATGACGGGCGGGCCCTTCCCACCTTCATGCGGCAAGCCCTGATGGGCGAGGAGATCACCGTTTTCGGAGACGGTTCCCAGTCCCGTTCGTTCACCTATGTGGACGATCTGACGGAGGGGATCTATCGGCTTGCCCACAGCGACTATGTCTATCCGGTCAATCTGGGGAATCCCGAGGAGGTGACCATCCTTCAGTTTGCCAGGGAGATCATCGAGCTTACCGGTTCAGAAAGCAGGATTGTTCACAAGGAGCTTCCTGTGGATGATCCCAAAGTGCGGAAGCCCGACATCCATCTGGCAAAAGAGGTGCTGGGATGGGAGCCGAAAGTGCACCGGAAGGAGGGGCTGCGCAAGACCCTGGACTACTTCCGGGAGAAGATCGCATCGATGAGCTCCGGATCCGGTGAGGCCTGAACCCCCATGAATCCCGACCATCCCATGCAGAAACGCCTGGTTGATCTCTACGTCTACCAAAGGAGGGGTGAAGAGGTGGAGTTTCTGCTCCTGAAGCGGGCAAAAAGAAAGATCTACAGCGGGCAATGGAGGATGATCGGCGGCAAGGTGCATGAAGGGGAGACCCGCTGGGAGGCGGCCCTTCGCGAGCTGAGAGAGGAAACGCAGCTGATCCCGCGGCTGTTCTGGTCTGTGCCGACCATCAATCACTTCTACGAGGCCCGTACCGATGCAATCCATCTCATTCCTGCTTTTGCCGCCGAGGTGGATCCCGGGGCATCCATCCGGCTGGATGATGAGCATCTGGAGTACCGGTGGGTCCCTCTTTCCGAAGTGAAGGAGCTCGTGCAGTGGCCCGAGCAGAAACGGATCATGGAACTGATCCGGCAAATCGTATCAGAAGGCGAAATTCTGGAAGAGTGGAAAATTTCGGTCGATCCTGCCTGAGTCTGTTTTTACTGCCCTTTTCCCTGTTTAGCCTGCTTATCCTGGCGGCCAATCCTTCATTCGGCCAGCAACGCGGGGCCTCCTATGAGTTTTCATTCCGCCCGGATCTCTGGTACAACGATGTGGATGGTATACAGATCGGAACCCGCATGAGCGGGCGCATGGGCGGTACCGGGGAGGAGGGACCCCACCGCCTGGACGCATCGCTCCTTCTGGGGACCTGGTTTCCTTCCAACCCCTTCTCCTGGTCGGTTCTCTGGACGGAGCCCATTCCCTCTCTCTCCCCATTTGAGAGTGAATTCAACATCCAGCTGCTCGCTTCCGCGGGTGAGGGGATTCAGTCGCACGGAGTCTCGGTGAACAAGCGGTGGCAGGATCCCTTCGACTTCCGCAGCTATCGGGAGCTCTCGCTCGGCTACCGGCTTCAGGAAAGGTACGACGAGGAGTATGCCCTCTTTCCTCAACTCTGGAGCAGCGGCTGGAAGGGGCTAATCCAACCGGAGTTCCATCTGCAGCAGCAGACTCCCACGGGTCCCTATCAGCTCATCCTCTCCGGGCAGATCAATACGCTGGATTCATTTTTTTATACGGTTGATGCCGCCGTTACGAGACAGTTCCGGTTGGGCGGTGACTGGCAGCTTAGAAGCCGGCTTTATTTCGGGCATGCCGGGGATGACGCACCGGTTGAGTATCTCCATTTTCGCAGCAGCGGACCGGAGATCGGCCGGCTGGAGAGCCGGCTGACGAGGGCGAAGGGGACGGTTCCCGTGCCCTGGGCAAGGAGCGGCACCATCCACCATGCGGGAGGAGCCAATATCCGGGGGTATACCGGACAGGATATCGCGTCGGCCGTCGCCCTGGATCCGCTGCTCTTCCGGACCGTCGGGGCACTCAACCTGGAGCTCGATATCCCCAACCCGGTTCAGCGGATGATCCGCAATCAGCCCTATGCATCGGAGTTTGTCTCCCTGCGAACCTATCTCTTTACGGATGGGGCGGTAGCGCGCGGAAGAGGTAGGCCCGGTGGCAGTGGAGGTCCGGGTGGTCCGGGAGGCAGCGGTGGTTCCGGAGGTGGCGGCTCTGGTGGAAGCGTTGATGGCCCGGGCGGCGGTCAAGGTGGAAGCGGTTCAACGGGAGGGGGGATCGGCACCCGCAGGAACATGGCCGATGCGGGGGCGGGAGTGGCATTTTCACTCAACATTCCGGATCATCTGGGTAGACACCGCGGGTTTGTCATTCGATACGAAGTCCCTTTCTGGCTGTCGGATCCCGGATCGGAACCGGTCTGGAAATGGCGCCACCTGGTGGGTTTCGGGGCGACCATCCATTTTTAGCCGGACATCAGGTTTTCATGGTTATCTGGCAGATCCCAATGCCGAACGCACGATCAGTATCTGAACGATGAGACATCCCTTCTGGCCGGTCTGTTTCCTCTGTCTGGCTCTCATCCAGTGCACAGGCACCCGCTGGACGGTCACGGATCTTCACTCCGTAAATCCCAGAGAAGCACCCCGCATTGTAGAGTCCGATCAGATTGTTGTCGTTGCCGACTCCATCACACCGGAGAATCCCTTTCTCTCCCTCAGGCTTCTGGAAGTCCGGGACCTGGAGTACAATCAGAGGATCCGGGTGGAGAGAACGATGCAGAGGTATCAGCCGCGATGGGGCTTTGCAGCCATGAGCCTGATGGGAGCCTCTCTCGCCTTCTACGCCGGAAACACAGACGGACTGATCACCTCCCCAAGCGGTGCCCGTTCACTGGCTCTCAACTCCACCGGTCTGTTTCTGACCGCCCTTGCATTCACTCACTTGCGTACGGTTGATGAGCCGATCTATACGGGAGAGATCCGTCATCTGCGGCGCAGCGGTACGATGATCCGGCAGGATTCGGTGGCCACCCGTTCCGAGTCGGCGGCTGTGCAGGTTGTGATCCGCGACCGGGAGGGAGCAGAGCGGCTGAATGAGCAGTTTGACCGGTTCGGGGAGGAGGGAATACGCATCGATCTTTCAGGTCTGGCCAGAGGGGGAATTGAAGCGCCCGATCCTGGCGAGTTCACAGTGCTCATTTCACAAAACGACCGGACGCAGGAGATGAAGGTTCCCGGATCCGATTTTCTGCGTCCCTTTATACGGATCGGCCAGAGCGCGGCAGGATTGCGACCCGCGCCCCGTTTTGACGAACAGCCGCCGCTGGTGGAGGTGGCAACCGGCAGCGAGCTCCCTCTTGAGGAACAGGTCTCGGAACGATGGTACAAGGTCCGCTTCGGCGGTACGCAGCTCTTTCTTCCAATGGAGGCGGGTGAGATGGTCTGGAGAAGCACCGGGGTGCAGGACGATCCTACCATTATAACGCTGGAGGAGGTTCCGTTCGGGGAGATCGATGTCGAGTATGCGGTGCCGCTGCTCCGGCTCCGGGACGAAAAGACGTACGGTGTGATTGCCAGCAATCATCTCCACAACCAGATCGGTTCGCGCCGCTATCTGGAGCGTGACTACCGGCTGATGGAGCTCTATTTCGGGCAGGCGCTCGGCGCAGGGACGGTGAAGACACTTCATATCAGTCCCGGAGAGGAGTTCCGTCTGGATCTGCCGGGGGCAGGGGGGCAGTATGAGTGTAGTGAGGAGGGTCTGCGCGTGGGGATGGGTGATTTACAAGTGAGTCAGAGCGATCTGCGCGTGGGGGAGGGCGATCTGCACGTGGGGGAGGGCGACAGTACGACCCCATCAACATCCACTCTCTATCTCTATCTTGGTGGATTCGGGCGGGTAGTGCAGTCGGGTGAAGAGCTTTCGGTGGAGCTGATCCATGTCGATGAGCAGGAGAGGGTGAGTTCCATCCCGCTGGAACAGATTCTGGAGGAGCTTGAGGGTCTCCAGCTGGAGAGGCTTGTGGTTTTTGTGGATCTTGAGTTTCAGCACCGGTTTGCGGGTGTTCAGGAGCGTGAATGGAACGGAAGGGAGAGAGATCTTTTCCGGCAGATTTCGTCTCCCTTGCTGGCGAGGCCGGACAGGGAGACGGCCGTGATCTTCTCCTCACGACCCGATCAGAGTTCGGGCCTCTATGAGCGGAACCGTTTCAGCAATCAGTACCACCATTTATTTCCTTATTTCCTGGCCCAGGGCTTGCAACAGCGCAGAACCCGGCTCTCGGATCTAGTGCGTCATATTGAGAATCAGGTAGACTATACCAGCCGGCGGCTTCATGACCGTCCCCAGACCGTGCAGGCATTCGGAGATCTTTCGATTGACCTGGGTTTCCCTTTTGATGCGGGGGCAGGTGGCGGGACTGGCGGGACTGGCGGGACTGGCG
>CAYTTA010000004.1:19761-96025 GCA_964440655.1 uncultured Balneolaceae bacterium
TTCCCTTTTGATGCGGGGGCAGGTGGCGGGACTGGCGGGACTGGCGGGACTGGCGATTAACCTGTCTCTGTGTCGAGTGAGGTGGAGGGTATATTATTTTACAGCTATCGGTTGTTATTCCAATCGAGTGCCCAAAACCGGAATAAACAACGATAGGCGGCGGGTATAATGTTTTACAGCTATCAGTGCTTATTCCAGTCCAGTACCCGAAACAGGAATAATCACCTATAGCCTGTGAAGGTATATGCAGGCGCCGCAGAGCATCATCCATTTTTCGATCCGCAGCCCAAAACGGGAACAATCACCAATGACCTCCAGTCAATAAACTCACTGCTCAGCCACCCATTTGGGGAGCAGTTCCCGACAGGGACGTTTGGTTTTAAAAAAGGGGTAATTTTGCTTATATTGACTTGTTCCAAATAAGCGAGTCGCAGAAGATGCTAAGCGGCCGGCTGGTTCGTTTCAATAGCGGATTTTGGACATGGGGGAATGAGATATCCGGGATGATGCCCAACGGTCGATGAAAGAATATTAATGAACTGAGCGACCGCAACCCCGGCAAACTATCGTCGGGACGACCTGAGCCGGCGGACCTCACCGGCATGGTCGTTGCATGGCGCGCCTGAAATCCGGAATCCGGGCTTTGGTGGCAAACAGACACACGCATCATCCAAATTAATCAGACAGGAAGATCCACTTAACCATCAATTTGCATCTATCATGAGTGAGACCAAGCTTTTAGAGTCAATGATCGGTGAAGAGTACAAGTACGGCTTTACCACCGATGTTGAGTATGAAGAGTTTCCAAAAGGCCTGAATGAAGATATTATTCGCAAGCTTTCTGCAATCAAGGAGGAACCGGAGTGGCTGCTTGAATTCCGTCTGAAGGCATACCGTAACTGGCTCACGATGGAGGAGCCGGAGTGGTTCAATGCCGAGTATGAGAAGCCCGATTTCGACAATATCCAGTACTACTCCGCACCCAAGAACCTGCCCAGGTATGAGAGCCTGGATGAGGTGGATCCCAACATCCTGGAAACCTACGAGAAACTCGGCATTCCGCTTGAAGAGCAGAAGATGCTGGCAGGGGTGGCGGTGGATGCGGTATTTGACAGTGTCTCTATTTTCACCTCTTTCAAGGAGAGGCTGGCCGAAGCCGGGGTGATCTTCTGCTCGATCTCCGAGGCGGTTCAGAAGTATCCCGATCTGGTGAAAAAATATCTCGGTTCCGTTGTGCCTGCACGGGACAACTTCTATGCGGCCCTCAACTCGGCGGTCTTCTCGGACGGCTCTTTCTGCTATGTGCCGAAGAATACCGTCAGCCCGATGGAGCTCTCCACCTATTTCCGGATCAACAACATGAACTCCGGACAGTTCGAGCGTACGCTGATCATCGCGGACGAGGGGAGCTATGTAAGCTACCTGGAAGGGTGTACCGCTCCGATGTACGATCAGAACCAGCTTCACGCTGCAGTGGTGGAGCTCGTTGCCCTGGATAATGCCGAGATCAAGTACTCCACCATCCAGAACTGGTACTCCGGTGACGAGGACGGGAAGGGCGGTATCTACAACTTTGTGACCAAGCGGGGCATCTGCAAGGGGAAAAATTCCAAGATCTCCTGGACCCAGCTGGAAACCGGTTCATCGGTCACCCTCAAGTACCCCAGTGTCATCCTCCAGGGGGACAACTCCATCGGTGAGTTCTACTCTGTCGCAATTACCACGAAGCGGCAGCAGGCCGATACCGGCACGAAGATGATCCACATCGGAAAGAACACCAAGAGCACCATTATTTCGAAGGGGATCTCCGCCGGCAACTCCAACAACAGCTATCGGGGCCTGGTCAAGATCAGCAAGAAAGCGGACAACGCGCGCAACTACTCCCAGTGCGACTCCATGCTGATCGGGTCCACCTGCGGAGCCCACACGTTCCCCTACATCGAGTCGGCCAACCCGACCGGACAGATTGAACACGAGGCGACCACCTCACGCGTCGGAGAGGATCAGATCTTCTATCTGCAGTCCAGAGGCATGAGCGAAGAGGATGCGATCTCGATGATCGTGAACGGGTTCGTCAAGGATGTACTGAAAGAGCTTCCACTGGAATTTGCGGTCGAGGCGAACAAGCTGCTGGGAATCAAACTGGAAGGAAGCGTCGGATAATCGGGCCGGCAGGGCTCTACCGGTGCCGTGTGCCCGGAGAGCGGACCGGCAGCTTCACACTCTGAACCATTAACCAAAAAAGGAACAACGTGTTAGAGATTAAGAATTTGCACGCCGTCGTGGAGGAAAGCGGCGAGGAGATCCTGAAAGGGGTCAATCTTACGGTAAACAAAGGGGAGATCCATGCCATCATGGGTCCGAACGGAAGCGGGAAGAGCACCCTCTCCAAGGTTGTGGCAGGCCACCCCGAATATGAGGTTACCGAAGGTCAGGTCCTCTATAATGGAGAGGATATTCTGGAGCTCGATCCCGACGAAAGGGCTCACCTGGGGATTTTTCTCGCATTCCAGTATCCGGTGGAAGTTCCGGGTGTGACCAACAAGACTCTGCTCCGGGAATCCTACAATACGATCGCCCGCTCCAGGGGAAGGGAGGAGCTCGACCCGATCGAATTTGAGGATTACATCCAGAGCAAGCTGGAGATCGTGGATATGAATCCCGATTTCCTCGATCGTTCGGTCAATACCGGTTTCTCGGGCGGAGAGAAGAAGAAGAACGAGATTTTCCAGATGGCGGTTCTGCAGCCCAGTCTCTCTTTCCTGGATGAGACCGACTCCGGGCTCGATATCGACGCGCTGCGGGTGGTCTCCGACGGTATCAAGAAGCTGCATGGTCCGGAAGATGCCGTTGTCCTGGTCACGCACTATCAGCGGATGCTTGAATATGTAGTTCCCGACTTCGTTCATGTGATGATGGGCGGGAAGATTGTGAAATCGGGAGGCAAGGAGCTCGCCCTTCAGCTTGAAGAGCAAGGGTATGAGTGGCTTGAATCCCATGTAACGGTTAATGGAGAGAAGGAATGACGAAACCGGTGAAGACGGAACCATCCATTTTGCACGATCTGAGCGAGCGGGCGCGTCCGGCGGGACACAGCGTGCTCGGACAGATCCGTGAGGAGAGCCTGAAAAGACTCGGGCAGACCCGTTTTCCGACACCCCGGGATGAGGAGTGGAGATTTCTGGACCTGCGTCCTATTACACGGGGAGAGTATTTCCCGGTCGAGGAGGCGGGTGCCGCCGATGTGAGCAACCCCGAACAGTACTTCATTCCGGAAGCGGAAAACAGCCGCCTGGTCTTTATCAACGGAGTTTTCCAGGAGGAGCTCTCCTCCCTCGGAGCTTTCACGGGGGGTGTTCTGGCCGGAAACCTGGCCAATCACCTTGATCATCCGGCAGTCGGGACCTATCTCAACAAGCTGGAGAACTATGAGGACGATGCCTTCACACCGTTCAACGGGGTGTTCTTCGAGGATGGCGTGTTTGTCTACCTGCAGAAAGGGGCGGAGCTGGAGCCCCCCATCCAGGTCCTCAATCTCTACAGCGAGGCGGAGAAAGATTATTTCACCACACCGAGGCTGCTTTTTGTGGCCGAGGCCGGGTCCCGGGCAACCATCATTGAGGATCATATCGGGGTCGGAAACAATCGCTACATGACCGTTCCGGTCTCCGAGTTCAAGGTGGATGAGGATGCCCATATCCATCATGTGAGGATTCTTCGGGACAGTCTGGAGGCGATCCACGTCTCGCGGCCGATCACCTGGCTGGAGCACAAGGCGGAGTATCACTCCTACACGATCATGCTCGGAGCCCGGCTTACCCGGAACGAGCCGCGTGTGATCCAGAATGCGGAGGAAGTCGATTTCACGATCGACGCGCTGGTGCTGATCGACGGGGATCAGATTGCCGATACCCATTCAGTCATGGATCACCGCTTTCCGTTCGGAGAGAGCCACCAGCTTCACAAGGTGGTGGTAAAGGGCAACGCCCACTCGATCTTCAACGGCAAGATCTTTGTCCGCAAGGACGCACAGAAGATCGACTCCTTCCAGGAGAACCGGAACCTGCTGCTCTCCATCAACGGCCAGGTCAACACCAAGCCGCAGCTGGAGATTTTTGCGGATGATGTGCGCTGCTCGCACGGTGCGACGATCGGTCAGATCGATCCCGAGCATGTCTTCTACCTGCAGAGCCGGGGGATGACCGAGCAGAAAGCGAAAGAGGTTCTGACCTACGCGTTTGCCCTCGAGGCGATCGAAAACGTCAAGGTGGAGTCGGTGCACAAGCTCCTGATTGACGAAGTCTACCGCTACACGACCACCGAACTCACGGAAGTCCCCGCATGAAACAGGCCATGCCCTCCATCGACAAGCGACCCGATTTTGGTGAACTCCGGAAGGATTTCCCCATCCTCGAGTCGCAGGTGAACGGAAAACCTCTTGTCTACCTGGACAACGCGGCATCGAGTCAGATGCCGCGTCAGGTAGCCGATCGGATTGACCGTTACCATCGGATGGAGCATGCCAATGTTCACCGGGGAATTCACACGCTGAGTCAGAGAGCGACCGACGAGTTCGAGAGAACCCGCCATCTGATCCGCGAATTCATCAACGCGGAGTCGGAAGATGAAGTGGTTTATACAACCGGAACGACCGATTCCATCAATCTGGTGGCGGCCACCTTCGGCCGCCGGTTCCGAACCGGTGATGAGATCCTGCTCAGCGAGATGGAGCACCATGCCAACATCGTCCCCTGGCAGCTTGTCGCCGAACAGACCGGAGCGGTCATCCGGGTCATCCCGGTGACCGAGAAAGGGGAGATCGATATGGAGGCATATCGTAACCTCCTGGGGCCCAAGACGAAAATGGTTTCAGTTGTGCACGTTTCCAATGCTCTTGGAACGATCAATCCGGTGAGGGAGATTGTCCGTCTGGCGCATGAAAACGGGACGCCGGTACTGCTCGACGGGGCTCAGGCCGTGCCGCATCAGAAGGTGGATGTGCAGGAGCTGGGGTGTGATTTTTACGCCTTTTCAGCCCACAAGATGTACGGACCGACCGGATTCGGAATCCTTTACGGGAAAAAGGAGCATCTCGATGAGATGCCGCCTTACCGCGGAGGAGGGGAGATGATCGACCGGGTCACCTTTGAAAAGACCACCTGGAATGTTCCTCCTTTCCGGTTCGAGGCGGGGACGCCACCCATCGCGGCAGCGATTGGTCTTGGAGCCGCGGTCGAATACATCAATTCGATCGGGATGGAGCATCTGGAGCAGCGCGAGAAGGAGCTGATGGAGTATGCCCTCCGGAAGATCCGCCAGGTGGAGGGGATCCGGCTGGTGGGAGAGGCGGAGGAGCGTTCGGCCGTCATCTCGTTTGTGATGGACGGGATTCATGCCCAGGATGTCGGAACACTGCTGGACAAGCAGGGTGTGGCGGTCAGGACCGGCCACCACTGTGCGCAGCCCATTCTGGAGCGGTTCGGTCTGACGGCCACGGCCCGGGCATCGTTCGCCTTCTACAATACGGAGGAGGAGATCGACCGGCTGATCGACGGGCTCAACTACGTGAAAGAGTTTTTTACCTGATTACGAACTGCCCGACCGGTTTCCGGCCGTTGCACCGATTCATCGGACACCGGCCGAACGATCGTCGGTTTCGGGCAGGTTAATGAATGGATCTTGAACTCCAGATCAGACCGGTTTCATGCGCATAACATTAACAGGCGCAAAACGTTGTACCTGTAAAGTCACTTAAAGTCTAAAGTAAGAGCCATGCCAAAGATCAAGGAAATTGAACGGACGCCGAACCCGGACGCCATGCGCTTCGTACTGGCCGAACCCCTTACACACGGGGTCACCAAGTCGTTCGAAAACGCCATGGATGCGGAGAGCGATGAGCTGGCGAAAGCTCTGTTTGCCATCGAAAATGTGATCAACGTCTACTACGTGGACCGTTATCTCACCGTTACCCAGGATGGCAAGGCGGTCTGGTCCGATCTGCTTCGGAAGCTGGCTCCCCCTATCCGGGAGTTTCAGCCGACGCTGGACGATGAGGAGCATCCGGAAGTGCATGCCACTCTGGAGGCGCAAAATTCCGACGATCCCCGTCTGCATCAGATCAATCAGCTGCTTGATGAGCAGGTGCGGCCCTACCTTCTGGCTGATGGAGGGGGACTGCAGGTGATCGGTCTGGATGGTAACCGCCTGCGTGTCCATTACCAGGGCGCCTGCGGTACCTGCCCGACAGCTACTTCCGGAACGCTCTACGCCATCGAGAGCATGGTGAAGAGAATTGATCCGGAAATCGAAGTGATTGCAGTCTAAACGGTTAGGAACCTCCCGTTATGGAAATGACCACCGCGCCCGCTATACGTATCAGTGATCAGGCTGCCGAAAGGATCCGCCAGATCCGGACCGATATGAATGTTCCGGAAGGGGCACCCTTGCGCGTTTCGGTCCGAAGCGGCGGCTGTTCCGGACTGACCTATGATCTGGATTTCGAGGCTTCGGAAAAACTGGATGAGAAGGATCAGCAGTTCAGCGACAATGGAATTGATGTGGTCATCGATATGAGAAGTTTTCTCTATCTGGCCGGAACCGAACTCGATTACAGTGAGGGGCTGGAGGGGAAGGGATTTCACTTCCGAAACCCCAATGCGGCACGAACCTGCTCCTGCGGGGAGTCCTTCTCCCTGTAAGAGCATGCCCGGGAAGATAATGCCGAGTAAGACACTGCCCGGGCAAGACAATGCCTGGCGGGTAATCGACGGGTTGCCCGGATTCGCTGGTATTCTCGCGTGGGTGTTGTCGCATACGCATTGCCGGCTCTTCCGGAGTCCTGATTTTTTACACGAGAATCGATTTATAATCAGGTGACCGATGGGTGAAATTGTAAACAAGATTCAGCAGTCGAAACTTGAGACCGTCGATCTGGAGCGCCTGCTTCAGAATGAGCGGATCGAGGTTCTCGATATCAGGCCGTTTCTCTTTCAGGAGTTGATACTGCGGGAGAAGGAGTTCCGTGAGAGCCTTGAGAAGCATGACTGGAGTCGGTATGAGGGGGCATGGCTGGCCATCCACTGTACTTCCGATGCGATCATTCCACACTGGGCCTGGATGCTGGCCGCAACCCACGCCGCACCCTATGCAGTCCATGTGGTTTTCGGAGCCGAAGAGGATGCGCGAAAAGAGCTCCTTCTGAGAAAGATCGAGGAGTATGACTGGGAGCGTTACCGTGACCGGTTCGTCCTTCTGAAAGGGTGCAGCAAGCAGAGCATACCTCCGGAAGCCTATGTGGCTGCAACCGGCAAGCTTCTTCCCATTGTGGACAAACTGATGTACGGCGAGGCGTGCTCCAACGTGCCGGTTTACCGGAAGCCCCGTGAACCCCGTCGCTCTGCCGCCTCCTGACTCCTGCTCCCGGGCATGAGAACAGAACCGGCTTCCAACCCCATCCGATGAGCATTCAGCAGAGAAAGAAAGATCATGTCGAGCTGACCACAAAAGGGGATGTCGCCTACCGGAAGTCGGCCGGTTTTGAATGTTACGATTTTATTCACAACGCCCTTCCCGAGCTCAATCCGGAGGATGTCCGGACCGATGCCACCCTGCTGGGCCGTGAATTTTCTTTTCCTCTCTTCATCTCCTCCATGACGGGGGGCTTCAGCGAAGGCCACTCCATCAATTCCCTGATTGCGGAGTTCTGCCAGCGTCACAATCTGCCCTTCGGCGTCGGCAGCCAGCGGATCCTGCTGGAGGAGCCATCGACGATCGGCACGTTTCGCATCGTCCGAAAAAAAGCTCCGGATGCCTTTATCGCTGCCAATATTGGCGGTGCCCAGCTGATCGGAGGATTGCCACCCGAAAAAATCACCATTCTGATCGACTCCATCCGGGCCGATGCGGTGATTGTTCACCTCAATCCGCTTCAGGAGTTGATGCAGCCGGAAGGGGACCACCGTTTTGAAGGGATCGGAGAGGGGATCGCCCGCCTTGTGGAGCAGGCCGCAGTGCCGGTCATCGTGAAAGAGACCGGTGCCGGACTGGCGGAGAGACCGGCCCGCCTTCTTCTTCAGGCGGGAGTCCGCGTGCTGGATGTGGCCGGAGCCGGGGGTACAAGCTGGAGCCGGGTGGAGAATCTGAGGAAAAAAGAGGGCAAAGAGAGCGAGATTGAAGAGATCTTCAATGAGTGGGGAATCCCGACGGTGGAGTGTATCCTGCAGGTCGGGAAGCTTCGCAATGAGTTTCCCTTCGAAATGATCGCCTCGGGTGGGATCCGCTCGCCGTTTGACATGATCAAGGCGCTTGCCCTGGGCGCGGATTTCACAGCGGCGGCGCAGCCCGTCATCACCGCTCTTCGTTTCGGCGGACTCGGGGAGCTCGAACGGCTTTACCGCCACTGGAGAGAGAGTTTCCGAATGGCCCTCACACTGCTGGGATGCCCTTCACCGGACCGGCTGGAGCCGGGCCATCTCAGAAAAGTCTGACGCCTTACGGAGGGGTTCCGTATCTTGAGCCCTTTTGCAACCAGACGCTTCCAAACTCCACACGATGCCTCTCGATTTTGTCGACCGCTATACCGGGATCCTGGAGGAGAAGATCCGCCGGCTCCCTTTCGACCGGGAACCGCGCAGCCTCTATGAACCCTGCCGCTATGTGATGATGAACGGTGGCAAGCGGTTCCGGCCGATGCTCACGCTGATCGCTTCCGGCCTCTGCGGTGGAGATCCGGAGCAGGCAGTGCCGGCGGCTCTTTCCGTCGAGCTGCTCCACAACTTCACACTGGTTCACGATGACATCATGGATGATGCCCCTTCAAGAAGGGGACTGCCCTCCGTGCACGTAAAATGGGACCTGTCCACCGCCATTCTGGCCGGGGACCTTCTATTTGCCGAAGCGTTTGCGCAGCTGACCCACTACGACTCCGGAGCATTTTCCCACACTCTCTCGGCGTCCCTCAAAAAAATCCTGCTGGATTCCACACGGCAGGTGTGCGAGGGGCAGGCAAGGGACCTGGAGATGGAGCGGTCGGAAAACTCCACAACGGCGGCCTACCAGCAGATGATTGAGGGAAAAACCGCCGCCCTCGTCAGCGGAGCGCTCAAAATGGGAGGGGTAGTGGCCGGAGCCGGAGAGGAAGAGATCCGCGCACTCGAAGAACTTGGCCGGGCGATCGGCGTGGCCTTCCAGATTCAGGATGATCTGCTCGATGTGACCGCCGATCCGGAAAAGTTCGGAAAGACAAGGGGTGGGGACATTCTTGAGGGAAAGAAAACCTGGCTGCTGCTCGATGCTCTGGAACAGGGCAATGAAGAGGTACGTACAAAGTTATCGGAACTGTACAGAAAGACGGAAAGAACTCCGGATGATGTCGAACTGGTGATCCGTCTGTTCAACGAGGCCGGAACCATCGAACGGGTCCGGGATAAAGTGAAATCCTGCTACCTGAAATCGGATGAAATTCTCGATTTATTTGTCCATTCCAGCTATAAAGAAGATCTTGTCGATCTGCTGAAATTCCTTAAGAACAGAGATTTCTGATGAGACAGCGCGCGATCATACTTTTTCTTCTTCTTCTGATGGCGGGATGCCGCAGCCAATCACTGATCCGACCGGGGGACTCCCTTGAGGTGGCCTTCGACAAGGCCTACTCCCTCTATGAGGCCGGGAAATGGAACGATGCCGTACAGGCGTTTGAAACGGTGATCTCAATCGGCCGCGGAACCCAGATCGGACAGGATGCGCAGTATTACCTGGCCGAGAGTCATTTCAACAACCGCTCCTGGCTTCTGGCGGCATCGGAGTATGAACGCTACTCCCGCTCCTTTCCCGATTCGCCCCGGCGGGAGGAGGTCGATTTCAGAGCGGCTCTCTGTTATTACAACCTCAGTCCCCGTTACAACATCGATCAGTCCCATACCCGGACGGCCATCGAGCGTTTCCGGCTTTTCCTTGCGCGCTATCCGAATTCGGAACACTTCAATACGGCCGATGCGCACATCAATGAACTTCGAAACAAACTGGCCAGGAAGAGCTATGAAGCGGCCCGTTTCTACATGAGAACCGACATGTATGAGGCGGCTGCGGTCTATTTCGGGTTGACGATCGACCGCTATCCGGAGACCGAATGGGCGGAACGTGCTCTCTTCAGACAGATCGAGGCCTACATCCTCTATGCGGACAACAGCGTGCCGCAGCGGCAGGAGGAGAGGTACCGGAAGGCGCTGGAGAGCTACGAAACCTATCTGCAGCTCTTCCCGAGAGGAGAGAACCGTTCGGATGCCGAGAAGCTCTACGACCGGATCCGGGATGCCTTGCGGCAATATGAGACTCAGCCCGAAGGGGAAGAGGTGGCTGCCGACTCTACCCGGTAGCCGTCTTCCGGTAGATTTTTATCATGGATGATGAGGGAACGGATCGGAATTTTTGGCGGTGCCTTCAATCCCGTACACAATGGCCATCTGGCCATTGCGGAGGCATTTTTGAACAGCCGTCTGATCCACCGGCTTCTGATTCTCCCCACACCCGATCCTCCCCATAAGGAGTCCCGTGAGTTGGCACCATTCCGGCACCGGTTCCGGATGCTGCAAATCGCCTTTGAAGAGGCAGATAATGTGGAGATCAGCGATCTGGAAACCCGTCTCGACCCGCCCTCCTATACGGTCCGGACGATCCGCCACCTGCAGGAAACACAGCCCGATACGCTCTGGTATCTCTGCATCGGTAGTGACAGTCTGGAGCAGTTCACCGGATGGTACCGCTACCGGGAGATTCTGGATCGGGTTTCGCTGATTGTTGCTGCACGGGGCGGCTATCCGTTGGTGGTGGGAAGAGCGGCAGCTGCCGGGGGCGAGGGAGGAGTCGGGGGTCTTGAAGATGCGGCAGTTGCCAGGAGCGAGGGAGGTGCCGGGGCTCTGGAAGGTGCGACGCGCGCCAGAGGCGAGGAGGATGCTAAGGGAGCAGGAGGCACGGAAAGCGTTCCTCACGAGATCCTGGAACGGACGATCTTTGTCGATCATGAACCTTTGGAAATATCATCAACCGATATACGTAAACAGTTTGGCAGCAAGGCAATGGGTGTCTCCGGGCAAAAGCAGGAATCGACCCGGCAAACAGCCCTTCCTGCCATACCCATACCGGAGAAGGTGAGACTCTATCTGGAGGAGCACGACCTCTACCGTTAATCCTGGATTCGCTTATGAATCGTAAAAACTTTCTGTTTCAGGCGGGTGCGCTCCTGTCGGGAGGGCTGCTGATCCGTCCATCAGCCAGCGGTTCACCATTGAGCCGTGCGGATTCTCTGCCGCTGCTTAAACCTCCTCGTCTAAAGGAAGGAGATACGATCGGCATGATCGCACCGGCGGGAATTGTCTACGATGAGGAGCAGTACAAACGGATGAAGAGCGTACTCGAGGAGCTGGGGTTCCGCGTCCGGTTCGCCCCCCATGTAAGAAATCGTCACGGTTACCTGGCCGGCCGCGACGAAGAGAGAGCAGAGGATCTGAACCGCTTTTTTGCCGATCCGGAGATCCGGGGTATCGTCACTGTCCGAGGCGGATGGGGAAGCAACCGGATCCTGTCGCTCGTCGATTACTCCCTGATCCGGGACAATCCAAAATTTTTCTGTGGATTCAGCGATATCACCTCACTCCATCTGGCCATACACCGCAAAACGGGGCTGGTCACCTTCCACGGGCCGAACGGAACCTCCGACTGGACGATCTTCACACAGGAGCAGTTTCACGGGATGGCAACGGGATCTCACTCTCTTATGCTGGTCAATCCGCCTGTGGAGAAGGCCGACATCCGGACCATCCGCCCCGGGAGGGCCACCGGTCCTCTTCTTGGAGGAAACCTTACTCTGGTCACCTCACTGATCGGCAGTGAGTACCTGCCTTCGATGGACGGAGCCATACTCTTTCTGGAGGATATCGGTGAGGAGATCTACCGGGTGGACCGGATGTTCTCCCAGCTTGAGCTGAGTGGAATTCTGGGCCGGCTCGGGGGAGTGGTCTTCGGCCGCTGCACCGACTGCAAAGTCTCAAATCCTGGTTTTACTCTCGACGATGTGCTGAAACGCTATCTCGATCCGCTCGGAATACCGGCATTTACGGGGTCGATGATCAGCCACGAACCCAACATTTTTACGCTTCCTGTCGGTGTAAATGCAGAGATGGATGCGGAGAAGGGGACCCTCCGCCTGCTGGAAGCACCCGTAAGCTGATGCTGCAAGAGTGATGGCAGATCGTCTAGGCGCCCGGCTCACCGCCATCGCGCATGGACCGGCTCTGGGTGATAAGGTCGCGGATCATCCAGAGAAAAGGGTAGAGGGGGATCAGGACAGCTATCACAACCCGGATCCATTTTTTCCCTTCCTCCTCCTCGATATGGCAGATGCCGGAGAGCCCTGATATCCAGAAGAGGAAAAAGAGAAACAGGAGGTAGGAGATGGCCAGCGAGCCGATGAATCCGAAGGTGTTATAGAAGGTTTCCAGCATGGTGAAATAGAAAATCCGTATCTTGGGCGATTCTTAAATATAGTTTTTTTCAATGAATCCAACCGTATCCATCGTCGGCAGACCCAACGTCGGCAAGTCGACCCTTTTCAACCGCCTGGTGGGCCAGAGGGAGGCCATTGTCCACGATGAGGTGGGGGTGACCCGCGACCGCCACTATGGCGAGAGTTTCTGGAACGGGGTGGAGTTCAGTGTGATCGACACAGGCGGATACCTGCCCGACGATATGGACGTCATTGTCCGGGGCATCCGCGAGCAGGTTCTCATTGCCATCGAAGAGTCCGATCTGGTTCTTTTCGTGGTTGATGTGGAGGCGGGAATCCATCCGCTTGACGAGGCGGTCGCCGCGCTTCTCCGGCAGCAGAAGAAACCGGTGATCGTGGTGCCCAATAAGGCGGACAACGAAGAGAGAAGGCTCCAGGCCGTCGAATTCTACGGGCTTGGATTCGAAGATCTCTATCCGGTCTCCTCGCTCAGCGGATCGGGCAACGGGGATCTTCTGGACCGGATCGTGGAGCTGCTCCCGGAAAAAGAGCCGGCGGAGAAGAGTGATACACCGAAGCTGGCCTTTATCGGCCGTCCCAATGTGGGGAAGAGCAGTCTGGTGAACGCGCTTCTGAAAAGCAACCGCTGCATTGTGACCGATATCCCCGGAACCACCCGAGACTCCATAAATACCTTGCTGGAATATGATGGCCGGAACTACGAGCTGATCGATACGGCCGGTCTGCGTAAAAAGGCACGGGTATCGGAGAATATCGAATTTTACAGTACAATCCGGACTGCCCGGGCCCTGAGAGAGTGCGATGTTGCCATTCTGATTCTGGATGCCACGAGAGGATTCGAGGTTCAGGACAAGCGGATATTGAGGGAGGCGGAGCAGTTCAACAAGGGGATCCTTCTGGTTCTGAACAAATGGGATCTGGTTCCCGACAAGGTTACCCATCTCTTCCGGGAGTTTCAGAAGACGATTTATGATCAGGTTCCAACCATGAGATATGTTCCGATTGTATCGGTCTCGGCCCTGACCCGCAAGCGGGTGGAGAGGGTGCTCGATCTGGCCGAAGAGGTGATCCGTGAAAGAGCCAGAAAGATCCCGACCCCGGAGCTGAATGATTTTATACAGAGGATCACGCAAGACCGGCCCCTGCCGGTGAAACGGGGAAAGCAGCTCCGGATCCACTACGCCACCCAGGTAAAGTCCTCTCCTCCGGTCTTCAAGTTCTTCATGAACAGTCCGGAGGAGATGCCGCCCAATTACCGTCGTTATCTTGAGAACCGTTTCCGGGAAGAGTACGGTTTTACGGGTGTTCCCCTTACCTTCATCTTCCGGCAGAAATAAGGGGGTGACGGCTTTGAACCCTATTGTACAAACGGTTATTTTACGTTTTTGAAACGCACGTCAGGAGCCGGCTCGAACGGCCCGACCACGCAGGAAGATATCAAGCAAAATCCAAGCAACCGACGATCCGGGTGATTCCATGAGTGTAAACCTAGAGAAACGGGTACTGAACGCACTGAACAAAAACCACGACCGGGAGCGAAAACTCTCCTTCCTGGAGAAGATCTACCTTCCGGAGGTATTCAGAGGGCTCTGGTACAGTTTCAAGCAGATGCTGGCTCCCAAATTCACCATGCAGTATCCGGAGGAGCAATGGGATCCCCCCGCCATCTTCCGCGGAAGGCCGGTTCTGGTCGAGGACAACGGTCAGGAGCGATGTGTCGCCTGTGGTCTCTGCGCCCGTGCATGTCCGCCTCTTGCCATCAGCATGCAGGCTGCCGAGAAGGATGATCCGAAGGAGCGCTATCCCACCATTTTTGAGATCAACATGCTCCGGTGCATCTACTGCGGCTACTGCGAAGAGGTCTGCCCGGAAGAGGCCATTGTGATGAGCGATGATTATGATATCGTCTTCCATTCCAGAGAAGAGGCGATCTACGACAAGCAGCGGCTTCTGGTCCCCAAGGAGGAGCTGAAGGAGCGACTCGACTATCTGCGGGAGTACCGCAATCCCCAGTTCGGTCAGTTCTGGGATTTCCAGGAGGAGAACAACATCCACTCTGTCAGAGACCGGGATCGGGACTGGAACACCGGACTCTCTCTGGTTGACATGCTGGAGCGGCAGAAGGAGATTGATGCCACCAAAGCGGATTCATCAGCCTGGGCCTGATTCGGGACGTCATGGCAAAAGAGATATCCCAGGGGCAGCTCAACGAAATTCTTCAGGATGCCACCTATATAGGGGATGAGGCGGAGGCTCTCCGCTATGTGATCGACACTGTACCGTACGATCAGGCGATCCCCGGAAACAGTTCCATCCTGGAGAAGCTTCTCTTGCTCGACCATCTCCAGCTGAACTTTTTCCGCCCTGTTTTTGAGCGGGTCGAGTCGGAACCGGGGCAGCCTGTCCGTACCGGCGATCTGGCTGTTATCAGCCAGACGTTCGAAATCGGTGAGGATGCAGGTCCGTTCGATATTCAGAAGGTGCTTGGGAAACTCTCCAAGCATCGAGCCGCCCTGGTCAGTATCCTGAAACGGATTCCTCTCATCGATTGGGAGCGCGAACTTCAGAACGGTTCGAAACGGATCACACTTTATGATTTCGTTCAGGAGATGATCTACAACGACCGCAAAGTACTGAAGGAGATCGCCGATCTGGTTGCCATTTTCCAGCAGGATAGTCATACGCAACGGGAGATTCAGGCAAAAGCCCGCAAACAGACACTCAACTAACCGGAGTTCGTTTTGTGGAGTGAAATCCTGATTGTGACCTGTTCACTTGCGGCCATGGTCCCGCTCTGGTATGAATCAGGAAGGGGGCATGTCACGGTTAAATCGCTCTTATCCATTACGCTGGCGAGCATTCTTCTGATCTTTCTCCCTCACATTCGTGAACACATTCCCACAGACTGGGGAATGATCATCGGCATCACCTCGCTCCTGATTTCACTGGCCGTCATCATCCACTATCTCAAGCCGGTCCATCTTCGTTTTCCGGTTGCCTTCTCTTTTACGCCGGCCGTCATCATACTTTTCTATCCGCTCATAGAAGGGGCATACATTCTGAAAGAATTGCTGAATCAGTTGCTGCAGGGTGGGGCGCTCTTTATCGGTGCGATGCTCTATCCAACCCTTCATAAAAAATTGCGGTACTCATTTATTCTGTTGTCAGGTCTCATACTGCTTTTAGCAGCCTACGTGATCTACTGGTTTACCGGGATCGGACAGTTGAACGGCTGGATCTGGCATCTCTGTCTGGCTGGCGGCCTGGTGGTGACTGCCTTCGGGATTCGCCAGATCCTGGGTCTGATGTCTCCTGAAAGGAGGGAGCCGTAGCGTGTTGAGTGGTTTGAACAGGCTGAAGCCGGGTGATATCTTGCCAGACTGGAATCTGCAGGGGCCTGATGGAGAGACGGTTTCACTGAAGAGGTGGTTCGATCAAGGACCTCTGTTGCTCCTTGTTCTTCCTCCATTTGCGGATCCAGATTCAGACCCAGGTTCTGGAAGTGAAGATCCTGCCTCCGCCAGATGGGCCCGGAATCTGGCCTCCACCATCCGCGACAACATGAAACTCTATCGCACCCTCCGGACCGAGGTGGTGGCGATTCTTCCGATAAAGCCTTCCGATCTTGAGACGTTCCGAAAAGCAGAAAATCTCCCGTATGAGTTGTTGAGCTTCCAAGGTGAACTGGAAATAAGCGGAAAAGACTCAAAACTTGAAAAAGAGGACGAAAAGAGAGCGGCAGTGGTTGTCATTCAGAGAGATGGAACAGTGCATCATCTTCAGATTCTTGCCGGACCCGATGACAAGCTTGATCTGATCGGGCTGATGATGGCGCTTCGGGCATAGATAAAGATCCGGGTCTGTCTGGTGGGCCGGGTTTGAATGCGCTCAAAATCGTGATTGATGCTCCGAGGCTAAAGGGTTCCTGATCCCAGACTTCCATTTTCCATTCGTTTCTAATCGAGTGACCTGACCGATCTCCTGGTCGGAGGTTCGTATAGAAATCCGGTAGCGGAGGAGTGCTACTCAACCAGATTTTCGATCGGCTCCTTAAGCAATTAGCGCAACCCCGATGTAACTGAATCGGTCCAACTATAATTGATTTGCAGGGTAGGTTCCTGAATCTGCGGGTCTCTCCAATCCCTACTTAACATAATATATATTATACGCCCAAGGGGCGACCGGGAATTGAGCGGTGCACATGATCACAGATTTGGGCTTGGTCGTTTATTTAGATTCCAGCTCGCTCGAACCATCCCATGGGTGCTGGATGTAATGTCAAGGGCTGTCAAGCGCCAATGGCGCTATTGGAGTTTATTCCGATTCAGGCCGTTTAATTGGAATAACAACCCTAAAGTCAAGAGTATGATGTTCAGCTCTATGGCCGCTTATTCTGTTATTGTCTCTCTTATTGGAATAACTGTCCAACTGTCCAACTGTCCAAACGATCAAGCGAATACAACCTGGTTGGATAGTTGAGATAAATATTGGCACCAGAACAAGATAGAATCTAGATCTAGAACTGATCTCAACCATCGGGTTGCATCCCTTTTCCCATTCCGATACAATCACTCTCTCACTTTCATTCTCTCATTTTGCCATATTATTTTCCCGCCCCAGCCGAACTAATTCTCTTCTACCGCCACCTCAAATCTCCCATCCGTATTAGGTGTCAGATCGATTTTGTCGATGATGGCATCCAGATTGATTTTCTCGCTTATTTCCGGTGATTTTCCATCCTCCGACCAGGAGATCGGACTGGACACTCGATGGGTATTGATAACCAGCAGCAGTACTTTTCTTCTACCATCAAATTTCCGGTTTGCCACCTCCTGAATCTCGGAACCAAGGCAGCAGGGAATCACTTGGGATCTCTCTTCACCGGGACTATCCGCATAGTAAAATCCCTCCCGAAGGCGATTCTTCCAGTTTCTATTAGAAACCAGGTGAAATATCAAGTCCGGTGTATTCCGTCTATTCATTAAAGATTGATTGTATCACTGGTTCAGCCCCGCGGAAATGAATGCTGCGGTCGGCTTAACAAATTCGATTTGCAGTTCAATATACGGCTCTTCCCAACCTCCTGCCTTCTTGACGTTTTGCCGTAAACCACTTTAAACTCCGCATCAGTCCGTATCAGACCGACATGCGCATCAGGCCGCCATTTCAAGCGTCACTCTTGATCCGTCTTCTCCGTTCCGGTCTCTTTCTTGCTGCCAGGACCTTGCTTTCGATAAATTCAATTATGATGCCTGCGATATCTTTCCGGGTTGTTTTTTCAATTCCCTCCAAACCCGGAGAAGAGTTCACCTCGAGTACCAGAGGACCCCGGTCCGACTGGAGCATGTCCACGCCCGCAATGGAGAGTCCCATTGCTTTCGCGGCAGTAAGTGCTGTAGTCCGCTCCTGCCGGGTCAGCTTGATGAGTTCGCTGCTTCCCCCCTTGTGCAGATTGGCCCGGAACTCCCCATCCTTGCCCTGCCGTTTCATGGCACCCACGACCTTGCCATTGACAATAAATACCCGGATATCGGCCCCTTTCGCCTCCTGAATGAATTCCTGGACAATGACCCGGGCCTTCATACTGTGAAAAGCCTCGATGATCGATTCTGCCGCTTTTTTGGTCGGTGCAAGTACCACTCCGTACCCCTGTGTTCCCTCCAGGAGCTTGACAATCAAGGGAGCTCCACCCACACTTTCAATAATCTTCTTCACCTCTTTTGAGTAGTTCGTGAAGACCGTTTTGGGCAGTCCGACGCCTGCACTGGAGAGTATCTGAAGGCTGCGCAGTTTGTCTCTTGATCGTACCAGGGCCTGGGAGTCGACCGAGGTGAAGACATCCATCATCTCAAACTGGCGCACCACGGCAGCTCCGTAGAAGGTCATGGAAGCGCCGATTCTTGGGATCACGGCATCCACATCCCGGATCGGTTCTCCGAAGTAGTAGATCGCGGGATTGTCCTTCTCAATAACGATGTCACATTTAAGGTGGTCCAGCACCAGTGCCTCATGACCTCTCTGTTCAATCGCTTCTATCAGTCGGGATGTAGAATAAAGCGTTCGATCTCTGGAGAGGATGGCAATCTTTAATTTGTTGTCCTGCATTAAGATACTCGTTACTCATGATGTATTTTCTGGATACGTCCACCACAAATCGGTTCTGTATGAACTTCCGCCCCAACAGGACCGGATACTTCATCTCCGAGCGGTCGCTCAGAGAAAACTCAACCTCGTACCTCTGGCCCGCAAGTTCGAGCAGAGTCTGAATGATGATCCGTTTTTCACTCATCCCGTTCGAGCTGCGGATCTTCCGGATATCATGAACAGGATAGGTGAACCGGCGGTCGGAGAACTCCGGATGAGACGGATCGAGCACATTAAAGGAGACCGTCCTGCCGTCTTCAGACACTTCGATCCCGTTGCAGTGCAGACTTGAGGTGTAGGCGCCGGTATCGATTTTCGCATCCAGGTTCGTCAGGTCCCATTCAGGGAAATCAACTTTTTCGATGCGTCCGATCCAGCTTTTTTCCTTTTTCCCTGTTTTCATATCTCCGTATTATAATCGCACCGACGGGTTTGGGGTGAATGCCCTCCGAACCGATGATTAAACGGACAATGATCGCCTTTCTTGTTGCCCATGAAACAGTTCCCCGAACCCTCAGACCTGCTCATTGCTGAAGAAAAGTACTCACGCCACTGGAAAAAGATCAGCCTTGCCGGATTGATCCTCTCCCTGACCCTGGTGCTCTTCTGGCTTCATGCCGATTCCGATCCGGACAAGATCGTCCTGGCAGGAGTTCTCCGATTGGGCGCTTTCCTCTGTTTTGCACTCTTTCTGCTGAGCTGGTTCAAGGTACGGCAAGGGCAGATCCGGGTTGAACTCCACTCTGAAGGTCATCATCTGCGGATCCGGTACCGGTTGCGGGACCGGATCGTTTCTGAAGAACGACTCGATCTACGCCGGATAAAAGATATCGAAATCTCCGGAATGCCGGATCGGACGGTGGCTGATGAGTTCAAACGAGCCTCTTTCACCCTCCGCTACCGCCTGAAAGACTCCGCCGACCCGATCTGGCTGTTTGATGTTGGTGACCGGATCCTCCCTTTCGACCGGGCCACATCAGCTGAAATCCTGGAATTCCTCCGAACACGGCTGAATCAGAACAAATGAGCCGACCTGAACAGATGAACTGAACAGAACAGATCACTCGCCGAGTATCTCCCGCACAAAACCGGGAAGTGCAAAGGCCCCCTGGTGAACAGCACTATTGTAGTACCGGAGTCCCTCCAGGCGTGCCCCCCCCTCCTTCACCCTCTTCAGTACAGACTTGTCGAGGGGCCCCTCTCCTTTCGAAGCGATCATCATCGACCACATGCCACCCGGATAGAGTGGAATGTAACTGAGATACATCTCTGTATGCCGGAAGAGCCCCTTCAGGGTCTGCCAGGTATCCCGGATCCCCTTGTGGTAGGACTCCACCCACGGACTTTCCGTCTGGGCTGCAAGCACTCCATTGTCTACCAATGCATTACGGCAATCTTCATAAAAAGATCTGCTGAAAAGACCCTCCGCGGGTCCGACCGGATCCGACCCGTCCACGATTATCACATCGTAGGGGTCGGTCACATTTTTGACAAATGCGATCCCGTCCTCACACAGAACACGCAGTTTCGGATTCTCAAAATCGCCAACCTGCGGCAGATACTCCCGGGATGCATCGATGACCACCTTGTCAATTTCAACCAGATCGACCTGTTCGACAGTTGGATGTTTCATCACCTCGCGGGCAGTCCCCCCGTCACCCCCGCCGATAATGAGAACGCGGCGGGGTGCAGGGTGTACGAACAGAGCGGGATGGCTGAGCATCTCATGGTAGACAAATTCATCTTTTTCCGAGAGCATTACCATGCCGTCGATGGTGAGAAGATTTCCCCAGGTATCGGTCTCAAAGACCTCAACCCGCTGATAATCGCTCTGTCGGGAGAATAGAATCCGTCTGATTCCGACCGTCAGGCCGGTTTTCCCGTGATAGAACTCCTGATACTGGATAGGCATGATGATCTGTCGTTTATCCCTCTCTGTACCAAAGGACCACGGCCGCGAATGTGGAACCGCATTTCTCCACAGTGTGCTCGGCTCCAACCGTTTTGATCTCCCGCAGTTTCCGGCCGCGATAGGAAAAAGCGTCCCGAACCATCTGTTCGACAGCCGCTTTCACTTCGGCCAGAGGCGCTGTATCGGAGTGCTCCATGATCACGCCCGGCTCCGTGTCATCCTCCGGGATGCCAGCGGCAACAGCCGAGGAGATGATCTGACCCGGTGTGGACTCCACGATGTTCGCGTAGGCGAGTGGGATGAGTCCCCCTTTCGGAAGATTCATGCTCTCGATCTCCACCTGTCCGGCCGACGGTGGCAAGATACTGCTCATTCTCATCAGGTTGGTGTCACCCACCCCGGCTTCAAGAAGTGCGTTGTCGAATGCATTCAGTGGGGAATTCCCTTCTGCCGCGCCTGTAACGAGGGCATAGATATCAGGTGTTTTAACCATCATCTGATAAAACCTAAGTCTGTGAAATTAATAAATAAAGTCAGTTCTCCCGGACGGTGGGTTCCGGTTTGAAACGCAGTTTTTCGCCTGCCGGAACCTTGAATACTCCCCGCTTCATCTCCATGCTGGAGACATTGGCCGATTCAAAGTTCTCCTTAAGCCTCTCTTGAATGATCCAGGGATCGATGGTCTCCCCGCAGGTAAAGATGTCAACGGCAGCGTACCGGTACTCAGGCCAGGTATGGATGGCGACGTGAGATTCGGCAATAACAACCACACCGCTTACCCCGAATGGACTGAAAGTGTGGAAATTGTGAGAAATGATTGTTGCCCGGGCCTCTCTGGTTGCTCCGAGAACCGCCTGTTCAATGAAGTGGGCGTCGTTTAGTCTGGCCTCGTTGCAGTCATAAAATTCAACAAGAATCTGCCGGCCGAGTGCTTCCATCTTTACCATTCCAGCTCTTTCCTCTACAGTTATTGGGAATCATGACGTTTGGGGTGTTTGGTTATTTAATCTGCTACGCTCTCCGGAGGCCGGATATTGCTTCGGTCAGAAAGGTTTTCGACCGGTTGACAAGCAGAAAAATAAATTACACAGAATTTGCATTGGAATGATACACCCCGGTAAAAAAATTTTCACCCGAAAAAAGGATACTCTGTCAGGGTTCCGCTCTCGGGGTCTGCGGTCAGGGTTCCACATCAGAGTCTGAGGTCAAAGTCTGCAGTCAGAGTCTGAGGTCCACGACCGGGCCGTCATGGGCAGAGTGAAAGAGTTGAGAGAGCGAATTTTGAATGAAGAAGAATCAGCGATCGGACCGAATGAAAGAATAAAGACCAGGTGACTGAGAAGTGACTTGGAAGTGACTGAACTGAGAAGTGGCGGGACGGGGAAGTGATGGGGTGATACAAGGCACGTTTTTGAAGAGCATCCCCCGACATTATCCGAATCAGACAGGAAACACCCGTCCCGGCAATCCGGTTGGATCAGGAGTGTGTCTCCCGCTCCAACCGTTCTGCCAGTCTTTGCTCAAATCCATGGGACACAGTGTATTTGGGAAGGGATTTGAGCTTCAGTCGAATATTTCGGTTGATCCTGGCCATCATGGAATATTCCGGCCTTACCTTCAGGAGCATCTCAAATTTTACGACATCCCGGATGCCCATTCTCTCGTCTGAATATTTCAGGATCATCTCATTGATCGACTCCTCGGAAAACAGATCATCGTGCATGGGTATGGTGAGAATCCAATCATCATTGATTACACAGGTTTCATAACCTGTACTATCTCATAATACCGCTGCACGTTCATTTTGTTTCCCTGCCGTCGTCGCGTTCATGTAGCCGTCAAGGATGGTCTGGAGCTGAAGGCGGCCCCTGTTGATCCGCGACTTGACGGTTCCCATTGCCGTATCGGTGATTTCGGCAATCTCTTCGTAGGTCAGCTCCTGGATATCACGAAGAACAATCGCTTCGCGGAACTCCTCGTTCAGCTCCATGAGCGCCTTCTCAAGCTGCTGGATGCAAAGTTTCTGATGAAGCTCCTCATCCTGGAGGATGTTTCCATCCTCGAAATCCATTTCTCGGGATTCGGAATCCCCGGCATCCTCATGGATGGAGATTTTCTGCATCCGCTGTTTCTTTTTATAGAGACTCTTGGCCAGATTCAGGGCGATGGTATACATCCAGGTGGAGAACTTTGCGATCCGCTCGTAGGAGTGACGGCTGCGATGAACCCGAAGAAAGGTCTCCTGAACCAGATCCTCACAATCCTCATGATTGTGTGTATAGCGATAGAGAAAGTTGTGGAGTCTGTTTTTGTACCTGGAAACCAGAATGTTGAAAGCCTGAACGGTTCCCTGCTGGAACTGTTCCATAAGGTCCTCGTCGTTCAGATGGTACAACTTTGCACTCGAAATGACTTTCATTGCTTCTCCTGTCAGATGTTGATGATTGCGTGCCGGTCAGCCCGGCTGCATTGCCGTCTAACCGGCGATGCGTCTGATCAACAGGAGAAATACGGTGGGGATATCGAGTGTGCTGTAGCCTTTGGCTGCCATGTCGGCATCCAGAAGGGCTTCAAAAATCTGAGGAATCTCTGCCAGATGAAACCGGGATGCGTCTTTCCAGATCTGATCAAAATACCAGCTGCTGGAAATTCCCATCTCCTGCTGAATCCGGGTTTTGCTCATCCCTTTTTCAGCGAGGCGGCGAACCTGCCAGATGTTGCCAAACACACTGTAAAAGAATCCCACGGTCCGAATTACTTCTCCCGCGTCTGATCTTGTTTTAAGCAACATCTGTTCCACGATGGCCATCGCGCGCTCACGATCCCGCCGCATGACCGCTTCTTTGAGCTCAATCGTCGAATATTCGCGATATGAGCCGGTAACCTTCACCACATCCTCTGCGGTGACCCTCTCCCGGGTGTCCACAAAAGTGCACACCTTATCTATTTCTGTAGACAGTAGCTGAAGGTTGTTGCCGACCAGCTGGCCCAGTATCTGGGCGCCGTTCGGCTCGATCGACTTGCCGTAATGCTGTTCAGCCCACTGGCTGATCCAGTCCGGGATTCTCTCTTCCCTGAGCCGCGGAAAGGAGCGTGACCAGAGGTGCTCCGATCTTGCCGTGAGGGCTTTGCCCAGGGCGGTTCTCTTGTCTATCGGTTTCTCGTCGATCAGAAGGAGAATGGTGGATGGATTGGGCTGCTTCAGGTAGGAAAGCAGATCGGCAGGCTCTCCTCCTCCGTCCGCTCCGCGACGCAGCTTTCGAAAATCGCGGACCACCACAATCCGCCGCTCGGACATCATGGGATAGCTGCGGGCAATCCGCAGGACATCATCCGGCGAGACTTCATCGGCGTAGAGCAGGTCCAGATTGAAATCTCTCATTTCGGGAGGCAGCAGGCGGATGATCTCCTCCTGAAGGAGATCCAGGAAGAAACTCTCCTCTCCGTGAAGATAGTAGACGGGCTTCCTCTGATTACTGCGGATGTTCTGCAGTGTCTCCCGGTAAGATTCTATGCTGCTCTTCTCTGCCAACCGCGCAGTTAATTCATGAAAGCTTGTGAAATCTCCTTGCCACCGCCTCGGCTGCCGTACGGCCGGCTCGCCACACTACCGTATCGCCAGTCCGAACCATCAAAACGAACAGAGACCTGACCGACGCCGCCGGTACCGCCTCCCCTAGGGAGTGAGTCGGCCAAGCATCCGTGGAAAAGGAACGGTTTCCCGTACATGGTGAAGTCCGCTTATCCAGGCTACGGCCCGCTCGAGACCCAGACCGAAACCGGAATGGGGAACGGTGCCGAATCGTCTCAGGTCAAGATACCACTCAAAAACCTCTTCCGGCAGTTTATGTTCCTCCAGCCTTTGACAAAGGACCTCCAGACTCTCCTCCCTCTGGCTCCCTCCGATGATCTCTCCGTACCCTTCCGGTGCGAGCAGGTCCATGGCCAGTGCCAGTTCCTCATTCTCCGGATCCCGTTTCATGTAAAAAGCTTTGACACGGGCCGGATAGCGATGGACGAATACGGGGGCATCAAACTGCATCGTCAGAAGGGTTTCATCACTTCCTCCGAAATCCTCTCCCCATTCAAAATCATGGACCGATCTTCTCCAGACGGGAATGTTCCGAAGGTCTTCCTCAATCTGGTCGAGCCGTGACTGAATCTCCCGGCTCCTCTCGGCGATCTCTCCCTTTCGACCCTTTTTAGCCGAACCCTGCTCCCGTTTCAGTTCATCCAGCTCCGTGACCAGCGAATCCCGCTCCAGATGCCGCTCCTCCTCCATCCGGTCGAGTTGTTTCAGCGTCTTTTCCCCTTTTAGAATCTCGACGGCATCGCTGTAGGAGATGCGGTGAAATTCCCTCTCCACCGCCTCACGAAGGGGTGTGGTGTCCCTCTGCAGAATCTGCAGTTCGGTGCTGCGGTTTGCAAGGACCCGGCGGAGGATCGACTTGACCATCGCCTCGGCAAGGTCCATGTCCATCTTCAGATCGTAGAAGGCCATCTCCGGTTCCACCATCCAGAATTCAGCCAGGTGGCGGCGTGTCTTGCTCTTTTCAGCCCGGAAGGTGGGACCGAACGTGTAGACCTTCCCGTGTGCCATCGCCATCGCTTCGGCATAGAGCTGGCCCGACTGTGTCAGGTAAGCTTTCTCATCAAAAAAATCGGTTTCGAAAAGAGTGGTGGTCCCTTCACTGGCATTGCCGGTAAAGATCGGGGCATCAAGCTGCAGAAATCCCTGCTCATGGAAAAAGGAGTGGATGGCAAAGACGATCTCACTCCGGATCCTCATGGCGGCCCACTGACGCCGGCTCCGCAGCCAGAGATGCCGGTTGTCCATCAGAAATTCCACCCCGTGTTCTTTGGGAGTGATGGGATAGTTTTCTGCAATTTGCAGGATCTTCAGACCGCTTGCATGAAGCTCCACCCCACCCTGACTCCGCTCATCCCGGACAACGGTACCGGTGATCTCCAGGGAGCTTTCCCGGGCGAGCTGCAGGGCTTCCTCCCAGATCAGATCGGAGACATCCTGCCTGGAGATGATGCACTGGCAGAATCCTGTTCCGTCCCTCAGTTCGATAAACTGCATCGATTTGCTGCTCCGATGATGGACAACCCATCCCCGAAGGGTTACCTCCTTGCCGGTAAAAGAATCGAGATGTTCAATGGTAGTCATTGCAGCTCTTGATATTACATTAAACTATCTTTCTGCAGAGGATTCCGTCTTTTCTCCCTCCGCCGTTTTATCTTCAGGTCTGGATCCCTCTGCTTCTGCAGCGGGGACCTCTCCGTTCTCCGGAAGAAGCAGCGCTTCGGAGAAGATCTCCTTATTGAAGAACTCACGGGAGAACTCCTGAATATCCCCGCTCGTCACCCGGTCGATGTTCTCAACCAGTTCGTCGAGAGAGACAAAACGGTCATAGTAGAGCTCACTCCGGGCCAGACGCGTCATCCGGTTGCTCATGCTCTCCTGAGAGAGCAGCAGTTTCCCCTTGAGCTGGGATTTTGCTTCGGACAGCTCTTTTTCAGGCACAGCTTCCTCGATCATCCGATCGAATTCGGCAAAGATCAGTTCACGGACATGATCCACATAGTTGCGGTCGGTTCCGATATAGACTCCGAACAGGCCCGAGTCGATGTAGGACTGATTGAACGTCCCGATCGAGTAGCAGTACCCATATTTCTCTCGAACATTCTGGTGCAGCCGTGAACTCATCCCTCCTCCAAGAACCGTATTTGCCAGGAGCAGGCGATAGCGATCATTGTGATCGTAATGGAGACCTCTCCGGCCGATAATCATGTGGGTCTGTTCGATCGGCTTTGTAACCACCAGTTTGTCCGGCTCGTAGGCAGGAAGGTGGTTGGTGGCCAAGCCTGACTCCCGCTCGGTGGCGGGACCGTTCAGCAGCTTTCCGGCCAGTTCCACGACCCGTTCGTGCTCTACATTTCCCGCCACGGAGACCAGTAGATTCCAGGGCTGATAGCGCTCCTCAATGTAGCGGAAGAGGTCTTCCCGGGTAAATGCATTGACCGTCTCCTCGTATCCGATAATGGGCCGGCCCAGGGGGTGTCCTTTGAAGACGTGCCCGCTGAAGGACTCGAAAAGGTAATCTTCGGGACTGTCGCGATACATCTTCATCTCCTCGATCACCACCTTTTTTTCTTTCTCCAGCTCCTCTTCGGGGAAGATGGAGTTCTGAACCATGTCGGAGAGAACCTCCAGTGCCCGCTCCAGCTCGCTGTCCAGGGAGCGGGTGTAGTAGCAGGTGTATTCGCTGGAGGTGAAGGCATTCATATAGCCGCCCACCGACTCCATGCTCAGGGCGATGTCGTACGCCGAGCGGGTTTCGGTCCCCTTGAAGAGCATATGTTCCAGAAAATGGGTGATCCCCGCCTTCTCATCGGGTTCATTCCGACTTCCGGTTTTAACCCAGATACCGACCGAGACGCTTTTCACGCTGTCGACCTGTTCGGTCACCACCTTCAGCCCATTGTCAAGTCGGGTTTTCTGTACCGTCTCCATCTCATTCCAGTTCTTCATGCCGATACGATTTTCTGTTGTCGCCGTTGTAATCGGTCCCTGACGGACCCGGTGAGTCTGTAGCCAAAAATGCCGTCTGATTAAAAAAAAAGCGCCATCCGGGGGGACAGCGCTTTCACAGGATGGTTCTGCACGGTTACTCCCCCTCTTTGGGAAGCAGTGCCTTCCGGCTGAGCCGGAGTTTGTTGCCATGCTCGATCTTCAGGAGTTTCACCTCGATCTCGTCTCCCACAGAAAGCTCATCATTGATATCTTTCACGCGGGTGTGGTTCAGTTCCGAGATGTGCAGCAGACCCTCCCGGCCCGGAGCAATCTCTACAAAGGCACCGTACTCCTTGATCGCCTTCACCACTCCGTGATAGACACCCCCTTCATCGAGCTGTCCGGTAATCGCCTTGATCCGCTCCTCAGCCTTGCGGGCATTATCCAGGTTTTCGGAGGAGATGGTGATGATTCCGTTCCCTTTCTCATCCTCCTCTACCAGGATCTCCGTACCGGTTTCCCTCTGCAGGGTTTGAATCACCTTCCCGCCCGGGCCGATTACGGCACCGATCATGTCGCCGTCAATCTGCATTTTGAGGAACTGGGGCGCATATCTGGAGAGCTCCTTGCGGGGTTCGGAGATGGTTTTTGCCATCTCTTGCAGAATATGGAGGCGGCCTTCTCTCGCCTGCTCCACAGCCTGGGCAAGAATTTCGAGAGAGATGCCCTTCACCTTCATATCCATCTGGGTGGCAGTCAGCCCGTCGGCCGTACCGGCCATCTTAAAGTCCATGTCTCCCATAAAATCTTCTTCACCACGGATGTCCGAGAGTACAACATGGTTGTTCTCTTTGATCACGATTCCCATCGCGATTCCGGCTACCGGCTTGCGGAGCGGAACTCCGGCATCCATCAGTGCCATGGAACCCCCACAGACAGAAGCCATGGAGGAGGAGCCGTTGGACTCGAGAATATCGGAAATGACCCGGACCACGTAGCTGAACTCCTCGAATGTGGGCATCATCGGTTTGAGCGCCCGTTCGGCCAGTGCACCGTGACCGATCTCTCTCCGGCCGGGTCCGCGCAGGAATCCGGCTTCTCCCACGCTGAAGGGGGGGAAGTTGTAATGGAGCATGAACTGCTTGGGTTCCTCATGGAAGAGGGTATCGACATTCTGCTCATCGCGACGGGTTCCCAGTGTAACGGAAACCAGTGCCTGGGTTTCACCACGGGTGAAGATGGCCGATCCGTGTGTACGGGGCAGATACCCCACACGGGTCCAGATCTCCCGGATGTCGGTCGGGCCGCGGCCGTCGATCCGCCGTTTGTTCTCCAGAATCTGATTGCGGACAGCCTCTTTCTCCAGATTGCTGATCAGGGAGCGTACCGTCAGCTCCTGCTCTTCAAACCCTTCCTCCTGTGAGATCTGCTCGATTACCTGGTTGCGGATCTCACTGATGCGGTCGCCGTAAGCCTCCTTGCCAAGTCCGGTGGAGACCACTTCGGAAATCGGTCCCTCTGCAAGTTCACGGACCCGGGCCTGCAGCGCTTCATCAACAGCCGGCGGAGTGAACGGACGCTTCTCCTTTCCGAACTCACGGCGGAGTTCTTCCTGAAAATCGCACAGTTTCTTGATCGCCTCATGACCCGCACGGATGGCGTCCAGCATCTCCTGTTCGGAGATCTCCTGCATCTCTCCTTCAATCATCAGGACGCTGTCGGTGGTCCCGCCGATGATCATGTCGATGTCACTCTCTTTGAGCTCGGAGATGGTGGGGTTGATGACAAACTCCCCGTTAACACGACCGACCCGGACCTCGGCCATCGGGCCGTTGAAGGGAATATCGGAGATATGGAGGGCAGCGGATGCCCCCACTCCGCCAAGCACATCCGCTTCGTTCTGCCGGTCGGCAGAGATGACCTGACAGATGATCTGGGTGTCATTGTAATATCCTTCCGGAAAGAGGGGGCGCAGACTGCGGTCGATGAGCCGGCTCGCGAGCACTTCCAGTTCCGATGGACGCCCTTCCCTTTTCATGAATCCGCCCGGGAAGCGCCCCACTGCGGAGAAGCTCTCTCGCAGATCGACGGTGAGCGGGAAAAAGTCCTGACCCGGTTTGGGTTCTTTGGAGCTCACTGCGGTGCAGAGCACCATCGTCTCCCCCATTCTGACGACAACGGCACCGTCTGCCTGCTTGGCGAGCCGGCCTGTTTCGATCGACAGGGTTTTACCGGGCGCAAATTCAACACTTCTGAAATCTTCGTTCATACTGGTCTATAATGTTTGGTCCTGATTGGAATCTTCCCGGCCGTTTTACCGGGGCGGGTCCTCCTTCTCCGGGCGGATTGACCGGAGAGTGCCTCCTGGCAGAAGAACCCATATAGAAAAAAGGCACGTCAATACAACGTGCCTTTTCTTGAAAGCCGGTTTTATTTACGAATGCCGAGTTCCTGGATGAGAGTCCGGTACTTCTCAATATCCGTCTTCATCAGATAGTCCAGAAGGCGACGACGCTTTCCAACCAGAAGCAAAAGTCCTCTCCTCGAAGCGTGATCTTTTTTGTGCTCTTTCAGATGCCCGGTCAAGTGGTTGATCCGCTCGGTCATGATCGCGATCTGGGCTTCTGTCGATCCCGTGTTTCCGGAAGATCCGCCAAACTTTTCAATAATTTCTTGTTTTCTTTCCTTCGTCAGAGTCATTTTATCGTTGCATTAACTGTAGGCTGTTCTTAATAACCCGTCAAGTTACATCATTTTCATATTTATGGCAATCCATTCCGCTCTTCAAGAAGGTGCCGAGTCGCCTCCCTGTCCCGCTCGATCTGACGGACAAGCTCCTCGGTGCGGTCAAATTTCTTCTCATCACGGATCCGCTCCACAAAGCGTATTCCGATGGCGGTTCCGTAGAGATCCCCCTTGAAATCGAGCAGATGAACCTCCAGTGTCTCGCCGGTACCGTGAAAGGTGGGCCGGACACCGATATTCATCATTCCGTTGAAGCCTCCCCGGTCCGTGTCCACCCGCACGGCATAGACACCCGTTCCGGGAATCACCTTTTCCGGTGAGTCCGGAAGGATGTTCGCGGTGGGAAAGCCGATCGACCGTCCTCTCCCGTCTCCATGCACAACGGTCCCTCTCAACAGATAGGGCCTTCCGAGCAGACGCGCTGCGAGGGAGACATCACCCTCTTCCTGCAGCGCCCTCCGGATGGCAGAACTGCTGATGGTGTGCACTCCATACTCCTGCCGGGAGACCACTTCAACCCGGAAACCCAGCTCATTGCCCAGCTTCCGGACGGTCTCGATCGTTCCCTCCCGGTTTTTTCCGAACTGGTGATCATATCCGACCACCAGTTCCGATACTCCGATCCGCTCCCACAGCACCTGCTCAATGAACTCACGAGATCCGAGAAGGGAGAAATCACGATCGAACGGGATGACCACCATCTCGTCAATTCCCATCTCTGAGAGAAGTTCCGCCCGCTCCTCCAGAGTTGTGAGCAGCCGGATGCCCGGTTCGCCGGGATGGATGATGGATCGGGGATGGGGATGAAAGGTGACAACCACACTTCGGGCATTGCGGGCTGCGGCCCGCTCCAGGACACGGGAGACCAGCACACGGTGACCGGTGTGGATTCCGTCAAACGTGCCGACGGTCACCACAGAGTTATCATCCCGGCGGACATTCTCCAGATGTACAATGCGGCTCATTCGTCCCACTCCCTTATGCTCTCGATGTTCCAGGCATCGGACAGGTCAAAAATACCGATCGCCGTGCGGCGAAGAAAACTGAGATAGCCCAGCGTGCCAGCAGCTCTTGCCAGATCGTTGGCAAGAGAACGGACATAAAATCCTTTTCCGCACCGTACCAGAAGGCGTACCCGCGGGAAGTCGGCTTCGACAATCCGGATTTCATGGAGTTCCACAGGCCGCGATTCCGGCTCCACATCCACCCCTTTCCGGGCCAGTTCATAGAGCCTTCTCCCCTCTTTCTTGAGTGCGGAGTAGACAGGCGGCACCTGTTGGATCACTCCGCTGAACCGTTCCCGGATCAGCTCTTCCAGCATCTCTACGGTAAGGTGTTCCCAGGGAGCACTCTCCACGACCGGCGTGCCGGCATCGAAACTGGGTGTGGTGCCGCCGAAAGTGATCTCGGCCAGATAGGTTTTTTCCATCTCCTGGATCCGGCTGATCGACCGGGTCGCCCTTCCGAAGCAGAGTATCAGCAGACCGGTCGCCAGTGGATCAAGGGTTCCGGCATGGCCGGTCTTGCGGACACCGATCCTGCGGCGCACAAATTTGACGACATCGAAACTGGTCCACTCGATCGGCTTGTCTACCGGAATGATCCCCCCTTCTTCCAGAGAGACCGAACCGGGAAACCCGCTCATTCCGTTTCCATAGACGGGAAAATTCTCAAACAGGACCGGACGGGTCATGTGGGCCTACTCCTCCCCACTCTTCTCTTGGCCTTCTCCTCTCGGCTCCTCTCCCTCTTCTCCTCTCGGCTCCTCTCCCCCTTCCGGACCCTTTTCATCTCCTTCATCCTCCGTTCCGGCATCCGGAAGATTGCGGCTCTTCCTCTCCTCCTCAATCTTGCTGAAGAGGGACTCGATCCGGCTCACATATTCGGCCGAATCATCCATATGAAAAAGAATTTCAGGAATTCTCCGGACCTGATGACGGATACGAGTGGCCAGTTCATATCGGATCTCGGCGGTGTGATCCTCGATATTCTGGAACACCGAGTCGACGTTGCGCCCCGGGGCGAGGATACTGATATAAGCCCGGGCAATGGAGAGATCCGGTGAGACCCGGATTCCGGTCACCGTGATGATGCTCCCTTCCGTCTGATATTTCTGCTGCAGGATCTCACCAAGATCCCGCTGGATGACGGCGCCCAAACGTTCGGTCCGAATGCTCATGGTCTTCCCTTATCTCAGTGAGGGTTGGCATCCTCGAGTTTTCTCTTCTCCTCGACGATCTCATAGCATTCGATCTCGTCGCCCACCTTGATATCGTTGTATCCGGCGATGCTGATTCCGCACTCGTAGCCGGCCGAAACTTCGCGGACATCGTCCTTGAACCGTCTCAGGGTATCTATCTCCCCGTCGAAGATCACCACTCCGTCGCGGATCACCCGGATCGGCTGGTTGCGATGAATCTTCCCTTCGGTCACATAGCAGCCGCCAATGGTTCCGACGCGGGAAACCCTGAAGATCTCCCGTACTTCGGCAATCCCCAGCATCTCCTCCCGGATCTCCGGACTGAGCATTCCTTCGAGCGCATCCCGCACCTCATCAACCGCATCGTAGATGACGCTGAAGAGGCGGATATCGATATCCTCCTGCTCGGCCAGCTTCCGTGCCCCGGCTGTGGGCCGGACCTGGAATCCGATGATGATTCCGTCGGAGGCGGATGCAAGAAGCACGTCGGATTCGGTGATCGCTCCGGATCCGGTGTGGATGATCTTGACAGCCACTTCATCGGTACTGAGTTTCTGCAGTGCACCGGAAAGTGCCTCGATCGAGCCGTCCACATCGGCCTTGATGATAAGGTTGAGTTCAGAGATCTCACCCAGTGCCATCCTTCTGGAGAGCTCATCCAGAGTGAGGTGTTTAACCGATCTGAGGGCCTGCTCCCTGCGGATCTGCTGCCGCTGGACGGCGATCTCCTTGGCTGTCTTTTCATCTCTGGGAACGATCAGCCTGTCTCCAGCCTGGGGAATGTCATCAAAGCCCATAAGCTGAATGGGAGTGGAGGGGCCGGCTTCCTCCAGTCGTTTTCCTTTTTCGTTCTCCATTGCGCGGACTCTTCCGAATGCGGCACCGGCCACAAAGGGATCCCCGATACGGAGGGTTCCGTTCTGGATAAGGACATTGGCCACGGTCCCTTTCCCCTTGTCCACCCGCGAGTCGAGGACGACCCCGGTGGCACGGCGGTTGGGATTGGCCTTCAGTTCCATCAGTTCCGCCTCGATCAGGACCTTCTCCAGCAGCTCCTCGATCCCGAATCCGGTCAGGGCAGAGACCTCCGCACATTGGGTGGTTCCACCGTACTCCTCGACGATCACCCCCTGTTCAGCCAGCTGCTGCTTGATCTTGTCCGGATTGGCGGTCGGCTTGTCAACTTTGTTGATCGCCACCACGATGGGCACACCGGCCGCTTTCGAGTGGTTGATCGCCTCCACGGTCTGGGGCATCACCGAATCGTCGGCTGCAACGACCAGAATAACAATATCCGTTGCCTGTGCACCCCGGCTCCTCATGGCGGTGAACGCCTCGTGGCCCGGAGTATCCAGGAAAGTGATCTTCCGTCCATCGGACGTTTTCACCGCATAGGCACCCACATGCTGGGTGATCCCGCCGGCCTCCCCGGCCGCCACCTTGCTCTCCCGGATATGGTCAAGCAGCGAGGTCTTTCCGTGGTCGACGTGCCCCATCACTGTGATGATGGGGGCTCTCGGAATGAGATCTTCCGGATCATCCTCCTCTTCCTCGATCTCGTCGATCATCTCGTCGGCATCGATAAACTCAACCTCCTTGCCGAACTCCTCGGCAACCAGCTCGATCGTCGCCGCATCGAGTCTCTGGTTGATCGAGACCATGATGCCAAGGGTCATGCAGGTGGTGATCACCGCGGTGGGACTGACGTCCAGCAGGTCGGCCAGATCACTTACTGTGATAAACTCGGACACTTCAAGGACCGCATCTTCCTGCTGAGCCTCCAGATGGAGAAGTTCCTCTTCCCTCTCTTCACGCCGCTGGCGTCGTCGTTTCTGTCGGCGGCTTCCGGCTGTACCTGCAGACTGCATCATCTGCATGGTCTCTCTCATTTTCTTCTCGACATCCTCCTCGTCGACCCCGACAGCCCTTCCTTTTCGTTTCTTTTTGCCTTTGGCCGGTTCGGCGGACTTTCGCTTGCTTTCTGCCGCCGGTGCTGCCGCCTGCTTCTCCTCTTCAGGGTCGCGATCCTTGCGCCGTTTCCGTTTCTTGAGTTTTCTTCCGGTCTCCTCTGTAGTGAAGGTGACTTTTCCGATCACCTTCGTCCCTTTCAGACGGGTGGCTGTTCCGCGGATCACGGACTCTTTCTCCTCATCCTCCTCCTCGACCTTCTCCGTCTCGTTGTCGGATTCCCCGGCTTCGGCATGAGCAGCGGCTGCCGCGGCAGGCACTTCCTCACTCTCAGGTTCCGGAGCGGGAGTTTCCTCTGCGGAGGCAACCTCTGCTGCCCTCTCTGCGGGCTCGGCCGGCTCTTCCGTCTCCTCAGCCTCCATCTCTTCCTGCGCTTCCTGCGGTGCAGCTTCCACGCTCTCTGCGGACTCCGAAACATCAGGGATGGCAGCGGCTTCGGTGGGCAGCGGCTCTTCACTCTCTTCCGGCCCCTCATCCACCGCTTCCAGATCCATCGGTTCCAGAAGATCCTCCTCCGGCATGATCAGTTCCTCCGGACCGGCTGTTCGCGGCTCCGGTTTTTCATCGAGGGGTTCCAGGGGAATGTCGTCGAGAGGCTCCAGAAAATGATCGATCGTCACGCTCTCATTGCGCTGCGACAGGATCTGATTTCGACGTGATTCATACTCTTCTCTCGTTCTTTCCTGCTCAAGGCTTCTCTCCTTGTCCTTTCCGTAGAGATCGTCCAGAACCTGATACATTTCCGGCGTAACCCGGCTGTTGGGTTTGTTGGAGATCTCAAACCCCGCCGATGCCAGTGCATCGACGATCGTCTGCGTGGTTACATTAAATTCCGAAGCGACTTTAAAGAGCTTTTTCGGTTTGCTTTCTGTCATACTGTATCAGGTAATTCAACTCTGTCTGTTCTGCGCGCAAACCCACTCTTTCTGGTCAGGTAGCGGGAGTGCTGTCTCGGGGATCTACCATATGGAATGATAGGCCGGGTCGTTTACCGGCGTGCGCAATTTCCATCCCGCTTCCGCTCAGGTCCTGACCAAAAAGTGCCGGTTCCGGAAGACCCGGATGGTGTAAGTTACAATCAATCCTGGTCGTCCTCAAATTCATAGGAGATGATGTCCATGATCTTCTCCGCCTCCTCGCGGGTGATCTTCCCTTCGGTTCGGCTCACCAGTTCATCCTCATTGAGGGCCAGTACCGCACGTGCGGTATCCAGTCCGATCTCATGGAGCATCCGGATGGTTTCGGCACCGAAATCGACCTCGAATTCATCCAGATCGATATCATCCTCTTCGTCCACCTCCCGGTAGACGTCGATCTCACAGTCGGTCAGCCGGGAAGCCAGACGGATGTTGACTCCCCCCTTTCCGATCGCCTTGGAGACCTCATCGGCGGGGACCAGCACGTTGGCATGCCTTCCGTCCTCGCTCAGCTCCACTTTCAGGACCGTTGCCGGCTGAAGAGCCCGCTTGATGAACTCCACCTTGTCGTCGGTGTAGTTGATCACATCGATGTTCTCATTCTGCAGTTCACGGACAATGGCGTGGATTCGCACCCCTTTCATCCCTACACAGGCCCCTACAGGATCGACCCGCTCATCGTGGGACATGACCGCCACCTTGGAGCGGTCTCCCGGTTCCCTGGCGATCTTCACGATTTCAATAATACCGTCGAACACTTCAGGGATCTCGTTCTCAAAGAGCCGCTCCAGGAAAAGCGGGGAAGTACGCGAGATGATGACGGTCGGATTGCCGTTGTGACGTTTCACCTCCACGACAACCGCACGGATGGTATCCCCTTTCCGGTAGCGGTCCTTGTAGATCTGCTCGCTCTTGGGCATGACCAGTTCCACGCCGTTGTGATTTACCAGCATGTCCCGGTTCCGTACCTGGTAGACATCTCCCAGAATGATCTCTCCGACCCGTTCGGAGTACTCTTCAAAAATGTTGTCCTTTTCGATCTCCCGGATCCGCTGGGTCAGCTGCTGGTGTGCCATGGTGACCGTTCTGCGGTCGAAATCGGCAAGCTGGACCTCCTGGGCGAACTCGTCATATAGCTCAATGTCGGGATCGATCTTGCGGGCATCTTCAAGCGAAATTTCAGAAACCGGATTGATCAGCTCTTCCGCCGGTACCACTTCACGGATATGCCAGATCTGGATTTCTCCCCGGTCGGGGTTGAGAATGACCTGAAAACTCTCGTCCGATCCATATTTCTTCCGGATCATGGTCCGGAAAACGTCCTCCAGAATGGTCAGCAACAGATCCCGGTCAATATCCTTGTCTTTGGCAATCTCGGCAAAAGACTGAACAATCAGTTTTGAAATGTCATTCTGCATCTGGAAACCCTGTTTAAGCTGCTGTTGCGACTATATTTTGGGGATGATCTTCGCCTCTTCGATCTGGTCAAACCGGACGGTGGCATCGCCCTTTCCGGACCGGATCATCAGTTCCTCCTCCCTCACCTCTTCCAGTATCCCCTCCAGCTTCTCATACCCGTCCTCTCCGCGGTAGCGCACCCGAATGGTCCTCCCTTTGTTTTTCGGATACTGCCTGCGGTCCGTCAGGGGCCTGCTCAATCCTGGTGAGGAGACGTTGAGCCGGTATCCGGACGGATAAACTTCATGGGCATCGAGCACAAATCCCAGTTCCCGGCTGACCCGGGTACAGGCGTCAAGGCCGACATTCTGTTTTTCAGAATCGATATAGATCCAGAGGATGGTCTCTTTGCCCCTCTTCTCCTCGACATCCACAAGAAACAGATCCTCTTGCTCCACAATGGGTTCGGCAAGATTCCTGATCAAATCTATCTGACTCCTGTCCATGTCGTGGTCTGTTTTCAGGTACAAAAAAAAGCGAGAACCTTCCGGCGCTCACTCCAGTAAACTAAAATAGCCTGAATCATGGAGAATAACAAGACACCGTGCCAGTGATTAAACGGACAGATTTCCATATTATGATAACGTTGATCCCATGAAACCATCCTCCGATTCCTTATGTCCAGGTCTCCTGTTTCTTTCAAATTCTTTCTGATGACGGGTCTTGCTCTGGTGCTCATCTCTGCGGGCTGTTCGGACGACAGAAGCGTGCGGCCGGAGCCTGAAAAAAGGGGAAGAGAGCTGGATTACACCGCACGGATCATCTTTCAGGACTCCGACGGGCAGGAAGTCGCCACGCTCAGGGCTGCCGTTGCGGAGGATGATGCGTCTCGTTCCACCGGTCTGATGGAGGTCTACGATATGCCGGCCGACGCAGGCATGCTCTTCATCTTTCCGGACGAGGAGCCGCGAAGCTTCTGGATGGCCAATACACCCCTGCCGCTCGATATCATCTTTGTCAATGCCCGGAGAGAGATTGTCCGGATCCATCCCGATGCCCGTCCCTTTACCGACCGAAACATTCTCTCCCACTCCCCTGCCATGTATGTGGTGGAAGCTCATGCCGGATATGCCATGCAGCATGACATCCTGGAAGGGATGACGATCCGGATCGAACGGAATGGAGAGTGAATGGCCCTCTTCCTGAGAAGAGAGATCCGGATGAAACGGACTGAAAAAACTACGCCTTTACGGTCTTGTCTTCGGGAGTCTGCTCCTCGTCCATCTCCAGAAATTCCATCGCCTTGAGCACGTTCTGCCGTGATCCGATATAGATGGGTGTGGTCTGATGGATTGTATCGGGCCGGATCTCCATGATCCGTCTTTTTCCATCCACCGCCATCCCTCCCGCCTGTTCGATGATGAAGCTGAGCGGATTGCACTCATACATCAGACGCAGCTTTCCGTTCGGGTAGCGGCTGCTGGCCGGGTAGATGAAAATACCGCCCTGCATCAGCGTCCTGTGGATGTCGGCCACCATGGAGCCGATGTAGCGTGCCTTGTAGGGACGCTGTTCGGAGGGATCCTCCTTCTGGCAATATTTGATGTACTTTTTCAGGCCAGCCGACCAGGAGTTGTAGCTCCCTTCATTGATGCTGTAGATGGAACCGTGATCCGGAATCCGGACCTTCTTTTCCGCCAGGATGAACTCTCCGATACTGGGATCGAGCGTAAAGTAGCTCACACCCATGCCGGTTGTGTAGGCCAGGATGGTGCTGGAACCGTAGAGGACATAGCCGGCCGCCACCTGGCGGATCCCCTTCTGAAGAGCATCCTTCTCTCTGAGCTTGCCGTTGTAGATGGTGGGTCTCATGTAGATGGAGAAGATGCTTCCCACCGAGACGTTCACATCGATGTTGCTCGATCCGTCCAGCGGGTCAAGATAGACGATATACTTGCCTCCCTGATGATTCAGGCGGACCACGCCGTCGTTCTCCTCCGAGATGACCATGCAGGTGATGAGCGAGCGGTCCAGCGCCGATATAAGCTGCTGGTCCGCGAACCGGTCCAGCTTCTTGACCGATTCACCGTGAACATTCTGGGATCCTTCACTGCCGAGAATATTGGTTATTCCGGCCTGACGAACCTCTCTTGAGATGATTTTGGCCGCAAGTCCGATGTCCCGCAACAACTGGGAAAGTTCGCCGGTTGCTCCGGGAAAGCGGTTCTGAGACTGAATGATGTTCTCTTCAAGAGTGATAAGCTGTTTGGGACGAATCATCTGTCTGATCTGTTCTGATCTGTCGCGTTTGTTTCCCGGTCTGTCCGTAAAGAGTAAAGAGCTGTCCGCAAAGAACGGAAAGAAGCAAAGCTGAAAGTTCCGGTTCCCGTTCCGGCCCGGAATCTGCAGGTGCGGAACCGTTTACCGCACCCTGCCGCTCCCTCCGGGCCGGAGTCCCGGCAAGATACGAAACCGTTACCAAAGAAGACCGCTGAATGCGCATCCGCAGCCTCTCCCCCTGCAGGGAATCAGCAGCCTTACTCAGGAGAACTCACTTGGGGCCCGCTTTGCCTCCTACGGTCCGGATCGGTCCTTTTCGGTTATTTCCTTTCGGTCTTGCCTTTCCGCCGGATCATCTCATGCCAGACCTCACGCGCTTTCTGTTCCAGCTCCGCCCGGCTTCCATTGTTGTCGATGATGAAATCGCTCCACTTGCGAAGCTCTTCGGGCGGTTTCTGCTTCTGCATTCTCGACAGGACCGCATCGGATGAAACTCCGTCTCTTTCCATCACCCGCTGCAACCGCTGCTGCGGATCGGCCTCCACCAGAACGATGAAATCGAAGAGGTCGGGGCGGCCACGGTCCAGAAGCAGGGCAGCCTCTTCCACAAACATGGTCTCCCCTCTCTCTTCCGCTTCCCGGATCTTCTGCCGTATACTCCGGATAACCGCCGGATGGACCAGAGCGTTCAATTTGCCCACCTCTCCCCTCTGGAAAGCCGCCTCGGCAAGCCAAGAGCGGTTAAGGGTGCCATCCTCCCGGTAGGCCTGCCCGCCAAAGGCGGAACGGATCGCCGAAACAAGCTCCGGGTCGGTGACCATCAGCTCCTTGGCCAGATCGTCGGCATAGACCACCACCGCTCCCATCTCTTCCCAGATTTTACAGACGGTACTCTTTCCGCTTCCGATACCGCCCGTGATTCCGACCTTGATCACGAACCGGACTCCGCAGCTGAATTGGCCATCAGATAACTTTTGATGAACCCGTCCAGATCGCCGTCCATCACCCCATCCACATCGGATGTCTCGTAACCGGTACGGTGATCCTTCACCAGGGTGTAGGGCTGGAAGACATAGGAGCGGATCTGGGACCCCCACTCTATCTTGCTCTTCGAATCCTGAAGCTTCTGCATCTCTGCCTCCCGGATGTTCTTCTCCAGCTCGTAGATCTTTGACTTGAGCAGGACCAGGGCTTTCTCCCGGTTCTGAAGCTGTGAACGCTCCTGCTGGCACTCGGCGACTACCCGTTGCGTTGATCCGTCCGAAAGCGTCCCCTCCCAGATAAGCCGGACGCCGGTCTCCACCTTGTTCACGTTCTGACCGCCTGCTCCTCCGGAGTGGAACCGCTGCATCTCGATCTCGCTCTCGTTGATATCCACCTCTATGCTCTCGTCGATCAGAGGTGAGACAAAGATGGAGCTGAAGGAGGTGTGCCTTCGGGCGTTGCTGTCGAAGGGAGAGATCCGTACCAGTCGGTGCACACCGCTCTCTGCCCGGAGAAAACCATAGGCATTGGGGCCGCTCACCTGGATGGTTGCACTCTTGATACCGGCCACCTCTCCGCTCTGGTACTCGAGCACAGAGACCTGGTAGCCGTTCTGTTCGGCCCAGCGGGTGTACATCCGGAAGAGCATCCCCGCCCAGTCCTGGCTCTCGGTTCCGCCTGCTCCCGAGTTAATGGTCAGGATGGCATCCCGGTGGTCATCCTCCCCGGTAAGCATGCTCTGCAGTTCAAGAGCCTCAAGTTTCTTCAGAAAAACTTCCAATTCACGGCGGATCTCCTCCTCAACAGGCTCCCCCTCCTCCAGAAACTGCTGGTAGACGAGTATGCTCTCGCGCAGTTCATCCAGCTCATCCCAACTGCCGACCACCGATTTCTCCTGGTTGAGCTGCCTCATGATTCCGCCGGCACGATCCGGGTCGTTCCAGAACTCCGGATCCTGAACCTGCTCCTCCAGTTCGATGATCTTTATTTTCCGACGATCGTAGTCAAAGATACCTCCTGAGCAGATCGAGCCGCTCGAAATATTCTTTAATCCTCTCGGAAGTCACATGATCCATATCAGGCTGTTCTTGTTTTGAGTTTCCGATTGTTCTGATCCTTGTACTGAAGTTCGTAAAGCCGGCGATAAATTCCCTTCTCCATTTGAAGCAGTTCCCGGTGGGAACCCATCTCCCGGATCTCCCCTTTATGCATCACCAGAATCTTATCAGCCCCCTGGATGGTGGAGAGCCTGTGGGCGATCACGATCGATGTTCTCCCCTCCATCAAGGTTTCAAATGCCTCGGTCACAAGCTGTTCGGTGGAGGAGTCGACGCTCGAGGTGGCCTCATCCAGCACCATAATGGCGGGATTGTGTACCATGGCCCGCACAAAACAGATCAGCTGCCTCTGCCCCATCGAGAGGGAGAGTCCTCTCTCGCGGAGGCGGTAGTGATAACCTCCCGGCAGCTTCCGGATAAACTGGTGAGCACGGACCTGCCGCGAGGCCTCCTCCACCTGTTCAAACGTGATGGATGGGTTGCCGAGTGTGATATTCTCCAGAATTGTACCGGAGAAGAGCGCGCTGTCCTGCAGCACGAGTCCGAAGTGAGATCGAAGCTGCCGGAGTCTCAGATCCCGGATATCGACGCCGTCCAGAAGAATCCTTCCCTTCTGCAGATCGTAGAATCGCAGCAGAAGATTGATAATGGTGGTCTTGCCCGATCCGGTTGCCCCCACGATCGCCACATTCTCGCCCGGCCGGACCTCGAACGACACATCTTTCAGTACGTCCGCCTGGTCGGGGTGGTAACGGAACCAGACATTTTCAAACCGGATCTCCCCTTCCACCTTCTCCAGCGGAACAGGTCGGGCGGGCTCCTTCACCCGGTTTTCAGTGTCCAGCACATGGAAGATCCGTTCGGAGGAGGCCAGTGCCGACTGCAGGGTGTTGTACTTCTCACTCAGTCCCCGGATCGGCTGGAAGAACTGGCGGACATACTGGATGAAGGCGACCAGTACCCCGAAGGTCACCTGGCCGGTAAGCGCCCGGCCGCCTCCGTACCAGATCACCAGCGCCATCGCCAGACTGGCCAGCACCTCCACCACGGGCCAGAAAAGGGCAAAATAGAAAACAGTCCGGATGTGGGCTTTCCGGTGGGAGGCGTTGATCGACTCGAACTTCTCCTCCTGTTTCTTCTGCCGGTTGAAGAGTTGAACGATCGCCATTCCCTGAATATGCTCCTGGACAAAGGAGTTGAGGCGGGCGATCTGATCCCGCACCTCCAGAAAGGCCCCGCGTACCCTGGCACGGAAGAGAAAGGTGGCATAGAAGAGCAGGGGCAGCACCAGGATCGAGACCAGGGTGAGCTCCCAGCTCATCGCCAGCATGAACCAGAGGATGAAAACGATCCGGAACAGGTCTCCGACCATGTTGACCACCCCGTCGGAGAGCAGTTCACTGAGCGCCTCGATATCACTCGTGGTCCGGGTGATGAGTCGTCCGATCGGATTCCGGTCGAAGAACTGGATATGAAGGGACTGGATCTTCCGGAACACCTCGTTCCGGAGATGATAGAGGGTCCCCTGTCCAAACCACCGGGTCAGATAGGTGTTCAGGACAAGCAGGATGAACTCAAAAATCAGCGCTCCGACCAGGAGAAGGATGATCCGCCAGAGCCCCTCGTAGTCCCCCGTGGCCATGTAGTCGTCGACGGCAACCTGGGTGAGTTTCGGTCGCACCGTACCCAGCCAGGAGGCCATCAGGGTCAGGACGATCGCCAGGACGACATACCAGCGGTAGGGTCTAAGAAACTGCCAGAGCCGACGGATCAGCCGGGAATCGACCGATTTGGAATCCTTCTCGTTGCTCAAAACCGGTCAAAATCATCAAACGGAGTCCGGGGAGTGATGTGGCGCGGTTTTCTTGTGTCGTCCCGCCGGTCGTTTCTCCGTACCCGCTCCATGCGGTCGGAGTCGCTCCTTCTCACCCGGTGGTCCATCCGGTCGGAATCGTTCCTTCGCCGTGGACGGAAGTTGACGTTGCCTCCGGTATCGCGGCGCTTGCGGAACCGTTTCTGCTTGTCATGCTTCCGGGGACCTTTTCCGGTGTCGGCAGCTCTGGCATCGATCTCCTTGAGATAGACTTTCGGGGTGATGATCCCCTTCTCATGTGCCGGATCGGTGTAGATCGGACGGAGCTCGGTCGCCAGCCAGGCGGGGAAGAACTCCCTGCGGACCTCGCGGAGCAGGACGAACGGATTGGTGTACCGGGCTGAAAAATGGGTGATGACCAGAAGCTTGGTCTGCGCCTCGTTTGCGACCCTTGCCGCATCGATGGAGGTGCAGTGGCCTGTTTCGGCCGCCTTGTCGGCCAGGTTCTCGCTGAAGGTCGCTTCGTGAACCAGGATGTTGGTGTTCATCGCCAGCTTGACCGCATTGGGACTGTAGCTGGTATCGGTGATGTAGGCGAAACTGTCTCCCGGTCTGGGGTGCCCGACAATATCGGAAGAGCGGACAAGTGTGCCGTCCTCGAGCTCGACATCTTCGCCCGCCTTGAGGGCCTTGTACTGCCAGTCTTCGGTAATTCCCTTCTGCCGGGCCAGATCGGCATCCACTTTCCCCGGCTTGTCCTTCTCCTGGAACCGGAAGCCGGCACAGAACTTGTTGTGCTTGAGCGGACGTGCCTCCACAAAGAACTCCTCTTCGTCGATCACACGTCCCCCCTCGAAATCGGGTTCCAGTTCGACGTAGCGGATTTCGAAGGTGAGTTCAATCCCCGCAAAGCGGAAGTTCCACTCCACATATTCCCGGATCCCCTCGGGACCCACGATCGTAAGCGGTTTCTCCCTTCTCTGAAGCTGAAGGGTGGAAAGAAGCCCGATCAGTCCTGAGTAGTGGTCGATGTCGAAGTGACTGATGAAGATGTAGTCCACTTTGGAGCGCTTCAATCCCGCCTGAAGCATTCTCATCTGGGTATTCTCACCGCAGTCAAAAAGGCTGATGCTGCCTTCTCTCCACAGTGCAATGGACGGCAAGTGACGGGTTGCCGTGGGGGTAGCCGACGCAACACCTAATGGAATAATGATCATTCTGTTCTCCCGCAGTCTTGTTTTTACAGGGGGTTTACCGGTCAGGCAAACCGTACCCTCGGGTTTCGGTTAGATTACTGTCGATCAGATTTCTGCCAGCTCTTTTTCAAGCAATTGTTTGCGATACATCTCTGCATAGGCTCCGTTGAGTTTCAGGAGCTCTTCATGCGACCCTTTCTCCAGGAGGAACCCGTCCTCAATATAAAAAATTGTATCGGCGTTTATAATGGAGGAAATCCGGTGGCTGATCATGATGGTCGTGCGGTTCTCCAGCTCCTTGCGCAGATGCTGCATGATGTCAGCTTCCGTCTTCGTATCCACTGCGCTCAGCGAATCATCCAGAATCAGAATATCCGGATCCTTGATCAATGCCCGGGCTATGGCTGTCCGCTGTTTCTGTCCCCCGGAAAGAGTGATCCCCCTCTCTCCAACCATAGTCTCGAATTTTTTCTCAAAATCCAAAATATTCTCCAGAAGCTGTGCCTTCCGGGCGGCTGTCTCGATCTGTTCGGGGAGTGCTTCTTCCACTCCGAAAGCGATGTTCTCCCCGATCGTGGTCGAGAACAGAAAGGTATCCTGTGGTACAAACCCGATTTTTCGCCGGAGAATTCGGACGGGCCATTTTCTGATCTCCACACCGTCAATCCGGATCTCCCCTTCCTCCGGGTCGAACAGGCGGGGAATGAGCTGGACAAGGGTGGACTTGCCGGAACCGGTCGGACCGGTGATCGCGACCGTCTGCCCCTCTTCGATCCGGAAAGAGATGTTCTGCAGTGCGGGAACCGATGCGCCTGGATAGGTGAAGGTTACATCGCGGAATTTAATCTCTCCGCGCATCTTCTGAAGCGTGGAATCGGTCTGGTCATCATCCGCAATCTCAATCTCCTCCCCGAGCAGCTCTTGGATCCGGTTCCAGGAGGCAAGCGATTTCTGGAACATGTTCACTGTATAGCCGAGCGATGCGACCGGCCAGGTCAGGTAGGCGACGTAGATAATATACTCGGCGATGTTTCCCACAGTGATCTCCCCGCTCATCACCATGGTCCCCCCCTGCCAGACTACAATGATCACCGACACACCGATAAGCAGGTTGAGTGCCGGATGAAAGAGCGATTCCACCAGGTCGAGCCGGAGTTTCTTCTTCCGGTAGGAGTCGCTCTCCCGTTCAAACCGCTCCTGCTCGTAGGGTTCCCTGTTGTAGGCCTTGATAAGTCGGATGGAGCTGAAGGCCTCGGTCGCCCTGCCGGCAAGTTCCGAATACTGCTCCTGGATGATCACCTGGTATTTGTGGATGAATCCGCTCACCCAGTAGGCAAAGGCGGAGAGAAACGGGAGCGGAAGCAGCGACCAGAGAGTAAGACGGGGGTTGACGATCACCATCATGGTGAGAATGAACCCGGCCCGTGTAAGGGTGTTGACCGTATACATGTAGACCGGTCCGAAATATTCCCGTACCCGGACCACATCCTCTGTCGCCCGCACATAGATGTCCCCGGAAGGCCGCTCGGCAAAGTAGCGTTGCGGGAGCCGGAGCAGCTTGCGGATGATGTCGTTTCGGATGTCATACTCGATCTTTCGGGAGGTGACGATGAGTGTCTGTCTCGTGGCGAAGAGCAACACGCCGTAGAGCAGGACCGTCCCGATGAGCAGAAGGGAGTTGCGGGCGAGAATCGCTCCCGCCTGGGAGTGGAAAAAAACTTCCGACAGGCTCCCGTAGCTGAAACCCTCCAGTTCCCTCAGAGCCTCCACCTGGTCCATGGTCCGTCGGATCAGCACCGGAATCCAGACCAGGAAGAAATTGGAGGCCGTCAGGAGGACCGATCCGAGGAGGATGGTCCCGCGGTATTTTTTAAAGTAGCGGTTGAGCTGCGAGAGACTGTTCAAAACGGACGAACCAAATCAGCGATACCTTTCAATCCAGTCCCGGGCTAGTTTCACACCCGAACTGTATGCATGGTCAACAAGATTGCCGCCGAAATAATCTCCGACCACAGCCAGGGGAGCTCCATCCACGGCAAATTCCATATAGGGCCGGTCGATAAACCGGTCTGTTCGGGCAAATCTCCAGTAGTGGAGCTTGTTCCACTGCGGCCGGCCGGCCCAGCCGCCGATCACCCCGGCAGCTCTCTCCAACATCAGAGAGGCGACTTTCGACGGGTCGCTGTAGCGGTGCTCCCGGGCAAATTCAGCGGAAGAGTGGATCACCAGAGCCGTCTCCGGCAGATCTCTTTTTGAGTTTTCATTGACGATGGTCTCCAGAACCGGATCCAGGCACCGGATCGCATCCCACTCGGGGAGCTCCAGATCTCCGTATCCGGCCATCAGGGTCCAGACCGGGTCGTACTGGATCTCGTCAATCTCACGGATGATGGTGAACGCTTCGGTCTCATCACGGGTGGTCATCACGATGCTGTGCGCCTGGGGGGCCGGAGCGGCTACGATCACCGCATCCACCTGCAAAGTGTCAAAGTTGGTAAGGTTGATCACCCACGGTTTTTTCCGGATCCGGCCCGGACCGAAAAAGGTGACACCTCCTGCTTTCACCTCGGGGAGGATGTCCACCCAGCGGGAGAGGTGTGTGGCGATGCGGTTCATTCCTTCGGGAGCCACATACTTGATCTGCTCATCCTGGTTCGGACCGGTCGGAGTGAGCCCTCCCTCATCGTAGTGCCAGATTGCATCCCCCCATACCTTTACAAGGTTTTCCTCCAGAAGCTCTGCCATCAGGGCCCGGAACTCATCCGTACGGGCGGTAACCCAGGAGAGACCGTAATCGAGAATCAGGCCGTTCTCCTGCGAAACGGTTGCCAGACGCCCTCCCGGCTTGTGGGTTTTTTCTATAACGGTGACATGGTGCCCGGCACGGGCAAGTTCTCTTCCCGCTGCCAGACCTGCTATTCCGGCGCCGATAATACCAATCTTCATAGAGAGCTCAGTTGTCGGTTACAATTATTCGGTAAAAGATTCGGTAAAAAAGGTAAAGTGATGAATCCGCCGATCCGGAGTTGCCACGCAAGTTACGGGGTTCCGACCGGTGAAGTTACGGGGATAATCCGGCCGCTTAATGTACGATTAAACGCGACCATCCGGTACCTGGCTTTCGGCGATTGCCGGCTCTTTCCGAAACTCCTTCCCCGTGGACTTTCTCCGGTCGAGAATCCACTGCTCCAGAACCATCGCCACGGGCCCGATCAGAAAGAGTGCATAGAACGGAGCGTAGACAAATTCGGCAAGGCGGAAGAAGAATTCGAGCAGTGCGATGAGAAAAGCGACCAGAGTCTGCCCTTTTCTGGAGGAGACGGTGGTTTTGGGATCCGTGATCATGAAGAGCACAAAGAGCTGATACATGGGGCCGGTGATGGGCGCCACTTCGGCGAGCCAGGGGTCCCCCGTGATCAGGCTTCTAAGCCAGGAGAAGGCAAAAAAGGAGAGGACATAGGTCGCGCTGATGTTGAAGCGGTTCACCCTCCAGATGGTGATGAACCCGATGATCCAGATCACCAGCATCGGCCACATGAAGCTTCCCCACTGAATGCTCAGAACCGCGGTGTGACCGGGTGCAAGAAGAAGAGTGGCGACCACTCCGAAATTGGTGGGGTTCCAGATGTGGCGCCCCTTGTAGCGGAGCACATATTTTGAGGTGATGGAGACCATCGCGCAGTAGGCGAACGGCCAGAAGTAGGGAGAGCGGATCAGGATTCCGGTGCTGATCCCGGAAATGTAGGCACTGCTCAGGTTCCGCCATCCGCCATGAACAAGACGGTAGAGGACCAGTTCGGTCAGGATGCTGGCGCTGATTGCCAGCAGCAGTTTCTGCCAGCTGTCAAGGATTCCGAAGGTGAGATGGGAGGCGAGCAGGATCCCTGTGATGACCAGCGGAGAGGTGTAGCTTTTCAGGAACTGAAGGCTGAATCTGCGTTCTGTAGATGCAAGGACGTTGTTCATGGGTCGGATCTGGTGGGGCGATGAATTATGGTCCGGTGTCGGCTCCGGCCGGTCGGGAACGGCTCTTTCCTGAAACGTCTGTGGGATCTGTCGTTACGGCACGGGCCGCTTCATCCGCCGCGAAGGCTCCGGGTTCCCGGATCCGGTGAGCGCGGTTGGGCTCGGGCCGGTCGATCTGCTGCCGGATTCCGGAAGGCCAGATGATCTCGGCACGCTCGATCCGGGCATCTCTGCCGAGCCCGAAATGGAGCGGCCTCTGACTCTGGGAACTGAAGGCATCCCCTCCTGCAACGGTTTTCACCTGCACCTGTCCGCCCCTTTCCGGGGTGCTCCAGTAGAGCCGGAGAGCAGCCCCGATGGCACTTCGGTTGCTCCCGGTTCCCTCCAGGTGAAAAGAGATCCAGTCGTTCTCTTCCCGGGCATGGTTCCGGTAGATCCGGACCGGTCCGTTCTGGTTGGCCACGATCAGATCCAGAGAGCCATCCCCGTCCAGATCCCCGAAAGCCACCGCCCGGCTGTCCAGATTGAGCATTCCCCCCACCGCTGCGGCCACCTCTCGAAATCTTCCGGCACCGTCGTTGATCCAGATTTTGTTGTTTTGATACCCGGAGAAGGTGCGTCCGTTCATGGCCGGCCAGTTCATCGCATCGATGATCACATTCCGGTGCCCGCCCACCACCTTGGCGTAATCGTACCAGTAATCGGTACCCGGTTCGTCCGATACATAGCCGTTGGCCACATAGAGATCCAGAAAGCCGTCATTGTTCAGATCGGCAAACTGACCGCCATACCCCCAGTCTCCGATCTCCACCCCCATGCCGGGAGCGAGGTTTCGGTAACGGATGGTCCCCTCATCACTCCGTCGGGAAGGAACCCAGAGGTTGTTTCCCTGCATCAGCACCCCGGCTTCGGAGATATTGGTCACATAGATGGAGAACTCTCCCCGATTCATGATATCCCCGAAGGCAACGCTCATTCCGCTCTTGGGAATGAATCCGATTCCGCTTTCTTCGCTCACATTCCGGAATCTGCCTCCTTCATTGAGAAAGAACTCGTCCGCACCGTAGTCATTGGCGATGACCAAATCGGGATAGCCGTTCCCGGTAAGATCAGCCGCAGCGGCTGCAAGTGTCCATTTTCGGGTGGTCAGACCTGCCTGTTCGGTCACATCGGCGAACCTACCGTCCCCCCTGTTTTCCAGCAGCCAGTTCCGTCCTCCGTTGGTGGCATACTCATAGCTGTCGGGCATGATCCGGGTTGTGGTGAGATTCCACAGGTCCACATCCTCATGGTAATAGCCGCCGATGAAGAGATCGAGGAGTCCGTCACCATTGTAATCCAGCCAGACTGCCGTGTTGGCATTGACCCAGTCGGGAAGGCCGGCATTCTCCACGCGGGAGAATCCCTCTCCCCGCTCATTCCGCCAGAGCTCCGGACGCCCCCATTTGTAGAGAAAAAGATCCTCGAACCCGTCGTTGTCGAAATCACCCCAGACCGCGCCCATGGAAACCCCGGTCCCTTCACGGTTCAGGTCCGCGATCCCCAGCTCCCCGGCCACATCACGAAACCCTCCCTCTCCCAGATTGAGATAAAGAGCGTTGTGCGAACCGGACCGGCTGTTGGTCAGATATAGATCGGGAAGGCCGTCGTTGTTGAAATCAACAATGGAGACCGAGGCCCCTACGGATGCAATCTGGGGAAGGATGTGGTCCAGCCGTGGGTCGAGCTGCGGCCGCTCGTGAACGAATGTTACACCCCACTCCTCTGAAACCTCCTCCAGATAGAATCCATACCGCTCGATTGCCTGCTCCCGCAATTCGAAAATCTCGGGTGCACGGACCTTCTCCAGCCATCGGATCCCGGCAGGAGCCGATAGCAGCAGCAGGAAAAATAGTGTGACCCCTAACTGTTTGATCTGTAGCATGGCCGGTCTGTTTTCGGACCCTTCAATCCACTCTGGCGAGTCTTTCGAGGCTCCGGTCTGCCGGATCCCGATTCAGGACTTCAGGATCCGTTTCTCCACTCCCCCGCCCGACAGACAAAAGCTTTGCGGATCCAGGTTCTGCGGTCTCTTCGGCCAAACCCTGACTCTTCCGGTCGAACAGAAGAGTGTTGCGGAATGGACGGGGAGAGACATATCGTGTATGATAATATACCCAATCATCCCGAAACCTCTGAAAAACCGGGTCCTCAAAAAGTGACGTCCCCGAGGGATAATCGTAATCGGCCTGCCCGTGCCAGGGAAGCGGCTCCACGGTTGCCGAGGCCTGGGTGTTGATGTCGCCATCCTTGACCCAGCCGTCCGAGATGAAGATAAAGGTCCGCTTCCACCCCTCTTCCGGCGGCTCCGGTGCCTCATACTCCAGATGAAGCTCATCCCCTGCATTCATGATCACATAGCGGTCATCAATCCCGGCCAGAAGTTCATCCACCTCGCCGAACCGGGTGTGGAAACCGCGCAGGTCGAGCCATCGCGGGGTGGTCCCGGAGAGAGTGCTGTAGTCGGGCAGCATCGGCGATCGTTCATCCGGCCGGTACCACCTGGAAAAGCCTCTGTACCTCAATTCCTGCCGGACCGGCCGGAGCGGCCGCTCGACAAAGGAGGCGTCGGGGAGTTTCTTAGCCCATTCGATGGAGTCCCAATAGATCTCCGACGTGGTGTAAAACCGGATCCGCCGGTCGGAAGGGTCAGGAAACACTCCTTCCAGGTCAAGCAGGATCGTTTTCAGCTTCCCGGCCGGAACTCCATATTGGTCATGAAGCCTTTTCCAGCCTCCCCTTCCATCGGCCACCTCGATCCTCAGTCCGGAAGGGGGATCATGACTCCCCTGGCTCAGGGCAAGGTTGATGGAGCTGTCGGTTGGACGGAGCCAGCCGTAGGCCAGCAGCCAGAGAGGGGCATCCTCCGGAGCTTCACTGCCGATCTCAATTTCGATGAAGTGCTCCTCCACCAGCCCCTGCCATTGTGTTTTCCGGAAAGGAGCCAGAAAATCCCCGTCCCTCTTCTCTACATACCGGGTCACATCCCGTCCTGCGGTGTCGGTCACCCGGCTCACCGGCCGTGGCGTTCCCATGATCCGGGTCGAGAGATCGGGCGAGGGGAAAGCAAAACGCTCATCGACAAAAACTTCGGTTCCTTCCGGATGATCGACCGCGATCAGGGAGGTGTGGTCAAAAAAGTGTGTCTCCCAGAGTTCAGCGGTGATTCTCAGGTCGTAGACACCGTTCACAGGCGCGAGCTTCTCTCCGGGAATCCTGACGCGGTCCAGAGTCTGGACCACCCCGGCGGTCTCCAGGGCATTGATCCGGAGGCCCAAAGGTGCACGCCAGAGTGCATCGGTGATGAAATGAATCTGCTCGCCATCGTTGGTGAAGAGCCAGGGGCAGGATCCTTTCAGAATCTGCTCATTCTGGATGGTGGAGCCGACGCCCAGTTCGGCAAATCCGGTCTGGGTCGATCCGTTCGGCCAGATGATGCGGACCAGATCTGCCTCCTCCTGCAGGCCGATCCCGAAATGGACGATGGGAGAGCCGATGGGCTGTTTCCGGTAGAGAAGCCCTGCACGGATCTCCATCTCCCCGCCGATCCCGAAAGAGTTGATCCTTCCGTCCCCTTCCGTGCCGGATGCCCGGGCACGCAGGGAGAGCCCCCGGTAGTCGGGATTTCCGCGGTTCATCAGCCCGAAGGGATTTCCATCGGGATCCACCCCGATCAGGTCGAGCCGCTCATCCCCGTCCAGATCGAAAACCGAACGAATCCCCCCCGGAAGGGAGATGGCGGCGTGATCGAAGCGGAAACGACTGCTACCCGGATGGAGCATGCTCCACTCCGGGGTGGCAAGCAGCAGATCGAATGCGCCGTTGTTGTCCAGGTCCTGTACAAAGAGGGAAACCGATCCCCGTCTGTACTCATCCGCATCCCGGCCGCTCTCACTCCCGCTCTCTCCCGGAGCCGGGGTGCGCTGGCCTGGAGTTTCCACCAGCCGCTCCTCCGGCCACGGCTCGCCGGGGGGGCGCGGCAGATAACGGACAATGGAAAGATCCTCGTGGACGGCCAGAACCTCATACTCACCGTCCCCATCCAGGTCGGCTACAGCCACCGTACGAATCCCTCTGATCCTGGGGAATGAGGCGATCCGTTCGAAGCGGAGGCCCCGCAGATTGCGAAAGTGAAGAAGCTCTCCCTCATCGGTCAGGAAGAGAGCATCGGTGGCTCCCTCACCGTCCAGATCCGCCCAGTGAAACTCCACAACGGAGGGGGTGTCCGGAAAGGGAGTGATCGGCGTGAAGGTCCCGTCACCGTTGTTGCGCAGAACCTGAACATCCCTTCCGGCCGAGGCGAGCAGCAGGTCGAGATCTCCGTCCTGATCCAGATCGGCGGCCCACACCCCGCTCCAGGGGCGATTTCTGATCGATGCAGGGACTCCGGTATCGGAGGTCACATCGGTGAACGTGCGGTCCGGGTTCTGCCGCCAGAGATGAAAACCGCCTTCCCACGCCATTGCCAGATCATTCAGAAAATCGTTGTTGTAATCGATCTCGGTCAGGGCGGACGAAGGGATCGGTTCCGGCCCTCCGGCTCTCCCTGAGCTGTCCGTGGATCCCAGCGGGAAAGGCAGCTGCGTTCCGGCATCGATGTAGAGCCGGGAGTCGTGAAGGGCAACCGGGATGGGAGGAAGCTCTTCCAGCAGGGTCACCGACTGCAGGAGGGCAACCGGTCCCTCAACGTCGGCAAGAAGATCTGCAGGGTCAAAGGCAATGCCTGTATCGGCTTCGGCTGCAATAAATTCAGGCTGTGGAAGAATAAGAAATCGAGTAACGGGATACCCCACCTCACCCGGGGGTGGGCGGAGATCCTCCACGCCTGCCTGAAATGAAGGGACCGGCTCAAGCATGTTCCGGAGAAAAGAGAGTTCCAGCCGGATCTCATTGAAATCCCCTCTCCCGGCAGCCTCCTCCAGCAGGGAAAGCTGCTCTTGTGCTTCCGGGCTCCAGGATCCGGAAAAGGTCGTCAATGTTTCGAGCCATCGACGGAATCCGGACAGATCCTCCTCCTTGGCGGTTATACGGGCCAGTTCATAGAGAACCGGCTGATTCTCCGGATCGAGCCGGTGGAGACGGAGCAGCTGTTCGCGAATCTCTTCGGCATGTGCGGTGTCATCTTCCCGCTCCAGCTCGGTGGCCAGCGAGTAGAGAATCATTCTGTTATCCGGATCGGACTCCGCGGCGCGACGGAAATAATCGATCGCGGGTCCTGTGCGGCCCCACCGGCTCTGGAGAAGGCCTGCAAGATGAAGAAGATCGGGGTGATCGGGTGCCAGTCGGAGAGCCCGTGTGAAGTGCTCCTCCGCCTGTTCAAAGGCGCCCTGCCGCATTGCAAAGAGGCCGAGATTGGCCCAGGCGGCCGCTTCTTCGGGGAAGGCTTCGGCGACCTGATTCATTTTCTCAAAGGCGAAGAACGCCTCATCGGTCTGCGCGGCCGCCAGACTGATATAGAAATCGGAGACCGCCTGTCTGTATCTCTCCGAACCGGGATCCACCTCCCCGCTCCGGGAACATCCTGCCGGAATCAACAGAATGAAAAGAAAAAAGATCAGCAACGGCGGGGTGCCGGCAGGGGGTACAGATAGAAAACGGTTGGTCATTCGCTCGCTTCGCTCACGTGGTTGCGGACTGTCAGGATGTGACGTGGTTATAGATAATATCGTAGATCCCGGTCGGATCCACCACCGGAATGTCCGGCAGGAATTCGGGATTCCCGGTGGCAACAAGGGGACCGGCTCCCTCTGCGATATCCGCTCTCCCGTGGGAACCCTTCACGCCGGATCCCTCGATCGGAACGAGATCCATCCGGTAACGGAACCCGAGCTTTTTCCCCAAAACCTTCCGGGCGACTTTGAGCCGCGGGAAGCGGATCGACGGATTGAGGAGGAGTTCGGCCGGATCGTACCCCGGTTTGGTGTGAATATCCACGGTCGGGGCGAAGTCGGGAGCTTTGGAGTCCGACAGCCAGTAGTAGTAGGTGAACCAGGCATCCGGTTCGGCAATGGCGACAAGCTCTCCGGCACGCGGGTGGTCCAGGTGGTGGTGCCTTTTTCCCTCCTGGTCGAGGACCTTCTCCACACCGGGGACCTTCTCGATCAGCTCTTTTACAGGTCCGATCTGCTCATTGTCCCGGATGTAGATGTGTGCGATCTGATGGTCTGCAACCGCAAAGGCGCTGCTTGATCCGGGAATGAGGACCTCCCCTCCCACCTCCTCCCGGACGGTAATGTAGCCGTGTTTCCGGAGTACTCTGTTCAGGGAGACCGGCCGGCGGACCGGGGCGATGCCATATTCGGAGAGGAGGATGATCCGGTGTCCAAGCTCCTCATAGAAGCGGATAAGATCCCCACAGACAGCGTCCACCTGGCGAAGGTCTCTCGTGATGCCGGGATCTTCCGGCCCGATCCTCTGCAGGTTGTAATCCAGATGCGGAATGTAGATCAGCGTCAGAGTGGGATCGAACTCGCGGGTAACCCGCCGGGCTGCCTGTGCGATCCATTCACTCGATCGGATGGAGGTGAATGGCCCCCAGAAATCAAAAAGCGGAAAGGTGCCCAGCTCCTTTTGCAGTTCGTCGCGCAGCGAGGCAGGCTGGGTGAGGATATCGGGGATCTTGACACCGTCCGCCCGGTAGATCGGCCGCGGGGTGATGAGATAATCCACGGTGGAGTTCATGTTGTACCACCAGAAAAGGTTGGCGCAGGTGAAGCCGGGATCGGCCTCTTTAAGCACCTCCCAGATCTTGGGTGCCTGGATGAGGCGATTGGACTGCCGCCAGAATTTTATCTCATCCATCTCGCGGAAGTACCACCCGTTTCCGACAATTCCATGGACATCGGGCATCATACCGGTAAGATAGGTCGCCTGTACCGAGCAGGTGACGGCGGGAAGCATGGGCCGGACCGGACGCATTGCCCCGTTCTTTACCCACTTCTCCAGAAAGGGGGTGTTGCGTCCGATCAGATCGGGGGTCAGGCCGACCACATTGAGTACGACTGTTCTCTTCATCGCTTCTCCCGAAGTCTGTCCAGATTATAGATAATCTGCCCGCATGCCCAGCGAAGCTCCCGTTCCAGCGAAGAGAGCAGGTTGGGGCCATGCTCCCCGGAGTTTGCCTGTCCCTCTTGTCCGGCCCGTTGTACACCCGTCTCTTCCCTTCCGTTTGCCGCCGGACCGGGAAGAACCTCCCAGGTATAGGTCTCCACCTCGTAGTGGCTGCAGCCGCTCTGCTCCAGCAGGACCGGCAAACCCTTTTCGATCTGGTCACGGGTTGTTTCCAGCTCTCCGAACCGGTCCCGATAGACCGGCAGGTGAAAATGGACCCGCCACTCCTCCGGACGGGCCCTGCCCTCACCCTCTTCTCCGAGCCGGGAGAGGGCCTCGGGCAGATCACGGTACCGGCAAAGAGTGCCGTTACTGCGCCTCTCCACAACCTGGTGCAGGTAGACTGGTTCATCAAACCGGGAGATGTTTTCCGAAAATCTTTCTGCCGCAATAGATTTCGACTTCGCTTTCAGAGCGGCGCTTATCTGGACCTTGCCGATCCCGATCCCCTCACGAAGTATCCGCCCGATCGCCTCTTCGGGCTCTTCATACCCCACCGCCAGATGGCAGGTGTCGTAGCAGATCCTCACATGCCTCCGCAGGATGGCTTCCGCTGCCGCAGGTGAAACTCCCTTCTCGCGGCTCATAAACATGCTTCCGACAGGGAAAAGCTTCTCCGTGAAAAAAACGACCGTCTCCCTGCTCTGCTCCAGTATGCAATCCGGTTCGGGTTCGATATCCAGATGTAGTTCCCTTCCCGATCTCTGTTCGACAAGGTGCATCTGCCAGGCCACTTCCGCAAGCCGGTGGCAGCACTCCCGGTAGTACGCTTCCGGAACAGGCCGGGGAATCTTTCCATACTTGTAGCCGAGCGGGGAGGTGGAGATCCCACCGTCCACCCCCTCCGGAAGGAGCTCTTCCAGGATCCGTGTCAGATTCAGGGTGTACTCGAGCCTCTGATCGGTGCTCCAGTCCGGTTCATAGACCTGCTCCTTCACCCTGCCGCGATGGAATTGACCGTAGGGAAATCCATTGATCGTGAAAAGGTAGAGTCCGTTCTCCTTCATCCAGTCGGAAAACTTCTCCAGACGCCCTTCCTTCAACAGGTCCCGGGCCGCCCGGTCCGAAATCCGGACACCCAGCCCGAAAGGTGCATCGGGAGCCAGCCTCTCCCTGAGCGGAGGGATCCAGGTTTTCAGTTCCCCAAAATGTTCGTCCCACTCCTCGCCAGGATGAACGTTGCTGCAATAGGTCAGATGGAGTGCCGGATTTCCTTCAAGTTTCATGAGTTGAACTGTTTAAGCTCTTCGCATGCAGCCAGATAGATCTCTTCATCCACCTGGTTCACCTCCAGGCCGGTTCCGATTGCCTGAAGGAGCATGATGGTGAGCTCACCACCCAGATGTTCACGGAACTCCTCCAGTCCTTCCAGTAGCGGCGCCTTTCCGTTTCGATTGCCGCATCCCTCCATCCCGGGGTGATGAAGCCGGAATCCCAGGCTTGCGAGCAGACGGAGGATCCTCCTCTTGCTCTCTTCCGGCAGCAGACCGGCGAGAGCGGAGTAGGTCACATCCAGAGCGATTCCGATCGCCACCGCCTCTCCGTGACGAAGATCGTATCCGCTGAGCTGCTCCAGTTTGTGGGCCGCCCAGTGCCCGAAATCGAGCGGACGGGAGGAACCGGACTCAAACGGATCCCCCGAACCGGAGATATGTTCCAGATGAAGTTCGGCGCAGCGGTAGATCAGCTCCTCCATCGCTTCCATTCTTCGCTCTCCCAGTGCCTCCCTCAGCTCCTCAATCCGGTTGAAAAAACCTGCATCACGGATCAGAGCGACTTTTACTGCTTCGGAAATCCCCGAGATCCAGTCCCGCTCTTCCAGCGTGGTCAGGAACGAAGAGTCGTTCAACACGGCATGGGGAGGTACAAACGTTCCGAGAAAATTTTTTTTCCCATAGGCGTTGATTCCGTTCTTCACCCCGATCGATGCATCGTTCTGTGCCAGAACCGTCGTAGGGATGCGGATCAGCCGGATGCCGCGATGTGCGATCGCCGCGGCGAATCCCACGGTATCGATCAGGGATCCTCCCCCGACCGCCGCCACAAAGGAGTGCCGGTCCATCCGGTTTCGCTCAATGGCATCGAGTATCCGCCTAAGCTGTTCCGGATCGTTTTTGGACTGCTCCCCGCCCGGAACAAGAAGCGGAGGATCCACCAGTTCGAAGAGCGGTTCCCCCCTCCGCTCCCACTCTTCACCATAGTTCCGGATCTTCCGGAACAGGTCCGGATGATGCCGGGCCATTCCCTCATCCAGGACCACCAGCAGGCGCGGCAGCGCCCGGCCGGATCGGCGGAACGAACCGGCAAGTACCGGATTGGCAGGATTGAAAAGATCCCTTGTAAAATGAACCGGATAGTGAAAGGAGACGGCAATGTTCTGCTGGATGATCTTCATGCTGATGTCAGACAGAATAGACAGTTCGCGATAAATCAACGGAAGATGACCGGCCAAACTCCTATTTTTGCCTCTTTCAACGGTCACTCTTCACCCCACTCCTGAAATCGCCAACCCTATGAGTACCCGGATTATATACAGAAAAAATACACATTTTCTAAGCTGTGACTGGGGAACCAGTTCATTCCGGCTGCTGCTCGCCGGGCGAGACAGCGGCGAAGTGGCCGCTGCTCTCTCCTCGGCCAACGGTGCAAAAGAGGTCTACGGAAGATGGAAGGAGCAGAAGAAGGTTGATCAGACAACCTGGTTTCTCCGGTTTCTGGAGGAGAAAATCGGGGAAATGGAACGGCAGGTTTCAGCCGATCTGAGTGAGATACCTGTCATCGTCTCCGGCATGGCATCCTCCACCATCGGCATCAAGAGCCTCCCCTACTCGCCGGTTCCTCTGGATCTGGCCCGTCCCCGCCTGCAGTACGAGAGATTCTCCGGCGATGAGATCTCCAATCCGGTGCTGCTCGTCTCGGGAGTCTCCACTCCGGAGGATGTGATGCGTGGGGAGGAGGTCCAGCTGATGGGACTGCATCGGGTCTACGGCCTGGACTCAGCCCTCTATCTGCTTCCCGGCACACACAGCAAGCATCTTTTCGTTGAAAAGGGAAAGCTGACCGGTTTCCGGACCTATATGACGGGGGAGATCTATCAGATCATCGGAACACACTCTATTCTGCAGGCCGGCCTGGACCGGCCGGAGAAGGGGCCCGACCGGGAGAGCTTCCTGCAGGGAGTTCGTGAGGCAAGGGAGGGCAATCTTCTGAACTCGCTTTTTGCCATCCGGGCCCGCGAGCTGGTCGGCAGTCCGGACGATCCCGCTTCACGCTCCGACTATCTCAGCGGACTGCTGATCGGAACCGAACTCCGGGATCTCTCCTCCGCCGGTGAGGTGATTGTCTCGGGCGGAAGCTCACTGCAGGCATACTATACCCTTGCACTGGAAGAGCTTGGCATCCCCTTCCGGACCGATCCCGATCCCGCCCGCCGCACTCTGGACGGGCATCTTCAGCTGCTTCCAATGCTGGAATAATAAGGTCTGCACCAAACACTTTCCCGGATCTGAATCCATCAGGCCTGCAATGGATCGAGTGGCTCCAGCCGGGCCTGAACCGGTCATGCCTGAACCAGGTCCAGCGACTGGCGAACAATCTTGCGGATCCCTTCAAAATCCCGGTTCTCCAGAAGCTTCGAAGGCACCAGCCAGGAACCACCCAGAGCGGCCACCATCGGATACCCGAGATACTCTTCCAGATTGGAGAGATTGATCCCTCCCATCGGGATGAAGAGAACCCCCGTATGGCGATAGGGTCCCTGGAGGCTCCGGATAAAATCGGTTCCGCCCAGATTATTGACCGGGAAGAGTTTCTGAAGGAGCAGATTCCGTTCCAGTGCCGCCTCGATCTCGGAAGGGGTCATCACCCCCGGAATGAATGGAAAATCGAGTTCCTCCGCCTTGTCGAGGACCGTTGGATTGAAACCGGGAGCCAGACCGTAGCGGGCACCCGCCCCGATCGCCTCCTCCACCTGCCGGGGGGAAAGGATGGTTCCGGCACCCAGATTCATCTCGGGAAAACGGCTGGAGATGGCCCGTATCGCTTCTGCCGTCGCTTCGGTGCGGAAAGCCACTTCCATGGTATCCAGCCCCTCTTCCAGCAGGAGTTCGGCCAAGGGGACGGCCAGTTCGGGATCATGCAGGGTCACTGCGGGCAGGAGTTTCTTTTCAAACGTGAGGGGCATCTTTTTTTCCTGTTGTTTCACTTATGGTGGTGACGGGAGCGAGAATCCGGAACGAATTCATCTTCTCTCAACGGTTTGAAAGTTTATACCGAATCCTCCATTTTTACAAACCGATCCGGCTCCATCCTCCAACCAAATCCTCCCGATGTGATTAACCTCCCCGATCCACCACCCGATCCCGGTCCTTCCGGTCCGGACCATCCCCGGGACAGCGTCGATGAACTGAAGAAGCGGATGCTTGTCTGGCTCGGGGAGCGGCTCGATTCCCCGGCATTCGAGAAGATTGAAACGGCTGCACGGAGGATGGAGGGCGCGGAGGAGTGGGAACTCTTCACCTCATTCAGCTCGGTACCCCGCTGGACCGGAAAGAGTCTGCTTGGACTCTCCTCTACCGAGGAGGACGAGGCGGATCGGCTTGTGAACGGGTGGAAACCCGGCAGATGGAGCCTGGACCAGCTGGGCCGTACACTTCTGGTACTCTCCCTGGCACGCAGAGGAAAAGAGAAGTTTTTTGATCTGCTGGAGAAACTTTTCCTTTCGGCCGATGCGGGAGAACAGGTTGCTCTCTATCAGGCTCTTGCCGTACTTCCCTGGCCGGAAGAGCATCAGAGGCGGGCGGCCGAAGGGATCCGCAGCAACATGAGTCCGGTTTTTCAGGCGGTCGCTCTCCACAATCCCTGGCCTGCCCTCTACTTTCCGGAGGATGCATGGAATCAGATGATTCTCAAGGCTCTCTTTATCGGTGTGCCGCTCTGGCAGGTGGAGGGGATCGACCGCAGACGGAACGAAAAACTGGCCGGAATGCTGATCGACTTTGCCCAGGAACGATGGTCGGCCGGAAGAGAAGTTCCCCCCGAACTCTGGCGTATGGTGGCTCCTTTCATGGATGATGACCGTGTCCGGGACATTGCCAGGCTTCTGCATCATCCGGAAGAGCTCCAGAGGCAGACGGCCCTTCTGGCTCTTACCGCCTCCGAACTGCCTTCTGCACGGACCCTGCTGGAAGCGGCCTCCCGAAGCGGCCAGCTGAAGAATCTTCCCGACTGGGATGAAATCGGCCGGAGGGCGGCGGCTCTTTCCGGATGATGGAAAGTGCCGTTCCACTTCAGATAACCTCCAACTTATCCTTCTGCACGTCATGACAGCCTCCAGATCCTCCGACCCGATGATTTTCATTGATCCCCATATCCATATGATCTCCCGCACCACCGACGATTACCGGGCTCTTCAGCAGGCGGGTGTGGTGGCGCTCATTGAGCCTGCCTTCTGGATCGGACAGCCCCGGACCAACGTCGGGTCGATGATGGATTACTTCAGCACGATTGTGGGGTGGGAACGGTTCCGTGCCAGTCAGTTCGGCATCCTCCACTACTGCACGATCGGGCTCAATGCCAAGGAGGCGAACAATGAAGAGCTGGCGGAGGCCACCATGGAGCTGCTGCCACGCTATGCGGCAAAGGAGGGTGTGGTGGCGATCGGGGAGATCGGATTTGATGACATGACCTCTCTGGAGGAGCGTTATTTTCGCCTTCAGCTCGATCTGGCCCGTAAGATGGAGATGGTGGTGATGGTCCACACCCCCCACAGGAACAAGAAAGAGGGCACGCTTCGCAGTATGGAGATCTGTCTGGAGCAGGGGCTGGACCCATCGATGGTGGTGATCGATCACAACAACGAGGAGACCGTAAGGGAAGTGCTCGACCGGGGATTCTGGGCCGCTTTTTCCATCTATCCCGGTACCAAGATGGGCAATGAGAGGATGGTCGAGATTGTCCGGACCTATGGAAGTGAACGGATCATGGTGGACAGTGCCGCCGACTGGGGCCAGAGCGATCCTCTGGCGGTTCCGAAAACTGCACGGCTTATGCTTCAGCGGGGTATACCGGAAAAGGATGTGCGGAATGTATGCTACCGGAATGCCCTGGATGCCTACAGCCAGGGCGGACGGATGAGTGAAAAGGATTGGCTGAACCGCCCCCCGATCGATCAGAGAGATACCTGGAACGGAAATTCCATACTGAGAGGCGGTGTGGAACCCTATGTCGAAAGCATGGACCCCGGCAGAGAAAGCGACGACCTGATCATCCGCTGATCATCCGCTTATCTTCAACCGATCATCAACACAACCGTCGCACCATGGAGTCGACTCAAACCGGCAGCAGGAAGCTCTCTTTTTCCCTCAGGGCCTGTCTGGAGCTGATGCGCCCGGCGAATATTGTCACCGCCTTTGCCGACATACTGGCGGGCTATTTTGTCGCCCGGGGCGTTCTCCTGTCGGGGCGGAACCTCCTGTTTTCCAGCGGGATGAACCCTTCCGGAGCCTCCCTGTCGGAGAGCCTCTCGGAATCTTCCATTCCTGCTCTATTCACCGACATCGGAGAAATGATGCCCGGGGCTTTGCCCTGGCTCCTGCTCGCCACATTGGGTCTTTATGGGGGCGGGATAGTCTGGAATGATGTGATGGACAGCGAAATCGACCGGATTGAACGACCGGAACGGCCGATTCCCTCGGGACGGATTCCGCGATGGGGAGCCGCCTTTCTGGGCACCTCTCTTCTTCTGACGGGGATCGCGGCGGCCTGTCGGGTTCATCCCGGTGCCGGCGGGATTGCTCTGGCTGTTGCGTTGCTCTCTCTGACGTACAACCGGTATGCCAAGCACTCCTCTGTTGCAGGTCCGCTTGTAATGGGACTCTGCCGGGGAGGAAACCTCCTTTTGGGGATGGCCGCTGTGCCAGGCATGCCGGCAGGAATGTGGCCGGTCGTCCTGCTGCCGGTGATCCACATCTCCGCGGTCACCCTTGTCAGCCGGGGGGAGGTCTCCGGCGGGAGCCGGGTCTCCGGAATGCTCGCAACCGCTCTTGTCCTGACCACCGGGTTCTTGCTGATCCTTCTCACTCTGGTTTTGCGTTCCGGTGCGTCGCCAACCGCCCTTCCCTTCGCCCTGCTCTTTCTTGCGGCGCTGCTCCCCCCATTCTGGCGTTCTGCACGTGATCCGAAACCCGACCGGGTCCGGAGGGCAGTGAAACGGGGTGTTCTGGGGCTGATTCTTCTGAACAGTTCTCTGGCTGCCACCTGGTCGGGTCCTCTAGCGGGGCTGCTGGTGATCCTGCTCCTGCCGGTCTCCCTGCTGCTGGCCAGGTATTTTGCCGTAACCTGACTTCAACCACCCCCGGTCAGGTGGCCCAGGTCCTGCCGATCTCCTCAAAGGGAACACAGCCGTCATACCGGCCGGGGACCGCCTCATATCTCAGGACCTGCGTCGCCCCCGGTTCACTGGTGAAATAACCGAGCATGGTCAGCTCCTTCATGGTGAGGAAGAAGCGATCCACCGGCTCTCTGCCACCCGTTACGGCTGCACGGTTGCATTGGGAGGCTACCTCAAACTGCAGTTCCGAAGAGAGATCGATGAAGGAGTCTCCCTGCTCTTCACGTACTTTGCGGTCAAAGAGATCGAGCCCCTCGACAAACCGCTCTCTTGCATCTTCCGTATAGATTTCGGTAATCATCTGCTCGATAAATGAGGGCACCCCCGCCTCTGAAGCTCCCGGTGTCTCGCCGGAAGGAATGATGACGTCGGCGAGACGTGTAAGCAGTCGGGCTTGCTGCGGATTGAAAAACCGCGGAGACCACTCCACTCCAGGACGGGCCTTGCATCCGCTCATCACGCCCAGAATATGGGGTGTTAAAAGCAGTCCGCCCATCAGGAGAGCAGTGCGCCGTATCGCTTCCCTCCTGCCGAGAAGCTCCCCCTTCAAGGCATTCATTTCGGCACCGTTGTTTTCGGAATCCGTTCCTCCAGAAATGTCATGGCCGGTTGCGGATGAAATTTGCCGGGGTGTTGCGTTATCCGGATCATTTTCCGGTCGGAGTTCAGGTCGGAGATGTCTCTTCATGATCAGGAAAGGCTACAGGTTCAGTCTGTTCAGTTCTTTGACGGCATGATCGACCGCCCGCGCGGTGAGTGCCATGTAGGTGAGGGAAGGATTCTGGCAGGCGGATGAGGTCATGCAGGCTCCGTCTGTTACAAAGACGTTGGGTACGGAGTGAATCTGGTTCCAGCTGTTGAGAACGGAGGTGCGGGGATCTCTGCCCATCCGGGCGGTGCCCATTTCATGGATTCCGTGACCGGGCGGAACGGCGTTGTCGTAGGTGGTGACATTGCGGAATCCGGCAGCCTCCAGCATCTCGGCTGCATCGTTGGCCATATCCTTCCGCATGCGTCGTTCATTCTCCCCGAACTCACATTCGATCACCAGCGTCGGTTGACCCCACTTGTCCTTCCGGTCATGATTGAGCCAGACCCGGTTCCTGTGATCGGACAGCATTTCACCGAAAGCGGTCATTCCGACCGACCACTGGCCCGGCCGGGTCACGAGCTCCTTGAGCTCCTCTCCGATCGCCATCTCCCGTACTCCTCGCCACCACCCTTCCCGGCTCGCCCCGCCCTGGTAGCCGAAGCCACGCAGATAGTCGCGGTCGTTCCGTTCCACGTTGCGGTATCTCGGGATGTAGAAGCCGGCCGGCCGGCGACCGTAATAGTAGCGGTCGGGATAGAGGTCGCTGGTGGCATTGGCCCCCACACGAAAATGGTGATCCATCAGATTGTGTCCCAGCTCCCCGGAGTCATTGCCCAACCCATGAGGAAACCGGTCGCAGGTGGAGTTGAGAAGGATGAGTGTGGTGTTGAGGCAGGATGCGTTCAGGAAGATGATACGGGCATAGAACTCCATCTCCTCGAGGGTCTCGGCATCGATCACTCTCACACCGGTGGCCCTGCCAAGCTCCCGGTCATAGATGACGGAGCTGACCACCGAGTGAGGTCTCAGTGTCATCTTACCGGTCTTCTCCGCCGCAGGCAGCGTTGCCGCATTGCTGCTGAAATAGGCGCCATAGGGACAGCCCCGCATGCAGAGATTCCGATACTGACAGGAGCCCCTTCCCATATGGGGGCGGGTCAGATTGGCCACCCTTCCGGGGGTCAGGACCCGGCCGAATTTCTCTGCCATACTCTGCCTGAGGTAATTCTCCAAACAGTTCAGGCCGATGGGAGGCAGAAACTCTCCGTCCGGCAGCTGGGGTAGTCCTTCCGCCTGACCTGAAATACCGGCAAACTTCTCCACGTAGTCATACCAGGGCGCCAGGTCTCGGTAGCGGATCGGCCAGTCGACGCCAATGCCGTCCCGCAGGTTGGCTTCGAAGTCGAGATCGCTCCATCGGTAGCTGTGGCGGCCCCACATGATCGAGCGGCCGCCGACATGGTAGCCGCGGAACCAGTCGAACGGTTTGGCCTCCTCGTAGGGCTGGTCGGCATCCTTGAGCCACCAGTGTCTGGTCGACTGCCTCAGGGTGTATCCTGCACGTTGCTGAACCGGATACTCTTTCAGCTCTTCCGCGGTGAGCCGGTCGTTGTAAGGAAGCTCCCAGGGGGCTTTGGTTGCCGTCGGATAATCAAGAACATGACGGACATTCCTCCCTCGCTCCAGAACCAGAGTATTCAGTCCCTTCTCCGTGAGCTCTTTCGCAGCCCAGCCTCCGCTGATCCCGGTACCCACAACGATCGCATCGTAGCTGTTCTGTTTGCGGGCTTTCAGGTTGAGATTCATCGGCTTGATCCGTTTCCGTGGTTTGCTGCGGACAAGGGATCCACAGCGATACGCAAATCCCACAATCGGAAAGAAAAGGAAAAGAAACAATATCAAAAAAAAAGCCCGTCACTGGGATCAGGACGGGCTCTTCAGATTCCGTGGATGCTCTTGAAGCACCCAAAGATCCTGTTCTTAATCCTCCACTTCCACCACGATGGCGATCTCGACAGCGATATTGTTGGGAAGGGAGCTCATTCCGACCGATGCACGGGAGTGGGCACCGCTTTCACCAAAAATCTCCACCATCAGGTCGGAGAAGCCGTTGATCACCTGCGAGTGCTGGGTGAAGGAGGGGTCGGCATTGACCATACCCATGACAGAGACGATTCTCTTCACCTTGTTGAGGTCCCCGATCTCCTGCCGGAGGGAGGAGAGAAGGGAGATTCCGGTAAGGCGGGCCGCTTCCTGCCCCTCTTCCAGGGTCAGATCGCCGCTGCCCAGCTTGCCCTGTACCTGGCCGCCTTCAGGCCGATCGGGTCCATGTCCGGAGAGGTAGACCAGGTTTCCGGTCCGGACAGCCAGTACGAAGTTGGCTGTTGGAGCCGGCGGATCTTTCAGCTCAATACCAAGCTCTGCCAGGCGCTCATTTACATCGTATCCGCGATCGTTCGATACCTGGCGGTTCCCTGAATCGGGACCTGCACAGGAGATAAAAAAGAGTGTGGCGAGCAGAGATGCGAATATCTTTTTCATGTTCATCAAAGTGTTCATCAATTATCCGGTTAACAGTAAGAATTTCGATTGGGCAGGTTTACTCTTCGATCTCGACGATCATGGAGATTTCTACCGGGATGTTGCCGGGCAGGGAACTCATTCCGACCGATGCACGGGTATGCTTGCCCCGCTCCCCGAATACCTCCACCATGAGATCGGAAAAGCCGTTCATCACCTGAGAGTGCTGAGTAAAGGAGGGGTCCGCCTTGACCATTCCCATCACGGAGACAATCTGCTTCACCTTGTTGAGGTCCCCGATCTCTGCCTTGAGGGAGTTAAGCAGAGAGATTCCGGTAAAGCGGGCCGCCTCCTGCCCTTCCTCAAGGGTCAGTTCACCGGTTCCCATCGTTCCATGCACCTGGCCTCCTTCCGGTCTGTCCGGGCCGTGGCCGGATAGGAAAACGAGATTGCCGCTGCGTACGCTTCTCCTGTAGTTGGCGGTGGGAGGAGTGGGTGCGCGAAGCTCGATCCCCAGTTCGGCCAGACGCTCCTCCACATCATAATCGGTATTCTGAAGGAGCTCATCCATGGCATCCCGTTCGGGAGGCAACAGGAAGAAGAACAATGGAAAGAGCAGTGAGATCAAAAAGGGTTTCATAACGGTCTTTTTTGGATTGCGGTTAGTGACTGATATTCATGATAACACCATTCGGAGGGAAACTCACTCCTTCCACACTTTTCCATCGGTCCGGATGTACCAGGTCGACTCGTCATCCCATCCCGGCAGAGAAGCTTCAAACTGGGTCTGTGTAATCCGAAGTTCCGGAACGGCATCCATCCCATCAAGCTGAATCGATTCCATTCCCAGAAGCGACGGGTCGTCCGTGAAGGATCCGTGTCGCCGCTGATGGTCCCGCTGCAGATAATAGACCTGCCTGAGCACCCACTTGATCTCCTCATCCCGGTTCCAGACAAACAGATCGCTCCCCTCTCCTGCAGATTTGCCCGAGAACTGGACAAATCCCCACATCTCGGGATAGTGCATGTTGACAAGCCCCTGTGGAGACCAGACCCAGTTGTCTTCCGGGAAGGGGCGGCCGGTTTCGGGGTTGATTCTCTTGCGGTACTCTCCATCCACGATATCCGCCTGCCACTGCACCCTGGAGAAGTTGACTCTCCACTGATCGCCCGGTTGCGGTGCCCGGTTTCCGGTGGCTCCCCTTCGCAGGGTGCTCATGGGGAGGGCCACTTCCACGGTCCATCCCCGATCCTCCCCTTCCGGATTGTTCAGTTCTCCATCCACATGGACCGCCGACTGGAAATCGGTCATGTTCCAGGAATTGATTGCACGGGTTCCATCCCGGTAGGGACGGGGAAGGAAAAGGTCCCACATGGTTCCGAGAGGGTTGATCTCGAATTCAAAGTAGTTGTGGGTATCTCCGTCCGGGTCGATGAAGATCTCGAAATCGTTGTCATGGAAAATCACCGCATCCCGCTCGGTCAGGGTGCCCCAGACATGAGGCTCGACCAGTTCTGCCGCAAAGTAGAAATAGTCGTCATCCCAGAGCATTTTCACCCGGGTGCGCCAGGTCGGCAGAGGTCTGAGGGGACCTTCGATATCGACAAAATCCTCCGTCCAGGGAACGAGATCCCAGACCTCCTCATCCAACCGGCCGTCCACCGTAATGGGCTTGTCGGTCCGGTAAGCAATGTAGTGAAGCGGCTCGAAAGAAATTTGCGGAACGGGAAAAGGAGTGATCTGCCGCCCCTCTTCGGGAAGATCCGGTCGGTCACACTGGATCAGAGATAGTACTGCCAGCAGAGAGAGAAGAATGAGAGGGTTCCTCTTCAGCATAAAAGAGCGATGTGAAGTCATGGCCGGAACGGTGGAATCACCGCCCGGCATCTGACTTTTTTTAGGGCATTCATGCCGATTGGACGGCCGACCATTACTGATTGACGGAATCCGGACGGACAAGGATCTCTTCCGGACCTGCTTCCACTCCATCAAAATCGTCGTCATCTTCACCGGTTGGCTTGTCTTTCCACCAGTTGGCCAGAACGGAGCCGGAAATGTTCATCCAGGGTCCGAAGACAGCCGGTGCAAGTCCCATGGTCGCCTCTCGCCCTAGTTGTACAGCGATGCCGGATGCCATCCCGCCATTCTGCATCCCCACTTCGATCGCCACGGTGCGACTGTCGCGTTCGCTCATTCCGAAGAGTCGGGCGCCCCAGTAGCCGAGCAGATAGCCCAGACCGTTGTGGAGGATGGCCGCTAGGATCAGAAGCGGACCGATAACGAGCAGGTTGTTCCGGCCGGAAGCGGTGATGACGCCGATAATCACGACGATCCCGAGCATGGAGAGGGTCGGCATCCAGTCGTGAAGCCACTGGGCGCGTCCCTTGAAGATGGCGTTGAAGATCAGACCGGCGACGACAGGTATGATGATCATGTTGAAGATGCTGATCATCATCTCAACAAAATTGATTTCGATGAACTGTCCGGCAAGAGTTTTCATCATGAACGGGGTCATGATCGGAGAGATCAGTGTGGAAACTGTGGTGAGGGTAACGGAGAGAGCGACGTTTCCACGGGCAAGAAAGGCGATCACATTGGAGGCGACTCCGCCGGGACAGGAACCGATCAGGACTACGCCGGCTGCGATTTCAGCAGGAAATCCGAAAACGGTCGCCAGACCGATACCGATCAGGGGCATGACGGTGAACTGAAGACCGCTTCCGATCAGTACCCCTTTGGGCATCTTGAGTACGTTGGTGAAATCCTCCACACTCATCGATGTCCCCATTCCGAACATGATGATCTGAATTAGAGGAACAATGAGTCCAACGGTTTTATACCCCCCCACATCAACAATATATTGAGGGTAGAACATGGCCAGGGTGACTGCGGAAAAGACCCAGACCGTAAAGGACATCCCCTTCAGAGTGGGATATTGCCGGATTCCGATTGCCAAAAATGCAAACATCGCCACTAGGGGGATTCCGGTTAGCGATCCTGCACCGGCCACAATCATGATCAGGGAGACCACAGCCATCGCCCCCGCCAGCATCAGAGATATCTTGTAAAGCTTGTCGGATTGGTTCATCAATGTATGAGGTGTAATCTGTAGAGAGGTTTTATATTCCGGCCCCTGGTTCAGAACCGGTGAAACAGAGGGCGGTCCCGATGGCCGCCCACTGTTCGTTTCTTGCAACCGGTGTTACCAGGTTCGCTGCTCGAGATAGGGACCCATCTCTTCGAGCGGTACCGGCAGACGATGAATTCGGCTGGGGTGCTGGATCCATTGCAGGAAATCCTCTTCGATCTCATCGGTCCACTTGGTGTCGATCTGACCTCCGGTGTAGACACCGGCCTGGATCCGTTCGTGGGCGAACTCATCCCGCAGAGCAACCAGTTCGGCGGTGATCACAACGTGCTCCACCATGTGGGCCGGAATAAAGAGGACGCCGATTTTTTTGGCCAGGATCACATCACCCGGGAAGACCGTTACATTACCAATCTGCAGAGGGACGTTGATGCCCAGCAGCATCACCTCCTCCAGGAATGAGGGGTGGAAATCCCGTGCAAAGACGTTGAACCCATCGATCTGCTCCAGCCCTTCGGCATCCCGGATGGAGGAGTCAAAGACGACTCCGGTTCCGGTACGGTTGAAGATGGTGGTTCCCAGGTTGTCCCCGATCATCGTTCCCTGGGCAATTTTTCCGAATGCATCGGCTACATAGACATCGCCTTTCTGCAGCATGTCGATGGGCCAGGAGTTCTGCGGGCCGATATGCCCCAGATTATGACCATCCTCAAGCAGTTTCTCCTGAACATCGGGACGACGGGGCACATAGAGTGCCGTCAGTGCACGGCCCACAAAAGCCTCATCCTCTTTCAGGATGCGCCAGTTTCCTTCAAACTGATTGCGGTAGCCCATTTCGTTCAGAAGCTGCCATGCATCTTCCAACTTGAGATTCTTGAGCCGTTCCAGCAGGTCATCCGACACATAAGGACGACCGTCAGGCAGCCGTTCCCCTTCCCACATATAGGTGTAGTATTCCACCTGATCGGGAGAGGCGACAACGGGATCCTGCATCACACGAGTCTGTGCACAGGCTGATGTCGTGATCACCAGCGACAGGACGAGGAGTGGAATCGAACGTTTGAACATCATGTTTCCAGATTTAAAAAAAAGTTTGATGGATGGATCTTCCAAGGGTGCTTGTTTCTGACCGGTGCGGTATTTCCGCTACTTTCCAACGTACCCGCATCGGTTTCCCGGGATCTCCTGTTCTTTCCGGTCCGTCCGGCCCGCGCCCTACCGATCCGGAGGCGCGGGTCTTGACGAACGCCTGAAGTTATAGGAAATCACCCGTCAGGTCAAAAACAAAACCGCCTGAAACCGGACCGACAGATCAAAAACAATTCCCTGCGGCCGCATTCTCCCGTTTATTCTCCCCACGGGGTGGAAGCGATTCCGTTCAGATCCCAGACGACCCTGCCGGCACGGATGGTCAGTTCAACTTCCAGTTTCTCGTTCCCCGGGATTACGAACCGGCGGGAGTCCTGAAACCCGAAGTTCCCCTGCCGCACTGCGATGACGGCGATATCTGCTTCGGCTCCTTCACTCAGGTTGCCGAGATCTTCTCGCTTGATGACCTGGGCAGGCTTCCAGGTAGAAGCTTCAATGACATCCTGAAGGCTCATTCCCATGTTCATAAGCGTGGAAGCGGCGTTGATCATCGTTTTCATCCCGCCATTCATGCTTCCGGTGTGCAGGTCCGTACTGATGGTGTTCGGCCAGAGTCCCTGCTGTGTTGCAGGAACAGCGTACTCATAGAAGAAGCTTCCGCCCCCGAAACCGACGTCAAAGATGATACCATGCTCTTTCGCCTCCAGCATCCGCGGACGGAGCCGGCCATTGTCGTCCACCACGGCGAAGCGGCCGCCATGACCCGTCCCAACCGCCTGTCCGCCGTATGCGTGCGTATAGATATCACCCGGCCGGAGTACATTGAAGAAGAGATCTTCAAGCGGCAGAGGCGGATTGGCTCCACCAAAGTCGACCATGACAGGAATTCCTCCGGCCCGTTCACCGGCTTCGACAGCCCGCCGATAGGGCTCCCAATCATGTCCCGAGTAGTGGGCAATCTTGATTCCCACAATCTCCCTGTGCCGGTTGGCAACCAGCGCGGTCATTTTGGGATCCATATCATCGAGGTTCTGCTCATACGGAACGACCCCTCTCATTCCGGAGCCCACGATGTTCAAAAAGGAGAGAACTCGTGTCTGGGAACGGTCGATCACCTGCCGTTTGAAAACGTCAAAATTTCTCCAGCCTGCACCGCCCGCATCGACAGCGGTGGTCACTCCGGAACGGAATGTGAATCCGTCGGGAGCGAGAGCGGTGAAGCTGTCACTCAGGTAGTGGTCGGGCTTGGTTCCGAAAAAGTGGTGCCCGTGAATGTCGATCAGTCCCGGAACAACATAGAGACCGCTCACATCCACCACCCTTTCGGCGCTCGATTCGGAAATGTTCGATGCTACCCGGGCGATCTTGTCACCCTGAATGGCCACGTCCATCTGGCCGTCAATTCCATTTTTGGGGTCGATCACATGCCCCCCTTTCAGAAGGATGTCATACCGGCCGTCGGATGATCCCTGCAGGCCCTGGGTACTGGAACAGCCGGCTGCGACCAGCATCACCAGTAAAAGTGCAAAGAGTGAGAGAGCGTTGAATTTACCGGTAAACCCGGCTCTGGAAATCGCCGGAAGAGCGGTCTTCTTGTGCAACATGGACTTTTTCACAGTTTGAGTGATGGGTAAGTAAAAAAAGAGAAGCCGGGTCTGCTTTCGCCGGGCCCGGCTTCAAAAAATCATTCTTCAATCGCCGCGATGCAGTCGATCTCGACGATGGAGTCGCCCGGAATGCCACCGTAGCAGGCCACGGTGGATCGGACCGGGGGATTGTTGCCGAACCGGCCGCGATAGGCCTCGTTCATCCCGCTGAAATCCCGGAGGTCATCAAGGAAAACAGTGACCTTCAATACCTTGTTCATGGAAGATCCGGCATTGACCAGGTCCCGTTCAATGGCGTCCAGACAGGCTGTGGTCGCCTTCCGGATATCCCGCTCGCCACGGGCACCTTTTCCGGAAACATAGACGAGCCCGTTGTGGACAACCGCAGCAGACATAAGCGGTGCTCTGCCCTGCTCGATTTCTTCAGTGTCAGGAATTCGTTTGATAGCCATAGATGGTAGTGTCTGAGAGTTGAGTGGAACAGTTCAAGAATAGTGGATCAGAGGGCTGCGATGCAATCCATCTCCACGAGGGAATTGCCCGGCACCCCGCCGTAGACAGCCACCGTGGTACGCGCAGGAGGATTGTTGCCGAAGCGGCCCCTGTACGCTTCATTCATCCCCGCATAGTCCCGGAGATTGTGAAGATAGACCGTCACAAGAAGCGCCTTGTCCATGGAGGAGCCGACACGGTTCAATTCAGCCTCGATCTTGTCGAGCACCTTCTCGGTATGGACACGGATATCCCCTTCCCCATGCTCTCCTTTCCCGGCAACAAAAACGAGCCCCTTGTGCACCGTGACGCCCGAGAAGAGAGGTGTCTGATTCTGGTCATCCCAGTGAAGATCGGGAAGCTTGACGGGAGCCTCTTCCAGTCTGCGGGTGGCAGCCACAGCGCTCGACCGCGCGGCGGAGAGTCCGAAAAGTCCTGCACCGGCGGCGGCAATGGCACTGAACATCGATTTGATCGCCGACTTTCTGGTTTGTTTGGTGTTGATCAGATCCATTGAAGACGATGGTTAATGGTTCAGATGAGTGAGTTCATGGATCAGAGAGCCGCGATGCAGTCGATCTCAAGCAGTGAGCCGCCGGGAATCCCGCGGTAGCAGGCGACCGTCGTCCTTACGGGAGGATTGTTGCCGAACCGTCCACGGTAGGCGGCATTCATGGCGTCGTAATCGCGCAGGTTGCTCAGGAAGACATTCACCTTCAGAGCCTTGTCCATGGAGGTACCGGCGGCGACCAACTGCTGCTCGATCTTGTCGAGAACCGAGTGTGTGGCCTTGGTGATGTCGGTTTCGTCATGCTCCCCCATCCCCTTGACGAAGACAAATCCGTCGTGAACCTTGAACTGGGAGATGAGCGGCTGGCGTGCGGACATGTTGATAAAATCCGGCACTTCGGTTACGGACGGTTTTCTAGATGCCGCCTGGGCGATACCAAGAGATCCGGCAACGGATGCCACCATGGAGGCGAAGACCGTCTTGAGCATTTTACGCCGGGAGCTTTTCATGCCAGCGTTATGATTCAGATTGTCCATATTCGATTTCCTTTGACTTGATTGCAGTTACAGCCGTTGTAGAAATCGGGCGGACTCCGGTGGCCGGAGTTGATCCGGCACCGGTGGAGTCCGTTTCCGATTCATCGGTGGAAAATCCTGAATCCACCTGCCTAGTTGGGGTTCCAGCGGGGAGAAGCGATCCCGTTCAGATCCCATACCACCCGGCCGGCACGCAGGGTGAGTTCTGCCTCCAGCTTCTGATTGCCGGGGATGACAAAACGGCGGGAATCCTGGAATCCGAACTCTCCTTCCTGCAGGCTGAAGACAGCGACGTCTGCCACTGCTCCTTCGCTCAGATGCCCCAGCTCCTCACGCTGAATCACCTGGGCAGGTTTCCAGGTGGAAGCCTCGATCGCCTTGTCGAGCGGCATGCCCAGGTTCATCATGGTCGATACAGCGTTAAGCATGTTTTTCATGCCGCCATTCATGCTTCCCGTGTGGAGGTCGGTGCTGATGGTGTTGGGCCAGAGTCCCTGCTCGATGGCGGGCAGAGCCACCTCATAAAAGAAGCTGCCGCCTCCGAATCCGACGTCAAAGATGATACCACGCTCCTGTGCTTCCAGCATACGCGGTCGGAGTCTTCCGTTCTCGTCCGTTACAGCCTGCCGTCCGGAGGTTCCGCCGCCATAGGCGTGGGTGTAGATATCTCCCGGGCGGAGGATGTCGAAGAAGAGGGTCTCGAGAGCCAGAGCGGGCCGGGCGCTTCCGAAGTCCACCATTACCGGAATGCCGGCTGCCTCGGCGGCCTGTACAGCGCGTCGGTAGGGCTCCCAGTCATGACCGTTGTAGTGGGCGATCTTTACCCCTACAATGTGGTTTCGGTAGCGGTTGGCCACCAGACCTGTCATCTTGGGATCGAAATCGTTGAGGTTCTGCTCGTGAATCCCGCTCATCCCCTCACCGGTGATGTTGATGAACGCGAGTACCCGGGTCTGAGAGCGGTCGATCACCTGCTCCTTGAAGTGAGCGAAGTTTCTCCATCCGGAACCACCCACATCCACGACTGTGGTCACACCGGCACGGAAGGTAAATCCGTCGGGAGGAAGAGCGTTGAAGCTGTTGCTGTATCCGCGTCCCGGAACGGTTCCGTGGTAGTTGTGGGAGTGAATGTCGATCAGACCGGGAGTGACATACATTCCGCGGGCGTTGACCACACGACGTGCACTCCGCTCGGAGATGTTGGAGGCCACCCGGGCGATGACACCGTCACTGATGGCGACATCCATCCTGCCGTTGATTCCGTTTTTCGGGTCGATCACATGCCCTCCTTTGATCAGGATGTCGTACTCCTGGGCCTGTGCCGTTGCCGGTGAGAAGATCAGAACACCCAGAAGCAGCGCCAGCGGCATCGCGCCGCCCAGCTTCCGGACGAATTGATGAACAATGTGAAGAATGTGGTTCATAATGAGTGGATGTTTAGCTGAACTGAATTGATATTTTAGTTGGGTAAATTCTGCAACCCTTTGCAGGTCATTTGATTCAATTATCAGGCAGAAGCTTTTTCGAGCTCCTCCCGGATCCGCCGCCCGACAATCTCCGCTTCATTGGGCTGCATCATCGCCACGTTGAGATTGAGTCCGTCACGGCCGCCTGAAGTTTCAATGGAGGGGTATCCGTTGCGGAGTGCCTGGACCATTTCGCCCGGTGTAATGCGGATGCGGTTCTGGTCCCAGGTGATCCGGCTTCCTGGAAAGACGTTGGAGGGTCCTTCCGGAATCACCAGCTCGGTCTGGACATGCGGGACAGATGCAGCCTGCCGGTTGATGGTCTCCACCCGGTCGAGCCACTCCTGCCACTCCGCCTCATGATCCTTGTTGATGTAGTTCTCCAGAGCGACCATCATGGCGACCATCTCCTCCTTGTTCACTTTCATTCCGCGGCCGATGGTGTCGCCGTTCGGTGAGTGGTTCATCTTGGCCGCTTCGATCAGATCTTTGCGTCCATAGAGAAGACCGGCACTCTGCGGTCCCCGGATTCCCTTACCTCCGGAGAAGGTAACCAGGTCGAAGCCCATCTTCAGGTATTTGAACAGATTCTCCACCGGAGGCACATCCGCGGCCGCATCAATAAAGCTGACGATGTTGTGCTTCCGGCAGATCTCGACAAACTGCTCACGGGAGATCAGGTGTTCCCTGGCCGCATTGAAGTTCAGGGCCATCACGGTATTCTCATTGATCTTCCTCTCCATATCCCGGGCGGAGTCCACCTCGACAATCTTCACGCCGCAATTACGGACCGCATGGTCATAACCGAAGCGGTGGGTCCGCTGCATGATCACCTCTCTTCGCGGGCCGGGAATATCGGGAAGAGCCCGGATCAGCTGCTGGTCAGTTCCGGTAATGCTCGCAGCTGTACCCAGGGTGAGGGCCGATGCGGCTCCTGCCGTCACCATGGCGGCTTCGGCACCCAGCATTTCGGCAATCCGCTCCCCAACCTTGTCGCGGAGTTCGGTAAGGCTTACATAGTGGTGAGCCATGAAATTCCACGCATCCATCGCCTCATCATCCATAATGGAGGCGGTGAGCACCGTAAACGTGCCCCGGGCGTTGATAAGTGGGCGGAGCCCCAGCTCCTTGATGTAGTCTCGTCTGAAGGCGGGACGCTTAAGCGGGGCACCTGTCGCTGTGGTTGCAATACCCGCAGTGGCCAGTCCCCCGATGACCGGTACCGAGGCGAGCATCTTCAACATCTTTCTACGGCTCAGCATGTGAAACTCCTAATTTTGCTTTTTATTTTAAACAGTCGGTTAGAATACAAAATCGGAACCATTTTCTCATCAGCTTCCGGAAAAACGCTTCCGCGAAACGATGCCCCGCCCCTATTACACATCGGATCACCCGGTACTTCCAGGAAACTTTCTTTTACTCCGGTATCGGCAGCAGATCAAATACAGTGAGCTTCCGTCCCGATATGGCCGATATAGTAAAAAAAATTACGGACTGATGTCCGCCAATTTGCGATTGATGCAGATCGGATCCATCCGGGACCGGACATCTCTATTAAACCGGGACCGTACATCTCTTTAAATACGACTCTCTGCGGCAGGACCCTGACAGACCGTATGGAAGATTTGCTCCCGTCGGCATCAAAGATTAAATTGCGTGAAAACAGGCGTGTTGATGCAAATACCAGTTGCACTTGACGGGCGTTTGTTTCACATTGGACAGTGTCAAAAAATTGAACCAACCAAGGAGATAGGATTATGGGAAGCTTTGGAGGCCTGGAATGGCTGGTAATCGGTCTCGCAGTCCTGCTGCTTTTCGGGGCGAAGAGAATCCCGGAACTGGCTCGCGGTATCGGACAGGGAATCAATGAGTTCCAGAGAGCAAAAAACGATATCCGAAGTGAGATTGAGACCAGTCAGAACGAGATCAGAGAAGCGGCAAAGTATGAACCGGCAAAAGAGGAGCCCGCTGCCACGGCAGCTTCCGAGACCCGGGCCGAATCTGCCTGATGACCCTGATCAAATAACCCGAATTTGAGGATCCGAAGAGAGGATCCGGGAGATCATTCAGACTTGCTGTACCTCTCCTTCCAATCTTCAGATGTTTATACGGCCGGTGTTTCCCACCGGCCTTTTTTATTCATGTCTGATATTGCGGTTCAGCAAATAGAATCAACCCGGATGTTGCCGTTCACCGCACATA
>CAYTTA010000005.1:0-2262 GCA_964440655.1 uncultured Balneolaceae bacterium
GGACCGGCTGATCGATCTGCTTTCCGAAGAGGTGCCCGATTCACACAAACTCATCTGCCTGTGATCCGGGAGTCGGCTGCTGATCGCAAACGGGCCGTCCGCTCCCATTACCTCCGTCTGCGTCGGGATCTGGATGAGAGGCTGCTCCGCGAATACAGCCGGCGTATTCTTGAACATATTACCGGTTGGGAGGTCTATCTCCGTTCGGAGCGGGTTCACTGTTTCATGTCGATTTCGGAGAAGAAGGAGATCGACACAGACCCACTTCTGGAGCGGATGCATGCCGATGGCAAGCAGATCGTCCTGCCCAGGGCGGTCGGCAAAGGGGAGCTGGAGCATGTTGTGTGGAGTCCCGGGGAGGCTCTGCGGATCAGCCCGCTGGGGATCCGTGAACCGCTGAATGGGCAGTCCGTAAGTCCGGAGGAGCTTGATCTGGTGCTGGTCCCGCTGGTTGCGGCGGACCGGTGGAAGAACCGCCTCGGGTACGGGATGGGGTATTATGACCGGTTCCTGGCCCGAACCGATGCAACAACCGCCGGTCTGCTGTTTGAACGTTTCCTCTCTCCGGACCCTGTTCCGGTGGAGGAGCATGACAGACCTCTTGACTATCTCATTACGGAGAAGGGGATTTACTAGCCCGGCCGATCACCGTTTCAATCAATTAATCGGAGGTATCATACTGTGCTGATCACGTTCGAAGGGATCGACGGATGCGGAAAATCGACTCAGGTGGAGCGCCTGGCGGAGTGGATGGTGCAGAAGCAAGTTCCTTTTGCCCGCTTCAGGGAGCCGGGAGGTACGCTCCTGTCCGAAAAGCTTCGTGATCTTCTTCTCGACTCGCGAAAGGAGATGGATCCGGTGACCGAGCTTCTTCTCTTTTCGGCCGCCCGATCGGAGCTGGTGGCCCGGAAGGTAATACCGGCTCTGGAGCGGGGTGAGATGGTGATACTGGATCGATTCTACGACTCCACGACCGCCTATCAGGGGTATGGCCGCCAGGTCCTGGATCTCGACCAGATTGATTCACTCAACAGGCTGGCCGCCCACGGGCTGGTCCCCGATCTGACCATCTATCTGAAAATCTCTCCCGAGAAGGCCCTTGAACGGCTGGACGGGCAGAAGGATCGGATGGAGGCCTCAGGGATGGAGTTTTTTGATCGCGTCGCCGGAGGGTTCGACCGTCTCTCCGAGGGAAATAGGCGATTTCTGACACTCGATGCCACTCTGCCGGTGGAGGAGGTCCACAAGCGCGTTGTGAGCGAGGTGGAGCGCAGGATGGAGCGCTCCTGATAGTACAGGGAGTGCTGCCGGGGGATGTGGAGATCCGCGAGCCCCTGTGTCGTTGTTCCAATAAGCTGATGGGAAATGGAATAATTACGGAGGGATGAAGAGGTGATATGCGCCAGGCCTTCTACCCTTATTCCAATATGATGAATGGAAATGGAATAAAAGCAGAGAGTGTGAAGAAGGTGTTCGCCAGATTGCCTACCCCCGACTCCGGACCGAGCGCCATTAACGGCAACAAGGGGCGGCTTTTGATTGATGTTTAATCAAAATATGTTTAAATTTAATGCATTGTGGGTGAATCCTGCTATGTTCCAAATACCTACGATCTCATCAAACCTTTCATTTCCGAAGTAGAAATACCACTATGGCGCACGAAAGAATTGAAGTAGACTTGCCCTTAGCCAAAGTTTACGAGTTGCTATCCAATCCCGTCCACTTTCCCCGATTCATGAGTCGCATTGAGCGCGTGGACAAGATTAATTCCCAGACTTTCGAGTGGACAACAACCATCGATGGCAAGGAGTTTCAGTGGACCACCAATCTGATTGACAATCTTCGCAACACCCGCTTTGCCTGGATCACGATCAACGGAAACCTGAACCAGACCGGTACCATCCGGTTCACCCCGCTGGACAGCGGAGAAAGAACCCGCGTCGACTTTTCCCTGGACTACCGCACCTTCTACGGGGAGCCCGAGGAAGGGTTGGCCCGGTTTATCGAAGATCTTCCCGTCCAGCTTGCGACGGATCTCGCCAAGTTCAAAGAGCTCGCCGAAACCGGCACTTTCAAGGATGCAGAACAGGAAGACGAGCAGGCATCCGAAAAAAATGAGATAACCGTATAGAGATCATCCTGCAAGCCGTTATTTTGGATGCGCATCCTGCCGGTGCGCATTTTTTTTGGAGCACGGATGAGGACAAGCTTCGTGCCTCGTGCGTCCTGCGTGACGCTTAACGTCGCGGATCACCGCTAAAC
>CAYTTA010000005.1:2362-3518 GCA_964440655.1 uncultured Balneolaceae bacterium
ATCACCGCTAAACGGCGAATCACCGCTAAGCTTCGGAAGCCAGAAATCCTCGGTTCCGTTCAATTTGCCGATGAAACCGGCTTCTTCGGTGACCACCAGATATTTACGATTGCCGCACGGTGACGGCAGAGCCTTCAACACCGTGCGGCGGCATCCGTGCCGTAAACTATTCAGCTACATGATGCAACCCCCCAATTACGGTGCAGACTCCGCAGAACCCGGAACGGAGGAGGGCCCCCTGCATTTCAGGGAGTTCATGAACTCTCCTCAGGCCAGGCGGCCCCATTATTTGGTTGTGGGCCATCCCATCGGACACTCTCTCTCCCCTTTCATGCACCGGATTGCCCTGAAAACCCACGGACTTGAAGCCGGTTACTACGCCGTGGACCTCGATCCGGACGACAAGGATCTATTTGCCGGATGGCTCAGCCGCAAGGAGTTCCGTGGTGCCAATTTGACCATCCCCTATAAAAAGGATTTTCTCGCGGTGGTGGACCGGCTCGATCCGCTCGCACGCCGGGCCGGAGCGATCAATACCCTGGTGAAAGAGGAGGGGGGTGTGACCGGCTACAACACCGATATTGACGGATTTCAGCGGCCGCTGGAAGAGTTTCGCAGCCGGCTGGAGAGGCAGACAGCCATTGTGTTCGGGACAGGGGGAGCAAGCCTGGCTGTACGGCTTGCCCTTTCCCGACTGGGGATGTCCCGGATCGTCATGGTTTCCCGAAATCCCGAGAGGCCGGGGGAGATGGAAAGCGGGTCTGAAGAGGGCCCCGGCATCAACACGCAGATCATCTATTGCCGTTATGAAGAGTGGCCCCGATATGCCGATGAGGCTCTCCTTCTGGTCAACACGACCCCGCTCGGCATGACACCGGATACCGGCACGTCACCTGTGTCAGACAGCCAGATTTCCCTGCTTCGGGGGAAGATTTGCTACGATCTGATCTACAATCCTCTCCGCACCCGTTTTTTGCAGCAGGCGGAAGAGATGGGTGCGCAGACGATCGGCGGTTTGCATATGTTTGTGGGGCAGGGGGCCCGGGCTTTTGAGCTCTGGACCGGAAAGAATTTCCCCACAAAGGAGGTTGCCGCTTCCCTGATCCGGAAGCTCTCTCGGGCGGCTGACCCCACTGATTCTGACTACTGGTTCTGA
>CAYTTA010000005.1:3618-38321 GCA_964440655.1 uncultured Balneolaceae bacterium
TTCTGACTACTGGTTCTGATTTGCGGATTTTACCCCTGAGGAACGTTCAATCAACCTGACGGAGACCCTGGTATGGATGTCAAACCTGTTTTCATCTTTTCCCAACTGAAAGAAGTTCGGGGGTGGTTCACACACAAGAATGCGGATTCGGTCAACAGGGACGGGGTGATCCCCGGTCTTAACTGCGGCCTGAAAACCGAAGCGCCCGCGGAGGAGACGGAGGCCAACCGGCAGAAGCTCTTCCGCCATCTGAACCTGGATCCGGAACGGGTGGTCCTGGGCGAACAGGTTCACGGCACCAGGGTGGTCGAAGTGACTGGGGGTGGTATCCATCCGGATACAGACGGGTTTGTAACCCGGGAGCGGGGGCTGACGCTGGCGATCCAGGTCGCCGACTGTGCCGCCATCCTGGTCGCGGATATTGAAAACGGGGTGATCGGAGCCGCCCATGCCGGGTGGAGAGGCGCCGCCGACGGCATCGCCCGAAATCTGATCGAATGGGTAAAAAAACTGGGGAGCGGGGGGACCGACGGCCTCTACGCCTACATCAGTCCGAATATCAGCCTTCCGCATTTTGAGGTGGGCGAGGAGGTGGCATCCCTTTTCCCCGACGACTGGGTCGAGAGAAAACGCTATGACAATCCCCACATCGACCTGAGGGCATTCCTGCGGAATGAGCTGAGGGAGGCGGGAGTCCCAGACTATCAGATTGAAACCGATAGCGGTTGCACCTTTGAGGATGCCGATCGTTACTACTCCTGGAGGAGGGAGAAGGAGCGCTCGGGAAGGATGCTGGCCATGATCCAACTGCAACCCTCAAAATAAGAAGCTTGAAGCGGTCTCGAATTTCCATTCTCGGATCAACCGGCTCCGTGGGCAGGCAGGCGCTGGAGATCATTGATTATCACCCGGACAGGTTCGAAGTGGTCGCTCTCTCGGCATGCACTCGCTGGGAGCTGCTTGCCGAGCAGGCCAACCGCTATAAGCCCGACTATCTGCTTCTTTGTGATGAGACCTGGCGCAGCCGGCTGGAAGAGAGGCTTGAGTACCGACCCCGGTATCTTTTCTACTCTCCGGAAGGGTTCAGCTCCCTGGCAGCCGCCGAGGAGGCCGATGTGGTGCTCAACTGCCTGGTCGGCTTTGCAGGGTTTCAGCCGACGGTGGCGGCCCTGAAGGCGGGCAAGAAGGTGGCTCTGGCCAACAAGGAGTCCCTCGTGGTTGGGGGCGAGGTGATCCGGCCTCTGGCGGGGGAGCGGTTCGAGCGGCTGGTTCCGGTCGATTCCGAACATTCGGCCATGCTGCAATGTATGGCAGGGGAGTCGCCGGAGCATGTCGAGAAGGTTGTCATCACCGCCAGCGGAGGCCCCTTCCGTGACTGGACCCGCGAGCAGATGGAGTCGATCCGGGTGGAGGATGCCCTGGCCCACCCCAACTGGTCGATGGGGGCCAAGATCACAATCGACTCCTCCACGCTGATGAACAAGGGGCTGGAGATCATCGAGGCCCACTGGCTCTTCGACCTTCCCTACGATAAGATCGAGCCGGTCATCCACCCCGAAAGCATCATCCACTCCATTGTGGAGTTTGTGGACGGCTCATCCAAGGCCCAGCTTGGGGTTCCCGACATGCGGGTGCCGATCATTTATGCACTCACATCACCCGGCAGACTTCCGCTCAATACACCCCGCATTGACTGGAACAAATTGCGTCAGCTCACCTTTGAACCGGTGGACTATTCCCGTTTTCCCAGTCTGAATCTGGCGATCGGTGCGGGCAGGGCGGGAGGGCATGCTCCCGCCATCATGAATGCGGCCAATGAGGTGGCGGTGGAGAGATTTTTGAAAAAGGAAATTGCATATATTGACATTCCGCGGATTGTGGAGCGCTCTCTCGAAAGGATCGAAAGTCATACGGATCCTACACTTGAATCGTTAAAAGAGGTGGATCGCGAGGCGAGGGAACTGGCTGCGAGGATCTGATCTGCAACCGTCGGAAGAATACCGCAATCCGGCACTCCGGCACCGGGATAATGTTACCCGGCGGCGGGAATTTGAATGGAGTAAGGAAGTATGGAATGGTTTTTTACGTTGATGAACACCCTGGTCATCTTTGCGGCGGCGATCTTTATTCTGGTCACCGTCCATGAGCTGGGGCATTTCCTGACCGCCAAATGGTTCGGGATGAGGGTCGATCAGTTCTCCATTGGCTTTCCGCCGCGGGTCTTCGGTTTCAGGAGGGGCGAAACGGAGTATGTGCTGGGAGCGACTCCACTTGGCGGTTATGTGAAGATCGCCGGGATGATCGATGAGAGCCTCGATACCGATTTTGTAAACGAGGAGCCGAAAGAGGATGAGTTCCGCAGCAAACCGGTATGGCAGCGGATTGTCGTCATCCTGGGCGGGGTGGTATTCAACATGATTCTGGCCTTCCTGATCTATACGGGAATGGCATGGAAGTACGGGGAGGATGTTCTACCGCTGGAGGCGATTCAGGGGGTCTACATTCCGGAAAATACCCTGGCGGCCGACCTTGGGCTTCAGACCGGCGACCGGATCATCGGGGTGAACGGTGCCGAGGTGGAGTATTTTGAGCAGCTCTTCAATCCTTCCGAGATCACCGGACGCAATCTGAGCTTCATGGTCGAGCGGAACGGCCAGACTCTCAATCTCAACGCTCCCTCCGATTTTCTCGACCGGCTGAACCATGAGCCGTTCCTGCAGCCGGGATGGATCCTGCCATCGAAGGTCGAACGGGTCTCTCCGGGAACACCTGCCGAGGAGGCAGGGCTGCAGGCCGGTGATGAGATCATCGCCTTTGAAGGAGAGCAGATCGCCTACTGGATCGAACTGACCGAGCGGATCTCACAGGCCGAAGGGGAGGTGAATCTCACTGTGCGACGGGGCGGCGAGGTGTTTGATCTGCAGGTCACTCCGGATGAAAGCACGGGGTTGATCGGAATTCAGGCCTGGAGCTATGCCAATGCGGTCGAACGGATCGACCATTCGCTGGCCTCCTCTGTCGGGGTAGGGTACCGCCAGACCGGGGACACGTTTGTAGGAATTGTCCAGGGGCTCCGAAAACTCTTTACCGGAGAGATCTCCCTGCGGGAGAATCTTGGAGGACCGGTGGCCATCGCCAATGTGACGCGTGATGCGACCGAGCAGGGTGGCTGGCAGGGATTCTGGGGGATCACCGCTTTTCTGAGCATCACACTCGCCATCATGAACACCCTGCCAGTACCGGCGCTGGATGGCGGCCATCTCATGTTTCTGATCTATGAGGGGATAACACGGCGAGAGCCCTCCGTCCGTGTCCGGATGGCACTTCAGCAGGTCGGATTTATCTTTTTGATCGGTATCTTCATCCTGGTAACTTTTAATGATCTACTGCGCACTTTCGGAAACTAGGGAATGATCGCATCGGAAGGCTATTCAACGATTGCACTGGTCCTGCTCTTTACTGTATTGGTTGGCTGGGGGGCATCCCGGATCGGGGGTGTGGTCTCTGTGGTGGTCTGGGGAGTTCTGCTGCTTCTCTGCCTGCTCACCATCTGGTTTTTCAGAGACCCTCACAGAACTCCTCCTGCCGGATCGAACCTTGTCATCTCGCCGGCCGACGGGGAGATCGTTCTGATCCGGGAGACCGATAATGAGTATGTCGGGGGCAAAGCGACCCAGATCAGCATCTTCCTCTCCCCGCTCGATGTGCATGTGAACCGGGTGCCGGTGGATGGGAAACTGGAGTATGTGGAGTATTTTCCCGGAAAATTTCTGATGGCCTGGAAGGATCATGCCTCCGAACAGAACGAGCAAGCCCACTTCGGGGTGCTCCATCCCAGCGGGAACCGGTTTCTCTTCAAACAGATCACCGGTTTTCTTGCCCGACGGATTGTCTACAACATCCGTGAAGGGGATGAGCTGAAGGCAGGTGAAAGGTTCGGGATCATGAAGTTCGGATCCCGTATGGATGTGATTCTTCCTCCGGATGTGGAGGTGACCGTCCGGGAAGGGGAGCGCACCCGGGCGGGTGAATCGATACTGGGACGGATCCACGAATGAAACACTCCACACAGAACCAGGAAAACTCCGATCTCCGTAGTGACCGTCCCCGTTTCCGAAGGAACGCCAAGAAACGGAAGCCCATCCCGCGTATCGTTGTCCCCAGTTTTTTCACCCTGATGAACCTTTTCTGCGGGTTCGTCGCGATTGTCTCGATAGCGGAAGGAAAGCTGGCCACCGGTGCCTGGTTCATCGTCCTGGCCGGCCTGTTTGATTCCCTGGACGGAGTGATGGCCCGTCTTGCCAACGCGACAAGCGAATTCGGGATCGAGCTCGACTCGATCTGTGATGTGGTCTCCTTCGGGGTCGCACCCGGTTTTCTCATCTACTCGTATGCCCTGGGCGATCTCGGAATTTTCGGGTTGCTGGTGAGTGCACTCATCCCTCTCTGCAGTGCCGTGCGTCTTGCACGGTTCAACGTGGATGCCAAATACGGGGAGTATGAACATTTCCGCGGCCTCCCAACCCCCGTGCAGGCGGTCATGCTCGCCGCTTTCGTGATTACGTTCCGGCCCCACCCGGAGTTGTTTGAAGCCTTTGAGCACCAGGTCGCCGGGGTTCTTCTCCCTGTGGTCGTTCTGCTCTCCTTCCTGATGGTCAGCACCATCCCTTTTGACAAGATCCCGCGTTTCGACAAGGTTTCTTTGCGTGAGAAGAAGGGAAAATTCCTGCTCTTTCTGAGCTATCTCTCCATCATCATCCTGTTCCGGGAGTACGGTCTGATGTTCGTCTTCAGCGTTTACATCCTGAAGGGACTGCTCAATGCAGCATGGCTCTTCTGGAACGACCAGTTCGGCAACGGGGAGGAGTGTGAGGAAGAGGAGTATCTCAACGGCGGGTACCGCCGGGGAGAGTAGGTAAGAGCAGGAGCAGGATAGCCGCAGCGGGAGTGGGCAGGGCGGCAGTTGGTTCCTCTGCCCGGACCGCTTCGGGCACGCCGCAACGGTTCCCGACGGGTTGCATCAGGCAGCACTTTTCCTTGCAGGGGGGAGTACGATAGAGTTGCATTTGAGCGTTTCATCCTCTAATTTCAGTCTGTTATGGAGATGATTTCAGCTCATATCACCTGGTGGTGGCCCGGTTCTTATTTTCCGGCAGTGGGTGAGTTATGAGCATCTGACCAGACGAAAACGAATTTCGGATTCAAACCCACTGCAGTCTACTGGAGTGGGTTTTTTTGTTTATGGACTACGAAACTTTCGAAAAATATTGCCAGACCTGCACCGCCATTCCGGTGAGCCGCCGGATGCTGGCCGATGTGATGACGCCGGTTTCCGTCTTCCTCTCCATCCGGGAAGGGGCGGAGTACCCCTTTCTTCTGGAATCGGTGGAAGGGGGCGAGCAGCTGGCCCGCTACACCTTTCTGGGCAGCAATCCCTATCAGGTTCTGATCTTTGACGGGTCCGACTCCTGGATGCGCCGGAACGGTGAAAACCGGAGGGTGGAGCGTCCCTATTTTGAACTCCTCCGGGAGCTGACGGCCCCGCATCGGGAGCCCGATCTTCCCGATCTGCCCCGGCTCACGGGAGGGGCAGTGGGATTCTCTTCCTACGATACCGTTCGTGAGCTGGAGAAACTGGGGGAGACCCCGCCGTCGGATCTCGCGCTGCCGGAAGCGGTCTGGGCCTTCTACGATCAGATCATCGCCTTCGACCATGTCAAGAAGCAGCTCGTGCTGATCAAGACGGTCTTTGTCGGTCCGGAGACCGACCCCGCCGCGGCCTGGCAGGAGGCTCAACGCGCCCTGGATGAGATGGAGGAGACTCTCCAAAGAAGGCCGCAGACGGATCCGGAGTTTCATCTGGAGCGGGAGGCTTTCTCCAGCAACATCGATCGGAACCGTTTTATGGAGATGGTAGAGAGCGGAAAGCACTACATCCGGGAGGGGGATATCTTCCAGGTGGTACTCTCCCAACGGTTTCAGGTTCCCTTCCGGGGGGACCGCTTCATGCTCTACCGGGCGCTCAGAATGGTGAACCCTTCACCCTACCTCTTCTATCTGGAGTTTGACGGCTTCTCCCTGGTGGGCTCCTCCCCCGAGGTGCTCGTACAGGTCCAGAAGGGGAAGGTCCGCCTTCTTCCGATTGCCGGAACCCGTTCACGGGGGAAGACCCCGCAGGAGGATCTCGCCCTTGAGGAGGAGTTGCGGAACGACCCGAAGGAGATTGCCGAACATATCATGCTGGTCGATCTGGGCAGAAACGATCTGGCACGGGTCTGCAGGCCCGGGACGGTGGAGGTCCGCAGGGACCGCTTTATTGAACGATTCTCTCATGTGATGCACATGGTTTCGGACGTTACCGGTGAGCTGGATGAAGGGATGGGCCCGGTGGATGCGCTTATGCACTGCTTTCCGGCCGGAACAGTGAGCGGAGCCCCCAAAATCCGGGCGATGCAGATCATCGACGAACTGGAGCCCACCCGACGCGGACCCTATGCCGGCGCGGTCGGTTATTTTGATTTTTCGGGTGATATGGATACCTGCATTGCCATCCGGACCATGGTGGTTACCGACGACCGGGTCTATATACAGGCCGGGGCAGGTGTGGTGGCCGACAGCCGGCCGGAGAGAGAATTCGAGGAGACCCGGGAGAAAGCCGGTGCCCTGGTCGAGGCGCTCTCCGTCGCCCTGGAGATCCGGGGGGATCGTGCATCATCGGGATTTATCAACACGGAATCAGCTTGACATGTCAGACGGTTTGAGCAATACGACAGTGAAAAAGGAGAAGACGATCCTTTCAGGCATCCAGCCTTCGGGTCGGCTGCATCTGGGGAACTACTTCGGAGCGATGCGTCAGCATATCGAGATGCAGGAGCAGGGGGAGGCGTTCTATTTTATTGCCAACTACCACTCGATGACCGCCATTCATGACGGGGATCTTCGGCGCAAACTGTCGCTCGAAGTGGCACGCGATTATCTGGCTCTGGGTCTTGACCCGCAGAAAAGCATCTTCTTTGCGCAGTCCGATGTCCCCCAGGTGACGGAACTCTTCTGGATTCTGGCCACACTCTCCCCGGTAAGCCTGATGGAGAAAGGAGTGGCCTACAAGGAGAAAGTGGCCGGCGGTCTCTCCCCCAATGTGGGGCTCTTTACCTATCCCATCCTGCAGGCGGCAGACATCCTGATCTACGACAGTGATCTGGTCCCGGTTGGAGCCGACCAGAAACAGAACATCGAGATCTGCCGGGATCTTGCCGGGAAGCTGAACCATACCTATGGGGAGGAGCTCTTCCGTCTTCCGGACCCTCTGATCGTCGAGGAAGTGGCGGTCGTTCCAGGCATCGACGGCCGCAAGATGAGCAAGTCCTACGGAAATACCATCGCTATTTTTGATGAGGGGAAAGAGCTCAGGAAGAAAGTGATGTCGATCCAGACCGATTCGATCCCGCTGGAGGAGCCGAAGGACCCCGACACCTGCAATGTCTTTGCGCTGATCCGGCTCTTTGCCGACGAGACGTTGCGGGAGGAGATCGCCGGACGCTACCGGGCCGGCGGATATGGGTACGGGGATGCCAAGAAGGAGCTGCTCCGGCTCATCAACGACCACTTCGGCGAGGCCCGCGAGAGGCGGCGGGAGCTGGAGAAGGATTACGACTACGTGATGGATGTGCTGAAAGAGGGGGGGCGAAAGGCACGCGCCCGGGCCGATCAGGTGTTGGACCGGGTCCGGGAAGCGGTGGGTCTGATCCGGACCTATGAGACCGCCGAGGTGCGGAATGCATGAGAAGATTACAGTTTGGGTTGATGATGCGTGTGAAGCTTCTGAAACACGGGATATTGCATGATCACTCGTAAGTGCCGCACTGCCGTGCAACGGACAGGGGCGGCGAAACCGAATATGAAGATTCGCAAGACATGATTCTGATAATCGACAACTACGACTCCTTTACCTGGAATCTGGTTCATCTGATCGCCGGGAGCCGGGCAGATTATACCGTGATCCGGAACGACGAGAGATCCCTATCCGAAATTGCTTCCATGGAGCCGGAAAAAATTCTCATCTCCCCCGGTCCCGGTCGCCCGGAAAACGCAGGAGTCTGTGAGGAGGTGATCCGCGAGCTGGGGCCACGGATTCCGATCCTGGGGGTCTGTCTGGGGCATCAGGCGATCGGACACGTTTTCGGGGGGCGTGTGGTCCAGGCGCCTGTTCTGATGCATGGCAAGACTTCCGAGATTCACCACGACGGAAAGACACTTTTCCTGGGAGTCCGGGAGGGATTTGATGCCACCCGCTACCACTCCCTGATGCTCGATCCGGAATCGATACCCGATGAGCTGGAGGTGAGCGCCCGTACGGCCGACGGGGTGATCATGGGTGTCCGTCACAGGCACTATCCGCTGGAGGGGATCCAGTTTCATCCTGAGAGCATCCTCACCACGGAGGGTCCCAGGCTGATCCGGAACTGGCTGGAGCTTGATTATTCTGTCTTACTTTCCTGATCTGTCCTTCATGCAGACAAGAAAGAAATGGATGACGGAAGAGGGCCGGTTTAGACCTGCCCGGAAGTCATGTTATGTCGTGACAGAACGAATTATAAAATAACATAAAACAATATGGCCCAGGAATTTAAAGAGATTCTTGAAACTGTAGCTGAAGGCAGGCCTCTCGATCCCGCAATGGCGCGCGATGCGATGCAGCGGATATTGGACGGGCAGGTGAACAACGAGCAGACTGCCGCTTTTCTCTACGGGATGCGGGTGAAGGGAGAGACGGTGGAAGAGCTGACCTCATTTGTACAGGCGCTGAGGGAGGCGGCCATCCGGGTCGAGGTCGATACAGAGGGTGCGGTCGATCTGTGCGGGACGGGCGGGGACAACTCCGGCACCTTCAACATCTCCACGGCAGCGATGTTTGTGGCCGCAGGGGCTGGCGTACCGGTATTGAAGCATGGCAACCGGAGCGTCTCCAGCCGTTGCGGCAGCGCCGATGTGCTCGAGGAGTTGGGAGTCGTGGCGACCCTGGGCAAACGACAGGTCGAAGAGGTGTTTGCCCAGACCGGAATAGCTTTCATGTTTGCTCCCAATTTCCACCCGGCCATGAAACATGTCATGCCCGCCCGGAGGGCTCTAGGCATCCGGACTTTCTTCAACATTCTGGGGCCGCTTCTCAATCCGGCACAGGTGACCCGACAGGTTGTGGGAGCCTATAGCAGCGAAGTGGCCCGTGTGATGATCCAGATTCTGGAGAATGTGGGTGCCGATCAGGCATGGGCCTTGAGCTCCCACGACGGGCTCGATGAACTGAGCATCACATCCGGTACGGACCTTTACGATCTGCAATGGGTAAAGGATTTCAGGCAGGGGAATGAACCCTCCCCGCAACTCTTCGATCCCCGTTCGCTCGGCCTGCAACTGGCAACGATCGGGGAGCTGGAAGGGGGGGATGCCGTCCGGAATGCGGCGATCATCCGTTCGGTGCTTGACGGAACCTCCAACAGTGCGCAGAGGGATGTCGTGCTGCTCAATGCTTCCCTCGCCATTCAGGTATCGGGCCGTACTCCTGAGCTGAAGGAGGCGCTCGGCATGGCCCGGGATGCTCTGGAGAGTGGTGCGGGTCTGCAAAAGCTGGAGGAGTTCGCTGAGGCGACCCGACAGGTTCAGCAGCAGGAGCCGGCATAATGAACCGTCATTATAAATGTTGATAAACAAACACCGTAACTTATTTGAGTCAAACCGATTAAGTAATTCAAACAACAGGAAGGCCTGCCGTTTGGCCAACTGAATTGAGCTGGTGATTCAAGAATGAGTTCCGTACTGGATAAAATTGTGAGACAGACCCGGGAAGATCTCCCGCGGAAAAAACAGGCCCGTTCACAGAAGGATCTGGAATCGATGGAGTGTTACGAAAGACCCCGCAAAGGCTTTCGTAATGCTTTGCAACAGAACAGGTTGTCGGTAATCGCCGAAGTGAAGAAAGCCTCCCCGTCCAAGGGGATCATTCGCCCCGATTTCGATCCGGTATCGATCGCCGGCAGTTATGTCGACGGAGGGGCGTCCGCCATCTCCGTCCTGACGGATGAACCGTTTTTTCAGGGAAGACTTGAGTATCTCGAAAAAATCTCCAAAGAAGTTGATATTCCTTTGCTGCGCAAAGATTTTATTGTGGATACCTATCAGATTTTTGAAGCGCGGGCGTTTGGAGCCGATGCCGTCCTGCTCATTGCTGCTGTTCTGGAGGGGAGCCACATGGACGAACTGCTGCACGCGGCAGAGGAGGCAGGACTGGATGCGCTGGTCGAGTGCTACAGCGAGGAGGAGGTGGACCGGCTGGATTGGGAGAAGGTGAATCTGTTTGGTGTGAACAACCGCAATCTGCACACGTTCGAGGTGGATCTCCACAGGGGCGTGAACCTGCTGAAGAAGGCACCCGCCGGTGTGGTTCGCGTTTCGGAGAGCGGGCTGTCGGATGTGGAGGATCTGCTCTACCTGGTCCGCAACGGGATCGATGCGGCCCTTATCGGTGAGCATTTCATGCGCCAGCCCGATCCCGGGAAGGCTCTGCGGCAGATGATGGAACAGGTGGAAGAAGAGGCGGACCGCCTGGAGAGTGAGGGAGGATTGCATGCAGGGTGATCATACAACTGCCGAGTATCCGGCGGTAAAAGTGTGTGGCATCACCAATCTGGAGGATGCCCGTTTTGTTGCCGGAGCCGGTGCGGATTTCATCGGCTTCATCTTCTACCCGAAAAGCCCGAGGTATATCGAACCACCTAAGGCGGGAGCGATCATCAACTGGATTCACGGGCCGGTCCCTGTCGGGGTGTTTGTGAACCATCCGGCCGAGGAGGTGAACCGGATCGCCAGAGAAACGGGCGTGGAGCTGATTCAGCTTCATGGGACCGAATCCCCGCACTATTGCCGTCTGATGGAGAAGCCGGTGATCAAAGTGATCCATGTGGGAGAGGAGGATGATGCGGAAGGATTGCGTGAACGTATCCGTCCCTACCTGGAACTGGAGCAGGTTCGTTACCTGATGTTCGATACCGATGCCGGCCCCCTCTGGGGCGGCTCCGGAAGAGTGTTTGACTGGAACCTGCTTCGCGAGATCTCCCGTGAAAAACCGTTCATTCTCTCCGGCGGATTGAATGACGCGAATGTGGAGAGCGCCTTCCGAAGCGTCCGGCCGTTTGCCATCGATCTGAGCAGCGGGCTGGAACAGGCTCCGGGTCTCAAGGATTACGACAAGGTGGAGCGTTTTTTCAACTCCCTGGAGCGGCTCCGGAAGGAGGGTGCGGCCGGAGGATGAGAGGAGTGCTGCGGGATTCCAGGAGCAGTTACGGAATGCCAGGAGCCACGCGGAATTTCAGGAGCCGCGCCGGATTCCAGGTGCTGCTGCCATAAGCCAGGAGCGGCTCCGGGATTCCTCCAACGATTAATGAAAAATATTCACAGGAATTCGATATCAGATCTGAATTCAATAATCAGACCGGAAACACAGAGATGACTCAGACCAACCCCCGAAACGGGTATTTCGGCCAATTTGGAGGACGTTTTGTCCCGGAGATCCTGATACCCGCCCTAGAGGAGCTCGAAGCCGCATGGCTGGAGGCAAAAAATGACCCTCAGTTCAACGAACAGTACCACTCACTTCTGGAAGAGTATGTGGGCCGCCCCACAAAACTCACCTTTGCCGAGCGGCTGACCGCCCATTATGGCAAGGCGAAAATCTACCTTAAACGGGAAGATCTCTGCCACACCGGTGCGCACAAGATCAACAACGGCATCGGGCAGATCCTGCTGGCCCGGAGGATGGGGAAGACCCGGATTATCGCCGAGACAGGAGCCGGCCAGCATGGAGTGGCCACGGCTACGGTCTGCGCACGGTTCGGCATGCAGGGAGTGGTCTACATGGGCGCCGAAGATATGGAGCGGCAGAAGCTCAATGTGGAACGGATGCGGCTGCTCGGGACGGAGGTCCGACCGGTGGAGAGCGGATCGAAAACCTTGAAAGATGCCACCAACGAGGCGATCCGCGACTGGGTCACCAATGTGGAAGACACCTACTACATCATCGGCTCCGCGGTCGGGCCACACCCCTATCCCATGATGGTGCGTGATTTCCAGCGGGTGATCGGTGAGGAGGCGCGCAGACAGATCAACGACCGGGAAGGGCGGGATCCCGATTACCTGGTCGCCTGTGTGGGCGGGGGGTCCAATGCGATCGGACTGTTTCACCCTTTTCTCGACAATGAAAAGGTAAAAATGATCGGAATCGAGGCGGCAGGCCTGGGTGTGGAGAGCGGCAAAACGGCCGCCACCATCACCCTCGGGACGCCCGGCGTACTGCATGGATCTCTCAGCTATCTGCTTCAGAGCGAGGAGGGGCAGATCCAGCTGGCCCACTCCATCAGCGCGGGTCTCGACTATCCCGGTGTGGGTCCGGAACACTCCTGGCTGTCGGATACGGGCAGGGTGGATTACCGGGCTGTGACCGACAGCCAGGCGCTCGATGCGGTAAAGCTGCTCTCCCGGACCGAGGGAATCATCCCCGCCCTGGAGTCGGCACACGCGCTGGCAGGTCTCGAGGAACTGATGCCCCGGACACGGGAGGATGAGCTGGTTGTGGTCAATCTCTCCGGACGCGGGGACAAGGATATGAAAACCATTGCGGATAACATCTGATGAAAGAGAACCGAAACGACTATCAAAACGTGAATCAGATCGACAGCTCCGCAGAGCGGGGTGAAAACCTGGGAGAAGACCGGGCCGGGATCGGGAGTGACAACCGGATCCGGAAGTTATTTGACGGAAGAGATCCGAACGAGAAGGTGATGTCGCTCTTCCTGACGGCCGGTTACCCGGAGCTGGATGCAACCGTCGATCTTATCCTGGAGTTTGAGAAGAACGGAGCCGAACTGATCGAGCTCGGCATGCCCTTCAGCGACCCTCTTGCCGACGGCCCGACCATCCAGTACTCGAGCAATGTCGCGATCGAAAACGGGATCACCATAAAGGGGATCTTCAGGATGGTGCGCGGGGTGCGTGAAAAATCCGCCATCCCCATTGTGCTGATGGGCTACATCAACCCGGTTCTGAAATATGGAGTGGAGGAGTTCTGCAGGGACGCCGCCGATGCGGGTGCCGATGGCCTGATCATTCCCGATGTCCCGCTGGAGGAGTCCGATCTGGTTCGAGATGCAGCCCGCCGGCACAGGCTCGCCCTGATCTACCTGGTCGCCCCCAACACGAGTGATGAGCGGATGCGCCGGATCGATGAGGCATCCGACGGGTTTGTCTACTGTGTGTCGGTGACCGGGGTGACGGGTGCCCGCGATGGAGAGGAGGTGGCTGCCTCGGTTCAACGTTTTATCGACCGGGTGGTGAAGAACATCACCAAAAATCCGAAGCTGATCGGTTTTGGCATTCGCAGTCACGGGGATGCGATGAAGATCTCCGAGAAGGCGGACGGATTCATCGTCGGGAGCGCTCTGATCGAAAAGATCCGGGAATCCTACCCCGATCCGGGGTGGATCTCCAAAACAAGCCGGTTTGTGAATAGCCTGAAATATGGGAATATTGGGTGAATCCAGGAATCAAAAAGTAATATTCATGCCCCGTTCACTCCTTCCGACACTGATCGGACTGACGCTGCTTTTCACGGCCTGCGGGGGGGATTTCAGGCCTCAGGCTGTCGGCGAGAACCATGAGATCATCGTCGTGATGGATTCAACGCTTCATGACAGTGAAATGGCATGGGCACTCCGGACCACATTCGGACAGACGATCGAGACACTCCCCGGCCGGAACGAGTCGCTCTACACCCTGAGGTTCCGTGACTTCCGGACCAACGAGGAGCTGGAAGAGCTTAAAAAGTTCAGAAACATCATATTTGCGGGCCCGATCGATGATCAGACCAATACTTCGGCCTTCATCCGGGCGGTCCTGAGCGATGATGTGGAGGAGAGGGTCCGTTCCGGCGAGAGCTTTGCATTCCCGCTCTCGGATCAGTGGTACCGCGACCAGTGGATCCTGATTCTCACCTCAACAGACGTCTCCCGCCTGGCCGACCGGATCCGCCGTTCGGAAGGTCAGCTCATCGAGCATGCGATGGATACCGAGATGCGCCGCTGGGAGGAGTCGGTCTTCCGGCGGGGAGAGCAGAGAAGGGTATCGGAAAATCTTTACCGGCGATACGGATGGAGCATCCGGCTCCAGCATGATTACGTCATGACCGTGGATACGCTTCAGGTGGTGGAGTTCCGCCGCCTGCTGCCCGACAATACCCGCTGGATTCTGGGATGGTGGAAGGACGGTGTCGCCTCGGCCGATATGATCACGCCGGAGTGGATCAACGCCACCCGGGACTCCCTGCTGGAGATCCACATGAGGGGGTCGCGTCGGGACTCCTGGGTCACCACCGAATACCGGCGGCCGGTTGAAACCCGTCCGGTCGAGCGCGACGATCATCTTCTGGGATGGGAAACCCTCGGAACCTGGCAGATGACCAACGACCTGATGGGGGGACCCTTTGTCAATTTCACCTGGTACGATCCGGCAGCCGAGCGCCTCTTCATCATCGAATACGGACTGTTCGCACCCCGCTATGAGAAGCGGCGGTTCGTTCAGCAGTTCAGGGCGATGGGCCGCTCTTTCCGGTCAAACCCCGATTTTACCATTCGGGACTATCCGGACGATTATCAGATCCTGTCATCCGACTGAAAGCGTGCATCCAGGCAGCAACAGCGATTCCCCCATTCGAAGAAAACTCCTTCAGCGGGAAGCGGAGAACAGACGGCGCATCCTGCAGCCGGTCGGTGCCGGCCGGACGCGGATGACCCTTGAACTGAATGGAGAGACATTTCTCAATTTCTGCAGTAACGACTATCTCGGACTGGCAACCCATCCTGAGCTGATCGAACGATCGGTACAATATACAAAGCACTATGGAACGGGTTCTTCCTCCTCGAGGCTCGTCTCCGGCTCGCTTCAGATCCACCACGATCTGGAGCAGAAGATCGCCGCACTCTACCGCCGGGAGGCGGCTCTGCTCTTCAGCAGCGGTTTTCTTGCCAACTCAACCCTTCTTCCCGCACTTACCGATCGCGGGGATCTCATTCTGGCCGACAAGCTCTGCCACAACAGCCTGCTTCACGGGTGCATGCTGAGCCGGGCCGAGTTCCGGCGCTTCCGCCACAACGACTGCAATCATCTGGAGGAGCTCCTGAAGAAACGCCCGGCGGATGGCGGCACCTGCTGGGTCGTGACGGAATCCCTCTTCAGCATGGACGGCGACCGCGCGCCGCTCGATGAGATCATCGCACTCTGCGGGCGCTACGGAGCAAGGCTCTATCTGGATGATGCGCACGCCTTCGGCCTTTTCGGGGAGCAGGGGCTGGGGCTGGGAGAAGGACGCGGGGAGGTGGATCTGCTGCTGAGTACGTTCGGCAAGGCGGGAGGGGGGCAGGGGGCGTTTGCCGTCTGTTCGGCCGAGATGAAGGAGTATTTGGTTAATTTCTGCGCGGGGGTGATCTATACCACCGCCCCGGCGCCCTCCGTGATCGGAGCGGCGGATGCCGCACTGGACCTTGTTCCCGGGATGGAAGAGGAGAGGGGACGGGTCGGAGGGTTGGTCAGATACCTGCTGGAGCGGCTGGAGGAACTCCCATATCCAACCGGCCCGGACCGGACCCAGATCATCCCGCTGCTTCTTTATGATGAACGGGAGGCTCTCCGTCTGGCAGCCCGGCTTTATGAGCAGAAGCTCTTCGTTCAGGCGATACGACCGCCTACTGTGCAACAGAGCCGGCTCCGGATCACCTTGAGTGCGCTCCACAAGAGAGAGGATCTTGACCGTCTTCTGGAGGTGCTTGCCGATGCCTGACCCGAAGATTGAACTGATCACCTGCCACGGATGGGGGCTTTCGCCCTCTGTCTGGGATGTATGGGAGGAGCTGCTTCCGGCGGATGTATCGGTAACTCACCTGGACCGCGGCTATTTCGGAGAGGAGAAGGAGGCCGGATTCCGTTATCCCGGAAGCCGTAAAATCGTGATGGCCCACTCCTTCGGACTGCACTGGTGCCCCAGACAGCTGGTCGAACAGGCGGACCATCTGATCATCACGGGTGGATTTCTCTCGTTTCATCCGGATGCGCCGGATGAGGGCCGCAGATCCCGCCTGATTCTGCGCCAGATGATGAGCCGCTTTGTGGAGATGCCCTATGAAGTGTTACGGGACTTCTACCGGAACGTCTGGTTTCCGGACCGCCCTTCCTTCGACATTCCGGACAAACCGGATCATGACCGGCTGCTTCATGATCTGGAGCGTCTGGGAAGTGATCACTTCCCTCTCATGACCCTCCACCGTATTCCGGATGTCACCATCATTCACGGGGAAAAAGATGCAATTGTCCATCGGACCAAGGGGCATGAACTCTTTAACATGCTCCGCAAAAGCCGTTATCTTGAGATCAAGGAGGGCGGACATGCAGCGGTGTTCACCCACGCCGGGCAATGTTACCGGTTTCTGAAGCCGCTGGTGGATCCCGGTGAAGAAGAATTGAATTGAAATCTGACCAGGAGACAGAGTTTTATTGATGCAGAAGGAGAAACCAGACCTGTTACCCCATTTTGACCGGGCTGCGGAGCAGTATGAAGAACTGGCCGGACTTCAGCAGGAGACAGCGGGGCGTCTTGCCGCCGCCCTCGAGCCCTGGAAGCTGATTCTGCCACCGGGTCCGGTCCTTGAATTCGGTGCCGGAACAGGTTTTCTGACGCGTGAGCTGATCCGTATCCTGCCTGACAGGGAGTTTACGGTGACCGATCTGTCGCCCGCCATGCTGGAGCAGTGCCGGCGTCAGCTCGGTGCCGATGCGGAACGTCTGAAGTTTGAGGTTCTGGATGCGGAAGAGTTCACTCCGGGGCAGCAGGAGTGGGCGCTCATTGCCGGCAATTTTGCCGCACAGTGGTTCCGCCATCCGCCTCTCACCCTCTCCCGGTTCACTGAAGCGCTCAAACCGGGTGGTCTTCTGCTTACCGCATTTCCCGGTGCGGATTCATTTCCCGAGTGGCGTAAAATCTGCCTCGAACTGGGCCTGCCGTTTACCGGAAACCTGCTTCCGGATACCGAGGAGATGGTGATCAAGCTCTCCATAGGGGATGGCAAGGCGCCCTATGAGGTGGACTACTACGAGGACACACGAACCGTTACCTATCCCTCGGCCCTCGACTTTTTCCGCTATCTGAAACGGATCGGTGCCGATGCCACCCTAACGGGCAAACGGCTGACGCCGGCCCAGTTCCGGTTGTTGAACCGACACTGGGACAAGACATCACCCGATGGAGTACGGATCAGCTGGCATATGGTCTTTCTGGTGGTGAAGAAGGGATAGGCCGGAACGGGCTGGATCCTTCCGGCCGGCAGGAATAGAAGGAGCTGGCAAACCAATTGAAAGACAGGCAAGGATTTTCCGGAAGCAGGTATTTTCCGGCAGGATGGATTTCAATGCCGGAAGTGTTGAATAAACAGGTGGCATCATGGACTCTTTTCCCGAGCGGATCTTTGTGACCGGGACCGACACGGAGGTGGGCAAGACGGTAGTCTCGGCCGCTCTCTGTGCAGGTCTGCCTGCCCGGTACTGGAAACCGGTCCAGGCGGGCACTGAGCCGGAGACCGACACGGAGAGGGTCCGAAGATGGACCGGACTGAGCGCCTCGGAGTGCTATCCGGAACGGTACCGCCTGGAAAGAGCGATGAGCCCGCACGCTGCCGCCGAACAGGAGGGGATCCGGATCTCCCTGGAAGAGTTTGAGCTGCCGCCCTCAGGCGGCGGGAGGCTGGTGGTGGAGGGTGCCGGAGGCATTCTGGTCCCGCTCAACTCCCGGCACACAATGCTGGATCTGATCCTCCGGCTGGATCTGCCCGTACTGGTGGTTGCCCGTTCCGGGCTGGGAACGATCAACCACTCTCTGATGACGCTTCAGATTCTCCGCCAGGGCGGCGCCCGGGTCTGGGGTATTGTCCTGAACGGAGAAAAACACCCCTCCAACGAGGAGACAATCCGTCATTTCAGCGGAGTGGAGCGGCTCTGGTCCTTTCCCCCGATGAGGGAGTGGACGCCGGAGACACTCAGGAGTGCTTTCCGACAGGCCTTCACTCTCTGATACCTTCTGATACCTTTTCACTTAAATTGCTCCTTATGCATCCCAACATCTGGAAACCGTTCACGATTCTGAAGGGAGCCCGGGATCCTCTCCGGGTCCGGAGCGGTGAGGGGATCTGGCTCACCCTGGAGGATGGCCGCCGGATCATCGACTGCATTTCCAGCTGGTGGGTGAATCTGCACGGACACTCCCATCCGAGGATCGCCGAGGCGATCTACAGGCAGGCGCTGCAGCTGGAGCATGTCATCTTTGCCGAGTTCACCCACGAACCCGCCGAGCAGCTGGCGGAGCGGCTCACCGCAAAGTTGCCCGGATCGTTGAACCGGCTCTTTTTCTCCGACAACGGTTCGACCGCGGTGGAGGTGGCACTGAAGATGGCCTGGCAGTACTGGAAGAATCGTGGAGAGCAGCGAAGCCGATTTCTCGCCTTTGATGGTGCCTATCATGGCGATACGGTGGGGGCGATGTCGGCCGGAAGCCGTTCGATCTTCACCCGCGTCTTTCAGGAGCTCCTGTTCCAGGTCGATTTTCTTCCCTGGCCGGAGAGCTGGATCGGAGATACGACCACCGAGGAGCGGGAAGAGGAGATTATCCGGTTCCTGGAGGAGAAACTGGCGGAAGATCCCGCCCGGTATGCAGGTATCATCATTGAGCCGCTGGTGCAGGGAGCCGGGGGAATGAGGATGTGCCGGGAGGAGTTCCTTCAGAAATTGCAGCGGGTGGCCCGCCGTCACCGGACCCTCCTGATCTTTGACGAAGTGATGACCGGTTTCGGACGGACAGGAGAGTGGTTTGCCTGCAGGAGGGCGGGGGTCGAACCCGATCTGATCGCTCTCTCGAAAGGGATCACCGGAGGTTTTCTCCCGCTTTCGGTTACGGTGGCCAGTGAGGAGATCTACGAGGCGTTCGTTACGGAGGACCCGCTGGGCACTCTCTGGCACGGCCACAGCTATACGGCCAATCCGATCGGTTGTGCTGCGGCGCTGGCATCGCTCGATCTGCTCGAAGAGGAGGAGGCCTTCCGCCGCCTCGAACCGGTTCACCTTGAAGGTATTGCCGCGCTGAGTGAAGCGGGGTTGGCGGAGAAAACCCGGGTGAAGGGGACCATCGCCGCCTTCAATATCGCGGGTAGTGACGAGGGATATCTGAGCGAGATGGGACCCCGCATCAAACAGAAATGTGTCGAGTACGGACTGCTGCTGCGCCCTCTAGGGGATGTGGTCTATCTGATGCCTCCCTACTGCATCGCTCCGGATGAGCTGCGGCAGGTCTACCAGACGTTGACCGGAATGCTCAGGGAGCTCTGAATCTGCGGACCGGTCCGATCCTGGCAAGCGACAGACAGCCACGTCCCGTTCAAAAAAACGACCTGTCCGCCAAAAAACGACCTGTCCGTCAAAAACTACGAGCCAGTAATCCTCGCCAGTAAAAATCTTACCAAAAATCGACGGTCCGTTAAATACCACTGCCATGAAACAGCGCCTGCACTCCTTCATTTTCATCCTGACCCTCCTGCTTGCCGCCGGGGGGCCCGCACTCCATCCCGCCAACGCGCAAGGGGTCCGGTTCCGGCAGCCCCTTGAATTTCCGTCACAACCGGAACCTCTGGGGATTGCCATGGAGAATTACGACTATCCCTGGCCGGTCCGTTTTCTGCCGATGAACCTGGAGGGGAAGGAGGTGAGGATGGCGTTTATGGATGTTCATCCCGAGCGGCCCAACGGGAGGAGTGTCCTGCTCCTTCATGGAAAGAACTTCTTTGGCGCTTATTGGGAAGGGGTGATACGGGAACTCTCACGGCAGGGGTACCGCGTTATCGTTCCGGATCAGATCGGGTTCGGTAAATCCTCCAAACCCGACATCCACTACAGTTTTCATGAGATGAGCAGCCAGACCCTGCAGCTGCTCGATGCGCTCGGTGTGGAGAGTACTGCGGTTGTGGGCCACTCGATGGGTGGGATGCTGGCTACCCGTTTTGTGCTGATGTTTCCGGAACGGTCCTCTCATCTGGTACTGGAAAATCCGATCGGCCTTGAAGATTACCGCATCACGCCGTGGGTTCCGCTGGAGACGATCTATCAGGGGGTTCTGGCCCAGACGGAGGAGGGGATCCGCAACTACCACAGGACCTACTACGTGGAGTGGAAGCCCGAATACGATGAGTATGTCCAGGTGCACTACCGCTGGACCCTGAGCGGGGAATATCCGCGGCTGGCACGGGTCTCGGCCCTCACCACCCGCATGATCTATGAACAGCCGGTGATCCATGAGCTGGAGCAGATCCGGGTTCCGGCGCTTCTGGTGATCGGTCAGGAGGACCGGACCGCGATCGGACGAAACCGGGCGGCTCCTGAAGTTGCGTCGGCCATGGGGAACTATCCTGAGCTGGGGCGGGCTGCGGCTGCGAGGATTCCGGATGCCGAGCTCCTGGAACTGGAGAATGTGGGTCATATTCCCCATCTGGAAGCCTTTGGGCACTTTATGGATGCTCTGCTCCGGTTTTTGGGACGCTAGGTTTCTAAAAGTGGTTTTTAACCGTGCTTTCTCTATTATTGGCCTTATCCGAGAATTCAAATCAACCAATAAAAGAGGAAAATGGGTAAGCTAACCACCACCTTTCTATCCCTGCTCGTTCTTGCCTGGTCCGTGACGGGTTGCGGCCAGACAGATACGAAACCAAGCAAGGAGATTATCTACGTCGGAACCTTCTCCGACGAAGGACTCTTTGTCCTCGAATTTGACCGGGAGTCAAGAACTTTTTCACAGATCCAGCAGATTAAGGACTTCTCCGGTCCCAACTTCCAGTGGATCCATCCCGAGGGACACGCTCTCTACTCCATCAGCAGCGATCCGGCCACAGACGATGAAGGAGATCGCAACGGTAGCGTCGCCGCCTACAGCATTGACCGGGAGAGCGGAAGACTGACTTTCCTGAACGCGCAGTCTACCGAAGGGAGAGGCCCGGCTCACGTCAGCCTCGACCCGCAGGGCAAGTTTGCCTTTGTCTCCAACTATGGCGGCGGGAACCTCTCCGTTTATCCCATCCAGAGTGACGGCAGCCTCGGTGCGGCAGTCGATGTGGTGCAGCATGAGGGGAGCAGCATCAATCCCCGGCGTCAGACCCGTCCCTATGTCCACTCCATCATCCCTTCACCGGACGGGCGGTTCATCTATGCGGTGGACCTGGGTACAGATTACGTGGCCATCTATGAGGTGGACCGGGAGACCGGGAAACTGAGCCCTGCCGAACAGCCCTTCCTCGATCTGGAGCCCGGTTCCGGACCGCGTCACTTCACCTTCCATCCGAGTGGTGATTTTGCCTATACGGTCGATGAGCTCTCTTCTACCGTAACGGCCAACGCGGTGAACAAGCAGACCGGTGCGCTGGATCCTGTCCAGAGAATCACCATGCTGCCGGAAGATTTTGACGGTACGAGCAGTGCCGCCGACATTCACATCTCCCCCGATGGAAAGTTTCTCTATGCATCCAACCGGGGACATGACTCACTGGCCATCTACCGGATCGATCAGTCTACCGGCCGCCTGGAGCTGGTAGGGCATGAGCCGACCCGGGGCGGGCATCCACGCAACTTCGCGATCGACAAGTTCGGGGAGTTTGTCTTTGTGGCGAACCGGGACAACGACAATGTCGTGCTGTTCGAGCGCGATGCGGAGACCGGACTTCTCACCTATACAGGAGTAGAGGCGACGGTTCCCCGGGCGGTCTGCGTCACTCAGTACCTTATCTACTGATTGAAACAACGGGACTCCGCAGATTCGTAGAAGATCTGCTTCAGACAGCGGTGTTCATTCTGAAGCGGGTTCCGATGAATCACAAGCGGGGAATCAGAGAGCGGGACTCCGCAGTTGAAGAACCCTGTAAAGGGCGGGTGTCTGTAATGGATGTCCGCCCTTTTTTTATGCAGGCAGGTGCTCTTTTTTGGCCTTACTGAAGGCTTCCATCGGCGTCAGCCCCAGCAGCTCGAACATCCTTCGGTCTTCATCGATCTCATTGTTGCAGGTGGTGAGCAGCTTCTCTCCCGTAAAAATCGAGTTGGCACCGGCCATGAAACAGAGGGTCTGCTCCTGGATGCTCATGTTCACGCGGCCTGCCGAGAGGCGCACGATGGAGTCGGGCATCACAATTCGTGCTGTGGCGATCATCCTGGCCATTTCGTTCCAGGGAACCGGCGGCTGATTTTCCATGGGAGTTCCCGGCACGGCGATCAGTGCGTTGACAGGTACCGATTCCGGATGCTGTGGAAAGGTGGCCAGTGTGTGGAGCAGTTCAATCCGGTCCTGGTCGGTTTCACCCATTCCGATAATCCCGCCGCAGCAGACGGAGATGTTGTGATTGCGGACGGTCTGCAGGGTGTCCAGCCGCTCCTCATAACTTCTCGTGGTGATGATCCGGTTGTAGAACTCCTCGCTGCTGTCCAGATTGTGGTTGTATGCATAGAGACCGGCTTCCTTGAGCCGGGCGGCCTGCTCGTCGGTGAGCATTCCAAGCGTACAGCAGACCTCCATACCCATATCGGAGATCTGGCGGACCACGTCGGTGACTCGGTCAAAGTCCTTGTTGTTGCGGGCATTTCTCCATGCAGCACCCATGCAGAAGCGGGTGCTTCCAGCCTCCTTGGCCCGGGTGGCTGCCGCCAGGATGGTGTCGCTGTCGAGCATCTTCTCGGCATCCACCGAGGTCTGGTATCTGGCCGACTGGGGGCAATAGGCGCAATCCTCGGGACATCCTCCGGTCTTGATGGAAAGCAGGGTGCAGACCTGAACTTCACCGGGGTTGTGGTGCTCCCGGTGAACCGTGGCGGCCCGGTAGATCAGTTCAAGCAGGGGGGTGTTGTAAATCTCTTCAATTTCCTGACGAGTCCAGTCTGTTCGAATTTCAGCCATGATATCTGTAAATGCGGATGATGATTGGAATCTGCCTGAAAAGGTAGTGAAAAATTGAGACCGGATTCAGCCATCTTTCCCTCCTCCGAACCGGCTGGAGAAATTGCATTAAGAAGGCGTATCCGCTACATTAACCAATGTGAACCGTTTGGTTTTCTCCTTTCTGCAGGAAGAGGTTCCGGAAATCGTCGGGCTTTTGCACAACAGTAACGATCACCACGGAGATCCGCTTTCCCTGCCTTGCACAACAGGACAGACAACATGCTGACTACCCATTTATGAGTGATACCGTGCGTGATGAAACCGTGGATCAGAAGAGAATTCTGCTTGTGGATGACGATCCGGCTCTTTCCACGCTCGTCAGTGCGATCCTGGAGCATGACGGCAAGAAGGTGGATGTCGCTGATACGGCAGCCCGCGGGTCGAAGCTGGCGCTGGAAAACTACTACGATCTGATTATTCTCGATCTGGGACTTCCCGACGGAAATGGTTATGACATCTGCTCTTCGCTGCGACAGCAGGACATCATCACCCCCGTTCTTATCCTTACCGGAGAGCATGATTCCGAAGTCATGGTCTCCTGTCTCAAATCGGGAGCAGACGACTATCTCACCAAGCCCTTCGACGGGGAGGAACTGTTGGCCCGCATCGAGGCGATCACCCGCCGCTCCAATCTGCGCCAGGAGGAGAGAACACTTCGATGCGGGACCATGAGGGTCGATCTGATAGACCGGAAGATGTATTACGGAGAAAATGAAGTGCCGCTGACCAACAACGAGTTCAGCCTGCTGGTCTATCTGATGAAGAATCAGAACCGGATCATTTCCCAGGATGAGCTGGCCAAGAAGGTGTGGGGGATCACGTTCGATACGCAGACCAACTACATCAACGTCTACATCAGCTATCTCAGGAAGAAGATCCGGCGCAACACCACCGATCTCTACATTGAGACGGTGCGCCGGAAGGGTTTTGTGTTTCGCTGCCCGCCGATTCCCTCGGTGGAAGGGTTTGATGAGGAAGAGCAGGCGGAAGGGTAGCGTACAGAGCGGTCGGGATCCTGGAAATCGCCCGTCGGCATGGGTAAGTCGTTCCCGCATGCAGCGGGGGGCATAAGTCGCCCCGGGGGGGGCAGCATTCAACCGGAGGCACCAGTCAATGGGGGAGCAGTGACCGGGGGCAGCCATCGACTGCCGGCGGGAAACGCCATCAGTCCATGGACATCGGATTGTTCTGGGCGATGTCCTGGTACATCTTGAACTCTTCGGGCGTGGTGTCGGAGATCAGGTAGTTCAGCGGATCGACCGCCTTGTTGGCCAGCCGGACCTCATAGTGCAGGTGAGGGCCCTGTGTCAGGCCGGTATTTCCTGAATATCCGATCAGCTGACCCCGTTCTACGGTCACCCCCGGCCGGATCCCCTCCCCGATACGTGAAAGGTGGGCATATCTTGTCTCGTACCCTCCTCCGTGATCGATACTGATCATCAATCCGTAGGAGCCGCGGCGACCCGCCGTCCGGACCGTTCCCTCGCCGGTGGCATAGACAGGTGTGCCGGACTCCGCCCGGAAATCGATCCCCTCATGCATTCTCTGATAGCGCAGGACCGGGTGCATTCGCATTCCGAACCCGCTGAGAACAATACCGTTTACCGGTTTGATGGCAGGCAGGTGCCTGAGAAGCTCCTGGTTTTCATTGTAATAGCGTTTGATCTCGTCGAAAGAGAGCTTCTGGATCCTGATTCTCCGCTCCAGATTGTCGAGACGTTCGGCCGTCCAGCGAAGGATTTCGGAGGCCTCCTCGCTGTAGAGGTCAAAGCGGGAGTAGGGATCGCTACCCCCGGTACCCGCCATCCGTTCATCGGCGGATATGGGGTTCAGCCCGAGAACCGAGCGGTACATCTCATTGTCGGTCTCGATAATCTCCTCCATCTGCGACTCGAGCTTCACGATCGATTCCCGCACCTGGACCATCTGCCGGATCAGTGTCTCATTTTCCGCTTTCAGGGCAAGTTCGGCGGGAGTTCCGATGTAGGTGGAGAGAAGGGTCAGGCCGATGCCGGCCAGTACCAGGCCGTTAAGGATCCACAGACAGGCGGTGTAGACGACCTCTTCCATGCGGTTCTGCTTGGCTGGAACGAACTCGCATTTCTCGGGATCGTAGAAATAGGGCGTATCTGGCATTGGAATGTCGTATTTCCTGGTCGCTCGAATGTATAAACAAATGCAGCACTATGAAAGAGTAACTTCTTCCGCTTTTGTTTCATTCAAAGTCACCTTCGAAATACTCTATGGCACGCCGGGGCATGTCGGATCGGCTCTTCTTGTTGGCGATATGTGTACGGATCTTTTCCTGGAACGCCATGGCGGCATCGTAGCCATAGTGTTCCAGCAGATAGTTCATGGCGATCACCTCCGCGATGACGGTGATGTTCTTGCCGGGAGTGATGGGAAGGTGGATAAGGGGAATCTCCGTATTGAGAATGGAGACCGAGTCGTGATCCAGGCCGGTGCGCTCCACCTTGCGGCTCTCTTCCCAGAGGGAGAGCTCAAGCACCACTTCCAGCCGTTTCTGATAGCGGATGGAGCGGATCCCGAACATCGACATTACATCGATGATCCCGAGTCCCCGGATCTCCATAAAGTGCTTGTTCACTTCGGTGGGGGAGGCCATCAGCACACTGCTCTTCTTGGAAAGCATCACCACATCGTCCGATACAAGCCGGTGACCACGCTCCAGCAGGTCCAGGGCGACCTCGCTTTTGCCGATTCCTGATTTTCCCGCAATCAGGATTCCGATTCCGTAGACATCGACCATCGTTCCGTGAACCATGGTCTGCATGGCAAACTGATCCTCCAGGAAATCCCGCAGTTGAAACATGAACTGGGTCGTCTCGATATCGGTCCGGAACAGAGGGATTCCCGCACGGGAGACCATCTCAAGCAGGGGTTCGGGCAGCTGGTTTCCGTTGGTCAGAAAGATGACGGGAAGGTCGAACTCGAGAATGTTCGCCATCGCCTTACGGCGTTCCTGGTCCGGCAGGTGGTCCAGATATTTCGCTTCGGTATTGCCGATAATCTGGATCCGCTGCCATGTGAAGAGATCCTTGTAGCCGGCCAGAGCAAGACCGGGACGGTGAAGATCGGTATCGGTGATGAATTTCTTTTCGCACTCCGACTCTCCTGCACACGCTTCCAGCTCGATCCGGAGATTCGTGCGGAGCTGTTCGATCAGAAAGCCGACACTGATCTTCTCTTTGCGGGGGATGGGGGCGTGCTGGCTGAACGGCATGTCCGGTCCTGGCTTTTCGGATTGGCTGGTGAGGATGGATCGCGTTGGTGGATCGCGGAGTGGATGGCGGTGACAAGTGGCGGAGTGGTGGCGGGTCGGCCGGCCTGCAATAACCGGCCGACCCCGTTCTTCAAGAGTGTTCGAAGTGTTTTGTCTTGTACTTCTTGATCTGGCGGATCATGGTGTCGATCACCCTGTTGATCGCCAGTTCCCAGGTCGCTGCCTCTTCGGATGCATGCAGAAGCTGCTTGGGCACCCGGACCTTGAGTTCTGCACGGCACGGATTGTCGGGATGGTTCGCCGGCTCCAGGATGATGTCGCAGGAGATGATCCGGTCGAAGAATTGCTGGAGTTTCGGGAGCTCGTTGAGACTGTACTGTTCGAGATCCCTGCCTGTTTCGATGTGACGAGCCGTGAATGTTGTGTTCATATGGGCACCTTTGATGATTCGTTGCTCGGTTATGGATTGTGATTGGGAGTCCGGATGAATCTGAACTCTCAGGCCCTGGGATGAGCCTGCTGGTAGACATTCTTCAACCGTTCCATGCTCGTATGGGTGTAGATCTGTGTGGCCGACAGATCGGCATGTCCCAGGAACTCCTTGATGATGCGAATGTCGGCTCCGGCATCGAGCATGTGGGTGGCAAAACTGTGCCGCAAAACATGGGGGCTTTTTTGGGCCGCCTCACCCGCCTTGTCGAAACAGGCCTTGACCCGCTTCTGAACGGCGCGGGGGTAGAGACGGTGGCCGCTGTGCGCAATAAAAAGGGCTTTACGGGCATCGACGTCGGTCCGCGGTCCGAAAAGCTTCTCCCGGGTCTTGAGATGCTTCTTCAGGGCAGACATGGCCTGTCCGCCGATCGGGACAATACGCTCCTTATTTCCCTTGCCCTGTACCCGGACCTGATGGCGGACCAGATCCAGATCGGTGAGATTCAGGGCGACGAGTTCACTGAGCCGGATCCCGCTGCTGTAGAAAAGTTCCAGGATGGCCCGGTCCTGAAGGGTGCGGGGGCTCTCCCCGTCCAGACACTCCATCATCTGCCCGATCAGATCGGCAGAGACGGTTTTTGGAAGACGCTTCTGCTGTTTCGGGACGATAAGCAAGTGGGCGGGATTGGATTCCAGGTAGCCCCGTTTAAAGGCGTACTTATAGAAGGAACGTACAGCAGCCACCTTTCTTGCCACCGAACTTCGTGCCGCACCCTGATCGGCCAGCTCACCCAGCCAGAGCCGGATGTCAAGCCGGTCGACCGATCCTGCCGGTACATGCTCCGGTTCGCACTCCCGGCCTCTTGCACAAAACTCCAGAAACTGTTCCAGATCGTTCCGGTAGGAGATGACGGTGTGGGGAGAACTTCTCCGTTCGATTTCCAGGTAACGGAGATATTTGTCGATCAGGCCTTTCATTAACGGTAATATCCATAACAGCCCGTTCAAAAAAAAGAAAAGGTGCGATGAGCACCCTGCATGGGTCCAAACGCTTTCCAGACATGTACACTCTCTGCGTATGCATCTCCTTACAAATGCGTGATGACGAAACAAGCCCGATGACGAACGATGTATCCGTCAGGAATTTCGGTTGCCGGTTGCCTTGTCAATCCGGTTCCGGAGGGCGGCGACCAGAGGGTGTGATTCGTCTCCGGGCAGCGGCTCGATCAGAATGCGGGTCAGCCCCCGACGGTCCGCACTACGGAAGAGATCGAAAAGCTCGCGGGCCATCCGTCCGTAATCCCGGGCGAAGTGGAGATGATGGGGAAGCTCCAGGTCGGTCATTGAGACCTGGAACGGATCGGCATGGGTGATGAGCAGGGTCTTTGCGGGGGCATCCGGTTCTTTTCCATCCCACCACTCCACTTTCGCCTCCGGCTTGTAATGGGTGTACTTGACGCCGGGGCTTGCCGGAGCGCCGCGGCCTTTCCCGCCGGTCACAATCGGCACTCCGGCAATCTCTTCAAGCTGTTCGCGGCTCCAGGCGCCGGGACGCAGGAGGGCAGGGGGGCGGCGGGTCAGATCCAGTACGCTCGATTCGAGTCCCACCACCACGCCTTCATCCCCCTCAAGCAGGGGGAAATTGGATCCAAGATCGTGGAATACATGTTCGGCCCGGGTGGGGCTGGGTCTTCCGGAAAGATTGGCACTCGGTGCTGCCAGAGGGCCGGCCCGGCGGATCAGCTCCAGGGCGAGGGGATGGCGGGGGATGCGCAACGCAACGGTGGGAAGTCCGGCCGAGAGGATGTCCGGCACCTCAGGTTTTTTGGGCAGGATCAGTGTGAGGGGGCCGGGCCAGCAGGCACTCATCAGTTTTTCCGCTTCCCTGGGGAGCTGCGATGCGAACTCATGGACCTGGTCGGGATGATGTAGATGGATGATCAGCGGATTATCTGCCGGCCGCCCCTTGATCCGGTAGATCTTGCGGATTGCATCGGGGTCCCAGGCATCCGCTCCCAGTCCATAGACCGTTTCGGTCGGAAAAGCGACCACTTCTCCCTTCTGCAACAGCCGGACGGCCTCATCCAGTGCGATGCTCACGCAGTCACCTCCTGGGGGAAAGTCTCCTTGTGGAGCCGGCTCAGATAATCCAGGGCCGCTTCCGGGCCGGAGATATCGGGGATCACAAGGCGGAGCGCCTCTTTTTTCTGCGCCAGTTTGAAACCGTCCCCCGAGTAGCGTCCCACCACTTCGAGCTGTTTCTGGAAGAGTCCCTCTTCGAAAAACTCCTTTCCCAGATCGCTCTCGTTGCTCGGACAGAGAAGCCACATCTTTCCGGCCCGGATGGTCACCTTGCGGTAATAGAGCCGGGAGGCAGCGAGGCGGATCCGTGCCGTCAGCAGCAGGTTCTGTGCCGCGGCAGGCATGGGACCGAACCGGTCTGTCAGCTCCTCCTGCCAGTCGTCGAGCTCTTTTTCTGTCTGCGCCTCGGCCAGCTTCCGGTAGAGATTGAGCCGCTCCACGTTGTCGGAGACATATTCTCTCTCCAGAAGGGCGGAGTAGTCGAAGTCGACCTGTGTTTCGGTATGATCCGGCTTGAGGGGTTCCAGATCGAAGAGGTCGCCGAACTCATCCTGCTTGAGCTCCCGGACCGCATCGTCCAGTATCTTGGAGTAGAGTGCGAACCCGATCTCGTTTACGAAACCGCTTTGTTCGGCCCCCAGAATGTCTCCCGCTCCCCGGATATCAAGATCCCGCATGGCGATGTTGAATCCGGAACCCAGATCGGAGTACTCCTCCAGGGCAGTAAGCCTTTTACGAGCCTCTGCGGTAAGGGTCTCCACCGGTGGGGTGAGCAGGTAACAGTAGGCTTTCCGGTTGGAGCGGCCCACCCTTCCCCGGAGCTGGTGCAGTTCCGCCAGGCCGAAGTTGTCGGCATTGTTGATGAACATCGTGTTGGCGTTGGAGATATCGATCCCGCTCTCCACGATGTTTGTGGAGATGAGCATATCAAATTTGTGCTCATAGAAATCATGGATGATTTTTTCGAGCTGAGCAGGGGCCATCTGTCCGTGAGCCACCCGGATCCGCACGTTGGGAACAATGGCGCGGATCATGTCGGCGAGCTCCTCGATGTTCTTGACACGGTTGTGGATGAAAAAGATCTGTCCGCCCCGCGAAATCTCCTGGACGACGGCATCGTAGATCAGTTCCTCGCTGAAACTGTGAATCTCGGTATAGACCGGCTGGCGGTTCGGAGGCGGCGTGTTGATCACGCTCAGGTCCCGGGCTCCCATCAGTGAGAACTGAAGGGTCCGCGGGATGGGAGTGGCGGTCATGGCCAGCACATCGACGCTCGCCCGGAATTTTTTCAGCCTCTCCTTGACGGCCACCCCGAATCGCTGCTCTTCGTCGATGATAAGCAGACCCAGGTCATGGAAAGCCACATCTTTCGAGACCAGGCGGTGCGTGCCGATCACAATATCGACCTTGCCCTCCTTCAGGTCGACGATGATCTTCTTCTGCTCGGCGGGCGGCACGAAACGGGAGAGGACTTCGACCCGGACCGGAAAATCGGCCATCCGCTTCCGGAACGTCTTGTAGTGCTGATCGGCAAGAATGGTGGTGGGCACAAGGATGGCCACCTGCTTCTGATCCATCGCGGCTTTGAAGGCGGCACGGATCGCCACTTCCGTCTTGCCGAAGCCGACATCTCCACAGACCAGCCGGTCCATCGGCTGGGAAGACTCCATGTCGCGTTTCACCGCCTCGATGGCACTCAGCTGGTCCGGAGTCTCTTCATACTCGAACCGCGCCTCCATCTCGATCTGCCAGGCTGTATCGGGTGAAAATGCATACGCCTCTGCGGCCTTCCGTTTGGCATAGAGACGGATCAGGTCCCTGGCAATGTCCTTGACCTTCTTTTTGGTACGGCTCTTTTTGCGAGCCCACTCTCCGGAACCCAATTTCGAGATCCGGGGGACCATCCCTTCCTTTCCGGAGTATTTCTGGAGTTTGTGCAGGCTCGTGACATTGACATAGAGGATGGAGTCATCCTGATAACGGAGAACCGCCGCCTCCTGGGTGCTGTCCCGGACCTGAATGGTCTTGAATCCGGCAAACCTGCCGATTCCGTGGTCGACGTGGACCACAAAGTCTCCAATATTCAGATCACGGAGCTCCTTGAAGGAGATTCCTCCCGAGACCCTGCGCCTGCCATGGAGTCTGGGTCGGTGGTAACGATTGAAAATCTGATGGTCGGTAAGCAGGGCGAGCCCCTGGTTCCGGAGCACGAATCCTTCGTGGAGAGAAAAAACCGTAAGGCGGTAAAGAAACGACTCATCGGGCTCTCCAAGCAGCTCCTCAAACCGCTCCTTCTGACTTTCTCCATTGCAGAGAATCACGGTCTGAATGCCCGATACGGAGTTCTCCTTGATCCACTCCCGGAGCAGCTTGAAACTGCCGTTGAACTCCGGATGGGGTGAGGCCTCCAGCTCCAGTGTCCTGTTCGGGACGACCGATTCGGAAAAGCTCCCCGTGACAATGAGCGGGCGGAGGCCGATCTGCTCTTCATACTCATCGGAGGTGAGGAACTCCTCTTCGGGCGGAGGAAGATCCTTACGTTTCGCCTCCACGTATGCTTTTGCCGCCAGCTCCTGGTTCTCCCGGATTTTCTGGAGAACCAGGTCGGGCTGTTCGACCAGGATGATGGCATTGTCCGGCAGATAGCTGAACAGATTCTCTTTGGATCCGTTTTTCTCGAAAGCGGCGCTGGGCACAAACCGCGCTTCATTCAGGAAGGCGACCGACCGCTGGGAGTCGGGGTCAAATTCCCGGATCGATTCGATCTCATCCCCGAAGAACTCCAGCCGGACCGGAAGTTCGCCCGAGAAGGGATAGACATCCATGATCCCGCCCCGAAGGGCGTATTCACCCGGGGTGCTGACAAACTCGACCGCTTCGTAGTTCTGGTCGACCAGCTGTTCCATCAGCCGGGCCGGTTCCATCGTCTGCCCGGTTTTCAGGGTGATGGAGTGCTTCTGGAACTCGCTCTGGGAGATCAGTTTCTCACTGATCGCATCGGCAGAGGTGAAGATCACCGCCCGGGGAAGTGTTTTCAGCCGCTCAAGTACTTCCGAACGCTGCACCATCATTGAAAGATCCGGGACCATCTGGTCGTCGTAGGGCTTCCTGTTGGAAGGGGGAAAGAGGAGGAACTCCGCTGACTCCTTCTCGAGCTCCTGCAGATCGGATGCCCAGGCGGCCGCCCGTTCCGGTTCGGCTGTGATGACCAGAATGTGTGGAGCCTCGGTACGCAGATGGTGAAGAAAGAAGCTGATGGAGGAGCCGAGGAAGTTTTTCAGCCCCAGACTCTTTCTCTCCGACAAAAGCTCGGTGAGCACTTGCTTATCCAAAGAGAGGCGGAGGGCATTGGAAATACGTTCAATCATGATGGTTAAACTGAATCATCGGAAAAAGAATCGGCCGGGTATCCGCTTTAAATCCTCTTTGAACGGGATCCGGGTCCGATGGTGGGTGAAACGGATCCGGTCAGCCCGGAAGTGCCCGGAAGAGAACCCGGTCACTGATCAGGGCCAGAAAACCAAGAAGAAGTCCCGGCAGAAGGAACCGCGGATAGAGATCCTCGTAATCGGTGTAGATGATCTCGCTGATTTCAGAGGGTTCCAGCCGGTCGATCTCCGCATAGATCTCCTGCAGCTCCTCGGTTCTTGTGGCCCGGAAATAGCGTCCGCCGGTCATTTCGGCAATGTTTGTGAGCATCTCCTCATCGATATCCACGCTTACATTCTGGTACCGGGTGCCAAACACGGGATCATGGATCGGATAGGGGGCCATTCCACGACTTCCGATTCCCATGGTGTAGACCCGGATGCCGTTGGCCGATGCCAGCTCTCCGGCGGTTACGGGATCGATTTCACCGGCGTTGTTCAACCCGTCGGTGAGCAGGATGATCACCTTGCTCTTGGCATCCGATTCCCGAAGCCGGTTGATCGCCGTGGCCAGACCGAGGCCGATGGCGGTCCCGTCCTGAATCATCCCGGTCGTGACCCCGGCCAGCAGATCCCTGAGCAGGCGGTGGTCGACGGTGGGCGGGCAGACTGTAAAGCTTTGTCTGGCAAAGACGGTAAGTCCGATCCGGTCGCCCGGGCGATTGCCGATGAACTCACCCGCCAGAATCTGGGCTGCCTGAAGGCGGTTCGGTTCAAAATCCTCCGCCAGCATCGATGTGGAGACGTCGATCGCCAGAACGATGTCGATGCCTTCGACGGTCCTCTCCACGGTGGCCTCCTGTACCCGGGGGCGTGCCAGCGCGATGACGATGAGCGCGAAAGTGACCTGGAAAAGAAGAGGCGCGACCCAGACTCCCCAGGCCCGTCGGTTTCCCGGCAGCTCTTCAAGATCGGCGACCGCAGAGTAGATCAGTGCAGGCTGTTTTTTCTGTCTCTGTCGCCAGTAGTGAAACCCCGCCAGCAGCGGCAGAAGAGCCAGAAGCCAGAAATACTCCGGGTTCGCCCAGCTCATGCCTCGCCCTCTCTTCTTGCTTCGCGGCGCAGATCCCCGCTCGTACCACGACCTGGTTCCAGGCCTATTTCACCACTATCGCGACCTGGTTCCAAGCTCAGATCTCCGCTTAAATCACGGCTTGACTTGCGGCTCATTTCACGCATCTCATGAAGCTCCCGCAACCTGTCGATCCGGGTCCGGTCGGTGCGGCTCGCAACGTCGTGAAAATCAAAAGCAATGGCGCAGGTCTTCTCGGCCTGCGAGATGTCGGGTTGAAACCGGGCGAACTTCACCAGATCGGCTTCCTGCAGAACATCTCGGGTGCTTTCAATAACCTCTTTTTCCGCCGGCCAGTTGCGGAGCGCCCGGACGATTTCACCGGAGGTCATCTCGAGGGCATCAATCTCATACACCTGTTCAATGTAGTGTCGGATGGCATCTCCCAGTTGCGTGTAAAAGGTATGAAAATCGCGTCTTTTTAACGGGGAGTCACTGCCTGATAGTGCCTCGAGCCTCTCTTTCAGAAGGACCAGCGGGTCCGTGAACGGAACAGGTTCCGGCGGGGGTTCGGGCGACAGGGGCTCTTCTTCCTGCTGCTTCAGCCAGTACTTGTAGAGCTGCCATCCGGCCGCGGCCAGGATGAGAAGAAACAGCAGGAGGAGAATCCAGCGCCCGATCGGATAGCTGAATTCAAAGATCGGTTTGAGGGGGCGATATTCGGTATCTCCTTCCTCCAGAACGGTCTTGAAGAAGAGGGGCACCGGAGCTGTACGGAGGGTGTCTATGCGTCCGTCGTGCCAGGTGACCACGATCGGAAGGGAGGGGATGCGGTAATTGTCCACTCCGAAAAACTGAAGCCGATAGACAACACTGTCCCTTTGCGCCGAGAGCTGGAAGTGCTGACGGTCCACCCAATCGAGTTCCTCGCCGCTCAACTCCTCCTCTCCCGGAAAACGGACGGAGCGGTAGGGTTCCGGGGTGCTGAGAAGAAGGGTGTAGATCAGATAGTCGCCGACTTCAACCGAATCACGGTCCACATAGGTGTGAAGCTCCTGCGCAGGAGAAGTTGTCCAGACCGGTGGGAGAAAGAACAGGAGAAAGAAACCGGCAACTGCTTTTTGCATCATGATTGATTGTCTCAATCCGGAAAGATAATGGGCTTCCGCTCTATCCTGCAACATCGGAAGAGAACAGTGCATTTTTGAAAAAATGCACTCTGGCGGGATCATTTCCGTTCTTTGCCGGTAGATGTCAAGCAGAACGGTATGGTTGTCGATAATCAGGAGACGCGGCAGAGAAGATCTTGTTGCGAAAAAAATGAACCGGAAAGTGGAACTGCCGTCGCAAATCACTACTTTTGCCGGCGGCATTTCCGGCATTTCCGGCATTTCCGGC
>CAYTTA010000005.1:38421-43932 GCA_964440655.1 uncultured Balneolaceae bacterium
CGGCATTTCCGGCATTTCCGGCATTTCCGGCCTGACCTGAGCCTGGACTCCGGCAGCAGCTGGACCTCGCACTGCTCCGGGTTCGTTTCCCGATCCGGCGACACCCGTATCCAACAAAAAACTGAACGGTCGAAAAAAACAAACACACGGCATGCAGCGTATCCTATCCGTCGGCGGACTCCTTCTGATTCCCTTCCTGGTACTGAGCATCTGGAACCGGAACCAGACAGAGAGACCGGCGGATCGGCAGTCGGTCGGGAGTGTCCATCCGGCCGGTAGTGTGATCGCTGAGGACGCCATCCACATGGATCCCGAACCGGCACCGGATCCTGAGCCGGATCCGTTCGGTTTCGATGCCGTGCGGTATGAGATCGAGACCGCAGAGATAAAGAGGAACGAGAGTCTCTATCTGATTCTGAGCCGGTATGGCCTGACTCCCCTGCAGATCGACATGATCCAGCGGGAAGCCTCCGATCTGGTCAACCTCCGCCACCTGCGACCCGGCCAGCGCTACCGGATCTATAAAAAGGATGGAGAGGCGGTGGCCATGGTATGGAAGATGGACCGCCTGGAGCATCTCATTCTCTCCTGGGAAGAGGAGATCACCGCCCGGCGTGACCGTTTCGAACCGGAGCGTGTGGTGCGATCCGCCAGCGGACAGATCACCCATTCCCTCTATGAAACCCTCCGGGAGCAGGGACTTCCGCAGCTGCTGGGGTACCGGATTGCCGAGATCCTGGCCTGGGAGATCGACTTCTTTGCCCTTCAGCGAGGGGACAGCTTCAAGGTGATCTACGATGAACTCCGGATCGATGGGGAGTTTTACGGAATCGGGGAGCTCCACTCCATCGAGTTCAACCACTGGGGTGAGAACTACCGTGCCTATCGGTTCGACAACGGGGAGCAGGCAGGATATTTTGATGAAGAGGGGAACAGTCTTCAGAAGGCGCTGCTCAAGGCTCCTTTCACCTACAACCAGCGCGTGAGTTCACGATTCAGCAACAACCGGTTTCATCCCATACTGCGGGTGAACCGGCCACACCACGGCGTCGATTACGCCGCGCCCCGCGGAACTCCCGTGATCGCCGTGGGTGACGGTCTGGTGACCGAGGCCCAGCGGAGGGGAGGGAATGGCAACATTGTGCAGATCCGTCACAACGGCAGCTACCGGACCGCCTATCTCCATCTGGATGGATTCGCCCCGGGGATCCGGAAAGGGGTTCGGGTCAAGCAGGGCCAGGTGATCGGTTATGTGGGAAGAACCGGTCTGGCCACCGGATATCATCTCTGTTACCGTCTCTATCTGAACGACCGGCCGGTCAACTCCCTGACCCACGATCTTCCTTCCTCAGAGGGGCTCAGCGAGGAGTATCTGCCCGCCTTCCAGAAACTGAGGGCAGCGTATGATCTTTATCTCGCAAGCATCCCGTCTCCGGGCGATCCCGGGACCTTTGCCGAGTCCCGTTCCTGATTATTTCGGGCGATACCTGTTGGTGATGGAGGGGGCTTATTTGTGATAGAAGGAGCTTCTTGGGGATCGAGGACGCCGGAAAAATCCTTTGCGACGGGGTCGGTCTTGCTGGCGATGAAGCCCTCCGGAAAAATCTGATGGCCGATGGAGCCGGGCTTATTGCCGATGGAGCCGGCGCCGGAAGAAACTCATCAGCGGCCGGACCCAGGAGCGGTTGGTCTGGACAAACACTCCATCTATCGTATAGCGCCGGAACAGCTCCTCCATCGCGGCCATCCTCTTCATCCTCCGCTCCCTGAATGCGACTCGTGCCTTCCGGCTTGAGCTGTCCACCAGGATCCGGTTTCCCGTTTCGGGATCGAGCAGGGGAATCAGGCCCAGATCGGGGAGATCGTTCTCATGCTCATCCTGGATCACAATGTTGACCAGATCGTGCTTGCGGTGGGTGATCTTGAGCTGTTTTTCAAACTCCCGGTCCTGAAAATCGGAGACCAGGATCACGATGGCCCTCCGGTTGAGAAGCCGGTTCACATAGGCCAGCGCCCCGCCCAGATCGGTCCCTCTTCCCTCCGGTTTGGCAGTGAGAAGTTCCCGGATGAGTCTTAGAACGTGGGTTCTTCCTTTTTTCGGCGGGATCACCTTTTCGATGCGGTCGCTGAAGAGCAGAAGTCCCACCTTGTCGCCGTTCTTGATGGCACTGAAAGCCAGAACGGCGGAGATCTCCGCGGCAAGCTCCATCTTGGTCTGGGAGCGGCTGCCGAAGAAACCGCTCGGAGAGATATCCACACAGAGCATGAGGATCTGCTCGCGCTCCTCCTCAAAAACCTTGACGTAGGGCTCGTCGCTCCGCGCCGTCACATTCCAGTCGATCTGGCGGATATCATCCCCGTAGGAGTAGGCCCGCACCTCGGAAAACTCCATTCCGCGCCCCTTGAACGCGGAGTGGTACTCACCGCCAAAGAAAGAGTTGACCAGCCCTTTGGTCTGGATCTCCAGTTTCCGGACTTTTTTGAGCAGCTCCTGAGAAATCATGTTTCCAATGTAATGCTATTTCCCGAAGGAGAGAATCCGGACCGGATCGGTTCTTGCCGCCACCCGGGCAGGGAGCCAGGAGGCGAGCCCGCAGAGCAGGAAGGTGACCCCCGTCACGATGAAAAAGTCGGTCAGATGCGGTTCGACCGGGGCGTGGCTCATGTAGTAGTTCTCCTCCGCGAGGGGAATGATCTGCCAGGTCCCCTGCAGCCAGTTGAAGAGCAGGGCGAGTCCGATCCCGATAAGCAGCCCCGACGCGGCCACAAGGAGCCCTTCGAGAAGGAAGATCCGCTGGATCTCCCTGTTCCGGGCTCCCATCGTTTTCAGAATACCGACATCCCTGACCCGCTCGAGAACCATCATCAGAACCGTACCGATCAGATTGAACGCGGCGATGATAACCATCACGCTGATCACAAAGGGGATGGTCTGCTCCTGCAGGTCGACCCAGGCAAAGATGTTCTGATAGCGTTGAAAGATTGTTCCGATCAGGTAGGGGAAGGGGAGACTGAGTTCCAGCTCTTCATAGAGAGTCCGGATTCCGCCGGGATCAGGCAGGGTGATGTCGATGCCGGTTGCCTGGAGATGGCCAAGCCCGAACAGGCGGCGAACCGGGTCGATGGAGGTCACGGCAAAGGAGTCGTCAAACCGGTCGATCCCGGTCTGATAGATCCCGCTGAGGTGAAACTGGATGATTTCGGGACGATTGAAGGGACCGGGCACTCCGTCGATCGTGTAGGCGGTGACCACGCTGCCCGGTTCGGCACCGATGGCCGAAGCGAGCGCAGCCCCGAGAATGATTCCCGGCAGGCCTCTCTCATCGGGCTCCAGCGAGTAGTTGCCCTGCGAAATGTAGTCCCGCAGATCGGTCACATCGCCTGCCGGATCCACTCCCTTGATGATGCCGCCGCTGATGTCCCGGCTCGACTGGAGCATGATCTCTCCCATGATGACCGGCTGCACTTCCGCCCGGGGGTCAACATCCCGGATCCAGGTTGCCAGCGTATCGGCGCGGAAGAGCGGATCGGGTGTGGCAGAGGTGATGGTGATGTGGGGAGCGAACCCCAGCACTTTTTCATGGATGGCCGATTTGAACCCGTGGACGATCGAAAGGGCAATGAGAAGTCCGGCCGTTCCGACCGCCACTCCGGTGATCGCCATGATCTTTATAAAGGAGAGAAAGCGGGATCCTTCCCGCTTGCCCTGGAAATAGCGGCGAGCCAGAAAAAGCTCAAATCGTGCCATCAGTTTCCTGCCATGAGGTTGAGGCTGAACAGGGCGGAGTACGGAAACGGAGCGGGTGCAGACACCCTGCTCCGTTCGCATTCTGGTTTACTCCGTTCGCATTCCGGTTCATTCCGGTCGCGGCCGGCGTCACTCCGGCCGCATCTGGGGGAAAAAGATCACATCACGGATTGATTCGGAGTCGGTCATGATCATCGCCAGACGGTCGATGCCGACTCCCAGCCCGGCTGTGGGCGGCATCCCATACTCCAGAGAGCGAAGAAAGTCTTCATCGATGGTCATCGCCTCGTCATCCCCGGCCGCCCTCAGTGCAGCCTGCTCTTCCAGACGCTGGCGCTGATCGATCGGATCATTCAGCTCCGAGAAGGCGTTTGCGAGCTCCTTCCCGTTGCAGATCACTTCAAAACGCTCCACCAGGCCCTCCTTGGTGCGGTGGGACTTGGCCAGCGGGCTCATCTCGACCGGATAGTCGATGATGAAGGTGGGCTGGATCAGTTTGGGCTCGACAAAATCCCCGAAGATCTCGTCGATCAACTTGCCCTTGCCCATCTCCGGCTCGACCTGAACCCCCAGCTGTCTGGCAACCGCCCGGATCTCCTCCTCGCTTTTCATGTGGAGATCGTGACCGGTCTCCTTCTCGATCGCCTCCAGCATCGGAATACGCGGCCAGGGAGTGGTAAAGTCGATCTCCTGCCCGCCTACCGTGATTCTGGGGGAGCCGTGCAGCTCGATCGCCACATGCTCGATCATCTTTTCGGTGAACTCCATCATCCAGTGATAATCCTTGTAGGCGACGTAGAGCTCGACCTGTGTGAACTCCGGGTTGTGAAAACGGGAGAGCCCCTCGTTCCGGAAATCCTTCGCGAATTCATAAACCCCGTCGAATCCGCCGGTGATCAGCCGCTTCAGATAGAGTTCGTTGGCGATCCGCAGGTAGAGCTGCATATCCAGGGCGTTGTGATGGGTCACAAACGGACGGGCAGAAGCTCCACCGTAGACCGGCTGAAGGATGGGGGTCTCCACCTCCAGGTAACCGTGATCGTTCAGGAAATTGCGCATCACCTGGATCATCCGGCTTCTCTTACGGAATACATCGCGCACTTCCGGATTGACAATCAGATCCACATAGCGCTGGCGGTAACGCTGCTCCTTGTCGGAGAACATGTCGTAGACGACCTTCTCTCCATCAGGCCCTTCCACCTCTTTCGGGACGGGAATGGGACGGATCGCCTTGGAAAGCAGCTGGAACTCCTCGGCATGAAGGGTGGTCTCTCCGGTGCGGGTTTTGAAAATGAACCCGCGCACCCCGACAATATCCCCGATATCGACCAGTTTTTTGAAAAGCTCGTTGTAGTTCTCCGCACCGATATCATCGCGGCGGATGTAGACCTGAATGGTTCCCTCTGAATCCTGGAGGTTGAAGAAAGAGGCTTTTCCCATGATGCGGCGGGTCATGATCCGGCCTGCGAGGGAGACCCTCGGGCTGCTTTCCTGCACTTCGGTGATGAACCGCTCCTCCTGCCCCAGGATCTGCGAGGTGCGGTGGGAAACATCAAATTCGTAAGGGTAGGGGTTGATGCCTGCTTCCTGCAGGGCTTTCAGTTTTTCCAGGCGGATCGCCTGCTGTTCACTAAGAGAGGGTTCCTGTGCACTCATGGATGGCTTGGACTCGGTGAAAACGTGGAACGTGAAATGATTTCAATGGAATACATTCAATCTGACAAAATAGGGAATAACGACACCAGTTGCAGTTGCACGATGGA
>CAYTTA010000005.1:44032-77484 GCA_964440655.1 uncultured Balneolaceae bacterium
GGGATCTGACGGGCCAGCTTTCAAATGGTCCCCCTTTTTTGAATCTTTCCCGGCATGAATCGGAACAGGATCGAGTACATTCGGCACCCCGCAATTCCGGACGATCTGCTGGTCGGGGTACGGAGAAATCCCGCCGGGGAAGAGGCCCCTACATTGCAGAGACAGAGAATCCGGGAGCGGCGGGGGGGAAGGGAGCTGCTGGCCGATATGGTGCGTGAAGCGTGGGGACACGGAGCTTTCCATATTGAGGGCGCTGAGAACAGCAAGCCGGTGGGAATCTATGAAGGCGAACCTGTAGAGGTGTCGATATCTCACAGTCGGTGGTTGATCTGTGCCGCCCTGTCCCGGGGCAGAAGAGTGGGCGTGGACCTGGAACCCCTGGAGAGAGAACGTCATCCCCTGCTTCTGAAACGGATTCTTCATCCGGAGGAGACGCCGGATATAGCCGCGCTGGATGTGCTTCGGCTCTGGTCCATGAAAGAGGCAATTCTGAAGTGGGAGGGAAGCGGATTGAGGATGGCGATGAACCGGGTTAGGATCGTCCGGGAGCGGGATGATGATGGGGGTGATGATGCGGTCTATCTCGGCTGGCTGCCGGAAGACCGATCGGTACGGATCTGCAGTTTCACCCATCTCGATCACTGGTTGGCCGTGGCGTGGAGTGGGGAGTAGTCTTGCATCAGATAGAGCAGCCGACTCATAGTCGATGGGTCGCTGTCATTGATTTAAACAATAAGAGTTGGTAGTGAAAGTGTTTGAAAAAGCGTCAACCAACCATAAACGTGTTACAATCATAGGACCCGGCCGGGTCGGGAGCTCGCTGCTGGATGGACTGAAAAAGGCGGGATACCGGATTGCATCGGTTGTTACCCGAACCGGAAAGCCGACCCTGGCTTTGAGGGAGATCCAGCGGGCGGAATCTCCCGATTTTCCAATGATCCGTCTGGAAGAGCTGGCGGGCGGCCCCATCGGTCATCTGGTTTTCATCACCACGCCGGATGATTCCATTTCAGAGGTGGCGGAACGGCTTGCCTCGATTCATGCCGATTGGGATGGGAAGGTGGTGGCACACGCCTCCGGATTTCTGAATTCCCGGCAACTTGAACCCCTGCAGAATAAAGGTGCCCGGGTTGCTTCTTTCCAGCCCCTACAGACCTTCACGTCCGGTTCCGGCGGGGATGCCTTCAGGGGTATCCATGTAACTCTGGAAGGGAACGACGAGGCGATCGAATCCCTTCGACAGGTAGCCGTGGCACTGGGCTCCAACCCGCATCCTGTAACGCCGGAGCAGAAGCATGCCCTGCATGTAGCTGCCGTTTTTCTCTCCAACTATCTGGTGGCGCTGGCAGGAATCTCCGACCGGCTCATCCGCGATTCCATTCCCGGGGCGGATTTCAGCTGGCTGGAGCCGCTTCTGGCACGCACAGCATCCAACCTGAAAATCAAAACACCTCAAGATGCTCTTACCGGCCCTCTTGCCAGAGGAGATCTCGGCACGGTGGAGAAACACCTCGAGGTGCTTGAACCCACTCCGGACTGGAATCGGCTCTACCGGCTGCTGGGACAGCAGGCGCTTGAACTGATCAAAAAGAAAGGAAACCTGTCCGAGAAGAGAGTAAAAGAACTCGAGGAGAGGATGTCGGAAAATCCGGCATGAAGGTCAGTTCATGCGGGGGTCCATCATGGGAGTAGTCGATCTCCATCTCTTTCAGAAATCTGACGACGGTTTCATTCATTGGAAAAGGGTCAGAGGTGGTCACGGCCGATGCAGAGTGATCAGTTCTCGACCCGAGCTTCCACTTCCAGAATCTGCTCCTTGAGACCCTGTTCTTTGAGGCTCTTGCGGGCAAAGATCATCAGGACCACCGCCAGTACGAAGAGAAGCAGGGCCAGAGCGGAGAGAACGAAGTTGTTCTCCATCAGATTCTGCCACGTGAAGAGGGCAAGGGAGGTGAGAGTGACCGCAAACATGAAGGCCATGGGAATCAGTGTGAATAGAGGGTTGATTCCCTTTTTATAGAGCCAGACGGTTACTGCCAGAAGCGCCAGTGCAGCAAGCAGCTGATTGGCGGTCCCGAAAATAGGCCACAATTGTTGGAAATGACCGGTAGTGAGCAGTCCTGCGCTTAAGAGGCAGACGATCCCGGTGTTGAGAAACCGGTTGTCGGTAACCACCCGGACAGGAGTCTCATCTTTTTCAAAATATTCGGTCAGAGTGAATCGTGCCAGTCGTGTGCAGGTATCGAGGGTAGTCATGGCAAAGGCCGATACTGTGAGCGCGACAAATGCGACCGAGAGCGAATCGGGAATTCCCAGTGTGGAGATGAATCCGCCCAGACCCTGGGAGAAAAGGGTGACCGGTCCCATTTCGGTCAGGGAGCCCAGATATTGTTCCCGGGTAAGGATCATTACGGTAACCAGAGAAAGAATGGCCAGCATGGACTCGATCAGCATCCCCCCGAAACCGATCAGCTTGGCATCCGACTCCTTGTCGACCTGCTTGGAGGTGGTGCCGGAAGCAACGAGGGAGTGGACTCCGGAAATGGCGCCACAGGCGACGGTTATGAAAAGTACAGGAAACAGATACCCCAGTTCTTCCACATGGAAGTGAATCTCGTTGCTGATCTGGGGAGTGGGGTTTGTGGCTATGACCCCGATAATTCCAAAGATGAGCATTCCATAGAGAAGAAATGAGTTGAGATAGTCTCTCGGCTGGAGAAGGACAGAGACCGGAGAGACGGCCGCAAAAAAGATATAGATAAGAAGGACCGCCACCCAGTACCAGTAACCCAATTCAAGAGGCAGACGAACGCCCATGTAAACCATGGCATACATGATAACCACGCCAAGGAGGGAAAGCAGCCAGAAGGGAAGTCTGTTTAGTCTTACGGCGAAACCAAAAAGTACTGCAAGCAGAATAAATCCTACCGATGCGGTGGCCGAAGCGGGCACGTTTACAAAGGTCCTTGCCACGATGTCCATGAAGACGGCGATGACCAGGATGAGTGTGGCGAAGGCAAACAGCAGGAAGAGTTTTTTGCCGAACTCTCCGATGTAACTCTCAATCAGCTCCCCGACGGAACGTCCTTTGTGCCTCATGGAGGCGATAAGCGAGGTCATGTCGTGAACCGCCCCGAAAAAGATCCCTCCGAAAATGATCCAGAGGACAGCCGGAATCCACCCGAACGCGATGGCTATGATCGGCCCGATGATCGGTCCGGCGCCTGCAATCGATGCAAAATGGTGTCCCAGAACGAGGGATTTGTGGCTGGGTATATAGTCGATCCCATCCCGTTCCGTATGGGCCGGAGTCGTGTTCTGGTCACTCACCGAGAGAATCCGGGAAATGTATCCGCCGTAGACCCGATAGGCGATCAGAAACAGGATCCCGGACAATAAAAGTAAAAGGATCAGGTTCATACCGATGCGAATATTGAGATGGGAAACCCTCCCATATTATGAAATAACTCAAATCAAGATGGGAAATTTTCCCAAATCAACAACAATTCGGCATCGAAAGTATAAACCTTGGTCTAATTAGGCAACAATCACCGGAAGATTCTGGGGGCCAATCCAAAACAGAGGCAGGAGGGTGTGTTTTCCCGCTTATGATTCTGTTCCATCCTGGTCTTCGCTGCTGATCATCCAGCAGACTCCGTACCGGTCCCGGAATGATCCGAACCAGGAACCCCAGAATGCCTTCTGAAACTCCATTTCAACAGAACCGCCGTCCGAGAGGGCGTTGAAAACCCTCTCCGCTTCGTCCCTCTTGTCCAGATGGAGCGATATGTAGTTGTTGTTCCCGGTATTCAGAACATGCCCCATGGAGGGGAGAATGTCCGATCCCATCAGGTACTGGTTCCCGATGGGCAGAGAGATATGCAAGATGCGGTTGCGTTCCTCTTCGGGGAGTTCCCCGATGTCGGGAGCTTCGGTCATCCGCATGATTCCGTCGAATTCCCCGCCAAAAACAGATCGGTAGAATTCAAAGGCTTCTTCGGTATTTCCGTCAAAGTTGAGGTAGGTATTAAGGGATATCATGTCAGGGCAGAGTGTTTTTTAGTTGTATTTAATATGGGGCTTCAATCTGGTGAGATTCCACGGCAATGCTGGACAATCCGAGGGGGGAATCGCGCCAGGTACTACTCCAGGTACTTCATGAGATTACTCATCAGATTCTGGGTCAGGAACTTCATGAGGTTCTTCAGAGGTTCTTCAGAGGTTCTTCACCCGATGATTCAGCGAAGATTCATGCGGAGGGGAGAGATACCGGCAGGATCAGGTCCGTTCCGGCTTTCTGGTTCATCTGATAAATGAACCAGCTGGCCAGAACCGGAGAATCGATCTCTTCGTTCTCGTGGACGAAAAAATGAATTCTCCTCAATCCCTGCCCGATCCAGCCCGCCAGCCGCTCCACCCAGGCGTTCAGTCGGTCGTAATCACTGGGATGATTGGATCCCACAAAGCGGACAAAGGCTTCATCGTTGGTAAGATGCATATGAAGCAGATCCCTTCGGCCGGCTGTATCCACAATCACATTGGCCACCCCATACTCCTGCATCACCCGAAAAAGTTCTTCTGTGGCGGTGGGGTCCCGGAACCAGTCGCGATGTCGAAGCTCAATCGCCAGAGGCAGATCCTCCGGCCAGATGCGGACCAGTTCGATTACCCGATCCAGGTATTTGGGTGCAAAATTATCTCTCAGCTGGAGGAAGGAGGTTCCCAGTTTCTGATGAAACCGGGTGATGCTCTTCTCGAACCGTTCTACCGGAGTGGTGATGTTGGCAAGCCATTTCCGGTGACTGATCTCCTGATGAACTTTTGGGAAAAAATGGAAATGGGGTGGAACCTTCTCCACCCACTCGCCGATCTGATCGGCCGAGAAATAGCGGTAGAACGTGGCGTTGAGTTCAATGGCGTTGAACCGGCTGGCATACCAGGCGAGATCATCCTTTGCCTCCGGCGGATAGAAATTTTTCAGCTCCTGTCGTGACCACTTGGCGCACCCGACATCCAGGGTCAGATTGTCCGGATGCTGAAGGTTCTGCAACAGGATGGATGTTTCCGGATGATCCTCGGGAAGTGTGAAATCGATCGAGCCGGGATCCTCAACGCGCCCGAACTTCATGATGGCACTCCTGATTTAACCGATGGCTTCCAAATGCAGGTTTTCCGACTTCTTGTGGGTGCTCTTCCATCAGCGAGAAGATCTTTGTGTCTCTGTATTGGCTGAACCAGCCAGGTGCTGCATAGAAGGCAATACCTTTCCTGCTTTTCAGGTAAAGTGATGTGGCATTTGAATCGTTCAGAGATCAGAGATGTACACGAAATCCGGTGCTGATCAGAAGTCCGTTGGAATAGATGGGAGCGGCCGGCAAGCGGTCGGCGCTTGATCCGCTTCCAACTCCGCCGATTTCGATGAAGTAGTTGTTCCGGGGGGTCATGTAGAACTCAAAGCCGAAGAGTCCGTAGCCTCCAAATTCGAACGATTCCGATGAAAATGTGTCGGAGGGGAAAAGCCCGATAAATCCGCCTTCCCCGTAAAGACGGATGAAATTCCGAATGGTACCGCTCACCCCGATCAGACCGGCCGTTACATTTCCGTAGGGTGTCCAGGTGGTTGAGCTCCCTTCGGGATGCTGGAGGAACATGACATTCCCCCTCAGACGGAATGCCAGCTTGTTGTTGGCAAGATAGGGAGAGGTGAGGGAGAGACCTGCCCCGAAATCATTCTGATACTGGTTAAGCTGGAATCCGATGCTTGCGCGGTTTTCCATGGGGTCGGACAGCAGGGCGTCGATCGCATCGACCACCCGCTGCTGGGCGGAAGCGCTGGCGGTCAGCAGGAGGAGTAGTCCGGAGAGAAGCAGGGCCTTTTTCATGATGGTTTACTTTTTGTTCCAAAGTACTTTGTGTCCAAACAACGGTGGGGGAATCAGGCTCGGTGGATTTGCCGGTAACCGGGACTATGGGTTACGGTTTCTACTGGTTACCGGGTTTTCTGCTAATTTGTATGGTACAAAATTATCGTTGAAATGTGATATTGCTCTTCATGACCTTTGGGTGATCCGGCACTTTGGGTGATCCGGCACTTTGGGTGATCCGGCACTTTGGTGATCCGGCACTTTGGTGATCCGCACTTAGGTGATCCACCGGCAATCGATGACAGCGATCCGCAAAAGAATGGGAATTAGAGATCCGGATAAAGGCATCGCATCAAACAAAAAAATCGTTCCAGACTAAAAAACAGGAAGAACCGATGTCCGATGAAAAGATCATTCCATCAACCGAACCCTACACCATTCCGGCGCAGACCTCTATCGGACATGTCCATCTAAAGGTCTCCGATCTGGAGCGCGCGCTCACCTTCTACCGGGACCTGCTGGGGTTCGAAGTGACCACACGGTATGGAGATCAGGCGGTTTTTCTTTCGGCCGGGGGGTATCACCACCATATCGGACTCAATACCTGGCACAGTCTGAACCGGCCTCCGGCGCCTGTCAATCATCCTGGACTCTACCATACCGCCATACTCTATCCGACGCGGAAGGATCTGGCTGTGATCTGCAGGCGGATTCTGGATGCGGGATATCCGTTTACCGGTGCCAGCGACCATGGTGTTTCGGAAGCTCTCTATCTGAACGATCCGGACGGGAACGGGGTGGAGCTCTATCGTGACCGCCCGCGGGAGGAGTGGGAATATCAGGCAGACGGTTCGGTCCATATGTATACCCGGCCGCTTGATCTGGCGGGGTTGCTTTCAGAGCTGGAGAAGTAGAGGGGCTGTGCGGCTTGGATGTGGATGCGCGGCTTTCGGCGGCACCATATGTTTTCTCGGCCCTCTGTTGTTATTCCGTTTTGGGGGTGGTTTTTGGGAATAAGAGTAGAGGGGTTGAAAGGGGAATGTGTGCGGCGGGTGCGGCGGGTGCGGCGCGATTTTTGATTCGGCGACACCATATGGTTTCTCGCCCCTCTGTTTTTATTCCGGTTTGAGGGCTGTATTTGGAATAAGAACATATAGGAGTGGGGGTACATAGCGGCTTGACGGACTACAGCCATCCCGAGGGCTATCTGGCCGGTGGCTCCTCAACGCCTGAAACCTCACGGTGCCGGTAACAATCTACCAGATGGTCATTTACAAGTCCCGTCGCCTGCATGTGCGCATAAAGGGTGGTGCTCCCCAGGAACTTGAACCCTTCGCTCTTCATCTCTTTGGCAAGCCGGTCGGAGATTCTGGAGGTAGCGGGAACCTCTTCGGGACGTTTCCAATGATTGACGATCGGTTGTCCGTCTATAAAATTCCAGATAAAGGAGCTGAACGAGCCAAATCTCGCCTGTAGGTCCAGAAATCGACCGGCGTTGTTGACAGCCGCCTCGATCTTGGCCCGGTTGCGTACAATCCCATTCTCCTGAAGCAACAGCCCTTCAATCCGGGCGGCATCGAAACGTGCCACTTTTTCGGGATCAAAGCCGGCAAAAGCCTCCCTGTACGCCTCACGTTTGCGAAGTATCGTTGCCCAGCTCAGTCCTGCCTGGGCGCTCTCCAATACCAGAAATTCAAACTGGACCCGGTCATTTCTTACGGGCACTCCCCACTCCTCATCGTGATACTGCATATACTGTTCGAACCCCAGGCACCAGGGGCAGCGAAACAGGGAGCTGTCATTTATTTTGTTCATGGTTCTAATTAAACCAGATCGCGGAATGAGTACAAGCTTTAGATAAACCAGTAGCCGGGGAAAGCCGCATAAGCAATACCTGAAGTCGGACAAAGTCGTATAAGCAATACCTGCAGCCGGGGAAAACTGCATCATAAAGCATCAGTAAAACCTGCTGAAGGGAACACGGATCAAACAAAACCTGCAGAATCAGGGTGATGCCGCACAGTGTTGGTCTCCCCGATTTCCATGTGCACCAAATCCTTGTATATTGAAATGCACATTTCCCAGGCCTGATCCCCATGTCGAAGACGATCTCACTTCTGGTCTACGAGGATGCCGTTCTGACGGCCATCTCCGGCCCTCTCGATGTGCTGATGGGCACCAATGAGCTGCTGCGGAAAAGCGGCCGTCCGGAAGCCTTCACGATCGAACTGGTCAGCGAGAAGGAGAAGGATCTGCGTCATTTCATGCCCATCCGTTTTCTCTGTCACAAGACCCTGAAGGAGGTGGAACAGGCAGACCTTCTCATCGCACCTTCCTTTCAGGGTGAGCCTGATCCGGTGCTCCGGAAGAATCGGGCGCTTGTCGAGTGGATCCGGGAGATGAAGCAGAAGGGTGCAGAGGTGGCCAGCCTCTGCCGGGGCAGCTATTTCCTTGCCGAGGCGGGGCTTCTTTCGGGCAAATCATGCACCTCTCACTGGATGGCAATTGATGACATGCAGAGGCGTTACCCCGATGCACGGATCCTTCCGGATCGTGTGATCACCGATCACGATGGCATCTATACCAGCGGGGGGGCATTCTCCTCCATCCACCTGATTCTCTACCTGATCGAGAAATTCTGTGGAAAAGAGACGGCGGTGAGCGTGAGCAAACTTTTCTCCATAGACATGGACCGGGTGAGCCAGGCACACTTCGCACTATTCAACCGACAGAGGGATCATGGAGATCCAGAAATTCTGAAAGCGCAGGACTACATCGAACAGCACTACCGGGAGATCACGTCCCTGGAAGAAGTTGCCAGCCGGGTGAACATGAGCCGCAGGAATTTTATCCGCCGCTTCAAGAAGGCCACGCACAACACCCCCCTGGAATATCTGCAGCGGGTCCGTGTGGAGGCAGCCAAAAAGACGCTGGAGCGGGGAGGCAGTTCCATAAGTACGCTGATGTATGAACTGGGCTACAGCGACCCGAAATCCTTCCGCACAATTTTTCGGCGCATTACCGGCATGACCCCACTGGAGTATCGAAAGAAGTACAGTCGTAAATGGATCCAATAGCGCATACACTGGTCGGTGCCACGCTGGCCGAAACCGGTCTGAAAAGGAAAACCGCCCTCGCCACCGCCGCACTGATCATCGGAGCGAATCTCCCCGATGTGGATGCCGTGACAATGCTGGGCGATGGCGATTACTCACTCTGGATCCGTCGCGGGTGGTCACATGGGCTTCCTGCACTGCTGATCTGGCCGTTTCTGCTTGCCGGATTGCTGATCCTCTTCGATCGGCTGCGTCGAAGCCCCGTTGCCGCCTCCATTCCCGGCAACTCGGGTGGAAGATGGGAACCGGTGCGGGCAGCTCCTCTGCTACTGGTGTCGTTCATCGGGGTCTGGAGTCACCCCTTTCTGGACTGGCTCAATACCTACGGAATCCGGCTGCTGATGCCGCTCGACGGGGCCTGGTTCTACGGGGATACCCTCTTTATCGTCGATCCCTGGATGTGGCTGCTGATGGCCGCTCCGGTGGTGATGGCGCGGAGCGGCTCCTTGCCGTCGGCTGTCGCCTGGATCGTCATCGGTCTGGCCTCTACCCGCCTGATTTTCACTACCCCGATGCTTCCCGTTTCTGCCCGGTTTGTCTGGGTGATCGGGGTCCTGATCATCCTCTTGATCCGCACATCCGGTTCGATTCCGTTCCTCCACCGGTCCGGACTTCTACGGGAGTTGCGGTTCAACACCGGAAGGGCTGCCCGCGTCTCTCTTCTACTTCTGGGAGTTTATCTGATCTTCATGTGGACCGGTTCAAGATGGACCTCCATGCTGGTCCGTACGGAACTCCTTGCACAGGGTGTTGATACCAAGGAGGTTTTTGCCAATCCATTACCAGCCCGTATCGGCTGGCGATCCGGACTGGCGGTATCAGAATCCCATTACTGGCCTTACCGGATGAACTGGCTTGGGTCCGAGTTCCAGCTGGCGGATGAACCCATCCCCCGTACGGAACCGGATGCGATCGTCCGGGTGGCACTCGCATCGCCAGAGATTCGCGGTTTTGTGAACTGGATGCGCTATCCCGCCTGGCAGGTGGAACCGGTTGATGAAGGTTGGAGGGTGATCATCCGCGACCTTCGCTATGCCGACTGGGGCCGCCCGGCGGAGTCGGGTTTTGGCTCGGTGATCGTCGTGGTGCATCGCTCCGAAGTGGAACAACACTTTAATCAGGCGCGGGGCGGGCTAATCAGGCGCGGGGCGGAGAGGTGATCCACCAGGTGTTCCCCGTCGGATCCATCACTCCGCAGGTTCGTCCGTAAAACTGATCCGAAAGCTCCATCACGGTACTTGCGCCCGCATCGACCGCTTTCTGATAGCTCTCATCGGCCGATTTCACGTTGATGTAGAGTCCGGCCGTCTGAGGCGGCCAGTTTTCATTGCTTTGACCAATCATGATGGTGCTGTCCCCGATTACGATTTCGGCATGATTGACATGCCCCTGGTCGTCAAGATGCTTCGATTTTTCTTCCGCCCCGAAAACCTCCCGGGCGAACTGCAGAAATCCCTCTGCATTTTCCAGGATCAGATAGGGCATGACGGTACGGTACCAGGTGGGGGCTTCAAAAGAAGTGGACATGGCGCAGTCTTGAGCTTATGGTAGATGTGATTTCTTGAGATTACCTGAGGTATTGCGGGTATTGCCAGAGATGGTACTGGTGTTATTGAGGGGGTGTTGGAAAGCGATTCATTTTTTGATGTGCCGCAGCACGGAAATTGAAAGGTATTGCGGAAAAATGAAAGCAGAGGAACTCACGACCGCAATGACTTACATGATCCGATCCATTAAGGGTTCACCCTTCTCAAATCGTTCCAGATTTTTCAGAAAATGGGTAACCAGGGTGATCTGTTCGTTCCGGTGCCCGCCGGCCAGGTGGGGAGTGATGTGACTATTCTCCTGCCGCAGAAGAGGGTGGCCTTCCGGCAGCGGTTCGGGATCGGTCACATCCAGCCATGCGGCTTTCAGCCGGCCTGAGCGAAGGGCTGAAAGCAGAGCGCTCTGGTCGACCGTCGTTCCCCTGCCTATGTTGTAGAAAACGGCCCCTGGCCGGATCCGGGAAAATCGCTCTTCATCAAAAAAATGTTCGGTCTCCTCACTGGCGGGCAGGATGTTGATGATGTGATCAACCCCATCTTCGAGAAGACGCTCCAGCTCGTCGGCAGTAAGCACAGGAACAGGCTCATCCCCCCGGGCCTTTCTCCGGTAGGCAAAAATTTCCATTTCGAACGGGCGCAGCAGATCAACCAGAATTTCCCCGATCGCACCGAATCCCAGTATCACGACTCGCTCGCCCCGGAGGGCCGAGCTTTCATGTCGCAATTCCAGCCACTCGTCGGACCCGGCGGGGGCCTGCGAGTGCAGGGTGTTCGGCAGCTGGCGCGCCTGGGCAAGCATGAAGCTGAGGGCATGAACCGCACAGGGCCGGTCATAGACACCCGCACTGTTGGTGACCGGGATGTTTCGTTTTTTCATCATCTCCCGAAACGGGTGGTTGTCATATCGGGTGAAACCGGAACTGCTGATGTGAATCCACCGGAGCCGGTCATTGTTCCGGATCGCCTCGACCGCCGGCTGACCGAAGGCAATCTCCGCCGTCTGAAACTCCGGATCGGGCGGCGGCTGGTCCAGGACCGATCGGCCGGCACCTTTTGAAAAGATCAGTTCGTGGGAGGAGGCTCTTTTTTCCAGAAGGGTCCGGACCTCGCCGGAGAGGATCATATCGATGTAGATTTTCATGCCGGGGCTGGGGTTTATGTGGTGAGGAGCGGTCGTAATTCGGAGTGAAAATCCTTATTTTTATACACTGTTTGATTCCGGAAACGACCGGTTCGACCTCTGGAATGAATTCATCAACCAAGTATAGCAGAAATCACCTGCCATGCCAACCTGGACACTCAATACCGAATTTACCTTCGATGCGGCTCACTTCATTGAGGGTTATGAGGGGAAATGCGGCCGGATGCACGGGCACACCTACCGGGTGCGGATCTCGGCGAAATCCAACAAGCTCAATCCCTCCAAGTATCTCTCTACGCCGGATATGGTCTGTGATTTCAGCGAACTGAAATGGGCGGCGAAGGAGTCGGTGAAAGGGGGGCTGGATCACGGTGTTCTGAACGAGCTGATGCCGTCCAACACCACCTCCGAGAGGATTGCCGAATTCATTCACAAAGAGACCAAGGCCCGGATTCCGGAAGGGATCGAATTGACCGTGACCGTCTGGGAAAACCCGAACAACTGGGTCGAGTATACCGATCGGGATCTGTAATCGGGCAGATCGTACCCATAGGTTCTGGTCACCCAATAGACGAAAGTAAAATGTCAGACCCGCGGAAACGTTATAAGGAGGTGCCGGTTCCGGCGTCAGGTTTGTCCTATCCGGTGATGGAAGAGTTCTACTCCATTCAGGGGGAAGGTGTGCACACCGGAAGGGCCGCCTGGTTTATCCGCCTGGCCGGTTGTGACGTCCAGTGCTGGTGGTGCGATGTGAAGGAGAGCTGGGATGCGGATAAACACCCCCGTCTGCCCCTCGATGAAATGATCCTCAGGGCGCGGGAAAGCGGTGCCCCCATGGCTGTGATCACCGGGGGAGAGCCTTTGATTCACGATCTGGATCCGCTCACATTACGACTCCGGGAAGCAGGAATCCGGACCCATCTGGAGACGAGCGGTTCTTCACCTTTCTCGGGTCACTGGGACTGGGTCACTTTGTCGCCCAAACGGTTCAAGAAGCCGCTGGATGAGGTCTTCCCTCATGTTGATGAACTCAAGGTGGTGGTTCTGCGGAAGAAGGATCTTGAGTGGGCGGAACTCAACGCCGCCAAATGTCCCGAGAGCACCCGGCTGCTGCTTCAGCCGGAATGGGAGACCCCCTCATCCATGGGATTTATCGTGGAGTATGTAAAGCAGAATCCCCGGTGGGAAATCAGCCTGCAGACTCATAAGTTTCTGGGCGTCCGTTAGTTCCTGCATCCTACCGAACTTCAATCCGACTGATCTGAACCTTGACCCCTACTACTTTTGACAAGTCTACCGTCGTGATCACCGGTGCCAGCCGTGGAATCGGACGGGAGATTGCTTTGGAATTTGCACGCTCAACCGGTCACTCTCTTCTTCTGATGGGACGGGACCGGGAGGCATTGGAAAGAACCATGAGGGAGTGCCGGGAGCTGGCATCAGGAATGGATCCGGCAGAAGAGAGGCAGTTCTCGATTTTTGATGTCGATCTGCTCGATTCGGGTGCGCTGGAGCAGTTCCGATTTCCCGACGGGTTGCCGCTTCCCGGTGTAGTGGTCAACAATGCGGGCTATTTTCTGCTAAAAACGCTGGAAGAGACCTCGGTGCAGGAGTTTGAAGAGCAGTGGCAGCTCCATGTGAGGGCACCGTTTCAGCTCATCAAGGCGCTCCTTCCCCTCATGCGCCGCCTGGAGAGGGGGCTCATCGTAAATCTCGCCTCATTGAGCGCGCTGGAGGGAAGGGGGCACTGCGGGGCTTACTCCTCTTCAAAACATGCACTTCTGGGACTGACCCGTTCCCTTCGTCTGGAGCTGATGAAAAGTCCCATTGCCGTGACCGCCGTGAACCCCGGCCAGACATGGTCCACTTCATGGGATGGAATTGATGTGGACCCGGACGAGCTGATCGATCCGGTAGATCTGGGACGGCTGATCGTTCTGCTTAGCCGGATGAGTCCCCGTACGGTGGTCGAGGAGATTCAGCTTCGGCCCCAGAGAGGGGACCGAAGTCCCGACTAGAGCGGCTACAACCCCAAGGCGCTCACTACAACCCCAAGGCGCTCACTACAACCCATAGTGGCGACTGAGCCTCCAGAGAGGCGGCCGCAGTCCCTCTGTTTCCGATCCTTACGCACTCTCCTTGCGGTATTTCTCAAACACCCGACCGATCTCCTCATCGGCGGAAGTGACCATCTGCGGCTCGAAAGATTCACCGGTCAGTGTTTCATAGAGCTCGGTATAGCGCTGGTAGATGCTCCACCGGAACTGGTCGGAGAGATCTGGCAGAACCTCACCCTCTCTTCCCTGGAAACCCTGCTCGATCAGCCACTCTCTGAGAAATTCCTTGGAGAGTTGCCGCTGAGGCCGGCCGCTGCGGAAGCGTTCTTCGTAACCATCCGCATAGAAATAGCGGGAAGAGTCGGAGGTATGCACCTCATCGATCAGGGTGAGCTCCCCGTCATAGAGGCCGAACTCATATTTGGTATCGACCAGAATGAGACCTTGCCGGGCCGCCACTTCGGTGCCCCGTTCAAACAGCCTGAATGCCGTCTCCCGGATCTTGAACCAGAGTTCGGCGGGGACGATACCGCGCAGGAGGATCTCCTGTTCGGAGATATCCTCATCATGGCCTTCTGTCGCCTTGGTGGCCGGCGTGAGGATCGGCTTGTCAAATTTCTGATGCTCTTTCAATCCGTCGGGAAGACGCACTCCGCACAGCTCCCGTCCCCCTTCCCGGTAGGTTCGCCAGGCGTGACCCGTCAGATAGCCCCGGATCACCACCTCGATCGGAATGGGATCACACTTCTTCGCGATCGTGACATTGGCATGGGGGATCTCCACCACATGGGTGGGAACGATATCCTTCACCTTCTCGAAACCGAATCCTGCCAGGCGGTTCAGGATCTGCCCTTTGAAAGGAATGGCCTTTTTCATCACATGATCAAAGGCGGAGATGCGGTCGGTCACCACGATCCCGAGCAGACGCTCCCCCAGATCATAGACATCACGTACTTTTCCCCGATAGGGGGCAGGCCATCCCGGAATCCGGGTCTCATAGATGCAGCTCTCGAGCAGCTTTCTTCGCTGCTCGCCGTCGAATGTGGTCATTGAACCTTGTCAGTTGATTTTCGTTTTACCAGGAGCGGTTCAATCACCTTCTGGACCCGTTCCGAGTCGGGGCGGCGAATCAGCTCCAGCATGCGGTCGGTTGCCATCATCCCCACCTTCTGCATCTGCTGGTCGATGGTGGAAAGGTCGAGATAGCGGGCCAGCTTGATGTCACCATATCCCATGAGCGCAATATCATCCGGAACGCTCATTCCAAGCTGGTTCAGGGCATGAAGGGCACCGATTGCCTGGGTATCGTCCAGACAGAAAACCGCATCGGGGAATCGCCCCAGTTTATGATACAGCTGTATGGCTTCAAATCCTGTTTCTTCGGTAAATCCGGCGTGTTTTGTGGTTTCACCTTTTACCCGAAAAGTCTCTTCAAGGGGGATGCCGTGTTTTTCAAGGCCACGGAGAAAGCCCTCCTTTCGCTGCCTGGCGGCGTGGGTCTCCACGGCCGGCAGGATCATCCCCAATGAACGGTAGCCCTGTGCGACGAGGTGGTCTGCAGCGAGCATCCCGCCCCGCAGGTTATCGAGTTCGAAATAATCAAAATCGGGATGGGACGATCCGATCATCACGGTGGGGATGCCGGAAGCCTCGATCTGCTTGCGGATCGTATCGGTCAGGTCGATCGATATGGTGATAAGCGCATCGGCCGTTCCGCGGTCAAAGAAACTCTCGAGTGCATCGGCCGGGCTTGTTGAACCGGTATTGTAGATGATGATGTCCAGCTCCTTCTCGCTGATCCGGTCCTTTATCCCCTTGAGCACTTCGGTGTAGAAAGGGGTGGTGAAGGAGGGGACGGCGATAGCGATGATCTGCGGTTTCCGGCTGGCCAAGTTTCTTGCACTGACCTGCGGGCGGAAATGGAGCTCTTCGATCGCCTGTTCCACCTTCCGGCGCGTCTCCTCCGAAACATTGGGAGAATCGTTCAGGACCCTGGAGACGGTGGATATGGCAACACCCGCCCGTGCGGCAACCTGATAGATGGTGACTTTCTTTTGAGAGCTGCTCATCTGGGAAGGTTTTGGTGCGATCGCCGGATGATACCGGGGGTTCAGGCCAGCTCTCATTCCCGACCCTGATACAGGCAGGAAACAGTGCCGGCAGGCGTTGTGGCAATATACAAAGTTTCAGGTATGGTGTGGAAAGAGGGCGAGGGCAATTTCACGCAGTTTTCTCTCTCACAGGGGGTTGGAACTCTTTCTTCCCACCTGTTTCGCTTTTTTTTCATTTCTTCCCCTTCATCAGGTAATCGGACAGACGAAGATTTCGCTTCCTATATTACCGGAGCCAACCGGATCAGATAAAGATCCCAAAAATCTATCGTTGAATGACACAGGAAAACCAGGACAGCCAGAAGTTATTTGATCAGTTGAACCGGCTGATGACGGAGCAGCGCAATCCTAATACCATGGAGATCGATCTGGCAAGTGCCGAAGAGATCGTACGCATGATCAATCGGGAGGATGCAGGGATTGCGGCAAGTGTGGAGAAGAAGATACCGGAGATCGCACAGGCTGTGGAAGCGGTCAAAGAGGCGATCCAGCAGGGTGGCAGGCTGCTCTATTTCGGTGCCGGAACCAGCGGACGGCTTGGCATTGTGGATGCGGCCGAGTGTCCTCCCACCTTCGGAACCCATCCGGAGACGGTACAGGGGTTTATTGCGGGAGGCAGGGAGGCGGTCTTTACAGCCCAGGAAGGAGCAGAGGACAGTGAGTCGGACGGGGCGGAAGAAGCGGCACGCCAGAACGTCCGGCCGCCCGACGTGGTCTGCGGTCTGGCAGCCAGCGGACGGACACCCTGGGTGCACGGCGCGCTGAAGGAGGCCGCCCGCAGGGGGTGCAGGACCGTTCTGATCACGACGGTACCCGCATCGCAGGTGGAGCTGAAACCCGATATCATGATCGATGTGGTGGTCGGGCCGGAGGTGATCATGGGGAGCACCCGGATGAAGAGTGCCACCGCACAGAAGATGGTTCTCACCATGATTACTACCGGAAGCATGATCCGGCTCGGTAAAGTATATGAGAATGTGATGGTCGATCTGATGCTGACCAACGAGAAGCTGCACGAACGGGCCAAACGGATCATTATGATGCTCTCTGATGTGGAGTATGAAGAGGCGGCGCGTCTGCTTTCCGCTGCCGGAGGCCATGTGAAGACAGCCCTGGTGATGGCATTGAGCGGTCTGGACAAAGAGGGGGCCCGGGAGCTTCTTGAGCGTCACGACGGTTTTATCCGCAAGGCGATTCAGGAGTTGGGGCCGAAAAAGGAGTGAGATGTGCGGTGATTTATGATGCAGTAGTTGCTGTAAGGCAGATGCAGTGATGTGATGAGGCAGTGGTGCAGTGATGTAGTGAAAGCAATTCGGGAGCGGTTCAGATCGTTTTAACCCTATATGCTTCTTGAACTTACATACCTGGTAAGGGAATGACCGAGATAGAGTATCGGAACCGCATCATGGCATGCATGGCGGTTGCCACCTTGTTGCTGATTCTACTCATCAGGTTCTGGCCTGTGCGAGAGATCACCATTCGTGAAATCGATCCGGTGGTGATCCGCGATCCGGTGCTGATCGACGATGTGCAGATCACTCGTCACCGCAGTTCTCCTCCGCCTCCACTCCGGCCGATGGTTCCCCAGCCCGTGCCGGACGACTTTCCCATCGAGGAGCCGGTTGAATTCGACCGGTGGTACAACCTCTCCGAACTGCCACCACTGGATCAGGAGGGGATGGGCTCCGATCCGTTGGGAGATGAGGGGATGATCGTCGGGAATCCGCAGCTCCCCCCTTCGGTGGTGAAGATTGTGGAACCGAGTGTTCCGGAGTTACCGGATGAACTGAGAGGCCGCATTGAAATGGTCGTAAACTTTCTGGTCGACCGGGAGGGGGGAGTGGAAGAGGCGAGTATCGTGGAGATCCGGGTCTATTCGGACCGCACCCGGACCGACTATGAGGTGCTGCCTTTCATCCAGTACGGTTTGATGGGAGCAACCCTGGAGGCGGCTCTCAACTGGCGCTTCCGTGCCGCCCGGCACGAGGGGTCTGTGGTCCGGACCTACACGCTGGCGTCGTTTCATTATTAGACTGGAAGCTGAAAGGGATGGGGAGCTGAAAGTCTGGAAATTCCGGATTACTTCATTTTTTCTGATGCAGCACGGGTGATACAAAAAAGGCTGCTTCCGGCAACAAACCGAAAGCAGCCTTTCTGCTGCGGAGAGGGAGGGATTCGAACCCTCGGTACCCTTTAGGGGTACACACGCTTTCCAGGCGAGCCCATTCAACCACTCTGGCACCTCTCCTCGTCAATAAAATCGATGTCAAAGAAAAAGGAAGGTGGTGTCCTTCCTATGCTGTCGGGATTTTGACTGCCGTCAATCGTCGGCCGTTGAGAAGTTTCCATTGGAAGGGTCAGAATCCCAACAAGAGCACTGTACCGGCTTTATGCCGGCCTTCCCAAACAGGATTGCAAATATAGCCTAATTCGGGCGGACTATCAATATCGGGAAGGGAAGAGAAAATTCCTGCAGGACAACTTGTGAGGGCATATACCAACCTCCTAAAGCCGACGTTACTGGGGAAATGAAGCCTACAGGATCAAGAAGTCATGGTTTATCTTGCGACATCACTCTTCCTGTTTGCCCTCTGGACGGGAGTTGTAGGTTATCTTCTCTACAGGAAACGAGAGTGTGACCAGAATGAAGTCCGTCGCCTCTTTATCCGATTCTGGAGTGGCAGGGAGGAAGACAGGTACCCAAGCTGGCTCTGCGTTCGGCACGAACTCCTGAAAAGAGAGGGCGATAGTGCTTGTCTGCGTCTCGTGGATCGGCAGATCCGTATGGAGGACCGAAAGAAGATGTTGTCTGCCTATTGTGTGGATGAGCAGGGGAATATCCGGAGAGATGTGAGAAGGAGAGTCCACCTCACAGGCCAATAGCTCACTGTGTACCCGGAGACCATCTGCCTGGCCGGTTCAGAACTTCCACCCGCCGGTTCAGGCCTTTATTCCGGAAGCTGTGAACCTCTCGATGCTCACTTCTGCAGGCAGCTTATCTCCGTCTGTAATGGCTCCGACCAGCAGCTTGCCCAGATAGGGAGCCAGAATCAGCCCTCGGGATCCCAGCCCCCCCATGATCCATAATGCTGGATCCGAAGAGTGGCGCCCGATGACCGGCATTTTGTCCGGAAGACTTACTCTCACCCCCGTCCAGGAAGAGAACTCTCTCAGCTTGCCGGATAGTCCGGGATGCTGCTTCTCCAGTCTCCGGAGCAGGTACTCTTCACCCTTCCGGTCCGGATTCATGTGATGGTAATGGTGTTCATAGGTGCCGCCGACCATTACTTCCCCGTTCTCCGATTGGATAAGATATCCGAGCCCGGAGACCGAACAGGAGTAGGGGAGCTCCTCTGTGAGCCGGGTTGTGAGTGACTGCCCCTTGATGCGGTGTAGTGGGAGGAGGCTCCATCTCGGATCGCGAGTCATTTCTTCACCGGTCGCATGTATCACGACCGGAGCGGAATGCCTTCGGATGGAAAACCCTGCCTCTTGGGACGAATCAACAGAATCTTCCGGTTCAGCGACAGCATGCGCATCATCCAAAACCTGTGATATCTCCCGGCCGAAGATAAACGTCACACCGAGCTCTTCCAGATAGCGGCAGAGATGATGAAGAAACAGCGGCATCCGCACCGAGCATCCAACAGGGATCCAGAGACCACCTCCCTGGCAGTGAACCCCCGGAAACCGGCGGCTGAACTCCTCTTCATCCAGCCACTCGACCCAGCCCTCCGGCCACTCGGGATTGCGGGAGGAATCGATCATCCCCTCGACCATCTTCCGGTCAAAAGCGGGACGGGCAATACCATTTTCATAGAGAAACTTCACCCCGCTGTACTCCTCCACACTCCGCAGGAGGGAGAGGGTGTGGCGCATGCACTCCTTCGCGCGCCATGTTTTCCGAGCCCGTCGCCCGGGGGCGGGGTTGAGAAGAGCAAGAGGCACGCCCGATGCGCCTGCAGCGGGCCCGGCGGGATCGACCACAGCGGTGCGCAGTCCGGCCTGATGCGCGGCCCAGGCTGCCGAGAGTCCGGCGATGCCTGCACCTGCCACGATCAGGTCAAAGGAAGATTTCACGGCAGGAGTGGTTGCATGGGGAGTGCAGGGTTCAGAGCGTTTCAGAACTGATCGGATGTGAGAAGCGTCGCGCCCGCCTCTCTCATCTCTTTCCAGGCCTGTTCGACCGAGCCGTCCAGATCAATCCCGCGCACTCCGTCCTGGAACACATAACATTTGAACCCTTCCCGGGAGGCGTCGATCACCGACCATCTTACGCAGAAATCGGTCGCCAGCCCCGTGAAGTAGAGTTCCCGGATGCCACGCTCCTGGAGGTATCCTTTCAGGCCGGTGCGGGTTTTCTGGTCGTTCTCGAAGAAAGCGGAGTAGGAGTCGATCTCCCTGCGGAATCCTTTTCGGATAATAACCTCGACCTTCTCTGTCCGCAGATCCGGATGAAACTCGGCGCCGCGGGTATTCTGCACGCAGTGATCGGGCCAGAGGACCTGCTCTCCATAGGAGACCTCGATCGTCTCGTAGGGATTTTTATCCGGATAGGAGGAGGCGAAGGAGATATGGTCTGCCGGATGCCAGTCCTGGGTGAGAATCATGTGATCGAACTTCTCCGCCAGCCGGTTGATGACCGGGATCACCCGGTCGCCTTCCGGCACGGCAAGGGCGCCCCCCGGGCAGAAATCATTCTGGATGTCGACAGCGATCAGCGCTTTCATGGACGATGGGTAAGATCTATTGTTTTTCGGTTGATGTGTACGGCTCAGTACTTGTCAGTTCCCGCTAAGTGGTTACGGATCTGGTCACCGGTACCGGTTCTTTTCATCGGTGCTGGTCACCGGCACAGGCTCTGACACCTGTTCAATTTACCGGCAAAGTCTCTTCTTTACCGACTCTGACCCCGGCCTTTAAATTAGCGATTTCGCGCCTCAGAAACCGGAACGTACGGGGCGACGGTTTCTTCCGGGATTGCGCTATATTTCGGCAGGTTATACTCCACACAAACAAACGGCTTCCTTTGATTGCCTCCACGTTTTCGAATCTCTTTTCGAAGCCCGGATCAACCTGGTTCTGGATCGCTCTCCTCTGCGTGATCGCTTCTTCCTGTGCCACTCCGATTGCGCCCACAGGGGGACCGCCGGACCGGACACCCCCGGTCATCACCCGGACCGAGCCGGAGAGCGGAACGGTCCTGTTTGACGGACGGGAAGTCCGGATACACTTTTCCAAATTCATCAACCGCAACTCCCTGGCCAGAGCTCTCTCGATCGAGCCCGATCTGGCCATCCGCTATGACATCCGATGGCGGAGAAAATCCGTAGCGATCCGGTTCGACGAGCAGCTTCCCGAGAACACCACGATCATTGTAAAAATCGGACCGGACCTGCAGGATATGAGAGGCAACCGTCTGGTATCGGAGTTCTCTCTGGCGCTCTCGACCGGTCCCGAGATCGATGATGGAGTGGTGGAGGGGCGTGTCCGGCTTTCCGGAACCGGCGCAGGGGAGGCGGGGCAGCGTGTATTCCTATACCGGGAGCCTTTTGATCCGGACGAGAGGGCAAATTACATCGCCCAGACCGACACGGCCGGTCTCTTCCGCTTCACCCACCTCTCGGCAGGAAGTTACAGGGCCATCTGGGTGGAGGACATAAACCGGAACCGGATCTGGGAGAGGGAACGGGAGTGGGCACAACCTTTTCATGACTCCACATTCGTCCTTCCCCGGGAGGGCCAGGTGGATCTGGGAACCATCTACGTGCAGCGGCCCGATACCGTCCGACCCCGTCTAATGGGGGTGGGTCTTCTCTCCTCCGACCGGCTGCGGCTGCGATTTGATGAGGAGGTGTTCTGGGATGAGGAGTCGGTCATACATCTGCAGGATACGCTGGGAAGAACCTTTACGGAGGCGTTCCCCCTCTATGTGATTCCGGAGGATCCGATGATTGTCATGGCGCAGTCCCTCCTCTCTCTTCCCGAGGAGGAGATGTTCGTGCCGGTTCCGGAAGGCATTGCCGATCAGTCGGGCAATCCCGTCCGGGTGGCGATGCAGCCCTTCCCCGGTTCGGCCCAGAGTGATACGTCCCGCCTGGAGATTATCGGGGACAACCTTCAGCCCGGGCTTTTTCCCGAAGAACCGGTGATCATCGGGTACAACAAGCTCATCGATGACCGGAACATTCTGGATTCCCTGAAGGTGGTGGAAGGAGAGCGTCTGCTGGAGGGATGGCCCAATGCCCGGGTGGAGCGGCACCGGCTGATCATCGAGCCGCCGGGTGAGTGGGAGGCAGGGGTGATCTATCAGATTCTGGCGTGGAATCCTGCGACCGAGAGGTTGCGTCCTTATGAACCTCTCATCTGGCACCGGAACCAATGGGGCTCTCTGGAAGTCTCTCTTGCCGACAGTGCCAACCGGGAGGAACACTTTCTTACACTTTTTGATACGGAAGGGAAAATCCGGATAGATACGACCTTCGTGGGGGGGATCGAACTGGACCGGCTTCCGCCGTTGAACTACACGCTTTCGGTCTTTCGGGATATAAACGGATCGGGAGAGTGGGATTCCGGGAGCGTGATTCCCTTTGCGGCACCCGAACCCTATTTTGTCCGGCGCAATCTGCCGGTCCGGGCGGGTTTTACCTCCGAACTCTCCATTTCGTTTGATGATCAGTCGACGATTACGGGGAGCAGCCGTGAGGCTCCGCCGAACGGCCCGGCACAAGGACCACAGGAGCGCTCGCCGGGAGAACCACAGGAACGTTCGCCGGAACCGGGCGATATGCCCGGATTACCGGATGATTCCGGCGCTCCTGATGAATCGGTTGCACCGGAGCCAGGAGACAGGAACGGGACACAGGAGAAGGATCGGGCGGATCAGCCGCAATCGGAAGAGTGAATGATTTCGGTTGCGGACGAATGGGCTGCGACGAATCGCCGCTGAACGGACGCTTCGTTCCTTCAGCGACCGGCTTGAAACCGGTCAGGACCTGATATCCCGGCCGGTGCGTAAAGGTATCGCATAAAAAGCGTGAAAAAAGGAATCAGGTGCGGACGGAGAGTCTTCCTTTCATGCGCTGGGCATCGGGGAATTGAGGGCTGTCCGGATACTCTTCCAGAATGCGATCGAGCTGCTGCAGGGCCCTGTCCGACAGACCGGCCTCTTCAAAGGCCATCGCTGCCTGAAGCAGGTTGTAGGGAGTGGTTCGGTGGTTTTCGTTCCAGCCGGCGGCCTCTTCAAATTTTGCGGCTGCGGCTTCGTACTCTCCCAGTTCCGCAAGAATCACTCCATGCAGGGAGAGCGGTCCGACACCAAGGATTCCGGAGGGGACACGGAACCGTTCGATAAAGCGAAGCGCCTCATCCGGCTGTCCGAGATCGAGAGAGATCACTGCCGCGTAGTAGGAGGCCAGGTTTCCGGCACGGGTCCGGCTGAAGTTCTCTGAAATCTGAATGAAACCGGGGGTCAGTTCCCGGTCATCGCCATAAAGGGCCCGCTCCAGCTCCCCGGACCGGTAGTGCTCTTCGGCCATTCCGAGAAGGATCTCTGCACGGCTTTCAGAGCGATGGCTCATTACAAACCATCCGATGATCAATCCGATGGCCAGGACCACCCCGATCCCGGTGCCCCAGACGACACCCTTGTTGTTGCGGTAGTAGTGGATGAATCGGGAAGAATACTCAAGGAGCGCATCGTGCTCCAGATTTTCAGTGCTGGCTCTGCTCATAGATCAAACGGAATCCTGTTGTTTAAGGCGCAAAAGTTATCATTAGTTTTGGAATTAAACCAAGAGAATTGAGCCGCTACCGCTCCAGAGGATAGAGGGTTCCCTGACGAAGTTCCAGGGTGCGGTCGCACCGCGAGGCGATCTCTTTTTCATGGGTGATGAGAACGAGCGCCACCTGTTCACTCTCCCTCAGTTCGATCAGCTGGTCCAGAACCGCGTGGGTGTTCGCCTCATCCAGGTTTCCGGTCGGCTCATCGGCGAGTATGAGGGAGGGGCGGTTCATCAGCGCCCGGGCGATGGCCACCCGCTGCTGCTCTCCCCCGGAAAGCCTGGAGGGGCGGTGGCCGGTCCGTTCGCTCAGTCCCATCCGTTCAAGCAGCTCTTCGGCCCGGTTGCGTGCCTCGGAGACCGGGACCCCTGCGATAAGGGCCGGCATGTAGACATTCTCCAGGGCGGTGAATTCAGGGAGCAGATGATGAAACTGGAAGACAAATCCCACCTGCCGGTTGCGCTCAACGGCCAGTTTGTCCGGGTTCCAGTCGAAGATGGGACAGCCGTTCCAGAAGACCTGGCCCGAATCGGGGTGATCCAGCCCGCCCAGGATATGGAGCAGGGTGCTCTTTCCGCTGCCGCTCGAACCGACAATGGCAACCATTTCGGAGCGGGCGACCTTCAGGTCGACCGACTGCAGGATTTTCAGGGTTCCGTTTTCCGAACTGGAAGGAAAGGTTTTCCGGATGCCGGCGGCTTCCAGGACAGGAGTCTGTGAGGACATCACTCTCGGGTGGTTTTGAACGAAGGATAGATCACCGGTTCGATCCGGAGGCAACGACCCTTCTCCGCATCGATGGTGGCCGCCACTCCACAGATCCGGTTGTCACCATCGGCCGTTTTGTGGCGCTGGGGAGTAGCACGGGTAAACCGGAGGATGGCGGTCTTTTTGTCCATTCCGATCACCGAGTCGAACGATCCGGTCATTCCGGCATCGGTGATGAAGCCGGTTCCGCCCGGCAGGATCCGTGCATCGTTGGTCGGTACATGGGTGTGTGTACCGATAAAGAGAGAGACCCTGGAGTCGAGGGTCCAGGCCAGAGCCATCTTTTCCGCGGTCGCCTCCGCATGAAAATCGACCAGGATGAGCGGGGTCTGCTGCCGGATCTTCTCGACCAGCCGCTCTGCGGCGGTAAAGGGATCGTCGATGGGAGGCAGATAAGTGCGCCCCTGCAGATTGATCACTGCAAAAGGAACCCCTATACCGGGCACTTCCCGAATGCAGTAGCCGAATCCCGGATTGCCTTTCGGGTAGTTGTAGGGGCGCAGAAGATGGGGATCCTCCTTCATGTAGGGAAAGATCATCCACTTGTCAAAAGAGTGGTTTCCCCCCGTAATAACATGAACCCCAAGCGAGTAGAGGGTCTTGACGATCTCTTCGTTCACTCCCCGCCCTTCGTGGGAGTTTTCGGCGTTGGCCACAACAAAATCGGCCTCATGCTTCCGGATCAGACCCGGAAGCAGCGTTTCCAGAAGTGAAAGGCCCGGCTGGCCGACAATATCTGCAATGAACAGGACACGAATCTCTTTCGCCATCAGGTTTTTTCAGCCGTAGGAAATGGATTAGGGAATCTCCTTGAGCAGGTCTTCAAGACGTTCATTCACCTGTCGGAGCACCCGGGTTTCGTCTGCCGGCTGCGCTTCAAGCTTCTTTCGCAGCTCCATCATCTCTTCGGCAATGCTCAGTGCGGCCAGAACCATGATCGTCGTCTCCGGCTGCTGGGTCAGTTCACGCCGGTAGAGCCGGAATTTTTCATCCACAAACCGGGCGATCTGCTGCATGTTCTCCACCTCATTCGCCGCAACCTTGAGGGGATACTGCTTTCCCATGATGGTGACTTTGATTGACTGCATCACGTTCCCTTCAGATGTTCGTCAATTCGGGCGATCAGCCCGTTGATCCGGTTCTTCAGGGCGATCCGCTCCGGATCCCGGAGAACGGACAAGGGATCGGAAGCCTTTTGCTGCAACTCCTGCAGCTCGGCTTTCAACCGGTCGTTCTCCCTGGAAAGAGCGTCTTTCTCCTCTCTGAGCCTCTGCATCTCCAGTTGAATCCTGGCTACGAGTTGATTGAATCGCTCGAACTGTGGATTTGCTGAACTCACAGACTGTTTCGTTTTCAAGAACGCAATATGGCTCCCATTTCCTGACCGAGAACCCGGGTGACACTCTTGACGATAGGGTCTACATCCTTGATGTTCAATGTTTTATTACGATCTATAAAAGTAAGCCTAAAAGCAATACTTTTTTTCCCTTCGTCCAGGGGTTCCCCCTGGTAGACATCAAACACTTCCAGGCTGTGAAGCGCCTCTCCGGCCGTCTGCCGGATCCGGTCGGCCACCTCTCCGGCCGGGATCGCATCATCCATGATGTAAGCCACATCATATTCAAAAACGGGGAAACGGGAAACTTTCCGGTAGGAGTGCCCGTCCACCCCATAACCGGAGGCGTGAAGAAGGGTCAGGTCCACTTCAGCGGCATAGGCAGGCAGTTCGATGTCGTATTTCTCCGCAATCGGCTCGGGAACAGCAAGAAGCAGGGCCACCCGGTTTCCGTCCAGCCAGTATTCGAGCTGCTCCGGTCGTGCCGGGTCGAGGCGGGTCTGCATCCGATTTCGCAACCCGGTTTTTGACAGAAAGGCCTCGAGATCCTCTTTCAGATCGAATATAGTATAAAGTTCCGCCTTGCCTCTCCAGTCCTCCGTTTTGCGGTAACCGCAGATCCCCATCAGCAGCTTGCTGTGCTCCTCTATCCCGTCGATCCAGGTGCCTTTGCCGCTCTTCCGGTAAGTTCGGCCGATCTCGAAAAAGCGGATCTGTGTGGCGTTCCGGTTCAGGTTGAACTGCAGCGCCTTGAGGTAGCCGGAGAGAAGGGTGCTTCGCAGGGTTGTCGCATCGGCCGAAACCGGATTGAGAGTGCGGATCTGTGCCTCCTTCTCGCTGAACAGGCTCTCCTCCTCATCGGAGAGCAGCGAGTTGGTGGCGATCTCCCGGAATCTCAGGGAGGTGGCGATCTGCCGGGTTCTCTGATGCATCTGCTCCCAGGCATTCAGGGGAGAGGGATTCAGAAAGGGGACGCTTTCAGGGGCCGGAATGTTGTTGTAGTCGAAGATTCGTCCCACTTCCTCGATCAGATCCACCTCCCGCATCACATCGGGGCGGAAGGTGGGGACGCGGCACTCCACCACTCCGTTTCCGGCGGGGGTAGTTTCGAACTCCAGCCGGTTGAGGATGGCGATCGCCTCCGACTCCTCCAGAGCCGTTCCCAGAAGCGCATTGAGACGTTCGATCCGGAGTGGAATCTGCAGCGGCTCGGCGGGAGAGGGGTACTCATCCCGGTATCCTGTAACGATCTCTCCGCCAGCAAGTTCAGCGATCAGCTTCGCTGCGCGTAAGCAGGCTGCCAGGGTGATTTCGGGGTCGGTGCCCCGTTCATATCGGTAGGAGGCATCACTCTGCAGATGGATCGACCGGGAGGCGCGTCGGATGGAGGAGGGGTCGAAGCAGGCGCTTTCGATCAGCACGGTCCGGGTCTGCCCGGTCACTTCCGAATCGGCTCCACCCATGATTCCCGCCAGCGCCACCGGTCCTTCACCATCACAGATGAAGAGTGTGCCGGCGGGGACGGTCCGTTCCACATCATCGAGCGTTCTGAATTTCCGGTCCGTGTCGTAGTGACGCACCACGATCCTGTCTCCGCGGATCTTGTCGAAGTCAAAGGCATGGAGGGGCTGCCCCAGCTCATGCAGGATGAAGTTGGTGATGTCCACAACATTGTTGATCGGGCGCAGTCCGATCGCCTGGAGCTTCTCTTTAAGCCAGGAGGGGGATTCTGCGACCGTGACGTTCCGCACCATCATGGCGGTGTAGCGGCGGCACTGCAGGGTGTCCTTGATCTGAAGATCGAGAAGCTCCTGAATCTCACCTTCCTGCTCCGGCAGGGGATCCTGATGAGCAGGGTGGTTGATCCCGCGGTTCAATACGGCTCCCAGATCCCGGGCAACCCCGACATGACAGGCCGCATCGGGCCGGTTGGGAGTCAGACCAATCTCAAATACCGTATCTCGGCTCTGACCGAGCGCATCGGAGAGTGGCAGGCCGGCAGCAAGTCCCGCATCCAGGACCATGATCCCCGAGTGATCCCCTCCAATACCCAGCTCCGCCTGCGAACAGATCATTCCTTCAGAGACCTCTCCCCTCAATTTGGCTTTCCGGATCTTCAGGCGGGAGCCGTCCGGCCCGGCGACGGGTAGCGTGGCACCGATGGTGGCCACCGGAACTTTCTGGCCGGCTGCGACATTGTCCGCGCCGCAGACAATCTGCACCTGACGCTCTCCAAGATCGACCTGGCAGAGACGCAGCCGGTCGGCTGAAGGGTGCGGGGCTACCGAGAGCACTTCACCGACCACGAATCCTTCCAGATCGGGACCGATGCTTTCCAGTTCTTCCACTTCGAGCCCCACCAGTGTAAGCCGCTCTGCGGTCTCCTCGGGAGTGAGGTCGGTATCAATGTAATCCTTGAGCCAGTTGTAAGAGATCTTCATGTTCTGCGTCCTGTACGCTCTTCACTAGTTTCATTCGGCTTCATCCGGTTCCGGATTCCCGCAACGGGAGTAAAAAGGTCTAGCCGGAGAACTGTTGCAGGAACCGGATGTCGTTCTCATAAAGCGTCCGGATGTCATCGATTCCGTAGCGCAGCATGGCGAGCCGGTCCACACCCATTCCGAAGGCGTAGCCGGTGGTTGCCTCCGGATCGAGACCGCACGCTTCGAAAACCTGCGGATCGACCATACCCGCCCCGAGAACCTCCAGCCATTGACCGCTCTTCTGCGATCCCCACCAGACATCCATCTCGATACTGGGTTCCGTAAAGGGAAAGAAGGAGGGGCGGACACGGTAGCGGACCCCGCTGCCGTACATCATTTTCGCAAAGGTGACCAGTGTCTCGATCAGCTCACCCATTGTCACATGGCGGTCCACGTAAAGTCCTTCCATCTGGTTGAACTGGAAATAGGACTTGGCCGTTACCGCCTCATTGCGGAATACCCTGCCCGGAATGACGGAACGGATCGGAGGCTTTTTCTCTTTCATGAGCCGGATCTGGACCGGAGAGGTGTGCGTACGCATCACCAGGTCCTCACCGGACTCCTCTCCCTTCCGGATAAAAAAGGTGTCCTGCATGTCCCGGGCGGGATGGTCCGGTGGAAAATTAAGAGCGGTGAAGTTGTGGAAATCATCCTCGATTTCCGGCCCATCCGCCACATCAAAGCCCAGTCGGAGAAAGATCTCCTTCAGCTCGTTGAGCGTAAGGGTAAGGGGGTGCAGAGAGCCGGAAGGGGCGGGCGGAACCGGAATGGAGAGATCTTCGGCGGCACGGATGCCGCTCTTCTCTTTCTGTCTCAGCGCGGCCTGACCGTCGCGGAACCGGGTTTCTGCAAGCTGTTTCAGTTCGTTCATCAGCTGGCCGACCCGTGCCCGTTCCTCTGCGGGGACCTCTTTCATCCGGCTGAATAGTGTCGGGATGGCCCCCTTGCGGGAGAGGTATTTCAACCGGTAGGATTCAAGGCTTTCACTGTCGGAAAGGTCGGCCTGTTCAATCTCGCTGCGGAGCTGTTCGATCTCGGAAATCATTGGCTGTGGAGTGTTTCAGGCGGTAGATGTTACTTTTTTTGCCAGGCAAAAAAAAACCGGCACCCCTGTATAGGAGATATGCCGGTTTTCATATCCTTCCTGGTAAGAGGGCGCTAGCCTACGGCATCCTTTACGATGGCCGCAAACGTGTCGGGATCGTGCACCGCAATATCTGCGAGCATCTTCCGGTTCAGCTCGATGTTCTTCTCTTTCAGAGCATGCATCAGCCGGGCATAAGTGGTCCCGTTCAGTCTGGCGGCAGCGTTAATCCGTATAATCCAAAGCTTCCGGAATTCTCTTTTACGAACTTTCCGATCGCGGTACTGGTACTGAAGACCTTTTTCGACCGCGTTCTTGGCAATGGTATAAACGTTTTTCCGTTTGCCCCAGTAACCTTTCGCCTGATCGAGGATCTTTCGGCGACGGCGACGGGAAGCCACAACATTTCGTGAACGTGGCATTTTCTAAACGTTTAAAGGTTGGTGTTGAGTGAAGTTTTTTTCAAGCAGTAACGAGCAGGCGCTTGCCCGGATCCGGGAAAACAATCTGTCACGATGGTGAAAATCGTTCAGGTTTTTGTTCACGTTCCGGGCAGTAACCGACAGGGGACCGGTAAGAAAGATACGGTCAGCTGTAGGGGAGCATCTCCTTTACACCCTGCAGATCGCTGGGATGCACCAGTGCAGCCTGGCCGAGATGCCGTTTCCGCTTGCTGGTCTTTTTGGTCAGAATGTGACGCTTGTTCGCTTTACGCCGCATGATCTTGCCGGATCCGGTGACTTTGAAGCGTTTTTTCGCGCCACTTTTGGTTTTCATTTTGGGCATGGTGATCTCCTCTGTGTCTGTAGATCGAGGGAAAATCCTCAAGACTCGAAATATAAAGGATCTCCGGCTGTATAACAATCAGGATTGTTTGATCGGAGTAAGGATCATCGTCATCCTTCGCCCTTCCAGGGTAGGCCGGGATTCCACTTCGGCAACATCCTGAAGTTCGGAGGCGAGCTGGTTCAGCAGTTTTTCACCTTTCTCCGTGTAGAGCATGTCACGTCCCCGGAACTGTACGGTGGCTTTCACCTTGTCCCCATCCCCCAGAAAGGAGCGGGCGTGCCGCATTTTGAACTCCAGATCGTGATCGTCGGTGTTGGGGCGGAACCGCAGCTCCTTGACCTGCATGGTGTGCTGCTTTTTCTTCGCCTCCTTCTCTTTCTTCTTTTTCTCATACATGAACTTGCCGAAGTCGATCACCTTGCAAACGGGTGGGTTCGCATCGGGTGCGATTTCAACCAGATCCATGTCGTGGGAGGCAGCTATGTCGAGTGCCCGTCTCAGATCGGTGATTTCATGGGAATTGTCCGGCTTGATCACCCGGACGGTTGTCGCCCGGATCTCTTCATTGATATTGGGCCGGTCCGAAACCCGTGGTTGACGCGGTCGTGAGGGTCTTCTGCTTGCGATAATATCCTCTGTCTTTTTGTTGTCTGTTCAGTCGTTTTTATCCTTTTCGGAAGGAGGCAGCCTCTTTTCATCTACCTCTTTCTCTACCATCGAAATAAAATCAGAAAATAGAAAAGTTCCAATATCACCCATCCGGTGACGCCGTACCGAAACACTCTTTCCTTCGGCCTCCTTTTCTCCCAGAATCAACATGTAGGGAACCCGGGAGAGTTCGGCATCCCGGATCTTGGCACCCACCTTCTCCCCCCGTTCGTCGATCTCCACCCGGAATCCGGCCGCCTTCAGCTCATCGGCGCACTGCCGCGCATAGGCAAGATGCTGGTCGGAGACCGGTATGACTTTAAACTGGAGCGGAGCCAGCCAGAGCGGGAAGTTTCCGGCAAAATGTTCAATAAGGATGCTCACAAAGCGTTCCATGGAACCGAAGGGTGCCCGATGGATGATGACCGGACGATGCTTCTCGTTGTCCGGTCCGATGTAGGAGAGATCGAACCGCTCCGGCATGACATAATCCACCTGCACGGTTCCCAGCTGCCACTTCCGTCCGATCGCATCGCGGATGATGAAATCGATCTTCGGCCCGTAGAAACTCGCCTCGCCCGGGGCGATCGTGTAGGTGAGGCCCATCGAATCGGCCACCTCCTTGATCTCCGACTCGGCACGATCCCAGAATTCGCTCTCCCCGCCATACTTCTCTTCGTTGTCGTCCCTCCAGGAGAGGCGGATGTCGACCGGCATGCCGAAGGTGTTGAAGACCACCTGGGTCAGTTCGATCGTATGGCGGATCTCATCCTTCAGCTGGTCGTGGGTGCAGTAGATGTGGGCGTCATCCTGTGTGAATCCGCGTACCCGTGACAGGCCGTTCAGCTCACCCGACTGTTCGTAGCGGTAGACCGTTCCGAACTCGGCCAGACGTAGAGGCAGCTCGCGGTAGCTTCTCAGCCGGCTGTCAAAGATCCGGTGGTGGTGGGGGCAGTTCATCGGCTTTAGCAGATACTCATCCTCATCCACCTCGATCGGATTGAACTGCGAATCCTTGTAGTAGGGGTAGTGTCCCGACGTCTTGTAGAGCTCGATCCGGGCGATATGGGGGGTGATCACCTCCTGATAGCCCCGTTTGATCTGCTCTTCCCGCAGGAATGCCTCGAGGGTGCGTCGGATGATGGTGCCGTTGGGCAGCCAGAGCGGAAGTCCGCTTCCGACCATGGAGTCCATCAGGTAGATCTCCATCTCCCTGCCCAATTTCTTGTGATCCCGCTTTTTCGCCTCCTCCAGTTGCTCCAGGTACTCGGTGAGCATCTTCTGTTTCGGGAAGGTGATGCCATAGAGTCTGGTCAGCTGGGGCCGTTCTACATCCCCCCGCCAGTAGGCACCGGCCACCCCTGTCAGCTTCACCGCCTTGATAAGGCTGGTGTCGGGAATATGGGGACCGCGGCAGAGATCGGTGAACTCCCCCTGATGATAAAAGGTGATGGTCCCGTCCTCGAGGTCCTCGATCAGTTCGACCTTGTACTCGTTTCCCTTCCGGCGGTAGAATTCCAGGGCTTTCTCCTTGGAGACCTCCTCTCTGATAAACCCGGAGCGCTTGCGCGCCAGCTCCAGCATCTTCTGTTCGATCACAGGGAGATCTTCCGGAGAGGGGGCGCGATCCCCGAAATCAATGTCGTAGTAGAATCCGTTCTCAATGGGAGGCCCGATCCCGAACTTCGCTTCCGGGTAGAGTTCCTGGACCGCCTCGGCCAGAAGGTGGGCCGAAGAGTGCCAGAACGTGTACTGTCCCTCTTCCGTATCCCAGGTGTTGATCTTGATGGTTCCATCGCCGTCAAGGGGGCGGTCAAGATCGAGGATCTCTCCGTTGAAGGTTACACTCAGTGCATTTCGGGCAAGACCCTGGGAGATCGATCCGGCCACTTCAAAGCCGGTCACTCCCCGGTCAAACTCTTTTTGAGTACCGTCGGGAAACGTAAGCGTGATTTTATCTGCGGGCATGCTACAACCTGGGTTCAACCTGGGTTCTTAAACAGAACAGAGAAAATACGAAAAGCACCCGTCCGGATAAACCGGCTGTAACTCGTGCAATTCCTGTTCTGTCGGAAAGCCTATGGGATGGTTATTCCAATATGAGAGCGGGGATGGGAATAAGAGCCCATAGTAGTGAACATCATATCCCCGGGCTATGGGGATGTTATTCCATAGAGAGAGCCGGGATGGGAACTAGAGCCCATCGTGAATGGCCTCACGGGGAGCCGAGACCGATTCCGTCGGTGCCGGCAATATCCTCATCCAGTTCCCGCACCCAGATGTTCCGGAAGCTTACGGGATTACTGTGATCCTGGAGCCGGACCCCTGCCTTCCCGTGTGGAGTATACTCCGGCCGTCCGATGAAGGCGGTCTCCCCGAAGATCTCCACGTTGTTCTGAATCAGGATTCCGTTCAGAAGCACGGTGATCCGGGCAGGAGACTCCAGATTTCCGTCCGGGGTGAAACGGGGAGCCTTGTAGAAAATGTCGTAAGACTGCCACTCTCCCGGTCTCCGGGCGGGGTTGGCCAGAGGGACGTGCTGTTTGTAGATGCTTCCGGCCATCCCGTTCACGTAGGTGGGATTCTCCCAGTTGTCGAGTACCTGCACTTCGTACCGCTCCTGCAGAAAGATGCCGCTGTTTCCACGTCCCTGCCCCTTTCCCTCAATCACGGAGGGGGCCCTCCACTCGATGTGGAGCTGGATGTCGCCGAAATTCCGGCGGGTCTTG